>NZ_QKVM01000005.1 GCF_003231305.1 Pseudomonas sichuanensis | reverse complement strand
TCAAAACCAACACACTCAGCGCCAAACGCCAAACGCCAAACGCCAAACGCCAAACGCCAAACGCCAAACGCCAAACGCCAAACGCCACCTAGCTCCGATAAGCCCGAACAAACACCTCAACCGCCTCCCGCACATGCACCTCCGCCTCATCCCCCGTCAGCGCCGGCGCACACCCGATCAGCAACCGATAATCCGGCGCCCCCTTCACCAGGCAGAAGAACTGCTCCGCCGCCCGTAACGGATTGTCGATCCGCAGCAACCCCCGCTGGTCGATCCCGCGCAGCAGCGCCTCCATTCCCGCGACCACCCGCTTGGGCCCGGCCTCATAGAAGTAATGCCCGAACCCCGGATCCTGGCTGCTCAGGGCAATGATCAGGCGGCTGAGCTGGACCGACTCGTCCGCGCTGATCAACGCCTGGAACCCACGGGCGATATTCAGCAGCACATCCATCAGCGCCGCGCCCTCGGGGTACTCGAAGATCAAATCGGGCAATTGCGCCTGGCAGGTCGCCATGACCGCCGCGCCGAACAGCGTCTGCTTGTCGGTGAAGTGGCTGTAGACCGTGAGTTTCGAAACACCTGCCGCCGCAGCGACCGCATCCATGCTGGTGTTGGCATAGCCAAGGCTGAGGAACAGCGACTTGGCGGCTTGGAGGATGGCCTCGCGCTTGGCCAGATCCTTGGGCCGGCCGGGGCCGATGGGTGCGTCAGTGGGCATGTGCAATCGTTACCTGCTGGGAAAGGTGACCATCTTACCGGGTCGCGGACGATCCGGCTGTAGCGTGCGTCGCACCGTTATTATGGTTTTTCTCTGGGCAGACCGCTTCCCGGCGCGGATGCGCTGACTTAATATACTCGCCAGTATAAATATTCGATGCGCCCCTCTGCCAAAGGTCCTTCATCATGTTGCGTCGTGCGTTGTCCCTCGCCTTGCCCGCTGCCCTCGTGCTGCTGGCCGCCTGCGGCCAGGAGGCCGCGCCACCTGCTGCGCCGCGCCCGGCCCTGGTGGTCCAGCCCCAGCCTGCGGGCGCGTCGGCAGACAGCTACCCCGGCGAGGTGCGCGCCCGCTTCGAGCCCGAGCTGGCGTTTCGCATCGGCGGCAAGGTGAGCAAACGCCTGGTGGAGGAGGGGCAGCGGGTCAAGGCCGAACAGGCGCTGGCCGAGCTCGATCCGCAGGACGTGCGCCTGCAACTGGAGGCCAACCGTGCCCAGGTGGCCGCCGCCGAAGCCAACCTGGCGCTGGTGCGCACCGAACGCGAACGCTACCAGAAGCTGCTCGACCGCCAGATGGTCAGCCATTCCCAGTTCGATAACGCCGAAAACCTCTACCGTGCCGGCCTCGCTCGCCTGAAACAGGCCAAGGCCGAATTCGAGGTGGCCGGTAACCAGGCCGAGTACGCCGTGCTGCGTGCGCCCCAGGCCGGGGTGATCGCCAAGCACCAGGTCGAAGTCGGCCAGGTGGTGGGCGCCGGGCAGACCGTGTTCACCTTGGCCGCCGACGGTGAACGTGAGGTGGTGATCGGCCTGCCCGAGCAACAGTTCGCCCGCTTCAGCGTCGGCCAGGCCGTCAGCGTGGAGCTGTGGTCGCACCCCAACGCCCGGTTCGAAGGGCGGATCCGTGAGCTGTCGCCGGCCGCCGACCCGCGTTCGCGCACCTTTGCCGCCCGTATCGCCTTCACCTCCGGCAACGCCCCGGCCGAACTCGGCCAGAGCGCGCGGGTGTTCATCGCCCACGCCGAACACGCGCCGCTGGCGGTGCCGCTCTCGGCGGTCAGCGCCGAAGCCGGGCAGGCCTATGTGTGGCGGGTCGGCAAGGACAACCGGCTGGAGCGCGCGGCGGTTCGCCTGGGGCCTTATGGGGCCGACAGCGTGCCGGTGCTCGAGGGCCTGCAGGCCAGCGACTGGGTGGTCGCCGCCGGCGGCCATGTGCTGCGCGAAGGGCAACAGGTGCGGCCTGTGGACCGCAGCAACCGAGACGTGAACCTGACGGCCAAGGAGTAAGTCCCGATGGGTTTCAACCTTTCCGCCTGGGCGCTGCGCAATCGCCAGATCGTACTGTTCCTGATGATCCTGCTGGCGGCTATTGGCGCCATGTCCTACACCAAACTGGGGCAGAGCGAGGATCCTCCCTTCACCTTCAAGGCCATGGTCATCCGCACCTTGTGGCCGGGTGCGACGGCCGAAGAAGTGTCGCGCCAGGTCACCGAGCGCATCGAGAAGAAGCTGATGGAGACCGGCGAGTACGAGAAGATCGTCTCGTTCTCCCGGCCAGGTGAGTCCCAGGTCACCTTCATGGCCCGCGATTCGCTGCACTCCAAGGACATCCCCGAGCTGTGGTACCAGATCCGCAAAAAGGTCGCGGACATCAAGCACACCCTGCCGCCCGAGGCCCAGGGGCCGTTCTTCAACGATGAGTTCGGCACCACCTTCGGCAACATCTACGCGCTGACCGGCGAGGGCTTCGACTACGCGGTGCTCAAGGACTATGCCGACCGTATCCAGATCCAGCTGCAGCGGGTGAAGGATGTCGGCAAGGTCGAGCTGATCGGCCTGCAGGACGAAAAAATCTGGATCGAGCTGTCCAACGTCAAGCTGGCCACCCTGGGTGTGCCGCTGGCCGCGGTGCAGCAGGCACTGCGTGAGCAGAACGCGGTAAGTACCGCCGGCTTCTTCGAGACCCCCAGCGAGCGCCTGCAACTGCGGGTCAGCGGGCGCTTCGACAGTGTCGAGCAGATCCGCCAGTTCCCCATCCGCGTGGGCGACCGCACCTTCCGCATCGGTGACGTCGCCGAGGTGCAGCGTGGCTTCAACGACCCGCCCGCGCCGCGCATGCGCTTCATGGGCGAGGACGCCATCGGCCTTGCCGTGTCGATGAAGGACGGCGGCGACATCCTGGTGCTGGGCAAGGCCCTGGAGGGCGAGTTCGCCCGCCTGGCCGAAGGCTTGCCGGCAGGCATGCAGTTGCGCAAGGTCTCCGACCAGCCGGCGGCGGTGAAAGCCGGCGTCGGCGAGTTCGTCCAGGTGCTGGTCGAGGCGCTGGCCATCGTCTTGCTGGTGAGTTTCTTTTCCCTGGGCCTGCGCACCGGGCTGGTGGTGGCCCTGGCGATCCCGCTGGTGCTGGCCATGACCTTCGCCCTGATGCACTACTTCGGCATCGGCCTGCACAAGATCTCGCTGGGCGCGCTGGTGTTGGCGCTGGGGCTGCTGGTGGACGACGCGATCATTGCCGTGGAGATGATGGCGATCAAGATGGAACAGGGCTACGACCGCCTCAAGGCGGCCAGTTACGCCTGGACCAGCACGGCCTTCCCGATGCTCACCGGCACCCTGATCACGGCGGCGGGCTTCCTGCCGATCGCCACGGCGGCGTCGAGCACCGGCGAGTACACCCGCTCGATTTTCCAGGTGGTGACCATCGCCCTTTTGACCTCGTGGGTGGCGGCGGTGGTGTTCGTGCCCTACCTGGGCGAGCGCCTGCTGCCGGACCTGGCCAAGCTGCATGCGGCGCGCCATGGCAGCGACGGGCATGCGCCCGACCCCTACGCCACGCCGTTCTACCAGCGCGTGCGGCGGGTGGTGGAATGGTGCGTGCGGCGGCGCAAGACGGTCATATTGCTGACCATCGCGGCGTTCGTCGGCAGCATCCTGCTGTTCCGCTTCGTGCCCCAGCAGTTCTTCCCGGCCTCCGGGCGGCCAGAGCTGATGGTCGACCTGAAGCTGGCCGAAGGTGCTTCGCTGAACAACACCGCCGAGCGGGTCAAGCAACTGGAAGCGCTGCTCAAGCAGCAGGACGGCATCGACAACTACGTGGCTTATGTCGGCACCGGCTCGCCACGCTTCTACCTGCCCCTGGACCAGCAACTGCCGGCAGCGAGCTTCGCCCAGTTCGTGGTGCTGGCCAAATCGTTGGAACACCGTGAGCGCTTGCGCAGCTGGCTGATCGCAACCCTCGATGAGCAATTCCCCGACCTGCGTTCGCGGGTCACCCGCCTGGAGAACGGCCCGCCCGTTGGGTATCCGGTGCAGTTCCGCATTACCGGCGAACATATCGAGAAGGTCCGTGCCCTGGCCCGCGAGGTGGCGGCCAAGGTGCGCGAGAACCCCCATGTGGTCAACGTCCACCTGGATTGGGAGGAGCCGAGCAAGGCGGTGTACCTGGACATCGACCAGGACCGCGCCCGCGCCCTGGGGGTGAGCACCGCGCACTTGTCGAGCTTCCTGCAGAGCTCGCTGACCGGCAGCACCGTCAGCCAGTACCGTGAAGACAACGAACTGATCGAAATCCTCTTGCGCGGCACCCCTGAAGAACGCCGTGAGCTGGGCAACCTGGGCAGCCTGGCGCTGCCCACCGACAACGGTCCGAGCGTGGCGCTGTCGCAGGTGGCCACGCTGGAGTATGGCTTCGAGGAAGGCATCATCTGGCACCGCAATCGCCTGCCGACGGTGACCGTGCGTGCCGACATCTACGACAAGGAACAGCCGGCCACGCTGGTCAAACAGATCCAGCCGACCCTGCAGCAGATCAAGGCGCAGCTGCCGGACGGCTATCTGCTGGAAGTCGGCGGCACGGTGGAGGACTCCGAGCGCGGCCAGCGTTCGGTGAATGCCGGCATGCCGCTGTTCATCGTGGTGGTGTTGAGCCTGTTGATGATCCAGCTGCGCAGCTTCTCGCGGATGTTCATGGTGTTCCTCACCGCGCCTTTGGGGCTGATCGGCGTGACCTTGTTCCTGCTGGTGTTCCGCCAGCCGTTCGGTTTCGTCGCGATGCTCGGCACCATCGCCCTGGCGGGCATGATCATGCGCAACTCGGTGATCCTGGTGGACCAGATCGAGCAGGACATTGCCGCCGGGATGCAGCGCTGGCAGGCGATCATCGAGGCCACGGTGCGGCGCTTCCGGCCGATCGTGCTGACCGCGCTGGCGGCCGTGCTGGCGATGATCCCGTTGTCGCGCAGTGTGTTCTACGGGCCGATGGCGGTGGCGATCATGGGTGGTTTGATCGTGGCCACGGTACTGACGCTGCTGTTCCTGCCGGCGCTGTATGCGGCGTGGTTCAGGGTGAGGAAGGACTGAGTCACGCACTCTGTGGGAGCGGCTTTAGCCGCGAAGCAGACGACGCGGTGAAGGGCACCGGCTTTGCCGGTGTTCGCGGCTAAAGCCGCTCCCACAGGTGAATCCGAACCCCTGTAGGAGCGGCCTTGTGCCGCGAATGGGCTGTGCAGCAGCCCTGAGGGTCTCAGATCAGAATCACAGCGCGCCGAACACCTTCTTGGCCAGGCTGGTAGCAGCCCCGGCCGGGTTCTGGCGAATGCTTTCTTCCTGCTTGCCGATCATTTCGAACAGACCGTCCAGCGCCTTCTCGGTCACGTAGTTCTCGATGTTGGCGTCATCCTTGATCAGCCCCAGGCCCTTGGCCTGCCCGGCGAAGCTGTTGTACTGCTGGGCCAGGCCGACCTTGTCGGTGGCCTGCTTGACGATCGGCAGGAACTTGGCGCGGATCTGCTCGCGGCTGCTCTTGTTCAGGTACTGTGTGGCCGAATCCTGACCGCCGCTGAGGATGCCCTTGGCATCGGTCACGGTCATCTTCTTCACCGCATCCACGAGGATCGCCTGGGCCTGCGGCACGGCTGCTTCGGCAGCCTTGTTCATGCTGGCTTCCAGGGCGTCCACCTGATCACCCTTGCCGAACATCTTCATGGCCTTGGCGGCCTTGCCGAGGTTGCCTGGCAGCTCGATGCGCACGTCGGGGTTGTTGCTGAAGCCGCCTGGGGTGCTCAGTTGCTTGACAGCGATCTGCGTGCCTTGGGTGAGGGCGTCCTTCAGGCCGCCGCTGGCGTCGCTTTGCGACAGGTCGCCCAGCGACAGGGCCAGGGCACTGGCCGACAGCAGCACGCCGGCACACAGGGTGGTGAAGCGCAGGGAGGTGCGGATCATGGATATTTCCTTATGGGCAATGAGGAGCGGGGGCTCAGCGGACCGGGTCGACCTTGATCCGCACCGGCTGCTGGTCGCTGCCGTCGAGCATCACGCCATGGTGTTCGGTATTGATGAACAGCAGCTTGCCGTCCAGTTCGATGCGCGCGCTCACCGCGTAGCGGTGGCCGGGCTTGATCTGGGCCGGGTCGTAGGTCAGGTGGAAGGGCAGTGGCACGTTGCCTTTGACCGGGCCATTCTGGCTGGCCAAGGTGACCGCCGGGGCGTCCATCAGCGACACGTCCTGCAGGGCCACGTTCAGGGTGGCGGCTGGCGGCAGGGCGATGCGCTGCAGGTAGAAGACTTCGCCATCGAGGCTGGCGTGGTTCGACGGGGTGTTGCTGGAGCACGCTGCAAGCAGGGTGGCGCAGCACAGGGTGAAGAGTTTTTTCATGGTATCTCCGGTGTACATGGAGCTGGCTTGTGGCCAACACCGGGGACTTTAGCGGATTTTTGCCTGGCATGCGGCTTTCGGTACGGGGCCGCTGTGCGCCCCATCGCCGGCAAGCCGGCTCCCACAGGAGTCAGCGCCCCCTGTGGGAGCTGGCTTGCCGGCGATGGGCTGCGCAGCGGCCCCGTACGCACCAAGGCCAGTTCACTCGGAAGGCGCAGGCTCCGGCGTTTCATCGCGGTGCAGCGCCACCTGGCGAATCGACAGACGCAACTCCGCCGACAGCACACGCTTGGCCACGCCTTCGGCCAGTTCGGCCAGTTTGTCGTGGTAGCCCAGCTTGCCGTTGCCGTCGGGGCGCAGCACCCCTTCGCGCACCAAGGTCTGGATAAAGTGGCGGAACAGGGTCTTGTCGAAGAACTCCGGGGCGTTGAGCCCATGCAGGATCGACAGGCGCTGGGCCATCATCACGCAAAGCTCCTCCAGTTCTTCGGCGGTCAGCGTGTGCTGCCCGCTGTTGAGCAGCAACGAGGTGGCCATGTAGAAGCGCTGCAGGGTCTGGGTGATGGTGCGTGCCAGCAGCGTCAGCAGCACGAACTGCCGCGAGCTGGGTGCCGGGCGCAGGTACACGCCGTTCTCGAAGCGCAGCAGGCCTTGCTCGACCAGCGCCGCCAGCCACTGGTCGATGACCTCGTCCAGTTGCTCGGGCGCCCAACGCAGGAACAGCTCGGCCTGCAGGTACGGGTACAGCGCCTTGACGTACTGCCCGACCAGCTCGCGGCTCATGCGCGAGCTGCTGAGGAAGAAGCTCGCCAGCAACCCCGGCAGGGCGAAGATGTGCAGGACGTTGTTGCGGTAGTAGGTCATCAGCACCGCGTTGGCTTCGTCCAGATACAGGATGCGGCCCAGCGCATCCTTCTGCTCGGCCAGCAGGTCCATGCCCAGCACATGCTTGATCAGCGCACTGCCGTCGCCTTCTGGCAAGGTGGTGTGGGGCGAGTAGGGCACCTGGCGCAGCAAGGCCAGGTACAGGTCGAGCACACGGGTCAGGGCGCGCTCATCGAGGGCCATGCGGCTGGTCGACAGCAGCGCCAGGGCCACCAGGTTGACCGGGTTGATCGCCGCCGCCTCGTTGAGGTGGCGGGCCACGGTTTCGCCCAGGCGCGTGGTGGTGTCGTTGAGCCAGTCCGGGCGGAACTGCGGGGCCAGTGGCTGCTCGCGCCAGCCGGGCTGCTGCGCGTCGAGGAAACCGGCCAGGCGGATCGGTTCGCCGAAGTTGACGTACACCTGGCCAAAGCGCTGCCTGAGGGCACCGAAGACCTTGAAGATATCGAAGATCGACTCTTTCTTCTTGCTCGCGCCACGCAGCTCACCCAGGTAGGTGCGGCCTTCCAGCACCCGCTCATAGCCGATGTACACCGGCACGAACACGATCGGTGTACGCGACGAGCGCAGGAAGCTGCGCAGGGTGATCGCCAGCATGCCGGTGCGTGGTTGCAGCATGCGCCCGGTGCGCGAACGCCCGCCCTCGACGAAGTACTCCACCGGGAAACCCTTGGTGAACAGGGTGTGCAGGTATTCGTTGAACACCGCGGTGTACAGCGGGTTGCCCTTGAAGGTGCGGCGCATGAAGAAGGCACCGCCGCGGCGCAGCAGGCCGCCGATCACCGGCATGTTGAGGTTGATGCCGGCAGCGATGTGCGGCGGTGTCAGGCCATTGCGGAACAGCAGGTAGGACAGCAGCAGGTAGTCGATGTGGCTGCGGTGGCAGGGCACGTAGATCACTTCGTGGCCCGGGGCGATGCCCTGCACCTGCTCGATGTGGTTGACCTTGATGCCGTCGTAGATCTTGTTCCAGAACCAGCTGAGCACCACTTCGAGGAAGCGGATCGCGGTGTAGGTGTAGTCCGAGGCGATCTCGTTGCCGTAGTGCAGTGCCTTGGCTTCTGCCTTGGCGTAGGGGATCTTCTCGCGCTCGGCCTCGTCGCTGATGGCCTGGCGCACCATTGGGTCGTGCACCAGGCCCTTGACCAGGTTGCGGCGGTGCGAGATGTCCGGGCCGATCACCGCGCTCTTGAGGTTGCGAAAATGCACGCGCATCAGGCGCTGGGCCATGCGTACGGTGCGCTCATGGCCTTTGTTGTGGCCCACCAGCTCGCGCAGGTGGATAGGCGCGGAGAATTGCACCCGGGTCTTGCGCCCGAGGATGAGGATGCTCAGCAGCCGGCGCAGGCGACCGGTGACCGCCCAGCTATCGGCGAACAGCAGTTTCCAGGGGCTCGACTCGCTGGCCGGGGTCTGGCCCCAGAACACGCTGACCGGGATGATCTGCGCGTCTTCCTCGGCATGCTGGCTGATCGCCGCGACCAGGCGCTCCAGGGTCGGTGGCGCGCCCCGTTTGTCGTGGCGGCCGAGCCAGTCCGGGTCGGGGGTCAGGTAGAAGAACCCGGCAGGCTCCTGCAGCGGGCCGACCGCCACCGGCAATACCGGGCGCGGCAGCCCCGCTTTGGTGCATTCGTGGTCGATCACGGCCAGATCGGTCAGCGATGGCGAGGGCAGGGCGTAGAACACCGGGCGGCTGCGGTCGAGCTTGAGGGTCAGCGAGGACTGGTTGATGGTCTCGGAGCGCACCCATAGGTACAGCACGCGGCGCAGGGCGCCGAAGATCAGGCGGCGCAGGGGGGAACGGGTCATGGGGTAGTGCCCTGGGTGAAAAGTTTCGGTGTTTTTCTGGACGTTAGTCTGCCGTATCTGCGTAAGTTCAGCAAAAATCGGCAAAAATCAGGGCTGTAATGAATTTTTTTTGTTCCCTGTCATATACTCGGCCTGCCGCTTGCTTACTATTTGAGCAAGCTGCGACGGCAGGGGCGGTGAGCCCATGCCAGCAAGGCGATCTTCAAAATAAAAATCCGGAGTAGTGCAGATGTCGTCTCGTGAGACTGGGAATGTGAAGTGGTTCAACGATGCCAAAGGTTATGGCTTCATTCAGCGCGACGGTGGTGCGGATGTATTCGTCCACTATCGGGCTATCCGCGGTGAGGGGCATCGCACCCTGGTCGAAGGGCAACAGGTGGAGTACGCACTCGTGCAGGGCCAGAAAGGCCTGCAGGCGGAGGATGTAGTCGGGCTCTAAGCCACTGACTACACGCTCAAGCTGCAAGTTGTCCGTGGAACTTGCAGCCTGATGCGATCATTTTTCAGTGTGTGCGCCAGGTGATTTCCTCTTCACCGTCGGCGCTGATGCGGATCCAGCGATCGGCATCTTCTTCCCCTTGTTCCTCTGTCCAGCTACCCGGTGCACAACGTACTTCGACGTTGAGTGCGGCGAATGCCGCGTGGGCGCAGGCGATGTCATCGGCCCATGGGGTCTGGTCGCTTTCCAGGAGCAGGCTGTTCCATTTCCCCACAGCCTTCGGTAACCAGGTGACTGGAATGTTACCGGCCGTGCACTTGAAGGTCTGGCCTTTCTGCTTCCATTCGCTGCACGGGCCCAAGGCCTCGGCCAGCCAGGCGGCGATCTGCTTGTGATCGACGTCGGCGTCCTTCAGGTAAATCTCGATATCGGGTTGGCGCATAAGGGGCTCCGGGGTGTGCTCAGGCTTGGCGCACGAAATAGTCATAACGCATGGAAACCGTGACCTCGAACGGCTCGGGCTGGTCGATCACCCGGGCGCGTTTCTCGGCGCTGGCGCGCCAGCCGTGAGGGGTCATGGCCAGCAGGTCGGCGCGGGCCTGAGGCTCGGCCAGGCTCAGGCGGAATTCGAGCACTTCACCATGGGCGTGGGCCATGCCCTCGGGGACCAGGGCCAGGTGCTTGTCATCGGCGTAGGGGCGTACTTCATCGTAGAGCACCTCGCGCAGTTCCATCAGGTGGCCGCTGGTCGGCCCGACCCGCATCAGGCCGCCGCCGGGGGCCAGCAGGCGCCGGGCCTCGTCCCAGTCGAGCGGGCTGAACACGCTGGCGATGAAGCCGCAGCTGGCGTCCTGCAGGGGCACGCGGGCCATGCTGGCGACCATCCAGGTGACCTGCGGGGCGCGTCGGCAGGCACGCTTGACTGCCTCGCGGGAGATGTCCAGGGCGTAACCCTCGGCCTGTGGCAGCGCCTCGGCCAGCTGGGCGGTGTAGTAACCCTCGCCGCAGCCGATGTCCAGCCAGGCGTGCGGCTGGCGCTCGGCGGCCAGTTGCGCCAGGCGGCGGGCCACCGGCGCATAGTGGCCGGCGTCGAGGAAGCCGCGGCGGGCTTCGACCATGGCCTGGTTGTCGCCGGGGTCGCGGCTGTTCTTGTGCTGCACCGGCAGCAGGTTCAGGTAGCCCTGGCGGGCACGGTCGAAACGGTGGCCGGCAGGGCAGGCCACGCCGTTGTCGAGCCGTGCCAGGGGGGCCTGGCAGAGTGGGCAGGCGAGCATCAGGCGAGCAACCGCACCAGGGTCTGGTAGTAGATCTCGGTCAGCAGGTCGAGGTCGCTGGCCAGGATGCGCTCGTCCACCTGGTGAATGGTGGCGTTGACCGGGCCGAGTTCGACCACCTGGGTACCCATGGTGGCGATGAAGCGGCCATCGGAGGTGCCGCCGCTGGTGGACGGCTGGGTCTCGCGGCCGGTGACCGCCTTGATGCTCGAGGCGACCGCGTCGAGCAGCTCGCCCGGCTCGGTAAGGAATGGCAGGCCCGACAGCGCCCAGTCGATCGACCAGTCCAGCTGATGCTTGTCGAGGATCGCCGCGACGCGCTGTTGCAGGCCTTCGACGGTCGACTCGGTGGAAAAGCGGAAGTTGAACAGCGCGGTCAGCTCGCCCGGAACGACGTTGGTGGCACCGGTGCCCGAGTTGAGGTTGGAAATCTGGAAGCTGGTCGGCGGGAAGAACGCATTGCCTTCGTCCCAGTGTTCGGCGGCCAGTTCCGCCAGGGCCGGTGCGGCCAGGTGGATCGGGTTGCGCGCCAGGTGCGGGTAGGCCACGTGGCCCTGCTTGCCGCGAATGGTCAGCTTGGCGCCGAGGGAGCCACGGCGGCCGTTCTTGACCACGTCACCGAGCAGGGTGGTGCTCGACGGCTCGCCGACGATGCACCAGTCCAGGCGCTCGTTGCGCGCCTTGAGCAGCTCGACCACGGCCTTGGTGCCGTGGTGGGCCGGGCCTTCCTCGTCGCTGGTGATCAGGAAGGCGACCTTGCCACGGTGGTTCGGGTAGTCCTGCACGAAGCGTTCGCTGGCCACCACCATCGAGGCCAGGCTGCCTTTCATGTCGGCGGCGCCGCGCCCGCACAGCATGCCGTCGGCATCGATCAGCGCCTCGAACGGCTCATGCTGCCATTGCTGCACCGGGCCGGTAGGCACCACGTCGGTGTGGCCGGCGAAGCACAGCACTGGGCCGTCCTGGGTACCGTGGGTGGCCCAGAAATTGTCGACATCTTCGAAACGCATCGGTTCGAGCTGGAAGCCGACGGCGCCCAGGCGGTTCATCATTTGCGCCTGGCAGTCGGCGTCGACCGGGGTGACCGAGGGGCGGCGGATCAGGTCGCAGGCCAGTTGCAGGGTGGGCGAAAGCTCGGCGGGGGCCGTCATGGGGGAACTCCGAAGGCAAGGCAAGGCAAGGCGGGCATTGAGGGGCAATAGTCTAAAGCAAAAAGCGGCGGATCTGTGGGACGGGTAGGAACCGGAGCTTGGGAAAAGATGACATTCCGATAGGAGATTTCCCACGGTCGCTGGGAAATTGCCAGTGATGTGGCCAAGAGCCGGATCCCTACCATGGGCCCTGCATCAAACATCTTTCCTTGACTCGCTTGATCGGACTACACAATGAACAAATACGCTCCTCTGCTTGCTGTGTGCGCAACCCTGCTCGGCAGTGCTTCTGCCCTGGCGGCTTCCTCCACCGATGTCAGCGTCACCGGCATGATCACTCCGGCAGCCTGCACCCCTTCGCTGAGCGGGGCAGGCAGCTTCGATTTCGGCAAGATCTCGGCGCAGGATCTGAACCAGGATAAGGGTACCGTCTTCGAAAGCTCGTTTCAGCGCCTGACCATCGCCTGCAGCTCACCAACCCGTTTTGCCATTGATGGCATTGACAATCGATCTGGATCTGCCGCTGCAGCCCACCCTGCGAACTATGGCCTGGGCCTGAATGGCACTGAGAAGATCGGGTACTACTCGCTGCAGATTCCATCGACGGGCCTCAATGCTGATGGCGATACTGACGTGACGCGTATGCAATCCGGCAACGGCGGCAGTAGCTGGTCGATGGTCGGCAGTGCCTTCCCCCTGTTCCTGTTCCATCGTTCGAGCCCCCGCCTGAGTGGTTTTGCGGTGCAGGGGGCTGCCGAGCCAAGCCCGATCAGCACGCTCTCAGCTGATCTGCAAGTCAGGATGGTCATCGCCAAGGCCAGCGGTCTGACGCTGACCGACGACATCAATATTGATGGCTCTTCCAGCATCGAGGTGACCTACCTGTGATCCGTAGCGGATGGAGCGAGATTTCCGTCCGCTCGGCAGGTCGTCGGCCTCTGTTCAGGGAGAGCGCTCCATGACAGCTTCACGTCTGTTCCTGCTGCTGGCCAATACCGCCCTGGTGTCGCTCTCGTTCGCCAGTTCGGCGAGCGAAGTAAACGTCACCGGCACGATCACTCCGTCCGCCTGTGTGCCGTCGCTTAGCGGTGAGGGCAGCTTCCACTACGGCAAGATCGGCTCCATTGAGCTGCACCCGGTGCACCGTACGCAATTTGTGTCCACTAGGCAGTTGCTGTCGATCACTTGCTCGGCGCCCACTCGTTTCGCCCTTCGCGGCATCGATGGGCGCTCGGGTTCCGCGGAGTGGCCCGTGCAAGACCGGCATTTCGGCCTGGGCATGAACGGCGCGCAGAAGGTGGGCACCTACTTCGTGCTGGTCAAGGCCGAAGGGTTGGCCCTGGATGGCAATACCCAGGTCGTGCGCCTGCGTAGTGCTGACAACGGTGTCAGTTGGCAACGGGTGCCGACGTCAGACAGCCCCTTGCCCAACGATGGAGGCGCCGGGTTGATCGGCTTCGCCCTTGCCGGTGGCGTCGAACCTTCTGCGACCCGCTTGCTCAAGGCGGTAATAGAGGTGGACATGCACCTGGCGCCGGGCGAGTCGCTGACCTTGACCGACGAAGTGCTGATCGACGGCGCCGCCACCCTGGAAGTGTCGTACCTCTGACGTTCTTCGTGCCTTCCGGCCCTCGCAGTCCCTGAGCCGCACCAAGACGGCAGGGGAGGGCCTTTTTCCTCTCTTCATTTCACCCGGTTGCCCGCGGGCGGCCGGCTCACGCCTGGAGTTTGCCGTGCAAATGATCCCTCGCTGCCTGTCCCGGTCCTTGCTGGCCGGCTTGCTGGCCCTCTGTTCTTCGTCGCTCGCCTGGGCCGACGGCATGATCCCGGAAACCTCCGTGGTCATCGTCAACGAAGCGGACGGTGAAGCGTCCATCAAGGTGCGCAACAGCGACAATGCAACTGCCTTGTTGCACGTCACCCTGCAGGACCTGCCGGAAGACACCGAACCCCTGCTGTTCCTGTCGCAGCCCGTCTGGCGGGTAGAGTCTGGCAAGGAGCAACTGGTGCGCTTCATCCTGCGTGGCGAAAAGCCCCTGGCCACCCAGCGTCTGAAACGGGTGATTTTCGAGGGTATTCCCCAGTCCCTGGAAACCAAGGCCCAGGGCCTGGCCAAGGTCGGCGTCAGCGTGCGCCAGAACCTGCCGGTGATCATCCACCCCAAGGGGCTGGCGCCCAATCGAGCGCCCTGGACCGAACTGCAGTGGCGCCTGGCCGATGGCAAGCTGAGCGTGCACAACGGTTCGCCCTACGTGGTGCGCCTGGCTCAGGAATTGAAACTGCTGCCCAGTGGGCAGACGGCACGTTTGCCGCGCAGCTACGTGCTGCCGGGCGATACCCTGGAGATCGCCTTCGACGGTGGCCTGCAAGGCTCGCCGAACAAGATCCGCTCGTACCCGGCGACGGTCTACGGCTTTGCCGTCGATGCCCACGAGGCCCCGTTGCAGGCGGGTGGTGCCTGAGATGCGTGGGCAAACCGCCGGCCCTTGCGTCGGCCTGTTGGCGCTTGCCGTAGCCCAGACATTGGCCGCACAACCCGTGGCTTTCGATGCCGAGGTGCTGCGCTTGCGCGGTATCGACCCGAGCCTGGCGGCCTACTTGAGCGAAGCGGCGCGTTTTCCGCCAGGCACCCACCGAGTGAGCCTGACCGTCAACGACCAGCCCCGTGGGCGGGTGGATGCGCGCTTCGATGCCGCCGGCCAGTTGTGTTTCGACCAGCGCCTGCTCGATGCGGCCCGCTTGCAGCTGCGTGAAGGCGACAGCGCCAAACAGGCTGGTTGCGGGGAGTTTCTCGAGCAGTACCAGCAGACCCTGATCAGCCTCGATCCACAGGCCGAGCGCGTCAGCCTGGTGGTGCCGACCCAGGCCCTGCGCCCCGTCGAGGCTGGGCCGGACTTGTCGGCGTACCACACCGGCGGCATGGCCGGCATCTTCAACTATGAGCTGTCGGGTCTGCGCAACCGTTTCGAAGGGCGCGACAGTGACTACTGGTCGGCCAGTACCGAACTGGGCTTCAATGCCGGCGACTGGATCGTGCGCAGCCACCAGATCCATACCGCGGTGGATGGCGTGCGCCGCAGCGAGTTTCTCGACGCCTACGCCCAGCGGACCTTCGCCGAACTGGGCACGGTGTTCCAGGCCGGGCAGATCAACCTGGTCAACCCGGTGCTGGCCGGGGCGCGGGTCGATGGCCTGCAATTGAGCACCGAGCAGGCTCTGGGCGGCCCCGCGCGGCGTGCTGCCATCGAAGGCATCGCCCAGAGCCAGGCACGGGTCGAGGTACGTCAGGCAGGCGCGCTGATCTACTCGACCGTGGTGCCTGCCGGCCCCTTCGCCCTGGGCGAGCTGCCGCACCTGGACCGTCTCACCGACCTTGAAGTGACGGTGATCGAGGCTGATGGCATGCAGCGCAGCTTCACGGTGCCGGCGGCCATGGTGGCCTTGGACATACCTGCCCCGGGTTTCAACCTGGGCGTGGGGCGCGTGCGGGAAAACGCCGATGTCGCCGCCGACCCCTGGGTGCTCAGCGCAGGCTGGACCCAGGGCTTGAGCCCGGTCACCACCCTGAGCAGCGGCGTGCTGATGGCCAGCGAATACGAGGCGGCTGGCGTGGGTGTGGGCTTGCAACCCTGGTTGGGCTCGCAGGTGCAGTGGATGATCCAGGCGGCCAGCGCACATGAGTCTGACTCGCGCGGGCTGCAGAGCCAGGTTTCGTTCTCCCAGCAACTGACCCCGCAGTGGGCCATCAATGGTGCCTATACCCAGCAGACCCAAGGCTACCGTGACCTGCTGGAAAGCTTTGCCCGTGACGACGATGCCTTCGAGTCGAGTCGCTTCAAGCACCAGTACAGCTTCGGCTTATCCTGGGCCCAGCCTTGGGTCGGCAGCCTCAGCGGTGGGTTTTCCCGGGCTGCGCTGCATGACGGCAGCGAATCCAGCCGCGCTTATGCGTCCTGGGGGCGGCGTTTCGCTGAGGTGTCGTTGTCGGCCAGCATGGAGTGGAACCTGGGGGGCAGCAGCAACCTGGGCAATGCCGCTTACGTCAGTGTGAGCATGCCGTTGGGGCGCGAACGTCGTTTGCGCGCTTCGCTGCGCGAGAGCGGCGGCGACAGCCGCCTGGGCCTGTCGATGCAGGAGCGGGTCAGCGACACCCTGAGCTACCGCCTGGGCGCCGAGCGTGACAGCCGCGACCGGCTGGTGGACCTGAATGCCGGCCTGTCGGCCTTGCCACGCTACACCCAGGTGGACCTCAACTACGCCGGCTACGGCAAGGGCAACCGCAGTATCGGCCTGGGCATGCGCGGCGGTGTGGCGATGCACGGCGAGGGCGTGACCTTTTCCCCCTACGCGGTGCAGGACACCTTTGCCCTGGTGTCTGTGGGCCAGTTGTCCGGGGTGAAGCTCGATACGCCGGCCGGCCCCACCTGGACCGACGGCGATGGCCAGGCGTTGGTGGCGCAACTGACCCCCTATGGCAGCAGCACGCTGGAAGTGCAGCCACGTTCGTTGCCGCGCAACGTCGATCTGGACAACGCTGTCGAGCGGGTCCAGGCCGGGCGCGGCGCAGTGCCACGGATCGATTTTCGCGTGACCAGCACGCGTCGGGCGCTGCTGCAGGCCCGCGACCAGGCCGGCGAGCCCTTGCCGGGCGGCGCGATGGTTACCGATGGCGAGGGGCAGTTCGTCACGCTGGTGCAGGAGGGCGGGCTGGTGTTCGTCCATGGCCTGCAGGAGGCCCGGCGGCTTTGGGTCAACCCGGTCGATGGCCCTGCATGCGAACTGCAATTCAGCCTGCCGCAGCAAGCGGATCTGGACGCCTATTTCGAATCCACCACGGCCCTGTGCCGCATCCCTTGATGGAGCCAGCCATGCGATCGTTTCGATGTTTCATTCTGGCGTTGCTCGCCGCTTTCGGCCTGTTACCGACGGTCGGCCAGGCCGATGACTGCCAGGTAACCCTCAGCCAGCCTCTGGTGGATTTCGGCCGTTTCAACCGCACTACCCTCATCAAGCATGCGCAAGAGCTTGAATTGGGCATGCGCAGTGTTGGCCTGACCGTGACCTGCGCACAGGCTCAGGATTTGTCGCTGTTCTTCCGTGCTGGGCAGCACAACGGCACAAGATTCGCCCTCGGTGAGCAGGGCAGTTTCGCCTTGCGTCTGGACCAGGCGCTGCTCGATGGCGCACCCGTGGAGCTGGGCCGGTTCAGTGCCCCCGGGCAGGCGGCGCAGGCCAGTGGCAGGGCGCTGGACTGGTTGCCGCAGACCTGGCTGGCGCCCGTGCATGCCGGGCAGGCCGTGCCAGGGCGGGTGTTCAGCGCCCGCCTGGAGGTAAAGGGTTGGGGCGTTGCGGCGATGCTGGGCGTGACCGACGCGCTATCGCTGCGCGCTGCAGGCCAGGTTGAGGCTGCTGGCGGCAGGGGCCATCTCGATGTAACGGCGGCCATCGCGCCCGTAGCCTGCACCCCGCAACTGGGTAATGGCGGGGTGGTGGACTTTGGCCTTATTCCCGCCCGGCAGTTGGCGCAGGAGGCCGGCAGCCGCTGGCAGCGAAGCGTATCGCTGAGCGTGCGTTGCGACGCGCCAACCCGTTTCGCCTTGAGCGCCCGTGACAACCGCTCATCCAGCGTGAGGCCCTTCCCCGGGCTGGTCGACCCCGCGCTGCTGTTCGGTGTGGGCAGGACCCGCGCGGGGCAGGCGCTGGGCGCCTATGCGGTGGCGTTGCGCAATGTGGTCGCTGACGGGGCTTCGGTCTCGGCGCTGCAGGCCCCGTTCGGCGCGCTGCAATGGCTTTCGCCCATTGGCCCGGCCTACCTGGCGCCTGACCGCCGCCTGCTCGGCTTCGCCCCAGACAACGCACGCCAGGCAGGCCCCGCGGCGATGACCCAACTCAACGCCAGCCTTGCGGTGGAGCTGTTCCTGCCGGCGGCCAGCGCCCTGACCCTGGACGAGGAGGCACCCATCGATGGTGCCGCGACCCTTGAAATCATCTACCTCTAGGCACCACGACTGATAGGAAGCAAACACCATGAAACCCCAAGCCCTGACGATGCTGGCCCTGCTGATCGCACCCTGGGCGCATGCCCAATCGACCATCGAGCTGAACGTGCGCGGCAGTGTGACCCCCGCCTCCTGTACGCCGGCACTGACCAGCGGCGGGGTGGTGGATTTCGGTCGCATTTCCGTGCAGGACCTGAGCAAGACTCAGCGCACGATGCTCAAGGCCCGCCCCATCGGCTTGAGCATCAGCTGCGACGCGGCCACCCGTTTTGCCTTGCGCATGCGCGACAACCGCGACGGCAGCGCCCTGGTGAACAGTGGCATCTACTACGGCCTCGGGCTGGACAAGCGCGGCAACCGCATCGGCCTGTACGAGGTGCAGTTCGACCCACGGCGCATCCAGGCCGATGCCATCACCCAGGTCTATATCACCGATTCGACTACCGGCGGGCGTGGCTGGCATTCGGCCGACCTGCAGATGGACCGGATCGGCAGCAACGACATGCTGCTGGGGTTCAGTGACACCCTCGGCAGCACTGCCGGGCCGGTGCCGATCCGCGACCTCACCGCGACCCTGATGGTGCAGGTGGTGGTGGCGCCGACCGAAACGCTGGACACCAGCGACGACATCGCCTTTGACGGTGAGGGAACGATGGAGGTGGTGTACCTGTAAACGTTGGCGCCGATACCGCGCAAAGGTATCGGCGCCTCAGGTTCAGGCCTGGCCGGCGGTGGCCGGTTCGCTGGCCTCGGCGGGCTTGGGCAGCGAAGACAGGAACGCCATGATCAGCGCCGCCAGGTACGGCAGCGACTGCACCAGCAGCATGGCCACCCAGAAGCGCATGTCCGAGCTTGGCAGGCCCTGTACCAGGTAGATCCCACCGGCTGCGCCCCACAGCAGCAACATGATGAACAGCTCTTCCCGCGCTTCGGAGATTGCCACCAGCAGGCCGTGGCTGTCGGCGTTCTTCGGCGTACGGAAGAACGGCATGCTGCTGGTGAAGAAGCCGTACAGCACCGCCTTGGCGATGGTGTGCGACAGCGCCAGGCCCGCCAGGGCGGCAGCGAAGGCATCCTTGAGGTTCACCCCCACCGCACGGCGGTAGAGGAACACGATCTTGCCGACCTTGAAGAAGAACAGCGCCAGCGGCGGGATGGCGAACATCATCAGTGGCGGGTCGACCCGGTGCGGCACGATGATCATCGCCGCCGACCACAACAGCGCACCGACGGTGAAGAAGATGTTCATGCCATCGGCGATCCACGGCAGCCAGCCGGCCAGGAAGTGATAGCGCTGGCCGCGGGTCAGCTCGCTGCCCTTGCCGCGCAGCAGTGCGCCGGCATGGTGCTTGATGATCTGGATGGCACCGTACGCCCAGCGGAAGCGCTGCTTCTTGAAGTCGATGAAGGTGTCGGGCATCAGGCCCTTGCCGTAGCTGTTGTGGGCGTAGGCGGCCGACAGGCCTTTCTCGAACACCCGCAGGCCCAGCTCGGCATCCTCGCAGATGCACCATTCGGCCCAGCCCAGCTCTTCGAGCACCGAACGCCGGGTCATGGTCATGGTGCCGTGCTGGATGATTGCGTCACGGTCGTTGCGGGTGACCATGCCGATGTGGAAGAAGCCCTTGTACTCGCTGTAGCACAGCTTCTTGAAGGCGCTTTCGTGCTGGTCGCGGTAGTCCTGGGGCGACTGCACCACGGCGATCTTCGGGTCGGCGAAGTGCGGCACCATGTGCTTGAGCCAGTTGCGGTCGACGCAGTAGTCCGAGTCGATCACCGCGATCACCTCTGCGTCCTTGGCGGTGTGCGGGATCAGGTAGTTGAGCGCGCCGCCCTTGAAGCCGGCCAGGGGCGCGACGTGGAAGAACTTGAAGCGCTCGCCCAGCTTTTCACAGTGGGCCTTGAGCGGCTCCCACACGGCCGGGTCCTTGGTGTTGTTGTCGATCACCAGCACTTCGTAGTCGGGGTAGTCCAGCGCGGCGAGGGCGTCGAGGGTCTGTTTGACCATCTCGGGCGGCTCGTTGTAGCACGGTACATGCACCGACACTTTCGGGCGATAGGCGCTGTCGGCGTGCACCGGCAGGAATTCGCGCCTGCGCTTGTGTGTCCACACGGCCTCGGCCAGTTCATGGGCCTCGGTCAGCAGCACGATGAACACACCCAGCGCACCCAGTGCCAGCAGCACGCCCACGGTCATGCTGAACCAGGTGCTGTACTGCTGGCTGTAGTCGTAGGCGATCCATACCAGCACCGACCCGCACAGGAAGGTGATGAAGGTCAGGAAGGTGCGCCCGCGCTGGCGCAGCGCCGAGCCGTCGATGAACAGCACCATGAGCGCGATCATCGCCAGCACCACCGAGGCCACGGCCAGGGCGCGCCATTGCGGGATGGCGACGATCGGGCCTTCGAAGTTGAACTTCTGCTGGCGCTCGGCGTTGAACACGCCCCAGTACGCGCCCACCGAGCCTTCGTCGCTGGCTTTCCACGGCTGGTCGTAGGCTTCGATGACGAAGTAGTTGTAGCCGCGTCGGTTGAGGGTATTGACCAGGGTGCGCAGGTAGATGGCCTGGTCGGCCTGGGTGGCGTCGGCGCCGCCGCGCATGCGGCCATTGCTCGGCCAGCCGACCTCCGAGAGCAGCAGCGGCTTGCGCGGGAACTGCTTGCGCAGCTCGCGGGCGCGGTCGAGGACGAACTGCACCGAGTCCTTCATCGGCACGAACTCCCAGTACGGCAGGATGTGCGCGGCGATCAGGTCGACATGCTTGGCAAGTTCGGGGTGTTCCTTCCAGATGTGCCACTGTTCGCTGGTGGTCACCGGCACTTTCACGGCCTTGCGCACCCGGTCGAGGTAGGCGATCAGTTCCTCGGGGGTGACCTCTTCGCGGAACAGCGCTTCGTTGCCCACCACCACCCGCACCACACTGCGCGAGGTGTTGGCCAGGCCGATGGCTTTTTCGATCTCACGCTCGTTGCGCTCCAGGTCCTTGCTGATCCAGATGCCCAGGGTAACCCGCAGGCCCAGTTCCTCAGCCAGCCGTGGCACCTCGGCCTGGGTGCCTTCGACGGTATAGATGCGGATGTTGTCGGTCAGCTTGTTCAGCTGTTCCAGGTCCTGGCGAATCTCGTCCTCGGTCGGGTACTGGCCCTTTTGCGGGCTTTCACCGAGGCGGAACGGCGAGTAGGAAAAACCGGAGATCTGCTCCGGCCAGGCAGGGGCGGACACCGGGCGGTTGATGAGCGCCCAGAACCCGCTGAACAGCGCGGCGATGGCCAGGACCACCACCAGGTTGAGGCCGAATTTGCGTGATGACATAAGGGTTCGAGGTTCCGAAGCTGAGGGCGGGGCAGTGTCTCCGGTGCGTCGGTCCTACGCTTACCGAAGAAGGCAATCCGTTGGATTTTCGACAGAGGATGAAGTTCTGTGGCCGCCTGATTGTCGTCCAGATCTTTTTGTCTGATAGAACATTAAAGCAGGCTTGGTAGGACACTTGCCAACGGCAGCCCTTAATCCAGGCGCTTGGCTTATACTGCGCGCCGATTTTCGAGGTATTGGCCTGGGGTACGAACATGAGCACAGAAGATCCACGCTTTGCCGGCGTCGCCCGGCTGTACGGCGATGACGGGCTGCAACGCCTGCGCCAGGCCCATGTGGCCATCGTCGGCATCGGCGGGGTGGGCTCGTGGGCGGCCGAGGCCCTGGCACGCAGCGGTGTGGGTGAGATCAGCCTGTTCGACCTCGACGATGTCTGCGTCAGCAATACCAACCGCCAGGCCCATGCGCTGGACGGCCAGGTGGGGCGGCCCAAGGTCGAAGTGATGGCCGAACGCCTGCGGGCGATCAACCCGGCCTGCACGGTGCACGCGGTGGCCGACTTCGTCACCCGCGAGACCATGGCCGAGTACATCACCGAGCAGATGGATTGCGTGATCGACTGCATCGACAGCGTGATGGCCAAGGCCGCACTGATTGCCTGGTGCAAGCGGCGCAAGATCGCCATCATCACCACGGGTGGCGCGGGTGGGCAGATCGACCCGACGCGCATCCAGATTGGCGACCTGAACAAGACGTTCAACGACCCGCTGGCCTCGCGGGTGCGCTCGACCCTGCGCCGGGATTACAACTTCTCGCGCAACACCAGCCGCAACTACCAGGTGCCCTGCGTGTTCTCCAGCGAACAGCTGCGCTACCCCAAGGGCGATGGCAGCGTGTGCCTGCAGAAGAGCTTCGTCGGTGAAGGCGTGCGCTTGGATTGTTCGGGCGGTTTTGGCGCGGTGATGATGGTGACCGCGACGTTCGGCATGGTGGCGGCGAGCAAGGCGGTGGAGAAGCTCGTTGCCGGCGCGCGGCGGCCAGCGGAGCGGGTCAAGGCTGGATAGGCCATCGCGGGGCAAGCCCGCTCCCACGTTGCCTTGGTGGTGCTTGTGGGAGCGGGCTTGCCCCGCGATGGTTTTAGCGCTGGAGCTCAGCCATCCGCTGCAACACCGCATGCAGCCCATTGCTGCGCGAGGGCGACAACTGGCGCTCCAACCCCAGTTGGCTGAACCAGTCGCCCAGATCCACCTTGGCCAATTCATCACTGGCCAGCCCCTGGACCCTGACCAGCAACAGCGCCAGCAAACCGCGCAACAGCCGCGCATCGCTGCTGGCCTTGAACCGCCACTGGCCGTTTTCTTGCGCCGCCACCAGCCACACCAGGCTCTCGCACCCATGCACCCGGTTGGCCTCGGTCTTCTCACTGTCCTCCAGCGCTTGCAGCCGATCCCCCCACTGCATCAGCAGGCGTGCCCGCTGCTCCCAGCCACGGGCCTGCTCGAAGCTCTCCAGCGCCTGGCTGGCCTCGACCGACAGGCTCATCGCAGCAGCTCCAGGCCTTGGTCGAGCGCGTCGAAGAAGCGCTGCAGGTCATCGCTGTCGTTGTACAGCCCCAGCGATACGCGAATCGCACCCTCCAGCCCCATGCCCTTGAGCAACGGCATGGCGCAATGATGCCCGGCACGCACGGCGATGCCTTGTTCGGTCAGCAGGTGGGCGATATCGGCGTTGTGCACGCCTTCGATGATGAAGCTGGCCAGCGCTGCCTGTGGTGAACCCAGCACGCGAATACCTTCGCGATCCCCCAGGCCTCGCAGCAGTTGCTGGTGCAGGCCGGCTTCATGGCGAGTGACGGCCTCGCCATCGAGGCTGGCCAGGTAATCCAGGGTCGCCCCCAGGGCGATCACACTGGCGATTGGCGGTGTACCGGCCTCGAAGCCCAGCGGCGCGGGGCGGAAACTGGCGCTCTGGTACTCAGCCAGTTGCACCATTTCGCCACCGAACTGCCAGTGGCGCAGCAGCGCCAGGGCCTGGTGCCGGCCATACAGCACGCCGACACCGTCGGGGCCGTACAGTTTGTGGCTGGAGAACACGTAGAAGTCGCAGCCCAGCTGCTGCACATCGTGGCGGCCATGCACCACGCCCTGGGCGCCGTCGACCACGGTCAGCGCACCTTGGGCCTGGGCGTGCGCCAGCAGGGGGGCCAGGGGTTGCCAGGTGCCGAGCACGTTGGACAGCTGGCTGATGGCGAGCAGGCGAGTCCGTGGGCCGATTAACTGCAGGGCCTGGTCCAGATCGACATGGCCGTGTTCATTCACCGGCAACACCACCAGGCGCAGGTGGCGTCGCTGCGCCAGCTGCTGCCACGGCAGCAGATTGGCGTGGTGTTCCAGGGCGCTGACGGCGATCTCGTCGCCGGCTTCGAAGCGGTGTTCCAGGCCGTAGGCCAGCAGGTTGAGTGCCGAGGTGGCGCCGTGGGTGAAGACGATCTGCTGGGAACTGCCCGCGTTGAGCCAAGCGGCAACTTTGTCGCGGGTACCTTCGAAGGCTTGGGTGGCGAGGGCGCCGGGCAGGTGCTGGGCACGGTGCACATTGGCCGCGCCATGGCCGTAGTAATGGCTCAGGGCGTCGATCAGGGCCTGTGGCTTCTGGGTGGTCGCGGCGCTGTCCAGGTAGGTCTGGTGCTGGCGTTGCAGGGCGGCGATGGCGGGGAAGTCGGCACGCCAGGGGGAGGGCTGGAACATGTTCGCGGGGCCTGGAATGAAAAATCGGGGCGGGCCTTGCGGCCAGCCCCGATCTTATCACTTCGAACCCGCAGGTTCTCAGTTGTGGGCGTGCAGCGCCTCGTTCAGCTCGATGGCCGACTTGTGGGTCTTGCACTCCACTGCGCCGTTGAGCGAATTGCGGCGGAACAGCAGGTCGGTCTGGCCGGCCAGGTCACGGGCCTTGACCACCTTGACCAGCTGGTTGTTCTCGTCCAGCAGGTTCACCTTGGTACCGGCGGTGATGTACAGGCCGGCTTCCACGGTGTTGCGATCACCCAGCGGGATGCCGATACCGGCGTTGGCGCCGATCAGGCAGCCTTCACCGACCTTGATGACGATGTTGCCGCCACCGGACAGGGTGCCCATGGTCGAGCAGCCGCCGCCCAGGTCCGAGCCCTTGCCGACGAATACGCCAGCGGAGACGCGGCCTTCGATCATGCCCGGGCCTTCGGTGCCGGCGTTAAAGTTGACGAAGCCTTCGTGCATGATGGTAGTGGCTTCGCCGATGTAGGCGCCCAGACGCACACGGGCCGCATCGGCGATGCGCACGCCGGCTGGCACGACGTAGTCGGTCATCTTCGGGAACTTGTCCACCGAGAACACTTCCAGCAGCTCGCCCTTCAGGCGCGCTTCCAGTTGCAGTTCGGCCAGCTCGGCCAGGTCGACCGCGCCCTGGTTGGTCCAGGCCACGTTCGGCAGCAGCGGGAAGATGCCGGCCAGCGAGACGCCGTGTGGCTTGACCAGGCGGTGCGACAGCAGGTGCAGCTTGAGGTACGCCTCTGGGGTGGACGCCAGGGCACCGTCTTCGGCCAGCACGGTGGCGACCAGTGGCTTGTGGCTCTCGGCCAGGCGGGTCAGCAGGGCGGCCTGGGCTGCATCGACGCCTTTCAGGGCCTCGGCCAGCTGCGCGGCCTGGGCGTTGCTGAAGGCGATGGCCTGGTTGCCACCTTCATAACCAAGGATCGGCGCGATGGCGGCGACCAGCTCGGAGGATGGGTGGAGCAAAGGCTGCGCGTAGAAGACTTCCAGCCAGGCGCCCTGGCGGTTCTGGGTGCCGACACCGAAGGCCAGGCTGAACAGGGTATTGGACATGTGATTACCTCGTGCGAAATAGGGTAGGGGCTCAGGCCAGGGCAGCGGCGTACAGGTCGGGCTTGAAGCCGACCAGGGTACGCGCGCCAAGGTCCAGCACCGGGCGTTTGATCATCGACGGCTGGGCCAGCATCAGCTCGACGGCCTTGGCCTGGTCGAGGTCTGCCTTGCTGGCGTCGTCCAGCTTGCGGAACGTGGTGCCGGCACGGTTGAGGATGATTTCCCAGCCGTGTTCGTCGCACCAGCGGTTCAGGCTGTCACGGTCGATGCCTTGGGTTTTGTAATCGTGGAATTCGTAGGCGATGGCCTTGTCTTCGAGCCAGGTACGCGCCTTTTTCATGGTGTCGCAGGCTTTGATGCCGTAGAGAGTGTAAGCCATTGAATGCCTGGGGCTGCCGGGCCTGGCCGGGCGTCCCCGATGCTCCTTGAAAACTGGGTGGGGGCGATTATGCGATATCAAGGGTGCTGGCGCCACGGCTGCGGGCCAGAAGGCACGGCTTGAGGTGTGTCATTCGCGTATGGGTAGCATTGTGTTACATATTCTTGGCCTGGCTGCGACTATCGTGGAGCGGTCCAGCATAGCCGGTCGCCGCTAACATATTGTTTCAAAGGCGATGTTTCGCCCCCGCTGTCGTTGTTTCGATTACACAGGAAGCTTTGCCGATGCAGTCAGCCTATACCGTCCTAATCCTGCTGATGCTGGTGAGCCTGTCGAAACTGGTGGGGCGGGTGGTGCCGCTGCCGTTGCCGTTGGTGCAGATCGGCGCAGGCGCCTTGCTGGCCTGGCCCACCCTGGGCCTGCACGTGGCGCTGGACCCGGAACTGTTCCTGTTCCTGTTCCTGCCGCCGCTACTGTTCGCCGATGGCTGGCGCATGCCCAAGCGCGAGCTGTGGCGCATCCGCGGGCCGGTGGTGGCGCTGGCGGTGGGGCTGGTGCTGTTCACCGTGGTCGGCGCCGGTTACTTCATCCACTGGTTGCTGCCGAGTATCCCCTTGGCTGTCGCCTTCGCCCTGGCGGCGGTGTTGTCGCCCACCGATGCCGTGGCGGTCTCGGCCATCGCCCAGGATCGCTTGCCCACGCCGTTGATGCACATGCTCCAGGGCGAGGCGCTGATGAACGACGCCTCGGGCCTGGTGACCTTCAAGTTCGCCCTGGTCGCGGCCATCACCGGGGTGTTCTCGCTGACCGAAGCCAGCCTCACCTTCGTCCTTGTCGCCCTTGGCGGCCTGGCGGTGGGGGTGGTGCTGAGCTGGCTGGTGGGGCGCCTGCGCATGTGGATGATCACCCGCGGCTGGGACGACCCGGCCACCCACGTGGTGTTCATGCTGCTGTTGCCGTTCGCCGCCTATGTACTGGCCGAGCGCCTTGGGGTGTCGGGCATTCTTTCGGCGGTGGCCGCCGGCATGATGCAGAGCTGGCTCGACCTGCTGCCACGCCAGACCAGCACGCGCCTGCTCAACCGCAGTGTCTGGTCGTTGCTCGAATTCGCCTTCAATGGCCTGATTTTCCTGCTGCTGGGCCTGCAATTGCCAGACATCATCAAGGCGGTGGTCAGCCATGAGCCGACCGTCTGGCCGGCGTTGGCCTGGCGTTGTCTGGACGTGTTGGCGATTTTCGCCGCGCTTGTGTTGCTGCGCTTCGTCTGGGTGCAGAGCATCTGGCGTGCCATTGGCGTGGTGCGGCGCTGGCGCGGCAAGCCGGCGCTGGTGCTGATGCCGACCGCGCGGTCGTGCTGGCTGTTGACCCTGGGTGGGGTACGCGGGGCGGTGACCTTGGCCGGCGTGATGTCGATTCCGTTGCTGATCGGGGCCGGGCAGGCCTTCCCTGAGCGTGACCTGCTGATCTTCATTGCCGCGGGGGTGATTCTGTTGTCGCTGGTCAGTGCCGTGATTGCCTTGCCCATCCTGCTGCGCGGTGTGACCAAGAGCCCGGATGAGCGGCTGCATCAAGAGGTGCAGGAAGCCTGGAGGCGCACTGTCGAGGCGGCGATCCATGCGCTGGAAGCCGAAGAAGTGATCGACACCAATGCACCGCAGGACGCCGCCCAGGCCGCCTTGGCGGTCGAGCTCAAGGCGCGGTTGATGGCTGAGTACCGGGATGAGCTCGACAGTTACAACGACAGCGCTGAGGCCCGTGCCCTGGCCGAGCAGATGGACCTGCTGGAGCGTCGCCTGCGCGTGCGGGCACTGCGCGCCCAGCGGCTGGAGCTGTACAACTTACATCGTCAGCATCGCGTGGGGGATGAGGTGGTGCGTCAGGTGCTGGGTGAACTGGACCTGAGCGAGGCGAAGCTGGGGCAGGTTCGCTAGCCGGCCGGGGCGCAGCTGCCTGGCACGGGCCGCACCCGCGTTCGCGGGCAAGCCCGCTCCCACAGGTACAGCGCTGGCCTTTGGAAGGGGCGAGCCTGGCGGGAGCCGGCTTGTCGCAGTGACGAATCGCGGCCCCGTACGATCAACGGCGCTGCAGGAAGGTGCGGATCCGCTCCGCCGCTTCGATGCACTCAGCCAGCGGCGCGACCAGCGCCATGCGCACGCGCCCGGCACCCGGGTTGACGCCATCCACTTCGCGAGACAGGTACGAGCCCGGCACCACGGTCACGTGCTCGGCTTCGAACAGGTCGCGGGTGAAGGCGGCATCGTCGCTGCCCGGCACCTTGGCCCACAGGTAGAAGCTGCCGTCCGGGCGCTGAACGTCCATCACCGGCTGCAGGATGTCGAGCACGGCATCGTACTTGGCGCGGTACTGGTCGCGGTTCTCGCGCACATGGGCCTCGTCCTGCCAGGCGGCGACGCTGGCCAGTTGGGTCTGCACGGGCATGGCGCAGCCGTGGTAGGTGCGGTACAGCAAGAACGGCTTGATGATGCTGGCATCGCCGGCGACGAAGCCCGAGCGCAGGCCTGGCAGGTTGGAGCGCTTGGACAGGCTGTGGAACACCACGCAGCGCTTGAAGTCACTGCGGCCCAGCTCCGCGCAGGCGCTCAGCAGGCCCGGTGGCGGTGCGTCTTCGTCGAAGTACAGCTCGCTGTAGCACTCGTCGGCGGCGATCACGAAATCGTGCTCGTCGGCCAGGGCGATCAGCTTCTTCAGGGTGTCCATCGGCACCAGCGCACCGGTGGGGTTGCCCGGCGAGCACAGGAACAGGATCTGGCAGCGCTTCCACACTTCGGCCGGCACGGCGTCGAAGTCGGGGTTGAAGCCGTTGCTTTCCAGGCACGGCAGGTAATGCGGGGTGGCGCCGGCCAGCAGCGCCGCGCCTTCGTAGATCTGGTAGAACGGGTTGGGGCTGACCACCAGGCCGTCATCGGCACGGTTGACAACGGCCTGGGTGAAGGCGAACAGCGCCTCGCGGGTGCCGTTGACCGGCAGGATGTGGCGGTCGGCATCGAGCCAGCCGGCCGGCACGCCGAAACGCCGCTCACACCACTGGCCGATGGCCTGGCGCAGGGCGGGCAGGCCGATCGTGCTCGGGTACACCGCCAGCTTGTCGAGGTTGTCGGCCATGGCTTGGGCGACGAATGCCGGCGATGCATGCTTCGGCTCACCGATCGACAGGGCGATGGCGCGTTTGTCCGCTGCCGGTTGTACGGTGCCCAGCAGGGCGCGCAGTTTCTCGAACGGGTAGGGCTGAAGCTGGGTCAAGGCATGGTTCATCGGCGCAAGGTCTCGTAATCGTCAAAAGGTCATGCGGGTAGGGCTGGCGTCGCTGGCCTGGCCGGCCTGCAGCTGCTGGACGATGGCTTCCTGCAGGCGGCTGCACAGCTGCGGGTCGGACAGCGGCTGGTTGTCGGCATCGGTGATGAAGAACACGTCTTCCACGCGTTCGCCCAGGGTGGCGATCTTGGCGTTTTGCAGCGACAGGTCGAACTCCAGGAAAATCCGCCCGATCCGTGCCAGCAAGCCAGGGCGGTCGGGGGCGGTGATCTCGAGGATGGTCACCGGGCGCTGGGCGTCGTTGAGGATGGTCACCTGGGGTGGAAAGTCGAAATGCTTGAGCTGGCGCGGCACCCGGCGCTGGATGATGGTCGGGTAGTCCTCGGGGTTGCGCAGGGCTTCGGTCAGGCCGTCGCGGATCTGTTTGACCCGCTGCGGGTTGTTGCCGATCGAGCCGCCGTCGTTGTCGAGCACGATGTAGGTGTCGAGGGTGAACTGGCTGCTCGAAGTGATGATGCGCGCGTCATGGATGTTCAGGTTGAGCTGCGACATCGCGGCGACGGTCACGGCGAAGAAGTCGTGCTGGTCGGGGGCGTAGATGAAGATCTGCGTGCCGCCCTCGAACTCGCGCTGGGTGGTCTCCTTGATCAGCACCAGCGGGCCGCCATCGGCCGGCTGCTGAAGGATCGCGTCGGAGTGCCAGGCCACGTCGGCGGCGTTGTGCTTGAGGAAATAGTCATCGCCTAGCTGCGACCAGAGCTGCTCCACGTCGTCCGGATCGGTGCCCTCGCGCACCAGGATGTCCAGTGCAGCGGTTTGCGTCTGACGAATCTGCTCTTCGCGGTCCAGCGGGTTTTCCAGGCCGCGGCGCAGCGCGCGCTTGGTCTCGGTGTAGAGCTGGCGCAGCAGGCTGGCACGCCAGGAGTTCCACAGGCTGGGGTTGGTGGCGTTGATGTCGGCCACGGTCAGCACGTAGAGGTAGTCCAGGCGTGTCTCGTCGCCGACATGCAGGGCGAAATCGTTGATCACCTGTGGGTCGGAGAGGTCCTTGCGCTGGGCGGTGGTGGACATCACCAGGTGGTTCAGCACCAGCCAGACGATCAGGCGGCTGTCCCAGGCGGGTAGCTGGTGGCGCTCGCAGAACGCTTGCGCGTCGACGGCGCCCAGCTCGGAGTGGTCGCCCTGGCGGCCCTTGCCGATGTCATGGTACAGCCCGGCCAGGTAGATCAGCTCGGGTTTGGGCAGGCGGCCCATGAGCTTGCTGGCCAGCGGGAATTTTTCCGACACCGGGGTGTACTGCAGTTTGCGCAGGTGCTTGATCAGGTTGAGGGTGTGCGCGTCGACCGTATAAATGTGGAACAGGTCGTGCTGCATCTGCCCGACGATCAGGCCGAATTCCGGCAGGTAGCGGCCGAGAATGCCGTAGCGGTTCATCCGTCGCAGGTTGCGGTGGATGCCGATCTCGCACTTGAACAACTCGATGAACAGGCTGGTGTTGCGAATGTCGTGGCGGAACTTGTCGTCGATCAGGTGGCGGTGTTCGCGCAGCAGGCGCACGGTGTCGGCGCGTACCCCCTTGATTTCGGGGTGTTGGGCCATCAGCACGAAGATCTCGAGCATGGCGAACGGGGTGCGGCGGAACACGTTGGGGCTTACGGCTTCTATATAGCCGTCGTGCAGGCGGAAGCGGGCATTGAGCGGTGTGGTGCTGCCACTGTCGTCATCGGCGAGGATCACTTCCTCGAAGTGCTGGATGATCAGGTCGCACAACTGGCTGATGCTCATCACCACCCGGTAGTACTGCTGCATGAACTGCTCGATGGCGCGCTTGGGGTTTTCGTCGCTGTAGCCCAGCAACGTGGCGATGCTGCGCTGGTGGTCGAACAGCAGGCGATCTTCGGCGCGCCCGGCGAGCATGTGCAGGGCGTAGCGCACGCGCCAGAGGAAGGCCTGCGACGAGGCCAGCAACTCGTTCTCGCTCTCCAGCAGGAAGCCCTCGCCGGCCAGCGCGTGCAGGTTCAGGGTGCCGTACTGGCGACGAGCCACCCATAGCACGGTCTGGATGTCGCGCAGGCCGCCGGGCCCACCTTTGACATTGGGCTCGAGGTTGTACTCGGTGTCGTTGTACTTGTGGTGGCGCGCCTTGAGTTCGGCGCGCTTGGCCAGGAAGAACTCCTTGCTCGGCCACATGTGCGCGGTGCTGGTGACTTCCAGCATGCGCTGGCGCAGCGGCTCGGGGCCGGCAATGGTGCGGCTTTCCATCAGGTTGGTGATGACCGTGAGGTCGGCCCGGGCCTGCTCGGCGCACTCGTCCACGGTGCGCACGCTCTGGCCGACTTCCAGGCCGATGTCCCACAGCAGGGTGAGGAAGCGCTCGATGGCGTCGCGGTACTGCTCGTGCTCGGCGGCGTCGAGCAGGATCAGCAGGTCGATGTCCGACCAGGGGTGCAGCTCGCCACGCCCGTAGCCGCCGACCGCCACCAGGGCGATGCCGTCCACCGGGCCCCAGCTGAACTGCTGCCAGGCCTGCTGCAGGATGTTGTCGACGAACCAGGCGCGGTCCTCGATCAGCCGGCGAATCTCGCGGCCTTCACGGAAACGCTTGTCGAGCACCTCGCCGGCCATGCGAATGGCTTTCTTGAAAGCGGCGATGGGGCTTGCCTTGAGGGCCAGTTCCGCCTGGAACTGGCCACGGTCGAACAGCTCGGGATCCACCTGGGGCATCGAGTCGCGTTCCTGTGTATGAAGATCAGGCCGAGGTGCGCGGCAGGGTGTCGTCCTTGCGCAGGGTGAACACCTCGTAGCCGGTGGCGGTCACCACCAGGGTGTGTTCCCACTGGGCGGAGAGCTTGCGGTCCTTGGTGATGGCGGTCCAGCCGTCGCCCAGTACCTTGGTGTCGGCCTTGCCCTGGTTGATCATCGGCTCGATGGTGAAGGTCATGCCTTCCTTGAGCTCCATGCCGGTGCCGGCGCGACCGTAGTGCAGGATCTGCGGCTCTTCGTGGAACACCTTGCCGATGCCGTGGCCGCAGAACTCGCGGACCACCGAGAAACCGTTCTTCTCGGCATGTTTCTGGATCACTTCGCCGATGTCGCCCAGGCGGCAGCCCGGCTTGACCAGCTCGATGGCCTTGTACAGGCACTCCTGGGTGACCTGCGACAGGCGTTCGGCCCACGGCGCGACGGTGCCGACGTGGAACATGCGGCTGGTGTCGCCGTGGTAGCCGTCCTTGATCACGGTGACGTCGATGTTGATGGTGTCACCGTCCTTGAGCGGCTTCTCGTTGGGGATGCCGTGGCACACCACGTGGTTGATCGAGGTGCAGATCGACTTGGGGAAGCCTTTGTAGTTGAGCGGCGCCGGGATCGCCTGCTGGACGTTGACGATGTAGTCATGGCACAGGCGGTCGAGCTCTTCGGTGGTGACACCGGGCTTGACGTGCGCTTCGATCATTTCCAGCACTTCGGCGGCCAGGCGGCCGGCAATGCGCATCTTTTCGATGTCTTCTGCAGTCTTGATGGTAACGGTCATGAACAGGCTCTCTACGGCACCGGGTACGGCGCAAACAAACGGGAAAGGCCGGATTCTAACAGAGCGCGGTGGCGATCTGTCGGGATAAACCGGTAGTTCCGGCGGTCTATTGAAGGCATTCTGGCCCCAAAGCGGGGCCGCTGCAAAAGCCGCTGACGGACGAAGCATCATGCGGGTTCCGTTCGTTCGTACTCTGTGGTATAAAATGCGCCGCTTTCGGGGGATGACCTCCGTAAGCTCAAACCCACACACGTGTCGACACGATGACCTGGGTGCTCCGAATCCACGGATTCGCGGGTTGGTCATTGGGATGCGTGGAGGCCCAACCCGACTTATCAAGGAACTATCATGTCCCAAGTCAACATGCGCGATATGCTGAAGGCCGGTGTGCACTTCGGCCACCAGACCCGTTACTGGAACCCGAAAATGGGCAAGTACATTTTCGGCGCGCGCAACAAGATCCACATCATCAACCTGGAAAAAACCCTGCCGATGTTCAACGACGCTCTGTCGTTCGTCGAGCGCCTGGCCCAGGGCAAGAACAAGATCATGTTCGTCGGCACCAAGCGTTCCGCCGGCAAGATCGTCGCCGAGCAAGCAGCTCGTTGCGGTTCGCCATACGTTGACCACCGCTGGTTGGGCGGCATGCTGACCAACTACAAGACCATTCGTGCTTCGATCAAGCGTCTGCGCGACCTGGAAGTCCAGGCCGAAGATGGCACCTTCGCCAAGCTGACCAAGAAAGAAGCCCTGATGCGTTCGCGCGATCTGGAAAAACTGGACCGCAGCCTGGGTGGTATCAAGGACATGGGCGGTCTGCCTGACGCACTGTTCGTTATCGACGTTGATCACGAGCGCATCGCGATCACCGAAGCCAACAAGCTGGGCATCCCGGTTATCGGCGTTGTCGATACCAACAGCAGCCCAGAAGGCGTTGACTACGTCATTCCAGGTAACGACGACGCCATCCGCGCCATCGAGCTGTACATGACTTCGATGGCTGACGCCGTCATCCGCGGCCGCAACAACGTTGCTGGCGGCACCGAAGTCTACGTTGAAGAAGCGGCTGCACCTGCTGCTGAGTAATTGACGCTTAGCGTCTACTTGGCACGCAAAAAGGGGGCTAGGCCCCCTTTTTGCCACCTTGAAATCCTGCTGTCAGCAACGGCCCCGCATCATGGGCGCGCTGATGCATAAAAGCAGCGGATTTGCAGAATTTAACGCCCGTGAAGAGCGGGTGGAATGGTTGAAAAACTTTCCAAGAGGATTTTGAAATGGCAGCAATTACTGCAGCGCTGGTCAAAGAACTGCGCGAGCGTACCGGCGAAGGCATGATGGATTGCAAGAAGGCCCTGGAAAAGGCCGGCGGCGACATCGAAAAAGCCATCGACGACATGCGTGCTTCGGGCGCCATCAAGGCCGCCAAGAAAGCCGGCAACGTTGCCGCTGAAGGCGCTATCGCCGTCAAGACCGACGGTAAAGCCGCCGTTCTGCTGGAAGTGAACTCGCAGACCGACTTCCTGGCCCTGCAAGACGACTTCAAGAACTTCGTCGCTGAAAGCGTTGAAGAAGCCTTCGCTCAGAAGCTGACCGAAGCCGCTCCGCTGATCGCTTCCCGCGAAGCCGCTCGTGAAGCCCTGGTTGCCAAGTGCGGCGAGAACGTCAACATCCGTCGCCTGGTGCGCGTTGAGGGTGACGTTGTCGGTGCCTACCTGCACGGCAACAAGATCGGTGCTGTCGTTGTCCTGAAAGGCGGCGACATCGAGCTGGCCAAGAACATCGCCATGCACGTTGCAGCTTCGAACCCAGAGTTCCTGGATGCGTCGGAAATCTCCGCCGAGGCCATCGAGCGCGAGAAGAACGTCTTCCTGCAGCTGAACGCCGACAAGATCGCCGGCAAGCCGGAAAATATCGTTGAGAACATGGTCAACGGCCGCATTTCCAAGTTCAAGGCCGAAGCCTCGCTGAAAGAGCAGGCCTTCGTCATGAACCCGGAAGTCAAAGTTGGCGAGCTGGCCAAGAAAGCCGGTGCTGAAATCGTTTCCTTCACCTACTTCAAAGTAGGCGAAGGCATCGAGAAGCCAGTCGACAACTTCGCTGAAGAAGTTGCTGCTCAGCTGGCTGCTGCCAAGCAGTAAGACAGACTCGTCTGTCGCCCCAAAGAGGCTGCCCGCTCACGCGCGCAGCCTCTTTGTCAAAGCGGCAGCGGTTTACCCAACCGCTGCTCGCTGACGCAGAAGCTGCGTCACGCTAGAGTTACGCGCAGGCTGAAACAGCCCGCCAGAATTTTACAAACGCCGCAGGAGAGATTCGCAATGGCTCAGCAGGGCAGTGGTTATCAGGCTCGCTATAAACGCATTCTACTCAAACTGAGCGGCGAGGCCCTGATGGGCTCGGAAGAGTTCGGGATCGACCCCAAGGTCCTGGATCGCATGGCGCTGGAAGTTGGCCAGCTGGTCGGTATCGGTGTCCAGGTCGGTCTGGTGATCGGTGGCGGCAACCTGTTCCGTGGTGCGGCGCTCAGTGCAGCCGGCATGGACCGTGTCACCGGCGACCACATGGGCATGCTGGCAACCGTGATGAACGCCCTGGCCATGCGCGACGCGCTGGAGCGTGCGAACATCACCGCCATCGTCATGTCGGCAATCTCCATGGTCGGTGTGACCGATCACTATGATCGCCGCAAAGCCATGCGCCACCTGAACGCGAAAGAAGTCGTGATCTTCGCCGCCGGCACCGGCAACCCGTTCTTTACCACCGACTCTGCCGCTTGCCTGCGCGCCATCGAAATCGATGCCGACGTAGTATTGAAAGCAACCAAGGTCGATGGTGTATACACTGCAGATCCATTCAAAGACCCGCATGCCGAGAAGTTCGATCATCTGACCTACGATGAAGTGCTGGATCGCAAGCTGGGTGTGATGGACCTGACGGCAATCTGTCTGTGCCGCGACCACAAGATGCCGCTGCGCGTCTTCAACATGAATAAGCCTGGCGCCCTGCTGAACATCGTGCACGGCGGCGCTGAAGGAACCCTGATCGAGGAAGTTCAGAAATGATCAACGACATCAAGAAAGACGCCCAGGACCGCATGGGCAAGTCCATCGAGGCGCTGGGTCGCCACCTGGCTGCCATCCGCACCGGCCGTGCCCACCCAAGCATCCTGGACAGCGTCAAGGTCCCGGCCTGGGGTAGCGACATGCCGCTGAACCAGGTGGCCGCGATCACCGTCGAAGATGCCCGCACCCTGAAGATCGTCGCGCACGACAAGAACCTCAGCGCAGCCATCGAGAAGGCCATCCTGACCTCCGACCTGGGCCTGAACCCGTCCAGCGCCGGTACCACCATCCGTGTACCGATGCCGGCCCTGACCGAGGAAACCCGCAAGGGTTACACCAAGCAGGCCAGCGGCGTTGCCGAAGATGCCAAGGTTGCCGTGCGCAACGTGCGTCGCGATGCCCTTGCCGACTTGAAGAAGCTGACCAAGGACAAGGAAATCAGCGAAGACGAAGAGCGTCGCGCCGCTGACGAAATCCAGAAGCTGACCGACAAGTTCGTCGCCGAAGTCGACGCCGCGTACAAAGCCAAGGAAAAGGACCTGTTGGCCGTCTAAGGCCGAGGTTTTTTAATGGAAAAGACCAAGCTGGCGGCGCCGTCCTCGGTGCCGCGTCACGTCGCGATCATCATGGATGGCAACAATCGCTGGGCGAAGAAGCGCCTGCTGCCCGGCGTTGCCGGGCACAAGGCGGGTGTCGATGCCGTGCGTGCGGTCATCGAAGTCTGCGCCGAGTCCGGGGTTGAAGTACTGACTCTGTTCGCCTTCTCCAGCGAGAACTGGCAGCGCCCGGCCGACGAGGTCGGGGCGTTGATGGAGTTGTTCTTCTCTGCACTGCGCCGCGAGGCCAGGCGGTTGAATGACAACAACATCAGCCTGCGCATCATTGGCGACCGTTCACGCTTCCATCCTGAGCTGCAAGCAGCGATGCGCGAGGCCGAGGCAGCCACTGCCGGCAGCAATCGGTTCATCCTGCAGATCGCCGCCAACTACGGTGGTCAGTGGGATATCGCCCAGGCGGCCCAACGCCTGGCGCGGGAAGTCCAGGCCGGTCATCTGCGCCCGGACGACATCACCCCCGAGCTGTTGCAGACGTGCCTGGCCACCGGCGACCTGCCGCTGCCCGACCTGTGCATCCGCACCGGTGGCGAGCGGCGCATCAGCAATTTCCTGCTGTGGCAGCTGGCCTATGCCGAGCTGTACTTCTCCGACCTGTTCTGGCCGGACTTCAAACACGAGGCCATGCGCAACGCGCTGGCCGATTTCGCTTCGCGCCAGCGCCGCTTCGGTAAGACCAGCGAGCAGGTCGAAGCCGGAGCCCGTGCTTAATGCTTAAACAACGCATCATTACTGCGCTGATCCTGTTGCCGGTCGCGCTGGGTGGTTTCTTCCTGCTCAACGGTGGGGATTTCGCCTTGTTCATCGGCTTCGTGGTCACGCTGGGTGCCTGGGAGTGGGCGCGGTTGGCCGGGCTGGTAGCCCAGCCGCTGCGCATTGCCTATGCCGCGGTGGTCGCTGGCGCGCTGATGCTGCTCTACCTGATGCCCGACCTCGCGCCCTGGGTGCTGGGCGCCTCGGTGATCTGGTGGGCGCTGGCCACCTGGCTGGTGCTGACCTATCCACGCAGCAACGAGCTGTGGACCAGCGCCGCCTGCCGTTTGCTGATCGGCCTGCTGATCCTGTTGCCGGCCTGGCAAGGGTTGGTGCTGCTCAAGCACTGGCCGCAGGGCAACTGGCTGATCCTGGCGGTCATGGTGCTGGTCTGGGCCGCCGACATCGGCGCCTACTTCTCGGGGCGTGCCTTCGGCAAGCGCAAGCTGGCGCCGCAGGTCAGCCCGGGCAAGAGCTGGGAAGGTGTCTACGGAGGGCTGGCCGTCAGCCTGCTGATCAGCCTGGGCGTCGCCCTGTACCGCGACTGGAGCCTTGGTCAATTGCTGCTGGGCTTGTTGGGCGCAGTGGTAGTGGTCATGTCCTCGGTGGTCGGTGACCTGACCGAGAGCATGTTCAAGCGTCGCGAGGGGATCAAGGACAGCAGCAACCTGCTGCCCGGCCACGGTGGCGTGCTCGACCGCATCGACAGCCTGACCGCGGCCATTCCGATGTTCGCCGTGCTGCTGTGGGCCGCCGAGTGGGGTGTGCTGTGAGTGCTGTGCAGCGCATCACGGTACTAGGCGCTACCGGCTCCATCGGCCTGAGTACCCTGGATGTGATCGCCCGGCACCCCGAGCGCTACCAGGTATTCGCGCTGACCGGCTACTCCCGGGTCGACGAGTTGCTGGCGCTGTGCGAGCGCCATCGCCCGGCGTTCGCCGTGGTGCCGAGCGCCGAGGCGGCCGCCCGTCTGCGCGAGGGCCTGGCTGCTGCAGGCTGCGCCACCGAGGTGCTCGAGGGTGAGGCAGGGTTGTGCCAGGTCGCGGCCGCGCCGGAAGCGGATGCGGTGATGGCGGCCATCGTTGGCGCCGCAGGCTTGCGTCCAACCCTGGCGGCGGTCGAGGCGGGCAAGAAGGTGCTGCTGGCCAACAAGGAAGCGCTGGTGATGTCCGGCGCGCTGTTCATGGACGCCGTGCGTCGCAGTGGCGCCGTGCTGTTGCCGATCGACAGCGAGCACAATGCGATCTTCCAGTGCATGCCTGGCGACTACGCCCGCGGCCTGAGTGCGGTGGGGGTGCGGCGCATCCTGCTCACCGCCTCGGGCGGTCCGTTCCGCGAAATGCCTGCGGCAGCGCTGGTCGATGTCACGCCTGAGCAGGCCTGTGCCCATCCCAACTGGTCCATGGGGCGCAAGATATCGGTCGACTCGGCCAGCATGATGAACAAGGGGCTGGAGCTGATCGAGGCCTGCTGGCTGTTCGATACGGCACCTGCGACCGTGGAAGTAGTGGTGCATCCGCAAAGCGTGATCCACTCGCTGGTCGACTATGTCGATGGCTCGGTGCTCGCCCAACTGGGCAACCCGGACATGCGTACCCCGATCGCCAACGCCCTGGCCTGGCCGGAGCGTATCGATTCAGGGGTTGCGCCACTGGACCTGTTCGCCATCGCCCGTCTGGATTTCCAGGCCCCCGACGAACAGCGCTTCCCTTGCCTGCGCCTGGCGCGTCAGGCTGCCGAGGCGGGCAACAGTGCGCCAGCGGTGCTTAACGCCGCCAACGAAGTGGCGGTGGACGCGTTCCTGGCGCGGCGTATCCGCTTCCCGGAGATCGCGGGTATGATCGAGCAGGTGCTCGAACAGGAGCCTGTGGTGCCAGTTGCCACGCTCGATGCGGTGTTCGCCGCCGACCAGCGTGCGCGGGAGCTGTCCCGTGAGTGGCTGAGACGCCACGGCCGCTGAGCGGCAGCACCGAACGTCTTGCGGAGATAGCTCATGACTGCGCTGTACATGATTGTTGGCACCCTGGTGGCATTGGGTGTGCTGGTCACTTTTCACGAGTTCGGTCACTTCTGGGTGGCGCGGCGCTGTGGCGTCAAGGTTCTGCGCTTCTCGGTCGGCTTCGGTGCGCCGCTGTTGCGCTGGCATGATCGGCAGGGCACCGAGTTCGTGGTGGCAGCCATCCCCCTGGGTGGCTACGTCAAAATGCTCGACGAGCGCGAGGGCGAGGTTCCGCCGGCGCTGATCGAGCAGTCATTCAACCGCAAGTCGGTACGCCAGCGCATCGCCATCGTAGCCGCCGGCCCCATCGCCAACTTCCTGCTCGCCATCCTGTTCTTCTGGGTCATCGCCATGCTCGGCACCCAGCAGGTGCGCCCGGTCATCGGTGCAGTCGAGTCGGGCAGCCTGGCGGCCGTCGCCGGCTTGAGCGCGGGTCAGGAAATTGTCTCGGTCGACGGTGAACCGACCAATGGCTGGTCGGCGGTCAACCTGCAACTGGTGCGTCGCCTCGGCGAGAGCGGCACCCTGCGCGTGGGGGTGCTCGATGAGGGCGCAACGGCCCCGCAGCAGCGCGATATCCAGCTGAGCCATTGGCTCAAGGGCGTCGATGAGCCCGACCCGATCCAGTCGCTGGGCCTGCGCCCGTGGCGCCCGGCAGTGACGCCGGTGCTGGCCGAGATCGATCCCAAGGGGCCGGCGGCAGCGGCGGGGCTCAAGACCGGCGACAGGTTGTTGGCCCTCGAAGGTGTGGCGTTGGCTGACTGGCAGCAGGTGGTCGATGCCGTTCGCGCCCGCCCTGAACAAAAGGTCAATCTGCGCATCGAACGTGACGGCGCGCAGCTGGAGCTGCCGGTAACGCTGGCGCGCAAGGGCGAAGGCCAGGCAGCCGGTGGTTATCTGGGTGCCGGTGTGAAAGGCGCGCAATGGCCGCCAGAAATGCTCCGCGAGGTCAGCTACGGCCCGCTCGAGGCCGTGGGCGAGGGCCTTTCGCGGACCTGGAGCATGAGTGTCCTGACCCTTGAATCGTTGAAGAAAATGCTGTTCGGGGAGCTCTCGGTAAAAAACTTGAGCGGACCGATAACCATTGCTAAAGTGGCGGGCGCTTCAGCCCAGTCGGGCGTTGGGGATTTCCTGAATTTCCTGGCCTACCTGAGCATAAGCCTGGGGGTTCTGAATTTGCTGCCTATTCCAGTACTGGATGGGGGGCATTTGCTGTTCTACCTGATCGAGTGGGCGCGCGGTCGTCCGCTCTCGGATCGGGTGCAGGGTTGGGGGGTCCAGATCGGTATCAGTTTGGTCATAGGGGTGATGTTGCTCGCCCTGATCAACGATCTGGGTCGACTATAAAAGCTTCGCTCAATCGCGAAACCTGCTGCCTCTTTGCGGCGGGTTGTTTATTGCCAGTTGGAATAAAAGGACTTCATGAAACGTCTGCTGCTAACTGCGGTCCTCTCCGCACTGATGATCGCTGAAGTTCACGCCGAGTCCTTCACCATCTCCGATATTCGTGTCAACGGCCTGCAGCGGGTTTCCGCCGGCAGCGTGTTCGGCGCCCTGCCGCTGAACGTCGGCGATCAGGTCGATGACCGCCGTCTGGTCGACTCCACCCGCTCGCTGTTCAAGACCGGTTTCTTCCAGGACATCCAGCTGAATCGCGACGGCAATGTCCTGATCATCAACGTGGTCGAGCGCCCGTCGGTCGCCAGCATCGAGATCGAAGGCAACAAGGCCATCAGCACCGAAGACCTGATGAAGGGCCTGAAGCAGTCGGGCCTGGCCGAAGGCGAGATCTTCCAGCGCGCGACCCTCGAGGGCGTGCGTAACGAACTGCAGCGCCAGTATGTGGCCCAGGGCCGCTACTCGGCCGAAGTCGACGCCGAAGTCGTGCCGCAGCCGCGCAACCGGGTCGGCCTGAAGATCAAGATCAACGAAGGCACCGTCGCTGCGATCCAGCACATCAACGTGGTCGGCAACACGGTGTTCGACGACGAAACCCTGGGCCAGCTGTTCGAGCTGAAAACCACCAACTGGCTGTCGTTCTTCAAGAACGACGACAAGTACGCCCGTGAAAAACTGTCCGGTGACCTCGAGCGCCTGCGCTCCTACTACCTGGACCGCGGCTACATCAACATGGACATCGCGTCCACCCAGGTGTCCATCACCCCGGACAAGAAGCACGTCTACATCACCGTCAACATCAACGAAGGCGAGAAGTACACCGTCCGTGACGTGAAGCTCTCCGGCGACCTCAAGGTCCCGGAAGACCAGGTCAAGTCGCTGCTGCTGGTACAGCCCGGCCAGGTGTTCTCGCGCAAGGTGATGACCACCACTTCCGACCTCATTACCCGTCGCCTGGGTAACGAGGGCTATACCTTCGCCAACGTCAACGGCGTGCCACAGCCAAACGACCAGGATCACACCGTCGACATCATGTTCGTCGTCGATCCGGGCAAGCGCGCCTACGTCAACCGCATCAACTACCGCGGCAACACCAAGACCGAAGACGAAGTGCTGCGCCGTGAAATGCGCCAGATGGAAGGTGGCTGGGCTTCGACCTACCTGATCGACCAGTCCAAGACCCGCCTCGAGCGCCTGGGCTTCTTCAAGGAGGTCAACGTCGAGACTCCGGCAGTGCCGGGCACCGACGACCAGGTCGACGTCAACTACAGCGTCGAAGAGCAGGCCTCCGGCTCCATCACCGCCAGCGTCGGTTTCGCCCAGAGTGCCGGCTTGATCCTGGGTGGCTCGATCAGCCAGACCAACTTCCTGGGTACCGGTAACAAGGTGTCCATCGGCCTGACCCGTTCGGAATACCAGACCCGCTACAACTTCGGCTTCGTTGACCCCTACTTCACTGCCGACGGCGTGAGCCTGGGCTACAACGCCTTCTACCGCAGCACCAACTACGACGATCTCGACGTCGACGTGGCCAGCTATGCGGTCGACAGCCTCGGCGCCGGCGTCAGCCTGGGTTACCCGATCAGCGAGACTTCGCGCCTGACCTACGGCCTGACCGTGCAGCAGGACAAGCTCAAGACCGGCCGTTACACCGTCGACGAGATCTTCAAGTTCATTCAGGACGAGGGTGACAGCTTCCTCAACTTCAAGGCTTCGGTCGGCTGGTCCGAATCGACCCTGAACAAAGGCGTGCTGGCAACCCGTGGTCACTCGCAAAGCCTGACCCTGGAAACCACCGTGCCGGGCAGCGACCTGTCGTTCTACAAGCTCGACTACCGCGGCCAGCTGTTCAAGCCAATCAACAACGACTACACCCTGCGCCTGCACACCGAGCTGGGCTATGGTGATGGCTTCGGTAGCACTTCGGGCCTGCCGTTCTACGAGAACTATTACGCCGGTGGTTTCAACTCGGTACGTGGCTTCAAGGACAGCAGCCTGGGGCCGCGCAGCACGCCAAGCCGCGGTGCAGCCGTTACGGGTAACCAGGGCACCATCGCCGACCCGGACCAGGATCCGCTGCCGTTCGGTGGCAACGTGCTGGTGCAGGGCGGTGTAGAACTGCTGTTCCCGCTGCCGTTCGTCAAGGACCAGCGTTCCCTGCGTACCTCGGTATTCTGGGATGTGGGTAACGTGTTCGACACCAATTGCGGTTCCAAGCCGGATTGCGCCAAGGTCGGTTTCTCCGACATGGCCAGCTCCGTGGGTCTGGGTGTGACCTGGATCACCGCGCTGGGCCCGTTGAGCTTCAGCCTGGCGATGCCGATCAAGAAGCCGGACGACGCCGACACCCAGGTGTTCCAATTCTCTCTGGGCCAGACCTTCTGAGGTCGGCCCTTGCATAACGACAACGGTTTATCCAGGAGTGCATCGTGCGTAAGTTGACCCAACTGGCCCTCGTGGCTGCGGCGCTGGTCGCCACCCCGGCTTTCGCCGAAATGAAGGTTGCCGTGCTGAACTATCAGATGGCCCTGCTCGAGTCCGACGCGGCCAAGAAGTACGCCGTTGACGCCGAGAAAAAATTCGGCCCGCAACTGACCAAGCTCAAGGGCCTGGAAAGCAGCGCCAAGGGCATCCAGGACCGCCTGATCAAGGGCGGCGATAAAATGGCCCAGCCTGAGCGTGAACGCCTGGAGCTCGAATTCAAGCAGAAGGCCCGTGACTTCCAGTTCCAGTCCAAGGAGCTGAACGAAGCCAAGGCCGTGGCCGACCGCGACATGCTCAAGCAGCTCAAGCCCAAGCTGGATGGCGCTGTCGAAGAAGTGATCAAGAAGGGGGGCTTTGATCTGGTGCTCGAGCGTGGCGCGGTCATCGATGTCAAACCGCAGTACGACATCACCCGCCAGGTCATCGAGCGCATGAACCAAGCCCGTTGATATGACCGTGACCATGACGCTCGGCCAGCTGGCCGAGGCCCTCGGGGCTGAGCTCAAGGGCCCCGAGGCGCTGCAGATCAGTGGGCTGGCCACCTTGCAGGAGGCCGGGCCCGGGCAGTTGAGCTTCCTCGCCAACAAGCAGTACCGCAAGTACCTGGACAATGCCCAGGCCGGCGCGGTGCTGCTCAAGGCCGAGGATGCCGCAGCCTTTGCCGGCAACGCACTGATCGTGCCCGACCCGTACCTTGCCTATGCGCGTATTTCGCACCTGTTCGACCCCAAGCCCAAGGCTGTGGCGGGAATTCATCCCAGCGCCGTGGTAGCCGAGGACGCACAGGTGGATGCCAGCGCCAGCATCGGTCCCTTCGCGGTGATCGAAGCCGGTGCGCGTATTGGCGCGAACGTCACGGTCGGCGCGCACTGTTTCATTGGCGCCCGTTGCGTCATCGGTGAGGGTGGCTGGCTTGCGCCGCGGGTCACGCTGTATCACGACGTGACCATCGGCAAGCGCGTGGTCATCCAGTCTGGCGCCGTGATCGGTGGCGAGGGCTTCGGTTTCGCCAACGAGAAGGGCGTGTGGCAGAAGATCGCCCAGATCGGTGGCGTGACGCTGGGCGATGACGTGGAGATTGGCGTGAACACCGCCGTCGACCGCGGTGCGCTGTCGGATACCCTGATCGGCAATGGCGTCAAGCTCGACAACCAGATCCAGATCGCCCACAACGTGCAGGTCGGTGACCACACGGCGATGGCGGCCTGCGTTGGTATTTCCGGCAGCACCAAGATCGGCAAGCATTGCATGATTGCGGGCGGCGTCGGCATGGTCGGGCATATCGAGGTGTGCGACAACGTATTCGTTTCCGGCATGACCATGGTTACCCGTTCGATCACCGAGCCAGGCGGCTATTCTTCTGGCACGGCCATGCAGCCACTGGCCGAATGGCGCAAGAGTGCCGCGCGGATTCGCCAGTTGGACGAGACGGCCAAGCGTCTGCAACAGCTGGAAAAACGTGTCGATACAGTGACCTCAGGTGGCCAGCCGACATCAGAAGGCTAATACCGCTTTCTGAGCAAGCGTGCACAATCGCTAGCTGGCTCCTCTTTGGATCTGCAAAAGGAGCGTGTGGTCAGCACCTGCGCTCCCTATTCTTATTACAGGCTTCCCCCCGAAATGATGGACATCAACGAGATTCGCGAATACCTGCCTCACCGTTACCCGTTCCTGCTGGTGGACCGGGTGACGGATCTGGATTTCGAGGCCCAGAGCATTCGTGCCTACAAGAATGTCAGCATCAACGAGCCGTTCTTCAACGGCCATTTCCCGCAGCACCCGATCATGCCGGGCGTGCTGATCATCGAGGCGATGGCCCAGGCGGCCGGGATTCTCGGTTTCAAGATGCTCGATGCCAAGCCGGCTGATGGCACCCTGTACTACTTCGTCGGTTCCGACAAGCTGCGTTTCCGCCAGCCAGTGCTGCCGGGCGACCAGTTGGTGCTGGAAGCCAAGTTCATCAGCCGCAAGCGCATGATCTGGAAGTTCGAATGCCGTGCACTGGTTGATGGCAAGGCCGTCTGCTCGGCAGAAATCACTTGCGCGGAACAGTCCCTATGAATTCGATTGACCCTCGGGCGATCATCGACCCTTCGGCCAAGCTGGCCGACGGCGTCGAGGTCGGCCCTTGGTCGATCGTAGGCCCTGATGTGGAAATCGGCGAGGGTACCGTCATCGGCCCTCATGTGGTGCTCAAGGGCCCGACCCGCATTGGCAAGCACAACCGTATCTACCAGTTCAGCTCCATCGGTGAAGACACCCCGGACCTGAAGTACAAGGGTGAACTCACCCGCCTGGTGATCGGCGATCACAATGTGATCCGCGAGGGTGTCACCATCCATCGCGGTACCGTGCAGGACCGTTCGGAAACCACCCTGGGCGACCACAACCTGATCATGGCCTACGCGCACATCGGCCACGACAGCGTGATCGGCAACCACTGCATCCTGGTCAACAACACTGCGCTGGCTGGCCATGTGCATGTGGGCGACTGGGCGATCCTCTCCGGCTACACGCTGGTGCACCAGTATTGCCACATCGGTGCCCACGCCTTCTCCGGCATGGGCACGGCGATCGGCAAGGACGTCCCGGCGTTCGTCACGGTATTCGGCAGCCCGGCAGAAGCACGCAGCATGAACTTCGAAGGTTTGCGCCGTCGCGGTTTCAGCGACGAAGTGCTGCATGCCCTGCGCCGCGCCTACAAGGTGGTCTATCGCCAGGGGCTGACCGTCGAGGAAGCACTGAAGGAACTCGAGGAACTGGCTGGCCAGTTCCCTGAAGTCGAAGTGTTCCGCAAATCGATCGTCGATTCCGCCCGCGGCATCACCCGCTGATATGGCCCAACTCTGCGTTGCGTTGGTCGCGGGTGAGGCCAGCGGCGATATCCTTGGCTCCGGCCTGATGCGCGCCATCAAGGCCCGCCACCCCGATGTGCGCTTCATCGGCGTGGGCGGGCCCTTGATGGAAGCTGAAGGCATGACGTCCTACTTCCCCATGGAGCGCCTGGCGGTGATGGGCCTGGTCGAAGTGCTGGGGCGCCTGCGTGAGCTGCTCAAGCGGCGCAAGCTGCTGATCCAGACGCTGATCGACGAAAAGCCAGACGTTTTCATCGGTATCGACGCGCCGGACTTCACCCTCAACATCGAACTCAAGCTGCGGCAGGCCGGGATCAAGACCGTGCACTACGTCAGCCCATCGGTATGGGCGTGGCGGCAGAAGCGCGTGTTGAAGATTCGCGAAGGCTGCGACCTGATGCTGACCCTGCTGCCGTTCGAGGCGCGCTTCTATGAAGAGCAGGGCGTGCCGGTGCGGTTCGTCGGCCACCCGCTGGCCGACACCATACCGCTTCAGGCCGATCGCGCAGCCGCCCGCAATGAGCTCGGGCTGGCCGCCGGGCCAGTGGTGGCGCTGATGCCAGGCAGCCGTGGCGGCGAAGTAGGGCGCCTGGGCGCACTGTTCCTGGATGCTGCCCAGCGTCTGGTCGAGCTGGTGCCGGGCGTACGCTTCGTGCTGCCCTGCGCGAATGCCGCGCGGCGTGCCCAACTCGAGCAGATGCTTGCAGGGCGCGAGCTGCCGTTGACCCTGCTGGACGGCCGGTCGCACACAGCCCTGGCGGCGTGCGATGCAGTACTGATCGCATCCGGTACCGCCACGCTGGAGGCGATGTTGTACAAGCGGCCGATGGTGGTGGCCTATCGCCTGGCGCCGCTGACGTACTGGATCCTCAAGCGCATGGTCAAGAGCCCCTACGTGTCGCTGCCCAACCTGCTGGCCCAGCGCCTGCTGGTGCCGGAGCTGCTGCAGGACGCCGCCACCAGTGAAGCCCTGGCCCAGACCCTGGCACCGCTGGTCAAGGACGGCTCGCAGCAGACCGAAAGCTTCGACCAGATCCACCGTACCTTGCGCCGTGACGCCTCCAACCAGGCGGCTGACGCGGTGCTTGCCTTGTTGAAGGATCGCTGACATGCAGATGGGACTGGATTTCAACCTGGTCGAGGACCTGGTCGCCGGTGTCGACGAGGTCGGCCGCGGCCCGCTGTGCGGCGCGGTCGTTACTGCGGCTGTAATCCTCGACCCCCAGCGCCCGATCCTTGGCCTGAACGACTCGAAGAAACTCACCGAAGCCAAGCGCGAGGCGTTGTTCGACGAGATCTGCGAGAAAGCCCTGAGCTTCTGCATCGCCCGCGCCGAGGTCGAGGAAATCGACCGTCTGAATATCCTGCAAGCCACCATGCTGGCCATGCAGCGCGCGGTCGAGGGATTGCACGTCACGCCCAAGCTGGCGCTGATCGACGGCAACCGCTGCCCGAAACTGTCGGTGCCGGCGGCGCCGGTGGTCAAGGGTGACTCCCAGGTGCCGGCCATTGCCGCCGCGTCGATCCTGGCCAAGGTGACCCGTGACCGCGAGATGAGCGCGTTCGAGCAGATCTACCCGGGTTACGGGATCGGCGGGCACAAGGGCTACCCGACGCCGGTGCACCTGGAGGCGCTGGCACGGCTTGGGCCGACGCCGATTCACCGGCGCTCGTTCGCGCCGGTGCGGGCGGCCTGGGAGGCCCGTGAGGGGCAGCCGAACGCTCTGATCTGACAGCTTTCACCATTCATCGCGGGGCAAGCCCGCTCCCACGCCAGGCAAGACTGCGTGGGAGCGGGCTTGCCCCGCGATGCATTCTGCAACCAACCGCTGGCCTCCAGGCGAGGCAAGCGAACGGCAATACGCTACAATCCCGCCCTTGTCGTTCAGCGCTGCTACAGGACTTTCCATGTCGGTCTCCTTCATTCACCTTCGCGTGCATTCCGAATTCTCCCTGGTCGACGGCCTGGTGCGGATCAAGCCGCTGGCCAAGGCCCTGGCCGGGATGAACATGCCGGCGGTGGCGATCACCGACCAGAGCAACATGTGCTCGCTGGTGAAGTTCTACAAGACCGCCATGGGCGCCGGTATCAAGCCGATCTGTGGCGCGGACCTGTGGCTGGCGGGCAGCGATCCCGAGGCACCGCTGTCGCGGATCTGTTTCCTGGCCATGAACCCCCAGGGCTACCGCAACCTCACCGAGCTGATCTCCAGGGGTTGGACCGACGGCCAGCGCAATGGCCTGGTGATCATCCAGCGCGAATGGATCGCCCCGGCCAGCGAGGGCCTGATCGCCCTGTCCGCGGGCAAGGAAGGCGATATCGGCGCGGCGTTGATGGCGGGGCGCGAGCATGAGGCCGAGGCCTTGCTCGGCGACTGGATGGGCATGTTCCCGGAGCGCTTCTACGTCGAGGTGCAGCGCACCAACCGTGCCGGCGACGAAGAATACGTGCACGCCGCCGTGGCCCTGGCCGACAAGCTCGGCGCGCCGCTGGTGGCGACCAACGACGTGCGTTTCATCAAGCAGTCGGACTTCGACGCCCACGAAACCCGGGTCTGCATCGGCGAAGGCTGGACCCTCGACGACCCTCGTCGGCCGCGTGGCTACAGCGATCAGCAGTACCTCAAGTCCGCCGAAGAGATGGCCGAGCTGTTCAGCGACCTGCCTGACGCCATCGCCAACACCGTGGAGATCGCCAAGCGCTGCAATATCACCGTGCAGCTGGGCAAGTACTTCCTGCCCGACTTCCCCACGCCCAACGGCATGGGCATCGACGACTACTTGCGTCATGTCTCCCACGAAGGCCTGGAGGAGCGCCTGGCGGTGCTCTGGCCGAAGGAGACCACGCCCAACTACGAAGAGAAGCGCCAGGTCTACCTGGACCGCCTGAAGTTCGAACTGGACATCATCATCCAGATGGGCTTCCCCGGTTACTTCCTGATCGTTATGGACTTCATCAAGTGGGCCAAGAACAACGACGTGCCGGTTGGCCCGGGCCGGGGCTCGGGTGCCGGTTCGCTGGTGGCCTATGTACTGAAGATCACCGACCTCGACCCGCTGGCCTATGACCTGCTGTTCGAACGTTTCCTCAACCCTGAACGTATTTCCATGCCCGACTTCGACGTCGACTTCTGCATGGATGGCCGTGACCGGGTGATCGACTACGTGGCCGAGGCCTATGGCCGCAATGCGGTCAGCCAGATCATCACCTTCGGCACCATGGCCGCCAAGGCGGTGGTGCGCGACGTGGCGCGGGTGCAGGGCAAGTCGTACGGCCTGGCCGACCGGCTGTCGAAGATGATCCCGTTCGAAGTGGGCATGACCCTGGAGAAGGCCTACGAGCAGGAGGAAATCCTGCGTGACTTCCTCAAGAGCGACGAGGATGGCCGCGAGATCTGGGACATGGCCCTCAAGCTCGAGGGTGTCACCCGCGGTACCGGCAAGCACGCCGGTGGTGTGGTAATCGCCCCGACCAAGCTCACCGACTTCTCGCCGATCGCCTGTGACGAAGAGGGCGGCGGCCTGGTGACCCAGTTCGACAAGGACGACGTCGAGGCCGCGGGCCTGGTGAAGTTCGACTTCCTCGGCCTGCGCACGCTAACCATCATCAAATGGGCGATGGAGATCATCAATCGCGAGCAGAAAAAGAACAATCTGCCCGACGTGAACATCGACTTCATCCCGCTGGATGACCGCAAGACCTACGAGCTGCTGCAGAAGGCCGAGACCACTGCGGTGTTCCAGCTCGAATCCCGCGGCATGAAAGAGCTGATCAAGAAGCTCAAGCCCGACTGCTTGGAAGATTTGATCGCACTGGTGGCGTTGTTCCGTCCCGGCCCGTTGCAATCGGGCATGGTGGACGACTTCATCAACCGCAAGCACGGCCGCGCCGAACTGGCCTACCCGCACGCCGACTACCAGTACGAAGGCCTCAAGCCGGTACTGGCGCCCACCTACGGCATCATCCTGTACCAGGAACAGGTGATGCAGATCGCCCAGGTGATGGCCGGCTACACCCTCGGCGGCGCCGACATGCTGCGCCGGGCGATGGGTAAGAAAAAGCCCGAGGAGATGGCCAAGCAGCGTGGCGGTTTCATCGAGGGTTGCGTCGGCAACAACATCGATGCGGATCTGGCGGGTAACATCTTCGACCTGGTAGAGAAATTCGCCGGTTACGGCTTCAACAAGTCCCACTCCGCGGCCTATGGCCTGGTGTCCTACCAGACCGCCTGGCTGAAGACCCACTACCCGGCGCCGTTCATGGCCGCGGTACTGTCGGCGGACATGCACAACACCGACAAGGTGGTGGTGCTGGTCGAGGAAGTGCGCAGCATGAAGCTGCGTCTCGATGCGCCGGACGTGAACTTCTCCGACTTCAAGTTCGCCGTCAACGACGATGGCCGCATCGTCTATGGCCTGGGTGCGATCAAGGGCGTGGGCGAGGGGCCGGTGGAGGCGATTGTCGAGGCTCGGGCGCAAGGCGGCCCGTTCAAGGACCTGTTCGACTTCTGTGAACGCATCGACCTCAAGCGGGTCAACAAGCGTACCCTCGACGCGTTGATTCGCAGTGGTGCGCTGGACCGCCTGGGCCCGCACTTCCATGACGAGATCAAGGCCTACCAGGCGAACATCGACATCAACCGCGCCACCTTGCTGTCGGCGCTGGGCGAGGCCGTCAAGGCTGCCGAGCAGGCGGCGCATACCGCCGACAGTGGTCACGTCGACCTGTTCGGCAGCATGTTCGACGAGGCGGATGTCGACGTCTACGCCAACCACCGCAAGGTGCGCGAGCTGACGCTCAAGGAGCGTCTCAAGGGCGAAAAGGACACCCTCGGGCTGTATCTCACTGGCCACCCGATCGACGAATACGAGACCGAGATCCGCCGCTTCGCCCGCCAGCGCATCATCGACCTCAAGCCGGCGCGTGACACCCAGACCATTGCCGGGATGATCATTGCCCTGCGGGTGATGAAGAACAAGAAGGGCGACAAGATGGGCTTCGTGACCCTGGACGACCGTTCCGGGCGTATCGAAGCCTCGCTGTTCGCCGACGCCTTCATGGCCGCGCAAGCGTTGCTGCAGACCGACGCCATGGTGGTGGTGGAAGGGGAGGTCAGCAACGATGACTTCTCCGGCGGCCTGCGCCTGCGGGTCAAGACGGTGATGACCATGGAGGATGCACGCACCAAGCTGGCCGAGAGCCTACGCCTGAAAGTCGCCCACGAGGCGCTCAAGGGCGATCGGCTGAAGTGGCTGGGCGAGCTGATTACCCGCCATCGCGGGGGCTGCCCGATCACCCTGGAGTACACCGGCAGCGACGCCAAGGCCATGCTGCAGTTCGGCGACCAGTGGTGCATCGACCCGGCCGATGGCCTGATTCAGGCACTGCGTGACCAGTTCGGGCGTGAGAACGTCTTCCTGCAATATCGTTGAATCGACTAAAAATTTAATCTCGACCTGAATGCGCCTGATCCCTTAAGGTAGGGCGCCAAACGGATCAACCGGCCGGCCGCCTGGCCGTAGACCCAAGACGGATGACTATGAACCCGAATTTTCTCGATTTCGAACAGCCGATTGCCGACCTGCAAGCCAAGATCGAAGGCCTGCGCCTGGTAGGCAACGACAACTCGCTGAACATCAGCGATGAAATTGCCCGTCTGCAAGACAAGAGCAACACCCTGACCGAGAGCATCTTCGGCAACCTGACCAGCTGGCAGATCGCTCGCCTGGCCCGTCACCCGCGCCGTCCGTATACCCTCGACTACATCGACCACATCTTCACCGAGTTCGAAGAGCTGCACGGCGACCGTCATTTCGCCGACGACGCCGCCATCGTCGGTGGTACCGCGCGCCTCAACGACAAGCCGGTGATGGTCATCGGTCATCAGAAAGGCCGCGAAGTGCGCGAGAAGGTTCGCCGCAACTTCGGCATGCCGCGCCCGGAGGGCTACCGCAAGGCGTGCCGTCTGATGGAGATGGCCGAGCGCTTCAAGATGCCGATCCTGACCTTCATCGACACCCCGGGCGCCTACCCGGGCATCGACGCTGAAGAGCGCAACCAGAGCGAAGCCATCGCCTGGAACCTGCGGGTGATGGCGCGCCTGAAGACCCCGATCATCGCCACCGTGATTGGTGAAGGTGGTTCCGGCGGTGCACTGGCCATTGGCGTGTGCGACCAGCTGAACATGCTGCAGTACTCGACCTACTCGGTGATTTCGCCAGAAGGTTGCGCCTCGATCCTGTGGAAGACCGCCGACCGTGCCGCCGACGCTGCCGAGGCCATGGGCGTGACAGCCGATCGCCTGAAGAGCCTGAACATCGTCGACAAGGTCATCCAGGAGCCGCTGGGCGGTGCCCACCGTGACCCGGCCAAGGTCTCTGCAAGCATCCGTGCCGACCTGATCGAACAGCTGGACATGCTCGGCAAGCTCGACAACGATGCGCTGCTCAAGCGCCGTTACGATCGCCTGATGAGCTACGGCCTCTAATACGCCGCAGCAGCAATCGCGGGGCAAGCCCGCTCCCACGGGATCGCGCAATGCCTGAAGCAAGCGCCGTTCCCGTGGGAGCGGGCTTGCCCCGCGATGCTTTCGCAAGTGAGGGCCCGATGCTCAACCTCACCCCTTGGCTCAACGCCCCTGCCTGGTATGTCGCCTTCTCTGGCGGCCTCGACTCCACCGTCCTGCTGCACCTGCTGGCCGACTACGGCCGCAACCACCCCGCGCCGCCGCTGCGTGCCGTCCATGTGCATCATGGTCTGCAAGCTGCCGCCGATGCATGGCCGGCCCACTGCAGAACCGTCTGTGATGCCCTGGGCATCGAACTCGACGTTATCCACGTTCAGGTAGCCCTGGATGCCAGTCTTGAGCAGGCTGCCCGCGATGCCCGTTACGCCGCCTTCGAAAAGCTGCTCGCTCCAGGTGCCGTGCTGTTCACCGGCCAGCACCGTGACGATCAGGCCGAAACTTTGCTCTTCCGTCTGCTGCGCGGCGCCGGATTGCGTGGGCTGTCGGCCATGCCCGAGGCGCGGCCGCTGGGGCAGGGCGGCCTCGTTCGGCCGATGCTTAAACTGTCGCGCGAGCAGTTGCAGGCCTACGCCCGGAGCAAGGGGTTGGTGTGGGTCGATGATCCCACCAATACCGACACCACCTTCGCCCGCAACTACCTGCGTGGCGAGGTATTGCCGCTGCTGAGGCAGCGCTGGCCCCAGGCAGAAGGCAGCCTGGCGCGCAGCGCCGAGCACCTGGGGGAGGCATTGGGCCTGCTGGATGAGCTGGCTGCAGCCGACCTGGCAACGGCCTGCGGCAATGCGCCGCTGCCCTGGCTCGGGCTGGACTCCCTCGACCTCGCCACCCTCGCGGCATTGTCGCCAGCGCGCCAGCGCAATGCCCTGCAATACTGGCTTGGCCGGCGCACCCGGTTGCCCGACAGCCGCCACTGGGCGGGCTGGAACGACCTGCGCGACGCTGCAGCCGACGCCCGGCCGGTGTGGCGCCTGACCGACGGCGAGTTGCAGCGCAGCCATGGACGCATCTGGTGGTTGAGTGGCGAGTGGCAGCGCACGCCATCGGGGGGGCTCTCCTGGCAGGATCCGACCCAGCCATTGGCATTGCCGGGCAACGGCCATGTGCGATTGGCAGCGCAATCGGTCGCAGCGGGCCTACGCATAGCCTATCGCCGGGGTGGCGAAGTGCTGGACCTTCCCGGCCGTGGGCGGCGCGACCTCAAGCGCCTGCTCAATGAGTTGCAGGTCCCGCATTTCGTGCGCCCACGTCTGCCGTTGCTGTATCAGGGCGAGCGGTTGCTGGCGGTGGCCAACCTGCCCGCGCTGGGGGCGGCAGATTGCCAGTTGCACTGGCAGCCGCCGACCAGCGTGCAAGGTTTGAGCTGAAGGGTACATTCCGGTAGACTACCCTCCCTTCTTGATACAACTTCTGTGGGTTCCTCGAAAACACAGGGGTTGCCGATTACCAAGCAGTTTTTTGCTGGGCTGATTCTTAAAATGACGAGCGAGCTCCATGCCGGGGATACCCCTGGTCTGTACAGACGCGGCAGTTGTTCGAGATGCACTGTGATTGACGCAGGTGATCGGGGGCTTCGGCCTTCCTTCGCTTTCTCCGGCGGCCCATGCCGCCTTAACGCAGACTTCTAGGGTTTTTCATGACGCGCTACATATTCGTCACGGGCGGTGTTGTTTCTTCATTGGGGAAAGGCATTGCCTCGGCTTCCCTGGCGGCCATCCTGGAAGCGCGGGGGCTCAAAGTCACCATGCTCAAGCTGGACCCGTACATCAACGTCGACCCGGGCACCATGAGCCCGTTCCAGCACGGTGAAGTATTCGTCACCCACGACGGCGCCGAGACCGACCTCGACCTGGGCCACTACGAGCGGTTCATCCGCACCACGATGACCCAGAACAACAACTTCACCACCGGCCGTATCTACGAGCACGTGCTGCGCAAAGAGCGCCGTGGTGACTACCTGGGCGCGACCATCCAGGTCATCCCGCACATCACCGACGAAATCAAGCGCCGCATCATCAAGGGCGCCGGCGATGCCGACGTCGCGCTGGTCGAGATCGGCGGCACCGTGGGTGACATCGAGTCGCAGCCGTTCCTCGAGGCCATCCGCCAGCTGCGCGTCGAAGTGGGCTCCAAGCGCGCCATGCTGATGCACCTGACGCTGGTGCCGTACATCGCCACCGCCGGTGAGACCAAGACCAAGCCGACCCAGCACTCGGTCAAGGAGCTGCGCTCCATCGGCCTGCAGCCGGACGTGCTGATCTGCCGTTCCGACCACCCGGTCGACGCCTCGTCGCGTCGCAAGATCGCGCTGTTCACCAACGTTGAAGAGCGTGCGGTGATTTCGCTGGAAGACGTCGACACCATCTACAAGATCCCTGGCGTACTGCACGCGCAAGGCCTGGACGACTTCGTCGTCGAGCGCTTCGCCCTGCAGTGCAACAGTGCCGACCTGTCCGAGTGGGACAAGGTGGTCGATGCCAAGCTCAACCCTGAGCAGGAAGTGACCATCGCCATGGTCGGCAAGTACATGGAGCTGCTGGACGCGTACAAGTCGCTGATCGAAGCGATGAGCCACGCCGGCATCACCAACCGCACCAAGGTCAACCTGCGCTACATCGACTCCGAAGACATCGAGAACCAGGGCACCAGCCTGCTCGAAGGCGCCGATGCCATCCTGGTCCCCGGCGGTTTCGGCCTGCGCGGCGTGGAAGGCAAGATCACCGCGGTGCAGTACGCCCGTGAGAACAAGGTCCCGTACCTGGGCATCTGCCTCGGCATGCAGGTGGCCGTGATCGAGTTCGCCCGTAACGTGATGGGCTGGAAAGACGCCAACTCCACCGAGTTCGACCGCAACAGCGGCCACCCGGTCGTCGGCCTGATCACCGAGTGGGCAGACGCCACCGGCGCGGTCGAGACCCGTACCGAAGCCTCCGACCTGGGCGGCACCATGCGCCTGGGCGCACAGGACTGCCAGCTGGCATCGGGCTCGAAAGTGCACGACTGCTACGGCAAGGACATCATCACCGAGCGTCACCGTCACCGCTACGAAGTGAACAACAACCTGCTGCCACAACTGGTCGACGCCGGCCTGGTGGTTTCGGGTCGTTCCGAAGACGGCGCGCTGGTGGAAGTGGTCGAGTCCAAGGACCACCCATGGTTCGTCGCCTGCCAGTTCCACCCGGAGTTCACCTCGACGCCACGTGACGGTCACCCGCTGTTCAGCGGCTTCGTCAAGGCAGCCCTGGCACAGAAGAACAAGGCCTGATCCATGACTCAGAAGATCATTCGCGTCGGTAACATCGAGATCGCCAACGACAAGCCGTTCGTCCTGTTCGGCGGCATGAACGTCCTGGAGTCCCGTGACCTGGCCCTGAAGGTCTGCGAGGAGTACGTGCGGGTGACCGAGAAACTCGGCATCCCGTACGTGTTCAAGGCCAGCTTCGACAAGGCCAACCGCTCGTCGGTGGCCTCGTACCGTGGCCCGGGCATGGAAGAAGGCCTGAAGATCTTCGAAGAGATCAAGCAGACCTTCAACGTGCCGGTGATCACCGACGTGCACGAGCCCTACCAGTGCGAGCCGGTGGCCAAGGTGTGCGACATCATCCAGTTGCCGGCCTTCCTGTCGCGCCAGACCGACCTGGTGGTGGCGATGGCCAAGACCGGTGCGGTGATCAACATCAAGAAGGCGCAGTTCCTTGCGCCCCACGAGATGAAGCACATCCTCGCCAAGTGCGTCGAAGCCGGCAACGACCAGCTTATCCTGTGTGAGCGCGGTTCGAGCTTCGGCTACAACAACCTGGTGGTGGACATGCTCGGCTTCGGCATCATGAAGCAGTTCGAGTACCCGGTGTTCTTCGACGTCACCCACTCGCTGCAGACGCCGGGCGGCCGTGCCGACTCCGCCGGTGGCCGCCGTGCCCAGGTCACCGACCTGGCCAAGGCCGGCATGAGCCAGGGCCTGGCCGGGCTGTTCCTCGAAGCCCATCCGGACCCGGACAACGCCAAGTGCGACGGCCCGTGCGCCCTGCGCCTGGACAAGCTGGAGCCGTTCCTCGCCCAGCTCAAGCAGCTGGACGACCTGGTGAAAAGTTTTCCGACGGTAGAAACCGCGTAAAGCTCATTTCTCGGGTAAAGTACCGCCCGTTCCAACCCCTGACCTATCGGTCAGGGGCTCCCTTCGCCAGGCCTGCCCGTGCCATGTCGCCTGGTGAACGGCAAGAATTCCCAAAAGTTGCGTTAGTTTCGTCAATTCTGGAGTGCTTACAACAATGGCAAAGATCGTCGACATCAAAGGTCGTGAAGTTCTCGATTCCCGTGGCAACCCCACCGTGGAAGCCGACGTGCTGCTCGACAACGGCATCATCGGCAGCGCCTGCGCGCCGTCGGGTGCTTCCACTGGCTCGCGCGAAGCGCTGGAGCTGCGTGATGGCGACAAGAGCCGTTACCTGGGCAAGGGCGTGCTGAAGGCCGTCGCCAACATCAACGGCCCGATCCGCGAGCTGCTGCTGGGCAAGGACCCGGCCGACCAGAAGGCCCTGGACCGCGCCATGATCGAGCTGGACGGTACCGAGAACAAGGCCAAGCTGGGCGCCAACGCCATCCTGGCCGTTTCCCTGGCTGCCGCCAAGGCCGCCGCCCAGGACCTGGACCTGCCGCTGTACGCGCACATCGCCAACCTCAACGGCACCCCGGGCCAGTACTCCATGCCGGTTCCGATGATGAACATCATCAACGGCGGCGAGCACGCCGACAACAACGTCGACATCCAGGAGTTCATGGTGCAGCCGGTTGGCGCCAAGACCTTCTCCGACGGCCTGCGCATGGGCACCGAGATCTTCCACCACCTCAAAGCCGTGCTCAAGGCCCGTGGCCTGAACACCGCCGTCGGTGACGAAGGTGGCTTCGCGCCGAACCTGGCCTCCAACGAAGACGCCCTGGCCGCCATCGCCGAAGCCGTCGAGAAAGCCGGCTACAAGCTGGGCACCGACGTGACCCTGGCCCTGGACTGCGCCGCTTCCGAGTTCTACGAAGACGGCAAGTACAACCTGTCCGGTGAAGGCAAGTCGTTCGACGCCGAAGGTTTCGCCGAGTACCTCAAAGGCCTGACCGAGCGTTTCCCGATCATCTCGATCGAAGACGGCCTGGACGAGTCCGACTGGGCTGGCTGGAAAATCCTCACCGACAAGATCGGCAAGAAAGTCCAGCTGGTGGGCGACGACCTGTTCGTTACCAACACCAAGATCCTCAAGGAAGGCATCGAGAAGGGCATCGGTAACTCGATCCTGATCAAGTTCAACCAGATCGGCTCGCTGACCGAAACCCTGGAAGCCATCCAGATGGCCAAGGCCGCCGGCTACACCGCGGTGATCTCGCACCGTTCGGGTGAAACCGAGGACTCGACCATTGCCGACCTGGCCGTGGGTACCGCTGCTGGCCAGATCAAGACCGGCTCGCTGTGCCGCTCCGACCGCGTCAGCAAGTACAACCAGCTGCTGCGTATCGAAGAGCAACTGGGTGCCAAGGCCGTCTACCGTGGCCGCGACGAGTTTCGCGGCTGAGCAAGAGATGGTAAAAAGGCAGCAGCCGAGGCAGCCTGAACGTTCGTCCTGAATGTTCAGATGCTTCACACGGGTTTCTGTCGACGAAGCCTGGCCTCGGCCAGGCTTCGTGCTATCGGAAGCTCGCTGCGGCGGCCTTATACCCTGGATATCTTCATGCGCAGTCCCTATTGGTTGTTTCTCGTTCTGCTCCTGCTGCTCGGCGGCCTGCAATATCGCCTTTGGGTGGGTAATGGCAGCCTGGCGCAAGTGACCGAGCTCAAGCAGCAGATTGACGAACAGCACGCCGAGAACGAACGGCTGCTGGAGCGTAATCGCGTGCTCGATGCGGAAGTCCTGGAGCTGAAGAAAGGTATGGAGACCGTGGAAGAACGGGCTCGTCATGAACTGGGGATGGTCAAGGAGGGCGAAACCCTCTACCAGCTGCCGCAAAAATGACTCAGCAATTGCCGGCCTTCTGGGCCGTGATTCCCGCCGCGGGCGTTGGTGCCCGCATGGCTGCCGACCGGCCCAAGCAGTATCTGCAATTGGGCGGGCAGACCATCCTCGAGCATAGCCTCGACTGTTTTCTAGGCCACCCCGCGCTCAAGGGCGTGGTGGTCAGTATTGCCGATGAAGACCCGTACTGGCCCGGCCTGCGCTGTGCCAGCGATGGGCGCATCCAGCGCGCCCCGGGCGGGCGCGAGCGTGCCGACTCGGTGCTCAATGCCTTGTTGCTGCTGCACGCGCAAGGCGCGGCGGACGACGACTGGGTGCTGGTGCACGATGCGGCGCGGCCGAACCTGGCACGTAGCGACCTGGACCGGTTGCTGACCGAATTGGCCGATGACCCCGTGGGTGGGTTGTTGGCGGTCCCGGCGCGGGACACCCTCAAGCGTGCCGACGCCGATGGCCGAGTGAGCGTCACGGTCGATCGCAGTACCATCTGGCAGGCCTACACGCCGCAGATGTTCCGTTTGGGGATGCTGCACCGGGCGCTGGCCGAGTGCCTGGTGTCGGATGTGGCGGTCACCGATGAGTCCTCCGCCATCGAGTGGGCCGGCTACGCGCCACGGCTGATCGAAGGGCGCAGCGACAACATCAAGGTAACCCGGCCGGAAGACCTGGAGTGGTTGCGCCAGCGCTGGGCTGGGCGCCGTTGAAAGTCGTACTCCTGCACCGGCCTCTTCGCGGGTAAACCCGCTCCCACAGGGTTTTCACGGACTTCAGGTGCGGTGAAATCCTGTGGGAGCGGGTTTACCCGCGAACAGGCCAGTACAATCAGCACCTCTCTTCAGCCCTGCCGATACTCCGGCAGTTGCGCCAACCCATCCTTCAGGTAATCAACCAACCTTCGCACCTTCGGCGACAGATGCCGCTGCTGGGGATACAGCGCCCACACCGCCGTATTGGGCGGCTGGTGCCCCTCCAGCAACGACACCAGCGCGCCACTGTGCAGATGCTCCAGCACGTAATAATCCGGTAGCTGGCACAAGCCCATCCCCTGCAATGCCGCATCCAGCACCGCCTGGCCGCTGTTGCAGCGCCAGTTGCCATGCACCCGCTGGCTGAATTCGCGCCCGTCCTGCTGCAGCGCCCACAGGTCGGAACTGCCGATCAGGCAATTGTGCCGCGCCAGTTCCGACAGGCTGTGGGGCCGGCCATAACGCTCAAGGTAGGCGGGCGAGGCGCACAGGTACATGCGCCGAGGCGCCAGGCGCGTGGCGACCAGCCGCGAGTCCTGCAGGCGGCCCAGGCGGATCGCCATGTCCATGCCTTCATGCAGCAAGTCGAGGGTCCGGTTGCTCAGTTCCACCTCGACCCGCAACTGCGGGTACTGCGCCATGAACCGCGTCACCAGCGGCACGATGAACCGCTCACCGTAGGCAACGGCGCAGGTCATGCGCAGCAAGCCTTTGGGTTCGCTGGCCAGGTCGCCCATGGCGCGCAGCGCCTCTTCACGGCCATCCTGCAGGCGCTGGCAATGCTGGAGGAAGGTCTGCCCGGCTTCGCTCAGCGTCACCCGCCGGGTGCTGCGGTACAGCAGGCGGGTCTGTAGGCGTTCTTCAAGGCGGGCGATTTGCCGGCTGATATGGGACGAGGACACCCCCAGGCGCTCGGCGGCCGCGGTGAACTGGCCTGACTCGGCAACGGCGACGAATTCGTCGATGCCTTCCCAGCGACTGCTCATGGATTATCCCTGTATGGCAATAATGTTTTTTAGTAGGTCGGATTATTCATCAAATAGGCATGAATTACACTGCGAGACTGATATCGACACTCTGTCTGGAGACCCATGATGATCAAGTCCCGTGCTGCCGTAGCCTTCGAGGCCAAGAAACCCCTGGAAATCGTCGAAGTGGACGTGGCTATGCCCAAGGCCGGTGAAGTGCTGTTGCGCGTGGTCGCCTCCGGGGTCTGCCACACCGACGCCTACACCCTGTCCGGTGCCGACCCGGAGGGCATCTTCCCGTCGATCCTCGGCCATGAAGGCGGGGCGATCGTCGAGGCGGTAGGTGAGGGCGTCACCTCGGTAGCGGTCGGTGACCATGTGATCCCGCTGTACACCCCGGAATGCGGCAAGTGCAAATTCTGCCTGTCGGGCAAGACCAACCTGTGCCAGGCGATCCGCGCCACCCAGGGCAAGGGCCTGATGCCCGACGGCACCACCCGCTTCAGCTACAAGGGCCAGCAGCTGTTCCACTACATGGGGACTTCGACGTTCTCCGAGTACACCGTGCTGCCGGAAATCTCCGTGGCCAAGATCCAGAAGGACGCGCCGCTGGAGAAGGTCTGCCTGCTCGGCTGCGGCGTGACCACCGGCATCGGTGCCGTGCTCAACACCGCCAAGGTCAAGCCGGGTGACACCGTGGCCATCTTCGGCCTGGGCGGCATTGGCTTGTCGGCAGTGATCGGTGCGGTCAAGGCCAACGCCTCGCGCATCATCGCCATCGACATCAACCCGGCCAAGTTCGAGATCGCCCGCCAATTGGGCGCCACCGACTGCATCAACCCGAAGGACTACGATCGCCCGATCCAGGAGGTCATCGTCGACCTTACCGACGGCGGCGTGGACTTCTCCTTCGAGTGCATCGGCAACGTGCAACTGATGCGTGCGGCGCTGGAGTGCTGCCACAAGGGCTGGGGCGAGTCGGTGATCATCGGCGTGGCCGGTGCCGGCCAGGAAATCGCCACCCGTCCGTTCCAACTGGTCACCGGCCGCGTCTGGCGCGGTTCGGCGTTCGGCGGCGTGCGTGGCCGCAGCGAGCTGCCGAGCTACGTGGAGATGTCCGAGAAGGGCGAGATCCCGCTGGACACCTTCATTACCCACACCATGGGCCTGGAAGACATCAACAAGGCCTTCGACCTGATGCACGAAGGCAAGAGCATCCGTAGCGTTATCCACTTCTGAGGCCCTTGCCATGACGCTGGAAAACATCTCCTGCCAGAAAAGCTTCGGCGGCTGGCACAAGCGCTACCGGCACAGCTCCAAGGTGCTCGGTTGCGACATGGTGTTCGCCGTGTACCTGCCGCCCCAGGCCGAGCAGGGCGAGAAGCTGCCGGTGCTGTACTGGCTCAGCGGCCTGACCTGCACCGACGAGAACTTCATGCAGAAGGCCGGCGCCCAGCGTCTGGCCGCAGAGCTTGGGCTGATCATCGTCGCCCCTGATACCAGCCCGCGTGGCGAAGGCGTGCCGGGTGATCCGGAGGGCGCCTGGGACTTCGGCCTGGGTGCCGGCTTCTATCTCAACGCCACCCAGCAGCCCTGGGCCCAGCACTACCGCATGCACGACTACGTGGTGGACGAGCTGCCGGCACTGATCGAAGCGCACTTCCCTGCGTCCGATCAGCGCAGCATCAGTGGCCACTCCATGGGCGGGCATGGCGCGCTGGTCTGTGCCCTGCGCAACCCGGGGCGTTATCGCTCGGTGTCGGCGTTCTCGCCAATCAGCAACCCGATGGATTGCCCTTGGGGCGAGAAAGCCTTCAGCCGCTACCTGGGCGAAGACCGGGCGCGCTGGCGCGAGTGGGATGCCAGTGTGTTGCTGGCCGAGGCAGATGAATGCCCACCGCTGCTGGTGGACCAGGGGGATCGCGACGACTTCCTCGAAAAGCAGCTCAAGCCAGAGGTGCTGGAGCAGGCAGCCCGCAAGGGCGGGCATGGGCTGACCCTGCGTTTGCAGCCGGGTTACGACCATAGCTACTACTTCATCGCCAGCTTCATCGATGAGCATCTGCGCCATCATGCGGTGGCACTGGGCAGGGTCTGACCCAACAGCACTGTGTTGGCATTTTCGCGGGTAAACCCGCTCCCACAGGCTATTTGCAGCCCTCGGCTTGCAGCGTTCCTTGTGGGAGCGGGTTCACCCGCGAAGGGCTGCACAGCAGCCCCAATACGGCATGAAAGCAGGTAGAATCACGCCCTGTCTCAATCAGGGCGTTCTTCTATGCGTATTGGCCATGGCTACGATGTCCACCGTTTTGCCGACGGTGATTTCATTACCCTGGGCGGGGTGCGTATCCCCCACAAATACGGCCTGCTGGCCCATTCCGATGGTGACGTGCTGCTGCACGCCCTGAGCGATGCCCTGCTTGGCGCTGCGGCGCTGGGCGACATCGGCAAGCACTTCCCGGACACCGACCCGCAGTTCAAGGGCGCCGACAGCCGCGTGCTGCTGCGCCATGTGCTGGGTGTCGTGCGCAACAAGGGCTGGAAGGTCGGCAACGTCGACGCCACCATCGTCGCCCAGGCGCCGAAAATGGCCCCGCATATCGAAACCATGCGCCAGCGCATCGCCGAAGACCTGCAGGTCGAGCTCGACCAGGTCAACGTCAAGGCCACCACCGAAGAAAAGCTGGGCTTCACCGGCCGTGAGGAGGGGATCGCCGTGCACGCGGTTGCCCTGTTGCTGGCGGTATGAACGAACTGCAACTGCTGGGGCCGCGTGCCTCGGGTGAGGCCCTGGGTACCGCGGTGCTCAAGGCGGTGGCCGAAGATTTCCAGGTCGACGAAGTGCTCGACATCCCGCTGTCCGGCCAGGGCGAGCACCTGTGGCTGTGGGTCGAGAAGCGTGATCTGAACACCGAGGAAGCCGCCCGCCGCCTGGCGCGCGCCGCCGGCGTGCCAGTGCGTTCGATCAGCTATGCCGGCCTCAAGGACCGTCAGGCCCTGACCCGCCAATGGTTCAGCCTGCACCTACCGGGCAAGGCCGACCCTGACCTGTCCCGTGCCGAAGACGAAACCCTGCGTGTGCTCAAGCAGGTACGCCACCAGCGCAAGCTGCAGCGTGGCGCCCATGCGGCCAACGGTTTCACGTTGCGCCTGACTGCGCTGCAGGCCGACCACCAGGCCCTCGATGCGCGCCTCGAGCAACTCAAGCAACAGGGTGTGCCCAACTACTTCGGTGGCCAACGTTTCGGCCATGCCGGTGGCAACGTTTACGATGCCCAGGATTGGGCGGCGCGCCAGGCGTTGCCCGAGCAACGCAACCTACGTTCGCGGCTGCTCTCGGCGGCGCGCAGCTACCTGTTCAACCAGGTGCTGGCCGCGCGCGTGGCCGATGGCAGCTGGCAGCGCGCCCAAGTCGGCGATTTGCTGGCCTTCACCGACAGCCGCAGCTTCTTCCCGGCGGGGGAGGCCGAGTGCAGCGATCCGCGCCTGGCCATTCTCGACCTGCACCCCACCGGCCCGCTGTGGGGTGAGGGCGATGCCCCGAGCAGTGGCGCCACGCTGGCGATCGAATCGGCCATCGCCGAACAGCATCCGGCACTGTGCCAATGGCTGGCGCGTGCGGGCATGGATCACGAACGACGCATCCTGCGGCTCCCTATTGGGCGGCTGACGTGGCATTATCCCGAGCCTGATATCCTGCAACTGGAATTCGTCCTTCCGGCCGGATGCTTCGCCACCGTGGTGGTGCGCGAACTCGTCGATCTGGTGCCGGCAGGGCAGACGGACAGCCCATGCGTATTCTGATTTCGAATGACGACGGTGTTACCGCACCTGGCCTCGCTGCGCTGCATGCTGCGCTGGCGGATTACGCCGAGTGCGCGGTGATTGCCCCGGATCAAGACAAGAGCGGCGCCGGCAGTTCGCTGACGCTGGACCGGCCCCTGCACCCGCAGACCTTGGCCAATGGCTTCATCAGCCTCAACGGCACGCCGACCGACTGCGTGCACCTGGGGCTCAACGGCCTGTTGCCGCATACCCCTGACATGGTGGTGTCCGGTATCAACCTGGGCGCCAACCTGGGCGATGACGTGCTGTATTCCGGCACGGTCGCCGCCGCGCTCGAAGGGCGCTTCCTGGGGGGCACGTCACTGGCCTTCTCGCTGCTCTCGCGGCAAACCGACAACCTGCCGGCGGCGGCCTACATCGCCCGTCGCCTGGTCGAGGCGCAGGCTCGCCTGGAGCTGCCGCCACGCACCGTGCTCAACATCAACATCCCCAATCTGCCGCTGGAGCATATCCGCGGCATCCAGCTCACTCGGCTGGGGCATCGGGCACGCGCAGCGGCACCGACCAAGGTGGTCAACCCGCGGGGCAAGGAAGGCTACTGGATCGCCGTGGCCGGCGATGCCGAGGATGGCGGGCCGGGCACGGACTTCCACGCGGTGATGCAGGGCTATGTGTCGATCACCCCGTTGCAGCTGGACCGCACCTTCAATGACGCCTTCGAGCGCTTCGAGGGCTGGCTGGAGGGCGTGCTCTGATGCGCGAACAGGACGATCTGATGCGCCGAGGTATCGGCATGACCTCACAGCGTACCCGGGAGCGGCTGATCCAGCGCTTGTGCGAGGAAGGCGTGTCGAACCCCCAGGTGCTCGACGCGATTCGCCGGACCCCGCGCCACCTGTTCGTCGACGAGGCGCTGGCGCACCGTGCCTATGAAGACACCGCGTTGCCGATCGGCCACAACCAGACCATCTCGCAACCGTTCATGGTTGCGCACATGAGTGAGCTGTTGCTGGAGGCCGGGCCGCTGGACAAGGTGCTGGAGATCGGCACCGGCTCCGGCTACCAGACGGCGATCCTGGCGCAGCTGGTGGAGCGGGTGTTCTCGGTGGAGCGCATCAAAGTCCTGCAGGACCGTGCCAAGGAGCGTCTGGTCGAGCTCAACCTGCGCAACGTGGTGTTCCGCTGGGGCGATGGCTGCGAAGGCTGGCCGGCGCTGGCGCCGTACAACGGCATCATCGTCACCGCCGTGGCGCCGGAGGTGCCCCAGGCACTGCTTGACCAACTGGCACCCGGCGGGCGCATGGTCATCCCGGTCGGGCCGGCAGGAGAGGTGCAGCAGTTGATGCTGATCGTCCGCGAAGAGCACGGTTTCTCGCGCCGCGTGCTGGGGGCGGTGCGCTTCGTGCCGTTGCTCAACGGCCCGCTGGCCTGACAAAACGCGGAATATTTGCGTCAGCAACGAATTCCCGCGGCCGGGCCCTGTCTATCTGGCGGGGTATCTGGCGTTCGCCGGTTCACTACGGGCCACCCCAAGCGAGGCGGCTCGGTTATAATTGCAACATTATTGCATTTTGCATCGTCATCTTTCGGCACCATGAGGGGAGCGCGGGTGGGTCACACAGGCATTCGGCAGCGCAAGGAACGATCGGTTTTGAAGCTTGTGGTGATTGCGCTGGCCATGGGAACCCTGTTGGCTGGTTGCTCCAGTACCGGCTCGAGCGGCGCGCGCGTGGTCGACCGCAACAGTGCTGCGCCCAAGCGCCCGGCCGTCACCTCTGGGCAGTACGTGGTCAAGCCCGGCGACACGCTGTTCTCCATCGCCTTCCGCTACGGCTGGGATTACAAGGAGTTGGCGGCGCGCAACAACATTCCCCCGCCCTACACCATTCGCCCGGGCCAGCCGATTCGCTTCAGCAGTGGTGCCGGTGGCAGCACCACGGTGGTCACCAGCAGCCCATCTTCGTCGAGCAAGACCACAGTCATCCGCCGCCCGGTCGGTACCCCGCCACCTGCGGCGAACAATGGCAAATCGGCCACTTCGGCGTCTTCGTCTTCCTCGCAAACGGTTGCCCAGGTGCCCGCCGCAGAGCGCGCCGTTGGCGGCTGGACGTGGCCGTCTAACGGCGTGCTGATTGGAAAATTTGCTTCAAACGGCAGTTTGAATAAAGGCATTGATATCGCCGGTGATTTGGGACAGCCTGTTTTTGCTGCCGCTGATGGTGCAGTGGTTTACGCGGGGAGTGGCTTGCGGGGCTACGGCGAGCTGATCATCATCAAGCACAGCGATACCTACGTCAGTGCCTACGGCCACAACCGCAGGCTTTTGGTTCGGGAGGGGCAGCAGGTCAAGGCAGGGCAGACGATCGCAGAGATGGGATCCACGGGCACTGATCGGGTGAAGCTGCATTTCGAGATTCGCCGCCAGGGTAAACCCGTCGACCCACTCCAGTTCCTGCCACGCCGTTGATCCTTGTCCCAGCCTGTTCCTCCGACGTAGAGGGGACAGGCTCCAGCGCTACCACGGAAAGGTGACGCTCGAGTCTGAGTTCGAACTCAGCAAAGGACTATAACAATGGCTCTCAGTAAAGAAGTGCCGGAGTTTGACATCGACGACGACCTGCTCCTGATGGAGACAGGCATCGTTTTGGAAACGGATGTGGTGTCAGACGAACCTGCTGTACCTTCGGTTCGGACCAAGTCGAAACAGAGCGCATCGCTCAAGCAGCACAAGTACATCGATTACAGCCGGGCGCTCGATGCCACCCAGCTGTATCTCAACGAAATCGGCTTCTCGCCTCTGCTTTCGCCAGAGGAAGAAGTGCATTTCGCGCGCCTGTCGCAGAAGGGCGACCCCGCAGGGCGCAAGCGCATGATCGAAAGCAACCTGCGCTTGGTGGTGAAGATCGCCCGTCGTTACGTCAATCGTGGCCTGTCGCTGCTCGACCTGATCGAGGAAGGCAACCTGGGCCTGATTCGTGCGGTGGAGAAGTTCGACCCCGAACGCGGCTTCCGCTTCTCGACCTATGCCACCTGGTGGATCCGCCAGACCATTGAGCGGGCGATCATGAACCAGACCCGCACCATCCGCCTGCCGATTCACGTGGTCAAGGAGCTCAACGTCTACCTGCGTGCTGCGCGGGAACTGACGCAAAAGCTCGACCATGAGCCGTCACCGGAAGAGATCGCCAACCTGCTGGAGAAACCGGTCGCCGAGGTCAAGCGCATGCTCGGCCTCAACGAGCGGGTCTCGTCGGTGGACGTTTCGCTGGGCCCGGACTCCGACAAGACACTGCTGGACACGCTCACCGATGACCGTCCCACCGACCCCTGCGAGTTGCTGCAGGACGATGATCTGTCGCAAAGCATCGACCAGTGGCTGGGCGAGTTGACCGACAAGCAGCGAGAGGTCGTTGTGCGTCGTTTTGGTTTGCGAGGCCATGAAAGCAGTACCCTGGAGGACGTGGGCCTGGAGATCGGCCTGACCCGTGAGCGGGTGCGGCAGATCCAGGTCGAGGGCCTCAAGCGCCTGCGCGAAATCCTCGAGAAGAACGGTTTGTCCAGCGAGTCCTTGTTCCAGTAACACTGACATCGCCGCAAAAAACGCCCCGATAATTTCGGGGCGTTTTTGTTCTTGGGGGCTAAATGTTTAGTTATCTACCCTTGTGCTATTGCGTGTAAGCAATCGCTTACTTGTTGTGTAAGCAATCGTTGTAGGGGTTAGTAAATCAATGTCGTTTTCACTGACGTACTTTTCCTAACCTACTGAATGTCAAGTGATTTTATTGTGTTGGCAATTGTGGCGCCTGAAATCTCTTGAGAGATTCGCTGCTTGTCGGCCCCGTGGGAATCGCTAGTATTCGAACTGTGCCGACGGACAGGCACAGGTGCTCAGGATGAGTGCCAGGACATCGCAGGGAGCGATTCATCAGGACGATGAGTGGGATATACAGGGACTACGGAAAAAATGTGGGCGGGTCAAACCGCCCCTTTTTTTTGCCCGCTGAAAATGCAAAAAGGCCCATTGCGGGCCTTTTTGGTATCTGGACGATCAGCGCTCCAGATCGGCGATCTTGCCTGGCTTGCCGTCCCACTCTTCAGCGTCGGGCAGAGGGTCCTTGCGCTCGGTGATGTTCGGCCAGATCTCCGCCAGCTCGGCGTTCAGCTCGATGAAGTTCTCCATGCCGGAGGGTACTTCGTCTTCAGAGAAGATGGCCTGGGCCGGGCACTCTGGCTCGCACAGTGCACAGTCGATGCACTCGTCCGGGTGAATCACCAGGAAATTCGGGCCTTCGTAGAAGCAGTCCACCGGACAGACTTCCACGCAGTCGGTGTATTTGCATTTGATGCAGTTGTCGGTGACGACGAAGGTCATTTCTAATTCTCTCCTCAGGCGACGGCAGCTTGCCCTTCCTTCCAGGGCAGCGCGGTTCACGGTGGTGGCTGCAGGCCAGGCTAATAACCTGCAGCGCTCGCGAACCGCGCCGGATTCTACCAGCTTGTGTGGGTGGCCGTTATAACAGGTTCTTCAGTTGATATAGCATTTCGATAGCTTGACGCGGGGTCATGTCGTCCAGCTCCAGCTTGCCCAGCTTCTCGATGGCCGGGTGTGGCAGGCTGGCGAACAGATCGCTCTGGTGCGGCACGCTTGGCTCGCCCTTGCTCTTGCTGGCAATCGGCGTTTCATGCGGCAGGCTGGTGGTTTCCAGTCGGCCCAGGTGCTCACGGGCACGCTGGATCACCGGCCCCGGCACGCCCGCCAGTTGCGCAACGGCCAGGCCGTAGCTCTGGCTGGCAGGGCCAGGCAGCACGTGGTGCAGGAAGACGATGCGTTCATTGTGTTCGGTGGCGTTCAGGTGCACATTGGCCACCAGCGGCTCGCTCTCCGGCAGCACGGTCAGCTCGAAGTAGTGCGTGGCGAACAGTGTATAGGCACGCAACTGGGCCAGGCGCTCGGCGGCTGCCCAGGCCAGCGACAGGCCGTCGAAGGTGCTGGTGCCGCGGCCCACTTCGTCCATCAGCACCAGGCTGCGGTCGGTGGCGTTGTGCAGGATATTGGCGGTCTCGCTCATCTCGACCATGAAGGTCGAGCGCCCGCCGGCCAGGTCATCGCTGGAACCGATACGGGTGAAGATGCGGTCGACCAGCGACAGCTCGCAGCGGGCGGCGGGCACGAAGCTGCCGATATGGGCCATCAGCACGATCAGGGCGGTCTGGCGCATGTAGGTGGATTTACCGCCCATGTTCGGGCCGGTAATGATCAGCATGCGGGTGCTGTTGTCGAGCCCCAGGTCGTTGGCCACGAACGGCGTGGTCAGTACCTGCTCGACCACCGGGTGGCGGCCCTGCTCGATGCGCAGGCAGGGTTCGTCGACGAAGCTTGGGCAGTTCAGGTCTAGGTTCAGCGCGCGCTCTGCGAGGTTGCTCAGTACGTCCAGCTCAGCCAAAGCGGCAGCGCTGTCCTGCAGCGGTGCCAGGTGGCCGATCAGGGTTTCGAGCAGGGCGTCGTAGAGCATCTTCTCGCGGGCCAGGGCGCGGCTCTTGGCCGACAGCGCCTTGTCTTCGAAGGCCTTGAGCTCAGGGGTGATGAAGCGCTCGGCGCCTTTGAGCGTCTGGCGGCGAATGTAATCGCCTGGCGCCTGCTCGGCCTGCTTGGTCGGCAATTCGATGAAATAGCCGTGTACGCGGTTGTAGCCGACCTTGAGGTTGGCCAGGCCCGTACGGGCTTTCTCGCGGGCTTCCAGGTCGATGAGGAACTGGCCGGCGTTCTCGCTCATCGCCAGCAGCTCGTCGAGCTCGCTGTCGTAACCGGTCTTGAGCACGCCGCCGTCGCGGATCACCGCGGGCGGGTTGTCGATGATCGCCCGCTCGAGCATGCCGGCCAGTTCGGGGTAGGTGCCGGTGATCGCGGCCAGGCGCGCCAGGTGCGGCGCCTCGAGCTCGGCCATGGCGTTCTGCAGCTCGGGCAGGGCGCCGAGAGCGTCGCGCAGGCGCGCCAGGTCACGCGGGCGCGCGTTGCGCAGGCCGATACGCGCCAGGATGCGTTCGAGGTCACCGATCTCCTTGAGCTGCGGCTGCAGTTTTTCGAAGCGGTAGCCGTCGAGCAGGCAGCGGATCGAGTCCTGGCGCGCCTTGAGCACTTTGAGGTCGCGCAGCGGGCGGTTCAGCCAGCGGGTCAGCAGGCGGCTGGCCATGGCGGTCTGGCAACGGTCGAGCACCGACTGCAGGGTGTTGTCGCGGCCACCGGCCAGGTTGATGTCCAGTTCCAGGTTGCGGCGGCTGGCGGCATCGAGGATGACGGTGTCGTCCATGCGCTCGTGGCGCAGGCTGCGCAGGTGGGGCAGGGCGGTGCGCTGGGTTTCCTTGGCGTAGGTCAGCAGGCAACCGGCGGCGCCGATGGCCAGGGTCAGCTTGTCGCAGCCGAAACCTTTGAGGTCCTTGGTTGCAAACTGCTGGCACAGGCTCTTGCGCGCCGAGTCACGGTCGAAGTCCCACGGTGCACGGCGGCGAGCGCCCGGGCGCTTCTCGGCCGGCAGGCCCTGGGGCCAGTCATCGGGGATCAGCAGCTCGACCGGGTTGATGCGCTCAAGCTCCGCCAGCAGGTTCTCCCAGCCCTTGATTTCCTGCACGCTGAAGTTGCCGCTGGTGATGTCCAGCACCGCCAGGCCGAACAGGCGCTCATCGCCCAGCAGGGCGGCGATCAGGTTGTCGCGGCGCTCGTCGAGCAGGGCCTCGTCGCTGATCGTGCCGGGGGTGATGATGCGCACCACCTGGCGCTCCACCGGGCCCTTGCTGGTGGCCGGGTCGCCGATCTGCTCGCAGATCACCACCGATTCGCCGAGCTTGACCAGCTTGGCCAGGTAGCCTTCCAGCGAATGGAACGGAATCCCGCACATGGGGATCGACTGGCCCGCCGACTGGCCGCGCGCGGTCAGGGTGATATCCAGCAGTTTCGCGGCTTTCTTCGCATCTTCGTAGAAGATCTCGTAGAAATCGCCCATGCGGTAGAACATCAGCTGGTCCAGGTGCTGGTTCTTCAGCTTCCAGTACTGCTGCATCATCGGGGTGTGTGCGGAGAGATCAGACATTCAGGGCCTTACAGCGGGTGGTCTGGTGGCAAATTGCGAAACGCGTAATGGTACAGGCTTTTTACGCCTGCTGCAGGGCGTATGGGTGGGGCAAAACTTCGCGCCGCGGGGTGATTGCATTTACCTTGGGCGGGCGGCATTATGCACGCTATGCAAAAACGCAACGTAGCATCCACTCTCAAAGCGCTGCTCGAGCGCCACGGCCTGTCCCCGACAGAGCTGCACCGGCGCACGGGCATCCCGCAATCCACGCTTTCGCGCATTCTCAGCGAAAAGATCGTCGACCCTTCCGACAAACACGTGTCGAAGATCGCCGAGTATTTCGGCGTGAGCACCGATCAGCTGCGCGGCCGTGCCGAACTGGGCGACACCCGTGAAGCGGCGCCGCGCACCGAGGCGCATGCGGCGCTGAGCGATATCAGCCTGTGGGACGATGAAACCCCCGTCGAGGATGACGAGGTGTCTGTTCCTTTTCTTCGTGAGGTCGAGTTGGCAGCAGGATCAGGAAGATTCGTCATCGAAGAAAGCGAGCACGCACGCTTGCGTTTCGGCAAACGCAGCCTGCGCCACAACGGCGTGCAGTTCGACCATGCCAAGTGCGTGACGGTGCGCGGCAACAGCATGCTGCCGGTGCTGCGTGACGGCGCTACGGTAGGGGTCAACACCGGCAGGTGCACCATCGGCGACATCATCGATGGCGATCTTTACGCCATCAACCACAACGGCCAGCTGCGGGTGAAGCAGGTCTACCGGTTGCCCACCGGCATCCGCCTGCGCAGCTTCAACCGTGATGAGCACCCTGACGAGGACTACAGCTTCCAGCAGATGCAGGACGAGCAGATCAGCCTGCTGGGCCACGTGTTCTGGTGGGGCATGTACGCGCGCTGAGCCACCTTGATTCCCGACGAAAACCCGCCCAGGCGGGTTTTTTTTCGTCCGCAGAAAAGTCCTACCCCCCACGTCCATCAAGCCCTTCATGCATTTAAGCAAAAATCAGCGCATAAATAGTTGAATAAATGCATTGACTGCATATGCATTGATGCATAACCTGTGTCTCAAGCCGGTCAGCAACCGGTTGTTACACAGGCAGCGATGAACAGGCCTCAATTGTTCAGAGGGTTGGCAACTGGCCCGGGTGTGCAGCGTAAAGCACCACGATCAGTTATCCGGCGGGCAGGTGGCCGCGGTCGGAGACACCAATTTGAAGCGGAACCGCGCGGCGTCACCAGTCGTGGCCAGCGGTTCGCCAACGCATTACTGAAAAGCCTGCAAGCCGGGCTTTTTGGAATGCCGAAGGCAACAACCATCCGTTCGCCGGCATGTCGCCGGCGGGCATCACACAAGGAGTACAGGACAGTGACGAACGAGCAACAGACGTTGCTGGAAATGCCGCTCTGGCTGGTGATCGTCCTGGCATTGCTGGGCGGCCTCAGCGGCGAAATGTGGCGCGCCGACAAGGCCGGTGCCCGAGGCTGGTCGCTGATCAGGCGGCTGCTGCTGCGATCCGGGGCCTGCATGGTCTGCGGGGTTTCAACGGTCATGCTGCTGTATGCAACGGGCATGTCGATATGGAGCGCCAGCGCCTTTGGTTGCCTGACGGCGATGGCCGGCGCTGATGTGGCCATCGGCCTTTACGAACGATGGGCCGCCAAGCGCCTGGGTTTGCGCGAACCGATCAACGGTGATCAACCCTGGAAGGAGGATGCATGAGCCAGTTGGCGATATTGCAAACGACGCTGACCCAGACCATTCGTGAGGCGATACCAAACCTTGCGTCGGTAGAGGGCGAAGCAATTGCAGGAAGCAACCCGGCGTTGCCGGCCCTGCGCCACGGCATTGTCAGCATGGTCGCCGACGCCGCCCCCCGGGATGGCCGTTCGGTACTGGCGGTGACTTTCGAGGCCGATATCACCCTTGACGCAGCCAGCACGGATGCCCGGTTGCAAGGCAGCGAACTGGCGGCGCAATTGATGGACCTGCTGCGCCAGCAACTCTGGGGCCTGGAATTCGTCGAGGCGACCCGCAACGTCCAGGCGCAGTACCTCGGGGCCCAGTGGAAGGTGCGCTGGGAACAGCCAGTGCTGTTGGGCGAGCCACGCTGGGAGTGGCCTGACCAGCCGCCGGGCAGCCTGGTGCTGGGTTTCGAGCCGGATACCGGGCCGGGCAACGAAGGCCGCTATATCAGACCGGAGGATCTGGCATGAGCTACGCCAATGCCATGCACGATCGCATGTTGGCCGCCCTGGTGATCCCGTGCCGGGTAGTGGCGGTGGACCTGGCCGCTGCCCGGGTGCGTGTGAGTGACGGCGGCGGCTGGACCAGCACCTGGGTGCGCTGGCACGCACTCGCTGCCGGCAAGGCCCGCCACTGGCGGGTGCCCAGCCTGGATGAACAAGGTGTTCTGGTAAGCCCCAGTGGCGAGCCCGCGCAAGGCACCTTCGTGCCGGGCCTGTATGGCAATGCCGGGGCTGCGCCGGACAACCGCGAGCATGTCGAGATCTGGCGTTTCGACGACGGCGGCTCGCTGAGCTACGACTGGCAGGCCAGCCGCTACGACATCCAGCTGCCCAATGGCAACGCCAGCATCAAGGTGGGCGCCAGCACGCTGCAGGTCAGCGATGCCGGCATCACGCTCGAGACCTCAGCCATCACCCTGGATGCCACGTCCATCACCCTCACTGGCAACGTCGCCATCAATGGCCCGCTGCTGGTCAGCGGTGACATCAACGGCGGCGGTCGGATCATCGATACCGCCGGCAACACCGCCAATCACAAGCACTGAGCCCACCCAATCGGTGCCAGGGAGGCACGCCCATGCTCAAAGACCTGCGCTGCGGCCATTGCGCGCGACTGCTCGCCCGCACGGGCGATTTCACCGAACTGCAGATCAAGTGCCCGCGCTGCGGCACCTTGAATCATGCCAAGGCCTCGAGCCCTGCGCGATCGCCTGCGAGCGACCAGAGTGCGCAGCTTTGCGCACGCCATCACGCTCTTCTACAGGTAGAGAACGCCATGCATATTCATGAACGGGCTGCGCCTGCGTCGGGAGGTGCCCCATGATCGGCCTGGACCGCCGTACGGGGCAGCCCCTGAGCGGCATCGCCCACCTTCGCCAATCCATCGAAGACATCCTCACCACCCCCCTCGGCAGCCGGCGCATGCGCCCCGACTATGGCAGCCAGTTGCGCCGCTACGTCGACCTGCCGGTCAACGACGGCTGGAAGAGCGCCGTGCAGGCCGAGGTTGCCCGGGCCCTTGGGCGCTGGGAACCCCGCCTGGCACTTGAACGGGTGCGGGTGGTTGCGGTGCTCGATGGCCAGGTCAGCCTGGCCCTGAGCGGCCGTTATCTGGGCGACGACGCACTGCTGGAGGTGAGCGTATGAGCCAGGTCGACCTGTCCAGGCTGCCAGCGCCCCAGGTGCTCGAAGACCTCGATTTCGAGGCGATCTACCAGGACGACCTGGACACCTTCCGCAGCCGCATGGGCGACGGCTGGAACGCTTTGCTTGAGAGCGACCCTGTCACCAAGCTGTTGGAAGTCGGGGCTTACCGCAAGCTGCTCAACCGGGCGCGGATCAACGACGCGGCCAAGGCGCTGCTGCTGGCCTACGCCGAGGGCAGTGACCTGGAGCAGTTGGCCGGCAACGTCGGCCTGCAACGCCTGGTCATCCAGGCCGCGGACCCAACCGCCTTGCCACCTGTCGAGGCCTTGCTCGAGTCCGACGACGCCTTGCGCGAGCGGGTGCAGTTGGTCTACGAAGGCCTGACCACCGCCGGCCCGCGCAACAGCTACATCCTGCATGCCCGCAATGCCTCAGGGCAGGTTGCCGATGCCACGGCCGAAAGCGCGTCGCCAGCCGTGGTGGACATCACCGTACTGAGCTTGGACGGTGACGGTACCGCCAGCCCGGCACTGCTGGCCGAAGTGGCCAGCTACCTCAACGACGACGACATCCGCCCGGTGGCCGACCGGGTGGTGGTGCGCAGTGCCGAGATACTGCCGTATCGCATCGATGCCGTGCTACACATGGCCGGCAGCGGCCCGGAGTACGAAGCGATCCTCGCCGAGTGCCGACGGCGCCTTGAAGGTGCGATCAACCCACGACGGCGCCTGGGCGTTGAGGTAGCGCGTTCGGGCATCGACGCGCTGCTGCACATCGATGGCGTCAGCCGGGTCGAGCTGATCGGCTGGGCCGACCTGCAGCCGAGCAAGGCGCAAGCGGCCTGGTGCAGCGGCTTCGACCTCAAGCGCGGAGGCTGACATGCAAAGCCTTCTGCCGCTCAACCGCACACCCCTTGAACGCGCCCTCGAGGCGGCTGCCGACGAAGACCTCAAGGCGGGGCTGCGCAGCTTGTACAACCCCGACAGTTGCCCGGCGCATCTGCTTTATCAACTTGCCTGGGCCTGGTCGGTCGACCGCTGGGACGACAGCTGGAGCGAGACGATCAAGCGATCGGTGATCCGCTCGGCGTTCTTCGTGCATGCCCACAAAGGCACGCTCGGCGCGTTGCGAAGGGTGGTCGAGCCCTTCGGCTACCTGATCGAGGTGCGCGAATGGTGGCAACTCGAGCCGGTAGGCGTACCCGGCACTTTCGCCCTCAAGGTGGGGGTGGAGGAGGCCGGTATCGATGAGCAGACCTACCAGGAGCTGAGCCGCCTGATCGACGACGCCAAACCGGTCAGCCGCCACCTCATCGGCCTCGATATCAGCCTCGAAAGCCTGCTGCCGGCCTACCAGGCGGTTGCCCTCAACGAGGGCGAACTGCTCGAGGTGTACCCCTGGGAAGCGGCGGACATCGACGTGCACCTGGGCACTGCGCACTGGGTAAACGAAACCACTCTGGACATACTGGACATCTACCTCAATGGCTAACTCAACCACCCAATTCGGTGGGTTCCTGACCAACGTCGGCATCGCCCAGCAGGCCAACACCGCCGCGCTGGGGCTGCCTTGGAACATCACCCACATGCTGATCGGCGATGCCGGCGGCGAACCCTCGCAAACCCCCGACCCGACCCCGAAACCGACCCAGAACGCGCTGGTGCGCCAGGTCTACCGTGCGCAACTCAACGCGCTCTACCAGTCGCCAGCCGACCCCGGAGTGCTGGTGGCCGAACTGGTGCTGCCGCCGGAGACCGGCGGCTGGTGGATCCGCGAACTTGCGCTGGAAGACGCCAACGGCAACTTCATTGCCGTGGCCAAGCCGGCGCCGAGTTACAAGCCACTGCTGGCCCAAGGTTCGGGGCGTACCCAGACCATTCGCATGCATGTGGTGTTCGGCAACCTGGCCAACGTCACCCTGAAGATCGACCCGAGCATCGTCCTGGCCACCCGCGACTACGTGGACAAGGCCCGTGAAGCGGCCGAGCTCTATGCACGCAATCAGCTCAAGGCCCATGTGGAGGCCGCCGACCCGCATCCGCAATACCTGCGCCGCGCCGATGTGGCCAAGGACGCCGGGCCGCTGGCCTGGCTCGGCGCGGCCGGCGGCACTGCAGATGCGCTGGTGCTGACGCTCAAGAGCAGCGAGGCGGCGCTACCTGCCTACGCGGCTGGCCAGCGCTTCCAGTTCCAGGCCGTCGCCACCAACACTGGCGCGGTAACGGCACGCATCAATGGCCGGCCAGCGGTGGCGGTGAAGAAGGCCGGCACCGGCGGCCTGGTCGACCTGGTCGGCGGTGATGTGCGCGCCGGGGCGCTCTATGACCTGAACTACGACGGCACTTACTTCCAGCTGGGTGGCGGTGTCAGCAGCGGCCGGGCTTTTGAAAGGTTCTCGTTCGCGGCCTCGCTGGGGCAAACGGTGTTCAATGCCCCGCATTCGATTGGAAGCACCGTCGTCCTGCGTAATGGCCGGGAAGTAACCGACTACCTGGCGGATGGCCAGAAGATCACCTTCCGTGCTCCTTGTGGCATGGGGGAGGCGGTGGAGATCCTGGCATTCGGCACTTTTCAGGCGGTCGACACGTACACCAAGGCCGAAATGGATATGTTGGTGAAGACGGCCTCGGCACTCCCTGTCGGCACCATGCTGCCGTTCCCCAAGAGCACAGTTCCGCTGGGCTTCCTAGAGATCGATGGCAGTGCGCAGAGCGCGGCGTGTTATCCGGACCTGGCTGCTTACCTTGGCTCGACGTTCAACACCGGCACCGAGGAGGCCGGGTTCTTCCGCTTGCCTGACTCTCGCGGTGAATTCTTGCGTGGCTGGGATCATGGGCGCGGGATCGATCCTGGACGGACGTTGGGAAGCGCTCAGCTTGACCAGATGCAACGCATCACCGGCAGGCTGGATAACATCAACTCCGGCACCGCTTTCGGTGCCGGTGAGGGCGCGCTGAAAAAGAGCGGCAGCAACGTGCAGTCTCACACCACATCCGGGGGTGGATCTTGGCCGAAAGACCTTGAGTTTGATTCCGCGGCATCGCCTGGAGCTCGAACTGGATCGGAAACGCGCTCGCGAAACCTGGCGGTGATGTGGTGCATCAAGGCGTGGAGTGCGCCTGTCAATCAGGGGAGTATCGATGTCGCTGCCCTGGCTGCTCAAGCCGCCACAGCGATGCCGAAACACTACCATTCTGGCCTTGGGATGTCGGTCAACGCTGGCGCGCCGGCGTCGACAATCGATGTCGCTCCTGGTTTGGCCCGTGGCTTGGGGCGCTCGGTTGAGTTGTCCAGCATCATCAGTGGTGTGCTCCAGGCCTCTGGTGGCTGGTCTGCCGGTACGGCTGGCCGCAAGCTAGATACCGGGGCACGGACGGCAAACAGCTGGTACCACGTCTTCATCCTTCGACATGTCGAGAGTGGCGAGCCTGATTTGCTGTTCTCACTAAGTCTCGAGCCAAACGTACCGCCAGGCTATGAAACCATCAGGCGTACGGGATCGATCCTGACCGGCGCGACGGGTGAAGTAGTCCCGTTCATCGACGTTGGCAGAGAAAGGTTCTGGTCCGCACCTGTCAAGGAAGGTGCCGGTTCGTTCGCCGCGACGGGGGCAGTGACTCAGGCGCTGACATTGACTGTGCCGCGCGGTGTGCGGGTGATGGTAAAGCTTCAGATCGCCTACGCCGGCGCCGCCATCAACCTGTACCTGCGTCCGACTGATAGCCAGTCGATGAACATCTCTTACATTCCTGATGTAACAGCTGCCGCGCTCGCTGGCTGGAACGTCGGTATGACCATGAATACCTACACCACTGAGCAAAGCTCACAGGCGTTCGACGTGCTCACCGACCTTTCGGCTGCGATTGTCATGCAGGCCTACGCCCTTCAAGGGCTCTATTCAATTACCAACCTCGGCTACACCGAATTGCTGTGAGGAGTAGTTATGCCCTTTGTTAAGCGCAATGAAGATGGCGGGATCACTGGCCAGTTCGCCAATCGGCAACTCGGCTACGCCGAGGAATGGGTTGAGGATGATAGCCCCGAATTATCGCAAGTCGGTTTGGCACAGTTAGCTATCGCCGAGCGTGTCTGGCGCAACGCCGAGCTGGCCAAACTGGCCTGGTTGCGTGATCGCCACCGTGACCAGCAGGAGATCGGTGGTGAAACTTCTTTGACGACTGAGCGGTTCAGCGAGCTGTTGGTTTTCATGCAACAGCTCCGCGACTGGCCTCAGTCAAACGCCTTCCCGGATTCGTCGGCCCGCCCTCTACCGCCGGTATTTCTTGAAAAAATGAGGATTGAGCAATGAGCCGTGCCGATGACCTGGCAGAACTTGAGCGCGGCCTGCTTGCAGTGCGCGGGTTGAACAACACCCCGATCACCGCGAGCAAGGTACTTTCATCCCATGAAACCGGTGTGCTGCTGGTAGATGCCTCGGCAGGTGCCGTGACCATCACCTTGCCGCCGGCCAACAGGCCCATGGATGTGCGCGTACAGCGCATTGATAACAGCGATAACCGCCTGACGGTACAGGCCGCCAGCGACGAAACGGTCAAGTTTCACACCCGCTTGCGTGCGGCAGGTTATGCATTCTTCGTCTTGATGGGCGCTGGCGATTTCTGGCATTTGCGTAGCGATGGCGCCGGTGCATGGCTGCCTCTGGACCGTCTGGACGGCACGGCCCTGGGCCGACCGATTTTCGAGACGACTACTGCATTAAGCCCGGGTGGTTGGGGGGTACCCAACGGTTCACTGCTGAACCGCGCCGAGTGGCCTTGGCTGTGGGACCATGCCCAGCAGTCCGGCTTGATCGTGACCGAGGCCCAGCGTGGCGGCATGGAGGGTGCTTGGACTCGCGGCGACGAGGCAGCCACGTTCCGGGTGCCTGATTTGCGTGGCGAATTCCTGCGCGGGCTGGATGAGGGACGAGGGTTGGATCCGGAGCGGATGGCGGGCTCGCGTCAGGTGGGCAGCTTGCAGATTCTGGACAGTACTGTGACCACCTTGAGTGTCACCGGTTTGTATAACCCTTCAGCGCCTGAAAGCGGTGCACCATCGCGTGTCGGGCTTGATCCCGTCGTGGCAGCGGACTATGGGGCGGCAGCTTCGCTGGTTGCGGTGGCGGCTTCGGGCGCTGTGAGCACTGCCACGAGCCAACCCAACGGTTTCGGGGTGACGCGCCCGCGAAACATTGCGTATCCCGTTCGAATCAAGTTGATCTGATGGAGGGTGGCTGCATCGCTGTCCGGTTCAACAATTGGTTCCCCCTCAGCGGCGCACAAACGCATACCGTGATGCCGGGCCTGATGCCGGGTAGTCGGCCAACGCACTGTTCGGCATACAGGCTTGATCTGCAAGGTGTGCAGGTTGATTCGTCCTGCAACTTAGTGGCCATGCCTCACCTTTAGTTACCAATCGACATTCATGAAGCCCCGCATCGCCGGGGCTTTTTTTCACCCGTAAACAACCTCTCAAGGCCCTGCACCCGCAGGGCCTTTTCATACCCGAACCTGGAGTAAACCTGTATGAGTGGATTCTTCCACGGCGTCACCGTGACCAACGTCGACACCGGCGCGCGCAGCATCGCGCTGCCGTCTTCCTCGATCATCGGCCTGGTCGATACCTTCACCGAAGGCCCGGACGTCACCGCCAAGGCCAACGACCTGGTGCTGATCACCAGCGAGCGCGACGCGGTTGCGGCGTTCGGCCTGAATGCGCCGATCACCAAGGCCTGCCGCGCCATCTACAGCCGTGCCAAGGCGGTCATCGTCGCCTGCGGCGTGGCCAAGGTCGAGGATGCCGCCGAGCAGACCTCGGCGATCATCGGCAATGTGCTGGCCGACGGCAAACGTACCGGCCTGCAAGCGCTGCTCGACGGCAAAAGCCGCTTCAACGCCCAGCCGCGCCTGCTGGTTGCGCCGAAACACAGCGCCACCCAGGCCGTCGGCACCGCGCTGGTGGCCCTGGCCGACAAGCTGCGCGCCATTGCTATCATCGACGGCCCCAACAGCACCGATGAGGCGGCCATCGCCTACGCCAAGAACTTCGGCGCCAAGCGCGCCTTCCTGGTCGACCCGGGCGTGCGCTACTGGGACAACGACGCAGAAGCCACTGTCGACGCACCCGGCTCGGCCTGGGTCGCCGGCCTGTTCGCCTGGACCGACCGTGAATACGGCTTCTGGGCTTCGCCGTCGAACAAAGAGTTCGTCGGCATCACCGGCACCACCCGCGCGGTGGAGTTCCTCGATGGCGACGACAGCTGCCGCGCCAACCTGCTGAACAACGCCAACATCGCCACCATCATCCGTGACGACGGCTTCCGCCTGTGGGGCAACCGCACCCTGTCCAGCGACCCGAAGTGGGCCTTCGTCACCCGGGTACGGACCATGGACATCGTCATGGACGCGATCCTCTACGGCCACAAGTGGGCCGTCGACCGCTCCATCACCGCCACCTACGTCAAGGACGTCACCGAAGGCCTGCAGGCCTTCATGCGCGACCTGAAGAACCAAGGCGCGATCATCAACTTCGAGGTCTACGCCGACCCGCAGTTGAACACCGCCAGCCAGCTCGAGCAGGGCAAGGTGTACTGGAACATCCGTTTCACCGACGTGCCGCCTGCCGAAAACCCCAATTTCCGCGTTGAAGTCACCAACCAGTGGCTGACCGAAGTCCTCGATTCCGCCGCTTAAGGAGCGCATTTACATGGCAATGATTCCCGAAACCCTGGCCAACCTGAACCTGTTCGTCGATGGCGTCAGCTTCCAGGGCGATGTACCCAGCCTGACCCTGCCCAAGCTCACCCTGAAGATGGAGGAGTACCGCCCTGGCGGCATGGACATGGCGGTCGAGATGGACCAGGGCATGGAGAAACAGGAAGCGGCCTTCACCACCACCGGTGTGCGCCGCGAGTCGCTGAAGTTCTTCGGCCTGGCCGACGGCAACGGCTTCAACGGCACCTTCCGCGGCGCCTTCAAGGGCCTGAAGGGGCAGATCAACCCGGTGGTGGTCACCCTGCGCGGCACCCTCAAGGAAGTCGACATGGGTGACTGGAAGTCCGGCGACAAGGCCGAGATCAAGCACAGTGTCGGCGTCACCTACTACAAGCTCGAAGTCGACGGTCGCCTGGTCTACGAGATCGACGCTCTGGGCATGAAACGGGTGATCGACGGTGTCGACCAACTGGCCGCCCAGCGCGCCGCCCTTGGCTTGTAAGGAGAACCTGCAATGGCTCAAGCGAAGAAATTGCCGCAATGGATGATGCTCAGCGCCGAGCGGGTGACCGTGCGCCTGTCGCGCCCCAGCGAGGCCAATGGCCTGCAGGTGGACAGCCTGTCGCTGCGGGCGCCGACCGTGCGTGACATCCGTAACGCGCAGCTCGGTGGCGCAGGTGACGACGAGCAGCGTGAGCTGAACCTGTTCGCCTCCCTCGCCGAGGTGGGCGTCAAGGACCTCGAAGGCTTGGCCCTGAAGGACTACAGCCGCCTGCAGAGCGGTTACTTTCGCCTGGTGCAGGACGACGAAGTTTGATCCAACCCGGCAGAAGGCCGCCGCACGGCGGCTGGCCAAGGAGCTGAACTTTTCCGCCAGCGAGATCATGGGCATGTCGTACGGCGACATGCTCTGGTGGCTGGCGGAGTGACAAGGAGGAATGCATGGCGAATACATCGGTATTCACCCTCGGCGTCACCGCCCCTCAGCCGCTGGGCAGCGCCATCGATGCGCTGCGCCAGTCGCTCGAACGGCTGCGCAGGCAGGCTGATGACACCCGGCTCGGGCGCCTGATCGGCGAGGTCATTCGCCTGGGGCTGGAGCTGGGCAAGGTGCGCCAGATGGAAGGGTTGCTGGCTCTGAATCAGGCAGAACAACATGAGGCGCAGATTCTTCGACTGGGCAGGGAGATTGATCAAGTCGAGCGCTTGCGCCTGGGCTATCTGCGTCTAATGCAGGTTGGTGGTTACCTTCCATGGGCCGGTGCTGCTTCTGCACCGCCGGGCCGCGCTGTGCCTGCTGCGGCCGATCCCGGCAAGGACGGTTCAACTAGCGCACAGCGCACGCCCAGAAGCATTCGTGACCGGATGCAAATCGCAGGGGCTATCGGGGCTGCGACAATTGTCGGGGGGCGCCTTGCCTACGAGATGGGCCGGGGTAGGACGCCGAACTCCAGTCGACGGGTTACCAGAGCCGTCAGGAAAACCTGGAAAGCCGGCGCTGGTGAGGCGCGGGACAAGGCTGTCAAGGCGATGCTTACTGGCGAGACTGGCGAGGAAAGGGCCGAAGGTGTCGGTGCGGCGGTTGGCGAGTTGGGCGGCGCTCTGTTGGGGGCAACGCTGGCAAGCCGGCTCAAGAATAGGCGGCTCAAGCGATACCTTCCAAAGCTCGGCGGTATGTTGGGTGAAACCTTTGGACAGAAAGCAGGTGGTGGTCTGTTCGACCTGGTCATGTACGAAGACAAGGTACAGACAAGCGCTTCCACGGTCGACGCGGCTCAAGCCTCGGAGCAGCAGGCTGCAGTTGAGCATGAAGGTGAACTGATGGCGCCAGTGGGTGAGCAGAGGGCCGCGGCTCCTGAGTTGGAGTCAACCTCTGCCAGAGCCCCGGAGGCGGCGACAAGCGCACCTACTGCAGTGACTTCTGCAAGCCCCAGGGCAAGTCCGGCTACGAGCCGAGTACTCAATATTTCAAGGAAGCTGATGAGGCGTGTTCCTGGCATAGCTCTTCTGGATGCCGGCCTTCAGCTCGCTGAAACTTATGGCAGCAATGTCTCCCCGGATAAGAAGCTCGAAAGCTACGGTACTGCCGTTGGTGGTTTGAGCGGAGGGTTGGCCGGTGCTGCCGCAGGTGCTGCTTTCGGTTCGGTGGTGCCGGGGATAGGTACGGTTATCGGTGGGCTGATAGGCGGCGTGCTCGGCAGTGCGGGTGGGGAGATTATCGGTGGCTTGTCAGGCAAGGCTTTGGGCTCGACCGAGCATCTGCCCGATAAACCCGGCTTGGGTGAAGTGGCGCGAGCGCTGCCTGTGACACCCGTGCAACCGATCTCATCGGCACCGGCAGTGCAATCGGCAGCAACGCCCGCTCAGCTTAATCAGCAGTTCACCTTCACCGCCAACATGCCCGTCACGTTCAACAACAGCCTGAACGATCCTTCGGTGATCCAGCAATTGGAGCAGATCGCACGGCGCACCTTGACTGACCTTATGGCCCGGGCCCAGCCCGCGCAGATGGTCGACAGCGCACACGTTTGAGGAGCATTTCATGACCTATCTTGAGCAGCTGCAAGCCACGCTGCACGCCCTGGTCAAGGCGGGAGAGGCAGGGCGTCGGCGTGCCGACGCCATGCTCGACCCAATGAACGAGGCGATCGACCATACTCAAGGTGCGGTCGTCGAGCTGGAAGGGTTGCCGGTGGTCGGTCCGATCATCGGCGCCAAGTTGCAGCGCACGATGCGCGCCATCGAAACCGCCCAGGCACGGGTGGCCAAGGTGGTGGCCAAGTATGACCAGGCCGTGGCCGTGGTCCGCCAGGTGCGTGAGCGCATCGACGGGTTCGCCGGCCATGTGGCCAAGGCCGGCGCGGCCATTCGGCGGATGGTGGGGGAGGTGCGTTCGACCGTCAACGGCGTGCTGTCGACCTTGGGTTTCGCGCCCCAGGTGACACCGGCGGCGGAGGCGATCAAGCCATTCCCCCATCTGCTGGTGCTGCAACCCCTGAAGGCCGGGGCCACACCGTACTACTTCAACCTCGACACTGCGGCCTTCGACCAGTTGCGCCGGCAAACACGCTTTCGTTGGGCCGGGCAGGAACGCCTGAGCCGCGACAGCGCACAGCAGGCGGTCAGCCTGGGCGAAGAAAGCATCAGTATCCGCGGGGCGATCTTCCCCGGTTTCAAGGGCGGCCTTGGTCAGCTGCAGACGCTGCGCAGCATTGGCCGTCAGCTGTTGCCGCTGTCGTTGACCAGTGGTTATGGCGAGGTACTTGGCACCTGGTGCCTGACCAGTATCGAAGAGGAGCAAAGCCAGCTGCAGGCCGGCGGTATTCCACGCAAACAAGGTTTTTCACTGGAGTTCGTGAGCTATGGCCAGGATCTGCATAACGTCTGAAGGCGACCTGCTCGACACCCTCTGCCAGCACTACTACGGGCAGCTCGAAGGGATGGTCGAGGCGGTGCTGGATGCCAACCAGGGGCTCGCGGACGAGGCCCAGCCGTTTCGCGCCGGGGTAAGGATCGTGCTGCTGGAACGGCCTGTGGTGGCGAGCAATACCCTTCAACTGTGGGACTGACAGGGGGCTACGGTGCCGATTGCGCAGCGTAGCCCCCAGGGAGGCAGAATCATGAAACCTGTGTTCAGCATCCAGGCCGATGGCAAGGACATCACCACGCTGATCAACGATCGCCTGTTGCTGATGCGTACCACCGACAAACCGGGCCTTGAATCGGACGAGTTCGAACTGCGTATCGATGCCCGTGACGGCGCCGTTGCGCTGCCGGCCCGGGGGGCGGTGCTCGAGGTGTTGCTCGGCTATGCCGGGCAGCCCCTGAGCCGCCTGGGCCGTTACACCGTCGATGAGGTGGAACTGTCCGGCCCGCCCGATACCCTGGTGATCCGCGGCAAGGCCTGCGACCTGCGCGGCAGTGGCAAGACCATTCGCAGCGGCAGCTGGGAAAATGTGACGCTGCAGCGCATCGTCGCCGAGATCGCTGCCCGCAACGGCTGGCAGGCGGTCTGCCCGGTGACGGTGCAGATACCGCGTGTCGACCAGTACAGCGAGTCGGATTTCAACTTCATCACCCGCCTGGCCCGCCTGCACGATTGCACCGGAAAGCTCGCCAATGGCCAGTTGCTGGTGCTCCCGCGTCAGGGGCGACAGAGCGCCAGCGGCAAGGCGCTGGGGGTGGTCACTATTGCTCGCGAGGAGGTCAGCCAGTGGCAGTTCCGCCTGGCTGACAGGAGCACCCACAAGGCCGTCCGCACCCGTCACCTGGACAGTGCCAGCGGTCGCCTGCAGGCCGTGGAACTGGCCAACGGAGATGCTCCGGATGGCTTGCAGGCGGTGCACACCGACCGCCATCTGTACCCCAACCGGGCCGCAGCCGAACAGGCCGCGAAGGCGCGCCTGGCCAGCTTCAACCGCGATACCGCCAGCGTACGCCTGGACATGCCCGGGCGTACCGACCTGTTCGCCGAACGTGAAATCGAGGCCCGAGGGTTTCTGGCCGGGCTTGACGGGCCGTACCTGATCGAGTCGGTGGAGCAGGTGTTCACCAGCAGCGGTTGGCGCACCACCGTGCAATGCAGCGGTGGCCGGCAGGGCAAGGCCAGGGCCAAGGGCACGGCGCCGCGCCGCGCGACGTCGCTCAAGGCCCAGTGCACAGGGTGAGGGTTTCCCGATGCCCGAGGGGCGGCAGGCTTCCTATAGTCGGCGCAGGCGTGACTTTGAATGCAAGGCCGCCCAAGCCGCCATCAGTGGCCAACCCGCCAGGACCTGCGCCTATGTTCATCGATTTTCGCTGTGGCCAGTGCCGCAAGCTGCTGGCCCGCATCACACCCGCTTCCGAGCTCCAGATCAAATGTGGCCGCTGCCGCACCTTGAATCATGTGAAAGCCATGCGCTTCGAGCCATCGCCCCTGAGCGAATCACCGGCGGCACTGGCCGCCATTCGATCAGACCGCAGTGGAGCCACCATCGATGGTGTTAACCGAACCGCAATTGAAAGAAATCTATCCAGCAGCCGGCCAGCGGGTCACGGCCTTCCTGCCGGCGCTCAATGAGGCCATGGCCCGTTGGGAAATCGACCATCCAAAGCGTGTCGCCGCGTTTCTTGCCCAGGTCGGCCATGAGTCCGGCCAGCTGCGCTACGTCAAGGAACTGGGGGGCGACCGTTACCTGGCACGCTATGACACCGGCAGCTTGGCCCTGCGCCTGGGCAACACGCCCGAGGCCGATGGCGACGGCCAGCGCTATTGTGGCCGTGGCCTGATCCAGGTGACCGGGCGCAACAACTACCAGGCCTGCAGCCGCGCCTTGTTCGGTGACGAACGCCTGCTGGCGCAGCCGCAGATGCTCGAACAACCACGCTGGGCCTGCGAATCGGCGGCCTGGTTCTGGCACTCGCGGGGGCTGAACGCGCTGGCCGACCAAGGTGAGTTCAATCGCATCACCCGCCACATCAATGGTGGCCTCAATGGCCTTTCCGACCGCCTGCTGCTGTGGCAGCGGGCCCGTGAGGTGCTGTGTTGAGCCGCTGGCAGCTCGGGCTTTGCGCGCTGCTCCTGCTGTTGGGGGCGGCGCTGGCCTGGCAACTGCAGGCCTGGCGCTATGGGCGGTTACTGGCCCAGCAGGAGCAGCAGCTGGTGCAGCAACGGCTGGATCAGGCCGAGGCGCTGCATGGCCTGCTGCTCGCCGAGCGTGAACAGCGCCAGGGGGTGGAGCAACGGCTGCACGAGAGTGAATCGAGACATTTCCAGGAGCTTACCGATGCGCAACAGACTCAGGCTCGCCTGCGTGACCGCCTTGCTACTGCCGATCTGCGCCTGTCGGTCCTGGTCGAGCGCGGCGCCGGCTGTGGCGCAGTGCCTGCCGCCACCGCCGCCAGCGGCCTGGATCATGGCCCCGTACGCGCCCGACTTGACCCAGCGCATGCTCGACGAATTATCGCCATCACCGACAGCGGCGACCGCGGACTGATCGCCCTGCGTGCCTGCCAGGACCATGTTCGTGCCCTGTCGCGGTGAGCCCTTGCCGGGTGTTAGGGTAGGGCGCCATTCATTCAGGAGCCCGTCATGGACCCGATCACCGCGCTTTCCACCCGCCTGGGCGAGCACATGCGACGCTTCAATGCCCAGGTGACCACCGCCGAATCCTGCACCGGGGGTGGCATTGCCGAAGCCATTACCCGTATCCCCGGCAGCTCGGCCTGGTTCGAGGCAGGTTACGTCACCTATTCCAATGCCCAGAAGACCCGCCAGTTGGGCGTTCCGCAAGCGTTGTTCACCGAGGTGGGCGCGGTCAGCCAGGAGGTGGTCGAGGCGATGGCGCGCGGGGCCCAGCAGGCCAGCGGCGCACGCTTTGCCGTGGCGGTCAGTGGTGTGGCCGGGCCTGATGGTGGCTCGCCGGCCAAACCGGTGGGCACGGTGTGGCTGGCTTGGGCCGATGGAGCCCATGTCCGCAGCGAACGGCGCCACTTCGACGGGGACCGCGAAGCGGTGCGCCGACAGACGGTAATCGCCGCGTTAGACGGCTTGTTACAGCTTGGCGCGGAGTAAATCGCCAAGCGGGGGTTTGCGGAAACGAATCCCTGTGGAATAATACTGGCTACTTATACAGTTATTCCGGCCGTCAGGGCCAAGTCGAACACGTGAGGATTTCAATGGACGACAACAAGAAGCGCGCCTTGGCTGCGGCCCTGGGTCAGATCGAACGCCAATTCGGCAAGGGCGCCGTCATGCGCATGGGCGACCATGAGCGCCAAGGCATCCCTTCCATCTCCACCGGCTCCCTGGGCCTGGATATCGCCCTTGGCATCGGCGGCCTGCCCAAGGGCCGTATCGTCGAAATCTACGGTCCGGAATCCTCCGGTAAAACCACGCTGACCTTGTCGGTCATCGCTGAAGCCCAGAAGAACGGCGCCACCTGCGCCTTCGTCGACGCCGAACACGCCCTCGACCCGGAATACGCTGGCAAGCTCGGCGTCAACGTTGACGACCTGCTGGTTTCGCAGCCGGACACCGGCGAACAGGCTCTGGAAATCACCGACATGCTGGTGCGCTCCAACGCGGTCGACGTGATCATCGTCGACTCCGTGGCTGCACTGGTACCCAAGGCCGAGATCGAAGGCGAGATGGGCGACATGCACGTCGGCCTGCAGGCGCGTCTGATGTCCCAGGCGCTGCGCAAGATCACCGGTAACATCAAGAACGCCAACTGCCTGGTGATCTTCATCAACCAGATCCGTATGAAGATCGGCGTGATGTTCGGTAGCCCGGAAACCACCACCGGCGGTAACGCCCTGAAGTTCTATGCTTCGGTACGCCTGGACATTCGCCGTACCGGCGCGGTCAAGGAAGGCGACGAGGTGGTGGGTAGCGAAACCCGCGTCAAGATCGTCAAGAACAAGGTCTCGCCGCCGTTCCGTCAAGCCGAATTCCAGATTCTCTACGGCAAGGGTATCTACCGTAACGGCGAGGTCATCGACCTGGGCGTTGCTCACGGCTTCGTGGAGAAGGCAGGTGCCTGGTACAGCTACCAGGGCAACAAGATCGGCCAGGGCAAGGCTAATGCCGCCAAGTACCTGCAAGAGAACCCGGCAATCGGTGCAGAGATCGAGAAGCAGATCCGCGAGAAGCTGCTCACTGCTGGCGCCGTCGCTGCTGCTGGCAAGGCCGCTGCCGTCGAGGCTGATGCCGACGACATGGCCGACGCCGACGCCGGTTATTGATCTGCCCCATGTCCGCCGTACTCGACACCCCGGTCGCCGTGCGGCGGACAGCCATGGACCTGCTTGCACGCCGCGAGCATGGTCGCGTGGAGTTGACGCGCAAATTGCGTCAGCGCGGCGCAACGGATGAGCTGATCGAGCCCGCGCTCGATCGGCTTGCCGAAGAAGGGCTGCTCAGTGAGGCCCGCTACCTCGAAAGTTTTATCCGCTACCGATCCAGTGCTGGCTATGGCCCCGCGCGTATTCGCGAGGAGCTGGGGCAGCGTGGGCTTGCCCGCAGTGACATTGACCAGGCCTTGCGTGAAAGCGAGGTGGACTGGGCGGCGCAGTTGCAGGATGTCTGGCAGCGCAAGTTCGCCGGTCAGCGCCCACATGACCCACGCAGCCGTGGGCAGCAAACACGCTTTCTCGCTTACCGTGGTTTTTCCATGGAGATGATCGGGCGGCTGCTCAGCGGTCGGGATCTCGACGACTAGGGTTTGTACGAAAAGTCGCCGAGCGGCGATCAGGCAAGGCGAAAACAGGCGAGGAACGGCCGGGGTCGCGCTCGACTTTGCTGGTTGCAAATGAGCATTCCGACCGGGCTGGCGCACCAGCCTGTTTTCAACGCAGCATGATCGTCGCGCAGGCACTTTTCGTACAAAGCCTACTGATGCCCTGCATGGCCACCCGAAGCGGGGCCATGCAGGGCATTTTGCGTTCAGCTCACCTTCAAGGCTTCTCGCGCCCGCTGGGTGGTGTGCATCGGCTGTGGCTTGGCCCAGTTTTCCGGCATGTTGATAAAGTCCACCAGCTCACGCAGGCGCCCCTGGTCTCGGCCATTGAACGCGAATGTCAGGCGTGTCAGGTGGCTGAAATTCCCCTCCTCATGTTCGGCGCCACTGTCCGGTTGCTGGTGATAACGGCCACTCAAGCGCAAGTCGGCGAAGCCTTCCTCGACGTCATGCAACGCCGCTTCGCTGAGCGGATGGTGCATGCGGATGACGAACTGGTTCTTCAGCCAGCGACTGGAGTGGTAGTTGCTGTAGAACTGGTTGATCTCATCCACTGCCTCGTCGGCACTGTGCACCAGGCGCACCAGCTTGAGGTCGCTGGGCAGGATGTAGCGGTTCTCTTCCAGCTGGCGGCTGATGAAATCGAGGCAGTCGCGCCAGAAGCTGCCGCCGGGCGAATCCAGCAGCACCACAGGCACCAGCGGGCTTTTGCCGGTCTGGATCAGGGTCAATACTTCCAGGGCTTCGTCGAGGGTGCCGAAACCACCGGGGCATAGCACCAGCGCGTCGGCTTCCTTGACGAAGAACAGCTTGCGAATGAAGAAGAAGTGGAACGGCAGTAGTTTATCGGTGCCATCGACCGTGGGGTTGGCATGCTGCTCGAAGGGCAGGGTGATGTTGAAACCCAGGCTGTGGTCGGCGCCGGCGCCTTCGTGGGCAGCGGCCATGATGCCGCCCCCGGCACCGGTGATGACCATCAGGTCGGAGCGTGCCAGCGTCGCACCCAGTTCCCTGGCCAGGGCGTACATCGGGTGTTCCAGCGGGGTGCGCGCCGAGCCGAAGACTGTCACCTTGCGCCGTCCCTTGTAGCGTTCGAGGCTGCGGAACGACTGGTCGAGCTCACGCAGGGCCTGCAATGTGATCTTGGCGTTCCAGCGGTTGCGGTCGTCATGAGCCATGCGCAGGATGGTCAGCATCATGTCGCGGTACAGCGGCAGGTTGGGGCTGTTCGGGGCGACCAACTGCAGTTGCTGGTCGATGTTGCCCAGGTCGATACCCTGGTCTCTGAAATGGTTGAACAGAAGCTCATTCGGTTGGTAAGGCATTCAACGTCTCCTTCTGCAGCAAAACCTCTGACCGGGTCGATGGTGTGTCCCGGCCGCGGCACTGCGTGTGCCGCTGGCTGCTATGGCTCGAGTGTGCACCCCGAGCATTGCAGTAGGCCTTCAAGGCCATGATGCAGTGGCAATTCCATCTTGTTGTCGTTGTTGTGGGGCTCGTTATCAATCTAGACGCTGGCGCGCCATTGCGCCGCTTGCCCTGCAAGCGGGCCGCCGGTCAGATCAGGCCCTGCCTTCACGGGACTTTGGTTTACTGGAGGGGTGTTAAAGCGCGCGCGGGAGGTGGCGGTATGCATCGACTGGTGATCGAGGTGGATGGGCAACTGTTTCAGTTGCTGGCGCGCGAGGCGCAGGCCCATCACCTGAGCATTGAAGGTGAATGCCTGCGTCGCCTGCAAGGTGCAGAACGGCAATCACGGTATCTACAGGCCTTGCTGGCCGAATTGCGCGCCGAGGAAGAGCAACGGCGCGCCAGCGATCAGGTGGTCTGAATCACTTCTTCTTGTTGCCGGCCACGCAGCTGGCGGCATCGAAGGCCTGATCCATGATGGGCTGGTTGGTCTTGTAGACGGTGAAGCGATAGACCAGCACTGCGCCCTTGGACATCAGCTGGCGGTAGCCGGTATTGCGGCAAACGCTGTCACCCAGCTGGCTGCGTACCTGCTGCGGGTTGGCGCGCATGCGTTCGGCATGGCTTTCTCGCACGCTGAGGTGGTTGACCAGCGCCTTGCCTTTTTCGACGGTGTAGCCTTGGTCGAGGATGTCTTCGTTGATGGCGCGTGGGGTGCCGACGCTGCTTTCCTTGGCGACCTTCTCCAGCGTCTGTTTCAGCTCGTATTCCTGCTTGGAGGCGGCCTGGGCGGCCAGGGGCAGGGCGAGCAGCAGGCTCAGGGTCGGGGCAATTAGACGCAGCATGGATCTCTCCTGGTTCGATGACTGGCGCTTTGACCTGCGCCGGCAGGCGGCGTTCCCTGAAACTCGGTGTTTCCGGCCGCCACAACCGGCGATTATAAAGGAGCCGCAGGCGGGGCTGCACGGCAAATGACGCTGCCTCTGGTAGACTGGCGCCTTGTCATCCGTAGAGTCGTTTTTTGTGTTCGTCCCTTCTCAACGCCAAGGCCTGCAGCCATGAGCCATGCGGTAGCGCGGCTGCGCGCCGAGCGCCTGGCCCGCAGCATCAAACCTTTCGTCGCCCGCGGCTCGCGTGCCGAACGCTGCCCGCAGTGCCGGGTCATCGCCACGCATTGCCTGTGTGCCTGGAAGCCCAGGGTGCAGGCCGAGTCCGGCATGTGCCTGCTGATGCATGACACCGAGCCACTCAAACCTACCAATACTGGCTGGCTGATCGCCGACCTGATCGAGGACACCTCGGCCTTCGGCTGGCTGCGCACGTCGGTGGACGAGGGTTTGCTGGCGCTGCTGGAACATCCGCAATGGCAGCCCTATATCGTCTTCCCCGGTGAGTTCGTCGCCCAGGAGCGGGTGGTCGGCGAGGTCGTCTGCGCACCGGGCAAGCGCCCGCTGTTCATCCTGCTGGATGCCACCTGGACCGAAGCGCGCAAGATGTTCCGCAAGAGCCCGTACCTCGACAAATTCCCGGTACTGAGCCTGCAGGCCGAACAGATGTCGCGCTATCGCCTGCGTCGTTCCAAGCGCGACGACCATTTCTGCACGGCGGAAGTGGCGGCCATGTGCCTGGACCTGGCCGGCGACAGCCAGGCTTCGCAGGCCCTGGATGCCTATCTGGATGTGTTCAGCCTGCATTACCTCAGTGGCAAGCGGCGCCTGCCGCTCGATGAGCAGGATGAGGTACACCAGCGTTTGCATACCTTCCTATAGTCCAAGGGGCGGGCGCTGCGGATTGGTTCATACTGACGGAGCTGGCAGCCAGGGAGGTGGGTACGACCGGGCAATTGGCTTGACCACTCGGTGCGTGCTCGTCATCCTTGGCGCCGATTCGGGCACGACGAAGCTGCTGTTACCCCGGACTTCGCCGTGCCGTCCCGGCCGGCGGCCCTGCCGTTCGCGCCTTGAGTTGCCTGCCAGGCGTATCCCGTATCCCCTCGCCTGGCACAGAACAGGATCCATAGATCGATGGCCACATACGAAATCCTGATTGCCGATGACCACCCGTTGTTTCGCAGCGCACTGCGCCAGGCCGTTACCCTCGGCCTCGGGCCGGACGTGCGGCTGGTTGAAGTGGCGAGCATCGCCGAGCTGGAAGCCAGCCTGACGGAAAAGTCCGATTGGGACCTTGTCCTGCTGGACTTGAACATGCCCGGTGCCTATGGCTTCTCCGGCCTGGTCCTGTTGCGTGGGCAGTACCCGCAAATCCCGGTGGTGATGGTGTCGGCGCAGGAAGAAGCGGCGGTCGTGGTGAAATCCCGTGAATTCGGTGCCAGTGGTTTCATCCCCAAGTCCAGCGAGCTGAGCAAGATCCAGGAAGCGGTACGCAACGTGCTCGATGGCGATGTCTGGTGGCCACCCCAGGCATTCGAGAAGGTCGATGTATCGGCTGAGGCCAAGGCCGCCAGCGAGGGCCTCGCAAGCCTCACACCCCAGCAGTTCCGGGTGCTGACCATGGTCTGCGAAGGCTTGCTGAACAAACAGATCGCCTATGAGCTGAGTGTGTCGGAAGCGACCATCAAGGCCCATGTGACTGCAATCTTCCGCAAGCTCGGGGTGCGCACGCGCACGCAGGCCGCGTTGCTGTTGCAACAACTTGAATCGGTTTCGACCAGCTAAGTCCCTGCGCCTTCACGCTTTTTTGACCAGCGTCGGATTAGCCTGCCAGGCTTTCATCGATGAAGTGAGTGACACATGTCGCCATTCAAGGGCCAGACCGGCCTCAAACGGATTTTCAATGCTGCCGGCTACTCGCTGGACGGCCTGCGCACCGCCTTCAAGGGCGAAGCCGCTTTCCGCCAACTGGTGTTGCTCAATGTGCTGCTGATCCCGACGGCTTTCTGGCTGCCGGTGAGCCGTGTCGAGCGGGCGATCCTGATTGCCGTGTGCCTGCTGGGGTTGATCGTCGAACTGCTCAACTCGGCGGTGGAGGCGGCCATCGATCGTATTTCGCTGGAGCGCCATCCACTGTCGAAAAACGCCAAGGACATGGGCAGCGCCGCGCAACTGGTGGCGATGTCCATGGTGGCGGTGGTGTGGGGCGTGATCCTGCTGGGCTGACCTTCAGGCGATCGGCGGCAGGACGATTTCGTCGCTGCGCTGCACGCCTGCGGTGAAGCTGCGGCACAGTTCGAGGAACTCGCGCATGGCCGAGGTCTGGTACTTCTGCTTGTGCCAGATGAAATAGAACTGCCGCGCCAGGTCCAGGGCCGGGGTTTCCACCGGTACCAGGCTGCCGCGGCGGAAGGCGTCGCGCAGGGCCAGGCGCGAGATGCAGCCGATCCCCAGGCCTGATTCCACCGCGCGCTTGATCGCTTCGGTGTGTTCCAGCTCAAGGCGAATATTGAGGTTGGCGCGGTGGTGGCGCATGGCCTGGTCGAAGGTCAGGCGCGTGCCAGAGCCCTGTTCACGCAAAATCCAGGCCTCATGGGAGAGCTGCTCGATGCTGGCGTGGCCGACTTTGGCCAGCGGGTGCTGTGGGGCGCAGAACACCACCAGTTCATCTTCCACCCAGGGCTGTACTTCCAGGTCAGGGTGGTTGCAATCACCTTCGATTAGACCCAGGTCAATTTCATAGTGGGCGACCTGTTGCACGATATGCGCAGTGTTCTGCACGTGCAGTTTGACCTGGCTCTCCGGGTGCACCTGCATGAAACTGCCGATCAGCAGGGTGGCCAGGTAGTTGCCGATGGTCAGGGTGGCTCCGACCGCCAACGAGCCGAAGCCGGACTTGCCATTGAGCAGGTCCTCGATCTCTTTGGCCTGGTCGAGTAGGGCCACTGCCTGGGGCAGTAACTGATGGCCCAAGGCGTTGAGGCTCAGGCGCTTGCCGGCGCGGTCGAACAGTTGGCAACTGGATTGGCGCTCCAGTTCGGTGATCGAGGTGCTGGCGGCTGACTGCGACAAGGCCAGCACGCCCGCGGCCCGGGACACGCTCTGGTGCTGGGCGACGGCGACGAAGACCTGAAGTTGACGAAGTGTAAATCGCATATCTATATAACCGATAACACATATCTTGATAATTCAGTTAACAGATATTGTCGCTGCCCCTAAACTATCGCGCAACTGTGCGCCTTGTGCGCGCTGCGTTTTTCTTCAGGAGCCCCATCGATGAGCAACATGAACCACGAACGTGTCCTCAGTGTTCACCACTGGAACGACACCCTGTTCAGCTTCAAGTGCACCCGCGATCCGGGCCTGCGCTTCGAGAACGGTCAGTTCGTGATGATCGGCCTGCAGCAGGAAAGCGGCCGCCCGCTCATGCGCGCCTACTCCATCGCGTCGCCGAACTGGGAAGAGCACCTGGAATTCTTCAGCATCAAGGTGCCGGATGGTCCGTTGACCTCGCAGCTGCAACACCTGAAGGAAGGCGACGAGATCATCATCAGCAAGAAGCCTACCGGCACGCTGGTGCTTGACGACCTGAACCCGGGCAAGCACCTGTACCTGCTGAGCACCGGCACTGGCCTGGCGCCCTTCATGAGCGTCATCCAGGACCCCGAGACCTACGAGCGTTTCGAGAAGGTGATCCTGGTCCACGGCGTGCGCTACGTGAACGAAGTCGCCTACCGCGAGTTCATCACCGAGCACCTGCCGCAGAACGAGTTCTTCGGCGAGTCCGTACGCGACAAGCTGATCTACTATCCGACCGTGACCCGCGAGCCGTTCGAGAACCAGGGCCGTCTGACCGATCTGATGCGCAGCGGCAAGCTGTTCAGCGATATCGGCCTGCCACCGATCAACCCGCAGGATGACCGCGCGATGATCTGCGGCAGCCCGAGCATGCTCGACGAGACCAGCGAAGTGCTGGACAGCTTCGGCCTGAAGATCTCGGCGCGCATGCGCGAGCCAGGTGATTACCTGATCGAGCGCGCCTTCGTCGAGAAGTAAGGCGAGCGCGGTAAACGAAAAAACGCAGGCCTTGGCCTGCGTTTTTTTATGCCTGGATTCAGCAAAGCCGAAGGCTCATGAATCCCGCACGACCTCCAGCACCCGGATCCGATCAGGCTGAGGATAGTGCCAGCGCACCTGCACATCCCAGAACTTCACCCCGTAAACCCGCTCGACGGGCGGTACCTGATAGGCGGGCCGCGGGTCCTGTGCCAAACACTGTTCGATCAACGCCACCAGTGGCTCGTCCAGGCGCAGTGCATGTTCGCGAGCCTGGGGCAGGGCGCTTTCACTCCACTGTACGGCGATGGGCGCGGGTGCCGCGCCAGCCATCTGGTTGGTCGCCTCCAGGATGCTATCGGCATAGGGCACGTAGGGTTTGATATCCAGCACCGGCGTGCCGTCGAGCAGATCGATGCCTGAAAGCAGCAGGCGCCCAGGCTCGACGCCTTCCAGGCGCACCACCGACTGACCGATGCCGTTGGGGCGATGGGTGGCGCGGGTGGCGAACACGCCCATGCTCTTGTTGCCACCCAGGCGCGGCGGGCGCACCTTCAGGCGTGGCTTGTCTTCCAGCGCTTCGTGGAACAGGAACAACAGCCAAACGTGGCTGACCTGCTCCAACCCCTCTACTGCGTCGCCCTGGTCGAACGGCGGCAGCAGTTCGAGCACGCCCCGCGCTGCTGGCGCCAGTTGTGGCTGGCGCGGGATGGCGAACTTCTCCTTGAAGCAGGAGCGGACGATGCCGACCGGCGAGACAATGTGTTGCATCAGCCACGCACGCGCTGAGTGAGGCCCTTGAGGAAGTTGCGCAGCAGCTGGTCGCCGCAAGGGCGGTAGTTGTCATGGCCGACCTTGCGGAACAGCGCGCTCAGTTCGGGCTTGGACACCGGGAAGTTGACCGCCTTGAGCACCGCGTGCAGGTCGTCTTCCTTCAGCTCGAAGGCCACTCGCAGCTTCTTGAGAATGGTGTTGTTGGTCACCGGCAGCTCGACAGGCTGTGGCGGGCGGCTGTCGTCGCGGCCGCGGCGATGGATCACCAGGCCGTCGAGAAAATAGGCCATGACCTTGTCCGGGCATTGTACGAAGCCGGGCTCTTCTTCTTTCTTCACATAGCCTGCAATCGCCTCTGCGTTTACCTGCAGGCCGGCCAGGCCGATGATTTCGGCCATTTTCTGGTCGTTGGCTTTGATCATGTAGCGCAGGCTACGCATGACGTCGTTGTGGTTCATTGGAGCAAATCCTGTTCAAGTGCCGCACCTGTCCGCGCGGCAGTAATGCTAGAAACGTTCGGTGGCGGCGACATAGCGCCATTGCCCCGCTGGCAGCTTGCCCATCGACACGCCGCCCAGGCGGATGCGGCGCATGCCCAGCACCTTCAGGCCAGCGGTTTCGCACAGCGCCTCAATTTGCCCGCGTTGCGGGTTCTTCAGCACCATGCGCAGATGCTGTTCGTTCTGCCAGCTGGCCTTGGCCTTGGGCAGCTCCACGCCCTTGCGCTCCACGCCGCGGGCCAGGCGTTCCAGCGCACCGGGTTTGGCCTCGCCGCTGACCTGGACGATGTATTCCTGCTCGAGGCGTCGCAGGTCGGCGTCGACCTTGCGGCTGACGCGCCAGTCCTGGGTGAACACTTGCAGGCCGCTGGCGCCCGGCAGCAGTGGGGCGATGCAGTCCTGGCGGGTGAAGTGGCCGTGCAGCGGGCGCAGGCCTTCGCGGTGGGCTTCGCTGAGGGTGGCCATGGACATGCCTGCCTGGGCGATTGTCACGTTCTGGCCGGCTTGCTGATTGAGCAGCAAGGTCACAGGCTCCAGGGTTTCGGCGCGGGCGCCAGGCAGCAGTTCCACGCGCTGGTCGAGGATCTTGAATTGCGGCTGTTCGACCACTTCGCCATCGACCGTGACCCAGCCTCCTTCGATGTACAGTTCGGCCTCTCGGCGCGAGCAGCCAAGCTGTTCGATGAGGCGTTTGGACAGGCGGATAGGCTCGGACATGGACAATGAGTTCGCAGGGCAGGGAAAGCGCTCATTGTACCTGCCCCGCCAGGTTTGGGGCTGCAAATTGGTGTCATTTGCGCCATTTCGGCAAACAACCGCTACCTCGTAGGCCGCGCTTCACGGCGTTCGGCCCCGTTGCATGTGCAGCAGTGGGTAAGGCTGCCCCAGGCCGTCCGTTGCCGAGCGGCCAATGATCTCGAAGCCTTCGTGCAAGTAGAAGCCAAGGGCCTGGGGGTTTTGTTCGTTGACATCCAGGCGTTCGGCATTCAGTTCTGCCACTGCGTGACGCAGCAAGCGTTGGCCGACGCCCCGGCCGAAATGTTCGGGAGCGACGAACAGCAGGTCGACGCGACCATTGGCCACGCCAGCAAAGCCAAGGATGCGCCGGTCGCGGTCCTTGCAGCAGACCAGCATCACGGCATCCAGGTACTGGGACAGCACATGCTCACGCAACAGATGGATGTAGGCGTCGGGGAGGAAATCATGGGTAGCCCGTACCGAAGCCTCCCAGATCCGCACCAGTTCCGGGTAGTCGGCATAGCGGGGTGTGTGCAGGGTCAGCGTCGGTTTCATCCTCGGCGGCTCCGGTGTGCGTTGGCCTCTGCACAAACATAGATGCAAAAAAATACCCCGCCAGTGGGCGGGGTATTTTCAGTGCGGCGGGCTGTCAGACTGGCTCTGCCCACATGTCGTATTCATCGGCATCGACGATGCGGCAACGCACTTTGTCGCCTGGCTTGAAGCCGTGGTCGCCATCGATGAACACGCTGCCGTCGATTTCCGGCGCGTCGAAGAAGCTACGGCCTACCGAACCCTGCTCTTCGACTTCGTCGATCAGCACTTCGATTTCCTTGCCGATGCGCAGTTGCAGGCGGGCGGTGCTGATGGCCTGCTGGTGGGCCATGAAGCGGTCCCAACGTTCCTGCTTGACGTCATCCGGTACCTCGTCCAGGCCCAGGTCGTTGGCCGGGGCGCCTTCTACCGGCGAATACTGGAAGCAGCCGACGCGGTCGAGCTGGGCTTCGGTCAGCCAGTCCAGCAGGTACTGGAAGTCTTCCTCGGTCTCGCCTGGGAAACCGACGATGAAGGTCGAACGGATCACCAGCTCGGGGCACTGTTCGCGCCAGTTCTTGATACGGGCCAGGGTGCGGTCTTCGAAGGCCGGGCGCTTCATCGCCTTGAGCACTTTGGGGCTGGCGTGCTGGAACGGGATGTCCAGGTACGGCAGGATCTTGCCGGCGGCCATCAGCGGGATCACGTCGTCCACGTTCGGGTACGGGTAGACGTAGTGCAGGCGCACCCAGGCGCCCAGGCTGCTCAGCGCTTCGCACAGCTCGAGCATGCGGGTCTTGACCGGGCGGCCGTTCCAGAAGTCGGTCTTGTACTTGACGTCGACGCCGTAGGCGCTGGTGTCCTGGGAAATCACCAGGATTTCCTTGACGCCGGCCTTGACCAGGCGCTCGGCCTCGCTCAGCACTTCACCGACCGGGCGGCTGACCAGCTTGCCGCGCATCGACGGAATGATGCAGAAGCTGCAGCTGTGGTTGCAGCCTTCGGAAATCTTCAGGTAGGCGTAGTGGCGCGGCGTCAGCTTCACGCCTTGAGGCGGCACCAGGTCGATCAGCGGGTTGTGGTCCTGGCGTGGCGGTACCACTTCGTGAACGGCGTTGACCACCTGCTCGTACTGCTGGGGGCCGGTGACCGACAGCACGCTCGGGTGCACGTCACGGATGCTGCCCTCTTCGACGCCCATGCAGCCGGTGACGATGACCTTGCCGTTTTCCTTGATGGCTTCGCCGATCACTTCCAGCGACTCGGCCTTGGCGCTGTCGATGAAGCCGCAGGTGTTGACCACCACCACGTCGGCGTCCTCGTAGGTCGGCACGACTTCATAGCCTTCCATGCGCAGCTGGGTCAGGATGCGCTCGGAATCGACCAGGGCCTTGGGGCAACCCAGGGAAACGAAGCCGACCTTAGGGGTGGCGGGAGTGGTGGACATGGCTAACCTCGGTATTGAATACAGGTCGCCCGGCCGGTAACGGGGGCGATCCTGGCGGGCGCTTTTCGCGCCTCTGATCAAAAAGTGCGCAATTCTAGCGAGCGCAAGGTCGCTTGACCAGCAGAAATACGACGAACGCTGCGCTATGCTTCGCGCCGTTGCGCGGGGGCCTGCGGGATGCCCCGACGCGGATGGGAATTCAATCGGTCTAACAGGCCTTCTGCGGGAGTGGTCGATGGTTCAGGCAAGCAGTCACGCCGAGGGCGGGCACGAGGGAAAGCAGGGTGCGACGCGGTCGCTGGGCCTGCTCGTGGCAGCTGTTGGGGTGGTCTATGGCGATATCGGCACCAGCCCGCTGTACACCCTCAAAGAGGTCTTCAGCGGTGGTTATGGCGTACCGGTCAACCACGATGGGGTGCTGGGCATCCTGTCGCTGATCCTCTGGTCGCTGCTGTGGGTGGTGTCGTTCAAGTACGTGATGTTCATCCTGCGCGCCGACAACCAGGGCGAGGGCGGCACCATGGCACTGACCGCGCTGGCACGGCGGGCCACGGCCAGCCATCCCAAGCTGCGCGCGCTGATGGTCATCTGCGGCCTGATCGGCGCCTCGCTGTTCTATGGCGACAGCATGATCACCCCGGCGGTGTCGGTGCTGTCGGCGGTGGAGGGCATGGGCCTGGCGTTCGACGGCATCGATCACTGGGTGGTGCCCATCTCGCTGGTGGTGCTGGTGGGGCTGTTCCTGGTGCAGAAGCACGGCACCGAGACGATCGGCAAGCTGTTCGGCCCGATCATGGTCACCTGGTTCCTGGTGCTGGGGGCACTCGGCGTGCATGGCATCTCGCAGAGCCCGGAAGTGCTCAAGGCCTTCAACCCAGGCTGGGCGTTGAATTTCTTCATCGTTCATCCGGGTATGGGCGTGGCGATCCTCGGCGCCGTGGTGCTGGCGCTGACCGGTGCCGAGGCGCTGTATGCCGACATGGGCCACTTCGGCCGCAAGCCGATCGCCCGTGCCTGGTTCATCCTGGTGCTGCCGGCGCTGGTGCTCAACTACTTTGGCCAGGGGGCGATGCTGCTGCAGAACCCCGAAGCCGCCCGTAACCCCTTCTACCTGCTGGCACCGAGCTGGGCACTGCTGCCGTTGGTGGGCCTGGCTACCATGGCCACGGTGATCGCCTCGCAGGCGGTCATCTCGGGTGCCTTTTCCCTGACCCGCCAAGCCATCCAGCTCGGCTACATCCCGCGCATGCAGATCCAGCACACCTCCAGCGACGAGCAGGGCCAGATCTACATCGGTGCGGTGAACTGGACGCTGATGGTCGGCGTGGTGCTGCTGGTGATCGGCTTCGAGTCGTCCGGCGCCCTGGCTGCGGCCTATGGGGTGGCGGTGACCGGCACCATGTTGATGACCACCATCCTGGTGTCGGCGGTGATGCTGCTGCTGTGGAAGTGGCCACCGGTACTGGCGGTACCGATTCTGTTGGGCTTCCTGTTCGTCGACGGCCTGTTCTTTGCCGCCAACGTGCCCAAGATCGTCCAGGGCGGTGCTTTCCCGGTATTGGCGGGGATCGTGCTGTTCGTGCTGATGAGCACCTGGAAGCGGGGCAAGCAGATCCTGGTCGAGCGCATCGACGAAGGCGCGTTGCCGCTGCCGCTGTTCATCGGCAGCATCCGAGTGCAACCACCGCACCGGGTCGAGGGCACGGCGGTGTTCCTCACCGCGCGATCGGACGCCGTGCCCCACGCGCTGTTGCACAACATGCTGCACAACCAGGTGCTGCACAGCCAGGTGGTGCTGTTGACGGTCGTCAGCGAGGACCGACCGCGGGTCCCGGAGAGCGAACGTTTCGAAGTGGAGGCCTATGGCGACGGGTTCTTCCGGGTGCTGCTGCACTTCGGTTTCATGGATGAGCCCGACGTGCCGGCGGCCTTGAAACTGTGCCATCTGGACCAGCTGGACTTCAGCCCGATGCGCACCACGTATTTCCTAAGCCGCGAGACGGTGATTGCATCGCGGCTGGAGGGCATGTCGCGCTGGCGCAGCAACCTGTTCGCATTCCTGCTCAAGAACGCCAACGGTAACCTGCGCTTCTTCAACCTGCCGTTGAACCGGGTGATCGAGCTGGGAACCCAGGTCGAGATCTAGAATGAACAAGGGGCCGCATAGCGGCCCCTTTTCACATCATTTTTCAGCGACGCTGGACTTCCCCTGGCGGGTCTCGATCTCGTTGATCAGGCGCTTGGCCAGTGCCGGGTAGTTTTCGTCGAAGTGGTGACCGCCGGGCAGTTTCATGCGTTCACCCACGGCAGTCTTGTCGGTGCAGCCGCTTTCGTCGGTTTCCTCGACACCGTACACGCAGACCACCTTGGAGGCGGGCAGCTTGGCCATCTCCAGCCCGGTCGGGGCTTCCTGGCCTTCCTTGCCCAACCAGCCCTCGACCTCGATCTCGAAGCTGCCGCTGCGGGCGAAGGCCAGCAGGATCACCGCATCGACGCGCTTCTGGTCTTCTTCGGGCAGGCGGTTGTAGATGGCAGGCAGTACGTCGGCGCCGAACGAGTAGCCGGTCAGCACGAAACGTTTGGTGCCCCATTTCTGGCGATAGTGCTGCATCAGCTCGGACAGGTCGGCGGCGCTTTGCTCCGGCGTCTTGTGCTGCCAGTAGTAGCGCAGGGTGTCGATACCCACCACCGGGAAGCCGAGCTTGGCCATCTCGCCGGCGACGTCGCGGTCCAGGTCGCGCCAGCCACCGTCGCCCGAGAGGAACAGGGTGACGGTGTCGGTGGTCTGCCCGGCCGGGACTTCGACCACCGGGATCGCCAGGGCATTGCCGTCCTGACCGACCAGGGCTTGGGTGAGCTGGGCCTTGAGTACCTGGGGCAGGTGGATGTCGTAGTCGGCAATGCTGGTCTCGGCGTTGGCCTGGTCGCGCACGAAGGCGGCGCTGGCATCGTCCGGGTTGTCGTTCCAGGCCACGTTCCAGTGGCCGTGGGCGGCGGATTTGGGCAATGCAACCTGGCAGCCCGGCTGTTCAAGGTTGAAGTCCACCGAGATGGCGCGGGCCTTGTCATCGCTCTGTGTGGCCAACCAGCGCCAGGCCTGGGCGGCACCGGGGCCGATGCCGGCGACCACGGTGGGTTTGTCGGACAACTGGGCCAGTGCCTCATTCATGGCCGCTTGCTGTTTGCCGCAGTCGGCCGGTGGCAGGATCACCTGCACCAGTTGAGCTTCGCCGGCCTGGCTCAGGTCCAGCAGCTGCTTGTCGCTCAAGGCCTGCTCCTGCGGCACGCCGATGGCTACCCGGGCCTTGGCATGCACGCCAGGAGTGGCCCGGGTCAGGCTGCTGCCGTCGCCCAGGGTCAGGTGGTCCAGGCGCGCTTCTGGCGCAGGGCGGGTCCACAGCCAGAAGGCCGCGCCGCCGGCCAGGGCGGCCAGTAGCAGGGGAATCAGTACGTACAGCCAATAGCGTCGGATCATCAACGTTTCACCAATCCAGTCAGGCCACCAGCGATCAGGGCGGCGGTATCAGCCAGTGCCACCAGCGGGTCGAGCCCGGCCGGCACGGCCATGTAACGGGGTTCCCAGTCCGGCTGGAACTTGTCCTTGAAGCGCCGCAGGCCCTGGAAGTTGTACAGCTGCTCGCCACGCTGGAACACCATCGAACCCAGGCGCTGGGTCAAGGGTGCGCCGCGCCGCGGCTGCAAGCCGGAAAGGGGGACCATCCCCAGGCTGAAACGGCCATAGTCATGGCTCTTGTAGTGGAGGATCAGGCCAACCATCATGAATTCCATGGTCAGCTTCGGCGCGTCCGGGTGGGCGCGCATCAGGTCCAGGCTGGCCAGCTCGTTGCTGTGGGTTTCCAGCAGGTTGGCAAAGGCCACCGGGCGACCCTGGAAGCGGATCAGCGCGATGCGAAAGTGCTGCAGGTATTCAGGGCTGAAGCGGCCGAGCGAGAAGCCTTTCTCACGCACGTTCTTGCCTTCGAGCCAGGCGTCGGAGATTTCCTTGAGCTCCGCCAGCGGCGCTTGGCCGGGCTCATGGACCTCAAGGCTCAGGCCGTCGCGCCCACCGCGGTTCCAGGTGTAGCGCAGGTCCTTCATTTCCTTGCCCTTGGCTTCGAGGTCGAAGCGGCGCAGGTCGACGCGGGCTTCCTCGCCCAGCTTGATCGCGGTCAGGCCGATGTCCATGTAGAACGGCAGGTTTTCCGCGCGCACCTGGTAGAACACCGGGCGGGCGTGGTGCAGGTCGCACAGGTCGCGGAACTGCCAGATCATCTCGGCGCGCTCCTGGGCCGGCCCGATCGGGTCGTACAACGCCACCAGGCTGCGGCCACGGCGGGCGTACATGAGGAAGGCGTTGTCGCTGGGATGGAACAGCAGGGCCTTGTCGCCGGTCAGCGCCAGGCCGCCATCTGGCTGGTCGGAGGCCAGCAGGATGCGGTTGGCGCGTTGCAGTTCGTCTTCGGTGGGCAGGTGGATCACCGGGCGCGCGGTGCGCAGCAGCCAGGTCAGGGAGACGATCACCAACAGTACGGCGCTGCCCATGGCCGCGCGCAGGCCGCGTGGGGCATCGGCATCCAGGGTGAACTGCCACCACAGTTTGTGGGTGTAGGGTACGTCCTGATAGGCGAACAGCAGCAGCCAGATCGACGCGCCGACCACGCAGGCGCTGGCCACCAGGTACACCGGCGAGAACGGCAGCTCGAGCAGCCTGCTGGGGCGATAGAACGAACGGCGGAACAGTGCCAGCAGGGCCGCGGTGAGGCACATGAGCGTGGCTTCTTCCCAGTCGAAGCCCTTGAGCAGCGACAGGACTGCGCCTGCCAGCAGCAGCACGGTGGTCAGCAGCCAGGCGGCTGACAGACGGCGGCGCAGGCCCTGGGCCAGCAGCAGGCACAGCACGCCGATGAGGCTGGCGCCGAAGTGCGACGCATCGATCAGCCGGTGCGGAATCAGGAAACCCATGTGTTCCAGGCGGCTGTCGATTTCGGGGGTGGCGCCGGAGAACAACAGCACCACACCGGAGAGGAACACCAGGATCGCCAGTACCGGTGCAGCCAGCCCGGAAGCCGCACGGATGGCTTGTTGGGCGAACAGCAGGCGGCGCGCTTCGTTGGCCAGCAGCAGTACGCACGCCACAAGCAGCGGCAGTACAACGTAGATGAGCCGGTACAGCAGCAGTGCGGCGGCCAGTGGTGCGGCGCCCAACTGGTTGGCAAAGGCGGCCAGCAAAATCGCCTCGAATACACCGACACCGCCGGGCACGTGGCTCAGCACGCCGGCAGCCAGAGCCAGCAGGTAGACCAGTACAAAGGCACCGAATGGCGGCGCTTCCGGCAGCAGCAGGTACAGCACGGTGGCGGCGGCGGCTACGTCCAGCGCGGTGATCAGCAGTTGCAGGGCGGCCAGGCGAGCGCTTGGCAGGCGCAGGGTGCGGCGGCCGAACTGAACCAGCAGGCTGTCCTTGAGCGGTTGCTCTGCCAGGCGGCGACGGTACAGGCCCATTACCAACGCAGCGGTCAGGGCCAGTACTGCCACGGCAATCCCACCCAGCAGCGGCGCGGGCAGGCGCAGCGCAGTGGCTGCGGCCGGCAGGTCGCTGAGGGTGGCCAGGGCTGCCAGCGGCGGCAGCGCACAGCCCAGCGACAGGCTGGCGAACACGGTCATGCGTGCGACTTCCGCGGCGCTCAGGCCTTGGCGGGCATACAGGCGATAACGTACCGAACCTCCGGAGAGCATCGACAGGCCGATGGCATTGCCAATTGCGAAGGCGCTGAAACCGCCTAGCACCAGGGTTCGCGGCGGCAACTGCACCGCCGCGAAACGGCTGGCAGACCATTCGTAGCCCAGCAGGATCAGGAAGCCGACTGCAGTAGCCAGCAGTGCCCCCAGCAAAGCGTTGGACGGCACGCTGAGCATGGCGTCATGCAGTGCGTAGATGTCCAGCTCGCTCAACAGGTGGCGGCAGGCAATCAGGCCCATGGTGAACAGCACCAGGGTCAGCGCGAGGCCCAGGGGTTGGCGGTACTTGCTCAGGCGTTCCAGCCAGGGCAGGCGTTGCGCAGCCGTAGGCAAGGCCGCAGTCAGCGGTGCCTGGGTTTCGGGGGTGGGGGCGGTCATGGGGTACCCCGTGCGGTCAGCGCGAGGTGCAAGCGAGCTACGGCCAAGTGAAAGTCCCTTTGGAAAAACGTGTCCAGATATTACTCCGGCCCATGTAGTTAATCTGTTTCAGGATAGTTAAAGATAGTTCATTCAGCTATGTGGATCAGGGGCGGGGCGAGGCAGGAGGCGCACTGCGCCTGGTCTGATTGGCTCAATGCGATGGGCCGGAATGCAACAAGCCCCGCACTATCTTTCGATAGGCGGGGCTTGTTCTGACGATATGGTTGCGGGAGCCGGATTTGAACCGACGACCTTCGGGTTATGAGCCCGACGAGCTACCAGGCTGCTCCATCCCGCGTCAGTGGTGCGCATTCTACCGATTAGCGAATGGCTGTCAAGCACAAATGCTTGATTTGCTTGGATTTTTCTAAACAGCTGAACGCGGGCAATAAAAAAGGCCACTGTAAAAACAGTGGCCTTTCTAGAATCTGGTTGCGGGAGCCGGATTTGAACCGACGACCTTCGGGTTATGAGCCCGACGAGCTACCAGGCTGCTCCATCCCGCGTCAGAGGGGCGCATTCTACGGATTATCCGAAAGCTGTCAAGCATTAATGCTCAAAAGTCTTGATGGTTCATCCGAAATGCTTTTCAGAGATCAATAAAAAAGACCACTGTCGAAACAGTGGCCTTTTCTTTAATCTGGTTGCGGGAGCCGGATTTGAACCGACGACCTTCGGGTTATGAGCCCGACGAGCTACCAGGCTGCTCCATCCCGCGCCTGTGAGATCGAATTCTACGGAATTCCTTCCCGATGTCAACATTTAAATCAAAAAAACCTTTCCTGTTCAGGCTCTTAGCGTGCCAGATCGGTGGCTGACCCAGTGTTGGCGGGGGTTCCAGGCCAATTGTCGCGTACACCCTGTCTCCGCTCATGGGGCTTGGGGTACTATCTGTATGAATTTACAGTACTGGCTGTCGTCCATGTCCTTGCGCAAGATCATTCATGTCGACTGTGACTGCTTCTACGCCGCCATCGAGATGCGTGACGACCCGCGCCTGGTGGGGCGCCCCATGGCAGTGGGTGGGCAGCCAGGGCAGCGTGGGGTGATTGCCACCTGCAATTATGAGGCGCGGGCCTATGGCGTGCGCTCGGCGATGTCCTCGGGGCATGCCATGAAGCTGTGCCCGGACCTGCAGATCGTCAAGCCGCGCTTCGAGGCCTACCGTGAAGCCTCGCGAGAGATACACGCGATCTTCCGTGACTACACCGAGCTGATCGAACCCTTGTCGCTGGACGAGGCTTATCTGGACGTCAGTGACAGCCAGTGGTTTGCCGGCAGCGCCACGCGCATTGCCGAAGATATCCGCAGGCGTGTCGCACAGCAGTTGCACATCACGGTTTCTGCCGGGGTGGCGCCCAACAAGTTCCTGGCCAAAATTGCCAGTGACTGGCGCAAGCCCAACGGCCTGTTCGTGATTACGCCGGATCAGGTGGAGGCGTTCGTCGCCGCGCTGCCAGTCGCTCGTCTGCACGGGGTAGGTAAGGTTACGGCGGACAAGCTGTCGCGGCTGGGCATTGATACATGCCTATCCTTGCGTGATTGGTCGCGCCTGGCATTGGTCCGTGAGTTCGGCAGTTTCGGCGAGCGCTTGTGGGGGCTGGCGCGGGGTATCGATGAACGTGCGGTGCAGATTGACAGCCGTCGCCAGTCGGTCAGCGTGGAAAACACCTACGATCAAGATCTGCCGGACCTGGCCAGTTGCCTGGAAAAACTCCCCGACCTGCTGGCCAGCCTGAACGAGCGTATTGCCCGGATGGACAGCAGCTACCGGCCCGACAAACCTTTCGTCAAGGTGAAGTTCCATGACTTCAGTCAAACCACCCTGGAACAGGCTGGGGCAGGGCGTGACCTTGAGGGTTACCGGCAGTTGCTCAGCCAGGCGTTCGCCCGCGGGGGTAAACCCGTGCGCTTACTGGGTGTAGGGGTGAGGTTGCGTGATTTGCGCGGTGCCCATGAACAGCTGGAGTTGTTCGACGACACATAAAGAAGGGCGCGATGTGCGCCCCTTCCTGTTATTGCGTCAAGCTATTCATTGCGCGCCAGGGTCGGCGACCAGGCGGCCGGTTTCCTTGGTCAGCGTCTTGAGGAAGTCCTGCTGCAGTTCCGGATCGTTGCGAGTCAGCTCGATCAGGCTCTGCTCCAGCTCGCTGGCTTCTTCTTCCAGGCCCAGCTCCGAGAGGCGCTTGACCCGATGTACCCACTGGCCGACATCGTCGTCTTCGAGGTCATCGAAAATCAGTTCGTGCGCTTCCAGCAGCTTGCCACGCAGGCTGCCGCTTACCAGCAGGCTGGCATCGCCACGTACGCCGTTGTCCTCGTCGACCACCTGCAGGTGCAGGGTGCCTACGTGCTTGAGGTTCTGCTCGGAGAACGGGCTGTCGAGCAGGTTCAGGCGTAGAACACCGTTCTTGTCGGTGGTCAGCTCGTGGGTCATCTTGCCGGCCTTGACCTCGACCAGCCGCTCGTTCCAAGGCACGCTGGTGAACTCTTCGCGCTTGCCTTTCTCCACTTCGCTGATGCCGGCCAGGTTCTGTTGCGCCCGGCCATTGGACGGCGTGTTCATGAAGGGGTTGAGCCCGGCCACGCCATAGCTGAGCCAGTCGTGGGTCATGCTCTCGGGCAGGTTGCCGAGGGCGAACACGTTGGCCACGTTGGCGCCGATACCGGCAACCACTGCAACCGCACCCAGCGGGATCTCGTAGATCTCCCGCCAAGGCTGGTAGGGCGTGTAGCGGTCGTATCGGCGGGTCACCTCGAATTCGGTGACCTCGAAGCGCTGCTGTTCGTGAATGCGCACGCGCCTTTGCGGAAGCTCCATGACCTTGGGCTCGCCGACATCGATCTGCAGACTGTGTTCGAGCAGCTTGCGCTCGACGCGCTCTTCATGGTCGCTGCGCTGGGGCATCTGGTTGGCGCAACCGCTGAGGAGCAGGGCGCCGCACAGTGCGGCGCCCCCCAGGGTGTAGGTACTTCGCTTGGACATGATCACTCGCGCAACGGTTTATCAGCGGCGGATACGGGCCTGCAGGAAGCTCAGCACTTCGTTGAGCGGCAACGCCTGGGCGTCTTGCTCGGTGCGGTGCTTGTATTCCAGGTTGCCTTCAGCCAGGCCGCGATCGCTGACGACGATGCGGTGCGGGATGCCGATCAATTCCATGTCGGCGAACTTGGTGCCGGGGCTGGTCTTCTTGTCGCGGTCGTCCAGCAGCACGTCGAAACCGGCAGCGGTCAGCTCGGCGTACAGCTTGTCGGTGGCTTCGCGTACCACGTCGGTTTCGTAGCGCAGCGGTACCAGCGCGATCTGGAAGGGCGCCAGGGCGTCGTTCCAGATGATGCCCTTGTCGTCGTAGCTCTGCTCGATGGCGGCGGCGACCACGCGGGATACGCCGATGCCGTAGCAACCCATCGACAGCACTACCGGTTTGCCGTTTTCACCCAGTACCTGGCACTTGAGTGCCTCGCTGTACTTGGTGCCGAGCTGGAAGATGTGGCCGACTTCGATGCCGCGCTTGATGACCAGGGTGCCTTGGCCGTCCGGGCTCGGGTCGCCTTCGACGACGTTGCGCAGGTCGGCGACTTGTGGAACCGGCAGGTCACGCTCCCAGTTCACGCCGAAGTAGTGCTTGTCGTCGATGTTGGCACCGATGCCGAAGTCGCTCATCAGGGCGACCGAACGGTCGATGATGCATTCCAGCGGCAGGTTCAGCGGGCCGAGGGAGCCGGCGCCGGCACCAATGGCGTCGCGCAGTTCGGCTTCGCTGGCCATGACCAGCGGCTCGGCAACCTGTTCCAGCTTGGTGGCCTTGATTTCGTTGAGTTCGTGGTCGCCACGGACGATCAGGGCGATCAGCTTGCCCTCTTCGGCACCATGCACGATCAGGGTCTTGACGGTCTTCTCGATCGCCAGGCCGAAGTTTTCCACCAGTTGCGCGATGGTCTTGGCGTCTGGGGTGTCGACCAGGCGCAGTTCTTCGGTTGGGGCTGGGCGCACGGTTTCGCGCGGAATGGCCTCGGCCTTTTCGATGTTGGCGGCGTAGTCGGAGCTGTCGCTGAAGATCACGTCGTCCTCACCGGAAGAGGCGAGCACGTGGAATTCGTGGGAGTAGCTGCCACCGATGGAGCCGGTGTCGGCCTGCACCGGACGGAAGTCCAGGCCCAGGCGGGTAAAGATGTTGCTGTAGGCCAGGTGCATGCGGTCGTAGGTTTCCTGCAGGGAAGCCTGGTCGGCATGGAAGGAGTAGGCGTCCTTCATGATGAACTCGCGGCCGCGCATCAGGCCGAAGCGCGGACGGATCTCGTCACGGAACTTGGTCTGGATCTGGTACATGTTCAGCGGCAGCTGCTTGTAGCTCGACAGCTCGTTGCGCGCGAGGTCGGTGATGACCTCCTCGTGGGTCGGGCCGACGCAGAACTCGCGGTTGTGGCGGTCCTTCAGGCGCAGCAGCTCTGGGCCGTACTGTTCCCAGCGGCCGGATTCCTGCCACAGCTCGGCGGGCTGGATGCTTGGCATCAGCACTTCGAGGGCACCGGCGGCGTTCATTTCCTCGCGGACCACGGCCTCGACCTTGCGCATCACCCGCAGGCCCATCGGCAGCCAGGTGTAGAGGCCGGAGGCCAGCTTGCGGATCATGCCGGCACGCAGCATGAGCTGGTGGCTGATGACCACGGCATCTGCCGGGGTTTCTTTTTGGGTGGCGAGCAAATATTGACTGGTGCGCATGGTGAGCCGTGTCGATTGCCTGAGTGTGAAATGACCCCGCATTGTACGGGGGCGAGACGAAAGCGTACAGAATGCAGCAGTCATGCGGTTGTGTCAGCCATGAAAAAGCCCGGCCTAGGCCGGGCTTTTTCATTCGCGAAGCGTTGCAAGCACAGGCTTACAGGATGCTCAGCGGGTACTCGACGATCAGGCGCAGTTCGTCGATCGAGCTCGAACCGTAGTACACGCCATCGCTGGAGCGGTAGGTGGCTTGACGGACGCGGAAGCTCAGGTCTTTCGCCGGGCCTTCCTGCAGTACGTACTTGATGTCCACGTCGCGTTCCCATTCCTTGCCGTTGTTGGTGCCAGCGACGTTGGCGCCGGTACCGTGGGCATAACGGGTCATGAACGACAGGCCTGGAATGCCGTACTCGGCGAAGTTCAGGTCGTAGCGAGCCTGCCAGGACTTCTCGTCTTCGGCGTTGAAGTCGGAACGGGCAATGGAGTTGGCCAGGAAGATGGTGCCGCCGCCGTCCACGCCGTAGGCGTAGTCGCCGTCACCGCTGACCTTCTGGTAGGCCAGGGTGAAGGTGTGGGCGCCGATGTTGTAGGCGCCGGACAGGCTGAATGCACGGTTGTCCAGTTTGTCGCCGTCGAAGGCTTTGACCAGGGCAGCGCCGTCGCTCTTGGTGTCATAGATGTTGAAGTCGAACACCAGGCCTTGCTTGTCGGAGATCGGCAGTGCCCAGTTGATGTTGGCGTAGTATTTGCGCCAGTAGTCTTCAACCTTGGAGTAGTACAGGCTGGTGCTCAGGGTATCGGTAAAGGCGTAGGTGCCGCCGAGTACGTCAGCTTCCTTGAGGTGCAGGCTGTCGCGGTTGGTCTCGGCTTGCGCGGTCAGGCTGGTGAAGCGACCGGCGTGCAGGGTCAGGCCCTTGATTTCGTTGCTGGTGATCAGGCCGCCTTGGGCGATCTCTGGCAGCAAGCGGCTGTCGTCGGTGGCGAATACTGGCAGTGCAGTGAACTGGTCGCCGACCTTCAGCACGGTGTCGGATACGCGGAATTTGACCGCGCCGCCGCCCTTCGAGTAATCGTCCTGCGAGTGGCCGTCGAGTGCGGTCGGGAACAGGCCGGTGCCGGCGCGGCCTTTGCCGCTGTCCAGTTTCAGGCCCAGCATGCCGATGGCGTCGACGCCGACACCGACGGTGCCTTGGGTGAAGCCGGACTCATAGGTGCCCAGGAAGCCCAGGCCGGTTTCTTCCGCGCGGCTCTGACGGTTGCCGTCCTTGTCGCGTTCGTTGTTGCGGAAGTCACGGCTGAAATACAGCATCCGGGTCTTGACGTTGAGCTTGCTGTCTTCGAGGAAACCCTTGGATTCATCCTGCGAAGAGGCGACAGCAAATTGCGAGGTCCCTGCTGCTACGGCCAGGGCGATCATGCTCCACTTCATCACGCGCATCGTGATTTGCTCCTTTGGTTTTTAGGAAGAGTACCGCTGCGCCCTGGTGTTTTAGTTATAGGGTGCAGCTCTTTCTTGTTATGTCGGCGAAAATGTATATCACGCTGACTATTCTTGGCGATACGGGCAAAAACAACCTTTCGATAACTTTATGGCCGTGTCGCGTACAGTTATTTCCATGTCGCAAATCACGCCCTGTTTAGTTGGGCGTACAACGCCAGCGCTGTTGTCAAGCCATCAAGAGTGCGTAATCACAAAGTTGTGGCCAGAAAACTCCCTGGTGGATCCGATGTCGCTGTTGTTATTTGTCGCGTCCACCCGACGATGCAGGTGTCGTGCCGACTTGGCGTCAAACGAATGCAACAAGCGTGCTCAAAATCACGAACGCTTGATGAAATTTTCACAGTTACCGAAGCGCCAGGGTGGAAATCACCGTAAACACGGGGCGACGCCTGTCTTATGGTGTGCCATGGATCAATGTCCTGCTTGTTTGCAACAGTTGCCTTCAAAGTCAAGGTGTTACCCGTCACTGTTGATCCTGCGTGTTTTGTGTGAAGGAAGTGTGGTGGTGCGGTGACGATTGGCATCATTTTGGTGCGAAAAGTAGCGTGGTGTTACCGTCGCCGGTTCAAACGAGGGCGCGTACCTGTTGGGTGCGTGTCCTCGCTGATGTGGCAAAAGAGGAAGCAGGGTATCCTTCGCCCCTGTTTTCGCCCTGTGGGGCGTCATTGTTTTCAGGAGGTACGCCGTGTTCACTCTCGATTCGCGCCTGCAGCAGGATTCCCTGGTGCTGGGCGATCTGCCGCTATGCCGCTTGCTGTTGAGCAAGGATGCCAACTACCCCTGGTTCATCCTGGTGCCGCGTCGTGCCGACATCAGCGAGCTTTTCGACCTCGACGAGGTTGATCAGCAGCAGCTCTGGCAGGAAACCAATGCGTTGGCCGAGGCGTTGAAGGATGCCTTTGCTGCCGACAAGATGAACGTCGCCACGCTCGGTAACGTTGTCAGTCAGTTGCACATGCATGTCATCGTCCGTCGCCACGGCGATGCCGCCTGGCCTGCGCCGGTGTGGGGCAAGGTACCGGCCATCGGCTATGCGCCGGAACAGGTGGAAGGCATTCGCCAGCGCGTGCGTGCGTTGCTCGGTGAAAGCTTCAAGGAGGCCTGAGGCATGTCGCTTGAAATGCAGATCGTCGAACTGGAAACCCGACAGGCGTTCCAGGATGACACCATCCAGGCGCTGAATGACGTGGTGGTCGAACAGGGGCGGGTGATCGAGCGCCTGCAATTGCAGGTGGCCGAGTTGATCAAGCGTTACGAAGAAATGGTCGGCCAGTACGGCAGCGAGGGAGAGGAGGCTCCGCCGCCTCATTATTGAAGGCGGCGGAGTCAGTGGTCAGCGGCGCGAGACCGCGACCACGTCCTCGGCCTGCAGGCCCTTGTCACGGTGCATCACCGAGAATTCCACACGCTGGCCTTCGACCAGGACGCGGTGGCCTTCGCCGCGGATGGCGCGAAAGTGCACGAAGATATCGTCACCGGTATCGCGGGAGATGAAGCCGAAGCCCTTCGAGGTATTGAACCACTTCACCGTACCGGTATCGCGCAGGCCTGCGTCTTGCGCTACACCCTGGCTGCGGGCTTTGCGTGGCGTGCGGGCAAAGCCTGCCGCCAGGTGCAAGGCGCTGGCGAGGATGGCGCAGGCCAGTGCGGGCAGGCTGCCCAGTTCCGGGCGTGCCAGCAGGGTGAGCGTCTGCAGGGCTACGGCCAGTACCAGCAGGATGCTGGTCGCGCGCTGCAATTGCTGGCGCATGCCGTTGTAGTACAGCGGCAGGGCCGGGGCCAGGATCAGGTTGAGCAGCCCGAGCAAGGCCAGGTATACGGCCTCGGGTTGTTGCAGCAGGGGTGTGGCGTCGGTTCTGAGGCTGGGTATGAGCGATAGCAGCAAGGCAGCCACGCCCGTCACCAGATGGACGATCTTGAACATTTGATTTGGCTCGCATTGATAAGGCCGATCACAGGATGAGCTGGCTGCACGGTGCGCGTGAGGTGTAAGCGCAAAAACGTGACAGGCCAGCCTATGCACCCGGCAATAACAGTCCGCACGGGTGGCACGCTGCCTATTTAACAGCAAAGGCGCAGGCTTCTCAAACCGCGTGCGCCGGCTGGCCATCGCGGCCTGCGTGGCGAGGAATCTCTTGCTAGGGTTTGTAGGGTTGTCGCGCAGGCGCGTTTGGCAGTGACAGACGCCCGCTTGATCAACCAGGCCTATTAAGGAGAGGGGAACGTCATGGCTATCGATATCGGTATCAGTGAAGAGGATCGCAAGTCCATCGTCGAAGGGTTGTCCCGATTGCTGTCGGATACCTATGTGCTGTACCTGAAAACCCACAATTTTCATTGGAACGTCACCGGGCCGTCGTTTCGCACCCTGCACCTGATGTTCGAGGAGCAGTACAACGAGTTGGCGCTGGCGGTGGACTCCATTGCCGAGCGCATCCGTGCGCTGGGTTTCCCCGCGCCGGGTTCCTATGCCTTTTATGCGCGCCATTCGTCGATCAAGGAGGAAGAGGGTGTGCCCGTTGCCGATGAAATGATCCGGCAGCTGGTGCAGGGCCAGGAGGCGGTGGTGCGCACCGCGCGCAGCATCTTCCCGGTGGTGGACAAGGTCAGCGACGAGCCAACCGCCGACTTGCTCACCCAGCGCATGCAGGTGCATGAGAAAACGGCCTGGATGCTGCGGGTTTTGCTCGACGGGAAGTAATTGCTGCTTGACTCTTGCGCAAGCATTGAAGGCAGAGAGCGGCACCAGAGAGGGTGCCGTGCCCTGTTCATTTGGAGGGAAGGCTTTACTGCTGCTATCCGCATGCCAGGCGGCGCTTCATTGACGTCTAGAACCCCGCCCGCAGCGACGGACGGGGATGGTTCGTGACGATGGAGCGAAGCGATGTACGGTGTTACGCAAGGTGTAAATGCTGGGAGCAGGCAGGGGCAGGGCAGTGGTCGGCCGCGCATTGACCCGTTCAAGGTGGATTTCGACATGCAGCAGGCCGGGCCGGTGTCGCGCTCCGTGCGGCTCAATGGTTTTGCAACCTGCCTGCGCCTGGAGGCGGTCTACTGGCGGATCCTCGAACGGATTGCCCAGGCCAATCGGTGTTCGGTGAGCGCTGTGCTGTCCTATGTGGACCGTGAAGTGCACCTGCGCCATGGCGGGGTGAGGAACTTCAGTGGCCTGGTCCGGGTGATCTGCGTGGCATGGCTGCAGGATGCGCCGGATTCACGCTGATCGCCGGGCGGGCTGCACTGCTCCGGTTAACCATATATAATCCCGCTCTTTGCTGCCGTGGGCAGCCTGCAATGTGGTTGACGAGAGACACCATGCCCCTTTACGACTATCAATGTGCATCCTGCGAACACCGCATGGAGGTGTTGCAGAAGATCAGTGCCGCGCCGCTGACCGATTGCCCGGCGTGTCAGGCCCCGGCATTGAAAAAGCTGCTGTCGGTCCCCGGCTTTCGCCTGAGTGGCAACGGCTGGTACGAGACCGACTTCAAGACCGGGGCAAAAAAGAATCTGGCAGGCGGCGACAAGGCCGACTGAGTTGAATTGCACCGACCGGGTCTTGCAGTATTAGCCCCTTGGGCGGCGAAGACCTCCACCGAATACACGAATCACGAGAAGCGAAACCACGACCATGATGCGCAGCCATTATTGCGGCCAACTGAACGAGAGCCTGGACGGCCAGGAAGTCACCCTTTGCGGCTGGGTCCATCGTCGTCGCGACCACGGCGGGGTGATCTTCCTCGATATCCGTGACCGCGAAGGCATGGCCCAGGTCGTCTTCGACCCGGATCGCGCCGAAACCTTCGCCGCCGCCGACCGCGTGCGCAGCGAATACGTGGTGCAGATCACCGGCAAGGTGCGCAAGCGTCCGGAAGGCGCGGTGAACGCCAACATGGCCTCCGGCGCCATCGAAATCCTCGGCTACCAGCTGACCGTGCTCAACGAAGCCGAAACGCCGCCGTTCCCGCTGAACGAATACTCCGACGTTGGCGAGGAAACCCGCCTGCGTTACCGCTTCATCGACCTGCGTCGCCCGGAGATGGCCGAGAAGCTGCGCCTGCGTTCGCGCATCACCACCAGCATCCGCCGCTTCCTCGACGAAAATGGCTTCCTTGACGTCGAGACGCCGATCCTGACCCGCGCCACCCCGGAAGGCGCCCGCGACTACCTGGTGCCGAGCCGCACCCACGCCGGCAGCTTCTTCGCCCTGCCGCAGTCGCCGCAGCTGTTCAAGCAGCTGCTGATGGTCGCGGGCTTCGACCGCTACTACCAGATCGCCAAGTGCTTCCGTGACGAAGACCTGCGTGCCGACCGCCAGCCGGAATTCACCCAGATCGACATCGAGACCAGCTTCCTCGACGAATCCGAGATCATGGGCCTCACCGAGAGCATGATCCGCAAGCTGTTCAAGGAAGTGCTGGATCTGGAATTCGGTGAGTTCCCGCACATGACCTTCGAAGAGGCCATGCGTCGCTACGGTTCCGACAAGCCCGACCTGCGCAACCCGCTGGAGCTGGTTGACGTTGCCGACCAGCTGAAGGACGTGGACTTCAAGGTCTTCGCCGGCCCGGCAAACGATCCTAAATGCCGCGTCACCGCCCTGCGTCTGCCAGGCGGCGCGAGCATGCCGCGCAGCAAGATCGACGAGTACACCAAGTTCGTCGGCATCTACGGTGCCAAGGGCCTGGCTTACATCAAGGTCAACGAGCGCGCCAAGGGCGTCGAAGGCCTGCAGTCGCCGATCGTCAAGAACATCCCCGAGGCCAACCTCAACAACATCCTCGATCGCGTGGGTGCGGTCGACGGCGACATCGTGTTCTTCGGCGCCGACAAGTTCAAAGTCGTCAGCGAAGCCCTGGGCGCGCTGCGTATCCGCTTGGGCCACGATTTCGAACTGCTGACCTGCGAGTGGGCCCCGATGTGGGTCGTCGACTTCCCGATGTTCGAAGAGAACGAAGACGGCAGCTTCACCGCACTGCACCACCCGTTCACCGCGCCGAAATGCACCCCGGAAGAGCTGGAGGCCAACCCGGCCACTGCACTGTCCCGTGCCTACGACATGGTGCTCAACGGCACCGAGCTGGGTGGCGGCTCGATCCGTATCCACCGCAAAGAAATGCAACAGGCGGTCTTCCGTCTGCTGGGTATCGAGGCGGCGGAACAGGAAGAGAAGTTCGGCTTCCTGCTCGACGCCCTGAAATTCGGTGCGCCGCCCCACGGTGGCCTGGCCTTCGGTCTGGACCGCCTGGTCATGCTGATGACCGGCGCCCAGTCGATCCGTGAAGTGATCGCCTTCCCGAAAACCCAGAGCGCCGCGTGCGTGATGACCCAGGCCCCTGGCCTGGTCGACGCCAAGGCCCTGCGCGAGCTGCACATCCGTCTGCGCGAGCAGACCAAGGTCGAGTAACTACGACCTCGGGCGCAACGGTAGCGCTGCGCCCACGTATTTCACGCGTTCCGCCCTTCGGGGCGGAACCTGTTTCTGTTTCAAGGATTTGGAGTCGTTATGGCTGGTCATTCCAAGTGGGCGAACATCAAGCACCGCAAAGAGCGCCAGGATGCCAAGAGGGGCAAGATCTTCACCAAGTGGATCCGCGAGCTGACCGTCGCCGCCAAGCAAGGCGGTGGTGACCCGGCTTCGAACCCGCGTCTGCGCCTGGCGCTGGACAAGGCCCTGGGTGCCAACATGAGCCGCGACATCATCGATCGCGCCGTGGCCCGGGGTGCCGGCACCAACGAAAGCGACAACGTCGAAGAGCTCAGCTACGAGGGCTACGGGCCGGGTGGCGTGGCGATCATGGTCGAAGCCATGACCGACAACCGCAACCGTACCGCCGCGGCCGTGCGCCATGCCTTCACCAAGTGTGGCGGCAACCTGGGCACCGACGGTTCGGTGGCCTACCTGTTCGAGCGCAAGGGGCAGATCAGCTTCGCCGCAGAACTGGGCGTTGACGAAGATGCGCTGATGGAAGCCGCGATGGAGGCCGATGCCGACGACGTGGTGGCCAACGACGATGGCTCCTTCGATGTGTTCACCTCGTTCAACAGCTTCTACGCGGTGCGTAATGCGCTGGAAGAGGCGGGCTTCAAGGCCTCGGATGCCGAGATCGTGATGCAGCCGACCACCAGTGCCGAGCTGGATCAGGAGGGCGCCGAGAAGGTGCTCAAGCTGATCGACATGCTCGAGGACCTGGACGACGTGCAGAACGTCTACTCCAATGCACAGATCTCCGACGAGATCATGGAAGCACTGGGCTGATAGTTTCGGCGACAGGCGCTATCGCGGGGCAAGCCCGCTCCCACGCGGCTTTTGCATGCGCGCTGTGGGAGCGGGCTTGTCCCGCGATAGGGCCGGCAAATTCGTAAATATCCGTAGGCGTTATGACTCTGATTCTTGGTATCGACCCCGGCTCGCGCATCACCGGCTTCGGTGTGGTCCGGCAGACCGCGCGCGGCTGCGAGTACGTCGCCTCGGGCTGTATTCGCACCGGTGATGGCGAGCTGCATGATCGGCTGTTGGTCGTCTTTCGCGGCGTCAGCGAGATCATTCGCCAGCACGGCCCGGTGACCATGGGTATCGAGCGGGTGTTCATGGCACGCAATGCCGATTCGGCGCTCAAGCTGGGGCAGGCGCGTGGTGCTGCGATCGTTGCTGCCGCAGAAGCGGGCCTGGAGATCGCCGAATATACCGCCAGCCAGGTCAAGCAGGCGGTGGCGGGCACCGGTGGGGCCAACAAGGACCAGGTGATGTTGATGGTCATGCACCTGCTCAAGCTCACCCAGAAACCGCAAGTCGACGCCTCCGATGCCCTGGCCATCGCCCTGTGCCATGCCCATACCCGGTCCAGCCTGATCCCCCATGGTTTGACCACGGCGCGGCGGCGCGGCGGGCGCTTGCGTCTGTAACCGCTTCATGCGCTGATACATATTTTGTCCGGGTGACCCGTTCGCCCGAAGCATTTGCTGATAGGGTTGTGCGGTTTCTGACCGGCGCCCCAGAGAAAGGATCGGAACGTGATTGGACGTTTGCGCGGCACCCTGGCGGAAAAACAGCCGCCGCACCTGATTGTCGACGTCAATGGCCTGGGCTACGAGCTCGAAGTGCCGATGACCACCCTTTATCGCCTGCCCAAGGTGGGGGAGGTCGTGACCCTGCATACCCACCAGGTGGTGCGTGAAGATGCCCACCTGTTGTACGGCTTCGCTGAAAAGCGCGAGCGTGAACTGTTCCGCGAGCTGATCCGGCTCAATGGCGTTGGCCCGAAGCTGGCGCTGGCGTTGATGTCCGGGCTTGAAGTCGACGATCTGGTGCGGTGCGTGCAAGCGCAGGACGCCGCCGTGCTGGTGCGCGTGCCGGGCGTCGGCAAGAAGACCGCCGAGCGCCTGCTGGTCGAGCTCAAGGACCGCTTCAAGGCCTGGGAAACCTCGCCGGCGATGTTCGCCCTGGTGTCCGACGGCCCACTGCCGGTGGCCAGCGTCAACACGGCCGAGGCGGACGCGGTCAGTGCGCTGGTGTCGCTGGGCTACAAGCCGCAGGAGGCCAGCAAGGCAATTTCCGCCATCGAAGGCAAGGCCAACCTCAGCAGTGAAGAACTGATCCGTCGCAGCCTCAAAGGGATGATTACCAAGTGATCGAGACCGACCGCCTGATTGCCGCCTCCGGACGCGACCGCGAAGAGGTCCAGGACCGCGCAATCCGTCCGCTGCGCCTGGAGGAATACATCGGCCAGCCGGTGGTGCGCGAGCAGATGGCGCTGTTCATCCAGGCTGCGCGCGGTCGCAACGAGTCCCTCGACCATACCCTGATCTTCGGCCCGCCCGGCCTGGGCAAGACCACCCTGGCCAATATCATCGCCCACGAAATGGGCGTGTCGGTCAAGAGCACCTCAGGGCCGATCCTCGAGCGCCCGGGCGACCTGGCGGCGATGCTCACCAATCTGGAACCGCACGATGTGCTGTTCATCGACGAAATTCACCGCTTGTCGCCGGTAGTCGAGGAAGTGCTGTATCCGGCCATGGAAGACTTCCAGCTGGACATCATGATCGGAGAAGGGCCGGCTGCACGCTCGATCAAGCTCGATCTGCCACCGTTCACCCTGGTCGGTGCCACCACCCGCGCTGGCATGCTGACCAACCCCCTGCGTGATCGTTTCGGTATCGTTCAGCGCCTGGAGTTCTACAGTGATCGGGACCTGGCGACCATCGTCAGCCGTTCGGCCGGCATTCTCGGATTGTCGATCGAGGATACCGGTGCGTTCGAGATCGCCCGCCGGGCGCGTGGTACCCCGCGCATTGCCAACCGCCTGTTGCGCCGCGTGCGTGACTACGCCGAGGTGCGCGGCAAGGGTGAAATCACCAAGGCCGTGGCGGACATGGCGCTCAACCTGCTGGACGTCGACGAGCGCGGTTTCGACCATTCCGACCGGCGTCTGTTGCTGACCATGATCGAGAAGTTCGACGGTGGCCCGGTGGGCGTGGACAACCTGGCCGCAGCGATCAGCGAAGAGCGCCATACCATTGAAGACGTGCTGGAGCCGTACCTCATCCAGCAAGGCTATATCATGCGCACCCCGCGAGGCCGCGTGGTGACTCGCCACGCCTACCTGCATTTCGGCCTGAACATTCCCGGGCGCTTCTGTGAGGGCGGGGAATATTCCGCCCAGGACGACGAATGACAGATCGAACCGGCGATTTCGTGGTCCTACCGCAGGCATGCCCACCAAACGCTGGCAATACGACATTAACCCGGCAAAAACAGTTGCCTGGGCGGATTGGCAAGTTCAGGAGTAAGCACTAGAGTATGCGCGCGCAAAATGGGCTGGAACCGTTCGCACACCGCTGTCGCGTCTATTACGAGGATACCGACGCGGGCGGGGTGGTGTACTACGTCAACTACCTCAAGTTCATGGAGCGAGCGCGTACCGAGCGCCTGCGTCACCTGGGCTTTTCCCAGGCGCAACTGGCGGGTGACAATCTTCTGTTCGTCGTGCACTCCAGCGAAGCGCGCTACCACGCGCCGGCGCGGCTGGACGACGAATTGCGGGTAACCGCGCAAGTGCTTGAATTGAATCGCGCCAGCCTGCGCTTCGTGCAGCAGGTATGGCGAATAAAGGATGAAGTGCTGCTCTGCGAAGGGCAGTTCCTTGTGGCCGCTGTGCGTGCCGACACTTTCAAGCCCCGGGCCATTCCCCCAGAACTGCGCGATGCGTTCCTGGCGGACGGTACGGGTACTCAATCCAACGCAGGAGAATAAGCGTGGAAGCAAACGTCGTCGACCATACCTCCATGTGGAGCCTGGTCGCCAATGCCAGCGTCGTGGTTCAGCTGGTAATGCTCACCCTGGTGGCCGCTTCGGTCATGTCCTGGATCATGATCTTCCAGCGCAGCACCATGCTGCGTGCCGGTCGTCGTGCCCTGGATGCCTTCGAGGAGCGCTTCTGGTCGGGTATCGACCTGTCCAAGCTGTACCGCCAGGCCGGCAGCAACCCGGACCCGGACTCGGGTGTCGAGCAGGTATTTCGTGCCGGTTTCAAGGAATTTTCGCGCCTGCGCCAGCAGCCGGGTGTCGACCCGGACGCCGTGATGGAAGGTGTTGGCCGTGCGATGCGCGTTGCCATTTCCCGTGAAGAAGAGAAGCTCGAGCAGAGCCTGCCGTTCCTCGCCACCGTCGGCTCCACCAGCCCGTACATCGGCCTGTTCGGTACCGTCTGGGGCATCATGAACTCGTTCCGCGGCCTGGCCAGCGCCCAGCAGGCGACCCTCGCCACCGTGGCCCCCGGTATCGCCGAGGCCCTGATTGCCACCGCGATCGGCCTGTTCGCCGCGATCCCGGCGGTCATCGCCTACAACCGCTTTGCCGCACGCAGTGAAGTACTGATTGGTCGTTACTACACCTTCGCCGACGAGTTCCAGGCGATCCTGCACCGCAAAGTACACACCAGCGAAGAGTGATCAGGTAGAAACCCATGGCCCGAGTTCGCCACAAACGCAAGCCGGTCGCCGAGATGAACGTGGTGCCCTACATCGACGTGATGCTGGTGCTGCTGGTCATCTTCATGGTGACCGCCCCCATGCTCAACCAGGGCGTGAAAGTAGACCTGCCCAAGGTGTCCAGCGAAGCCCTGCCGCAAGACAACAACGTGCAGATCCTGACCATCTCGATCAAGGCCGACAAGACTTACTTCTGGAACCTCGGCAGTGAAGTCGACACCGACAAGCAGATGGACAAGGCCATGACCTTGCCGGAAATGACCAGCGCGGTGACCAAGATCATTGCCGCCGGCCGCGACCAGGGCAAGCAGACCCAGGTCTTCATTCGTGGCGACAAGTCCGTCGACTACGGCGCGGTCATGGGTGCCATGGGCGGGTTGCAGAAGGCCGGTGTCGGTAACGTTGGCCTGATTACCGAGGCGCCCTGATGCAGCAGCGAGAGCCATCCGCCTCGGAAAGCTACTTCTGGCCCAGTGTCTGGGCCATTGGCCTGCATGTGCTGGTGTTCGGCATGCTGTTCGTCAGTTTTGCCATGACGCCTGAGCTGCCACCCTCCAAGCCGATCGTCCAGGCCACGCTCTACCAGCTCAAGTCCAAAAGCCAGGCGACCACCCAGACCAATCAGAAGATTGCCGGGGAAGCGAAGAAAACCGCGTCGCGTCAGACCGAGGTCGAGCAGCTGGAGCAGAAGAAGGTCGAGCAGGAAGCCGTGAAGGCTGCGGAACAAAAGAAAGCCGACGCTGCTCAAAAAGCTGAGGAAGCCCGCGAAGCCGCCGAGGCCAAGAAAGCCGAAGAGGCCGCCAAGGCGACCGAGCAGAAGAAAGCCGCAGAAGCCAAGAAAGCCGAAGAGGCGAAGAGGGCGGCTGAAAAACAGCAGGCCGACATCGCCAAGAAGAAGGCTGAAGAAGAAGCGAAAAAGCAGGCCGAAGAAGAGGCCAAGAAACAAGCAGCGGAAGAGGCGAAGAAGAAAGCCGCCGAAGACGCGAAGAAAAAAGCAGCCGAGGACGCCAAGAAGAAAGCGGCGGCCGAGGAAGCCAAGAAGAAGGCAGCTGAAGAGGCCAAGAAAAAGGCCGCTGCAGACGCCCAGAAGAAAAAAGCACAGGAAGCGGCCCGCAAATCGGCGGAAGACAAGAAGGCTCAGGCACTTGCCGAGCTGTTGTCCGACACTACCGAGCGCCAGCAGGCGCTGGCCGATGAGCAGGGTGACCAGGTGGCCGGCGATTTCGACGACCTGATCCGTATGCGAGCAGCCGAAGGCTGGGCGCGTCCGCCCTCTGCGCGCAAAGGCATGACGGTAGTTCTGCAGATCAACATGTTGCCGGACGGTACCCTCACCAACGTGAGCGTGGCCAAGTCCAGCGGCGACGGTCCGTTCGACAGCTCGGCCGTGGCCGCGGTGAAGAACATTGGTCGGTTGACCGAGATGCAGGGCTTGAAGCCGAACGAATTCAATCCGTATCGTTCATTCAAGATGACATTTACACCTGAGGATCTAGCGTTGTGATTAAACGTCTGAGAGGACTCCTGGTCTTGCTCTGCTGCGTGGCAGGCATGGCCATGGCGGAGGAAAAGAACATCCTGGTCACCAGCGGTAGCGACCGGGCAACCCCAATCGCGGTCGTGCCCTTCGGCGTGCAGGGCGGCAGCGTGCTGCCCGAGGACATGGCCGATATCATTGGCAATGACCTGCGCAACTCCGGCTACTATTCGCCGATTCCGAAGCAGAACATGATCAGCCAGCCCACCCAGGCCAGCGAAGTCATCTTCCGCGACTGGAAAGCACTGGGCGCGCAGTACGTCATGGTCGGCAGCATCGCGCCTGCCGGTGGCCGCCTGCAGGTCAGCTATGCGCTGTTCAACGTCGCCACCGAGCAGCAAGTGCTGACCGGTAGCGTCGCGGGCGGTGTCGATCAGCTGCGTGACATGTCCCACTACATCGCCGACCAGTCGTTCGAGAAGCTCACCGGCATCAAGGGTGCGTTCTCTACCCGCATGCTGTACGTGACCGCCGAGCGTTTCTCGACCAACAACACCCGTTACACCCTGCAGCGTTCGGACTACGACGGCGCCCGCGCGGTCACCCTGCTGCAGTCGCGCGAGCCGATCCTGTCGCCGCGCTTCGCCCCGGATGGCAAACGCATCGCCTACGTGTCGTTCGAGCAGAAGCGTCCTCGCATCTTCGTCCAGCACATCGATACCGGCCGCCGCGAGCAGGTCACCAACTTCGAAGGCCTGAACGGCGCGCCTGCCTGGTCGCCCGACGGTACTCGCCTGGCGTTCGTGTTGTCGAAAGACGGCAACCCGGACATCTATGTAATGAACGTCGCCTCGCGTCAGATCAGCCGTGTCACCGCCGGCCCCGGTATCAATACCGAGCCGTTCTGGGGCAAGGATGGCAACACCCTTTACTTCACTTCCGACCGTGGCGGCAAGCCGCAGATCTACAAACAGTCGGTGAGTGGCGGTGGTGCCGAGCGAGTAACTTTCGTGGGCAACTACAACGCCAACCCGAAACTGTCGGCGGATGAAAAGACCCTGGTGATGATCCATCGCCAACAAGGTTTCACCAACTTCAAAGTGGCTGCCCAGGATCTGCAACGCGGAAGTGTAAAGATTCTCACCGAGACCAGTCTTGATGAGTCTCCCACTGTTGCGCCAAACGGCACCATGCTAATCTACGCCACCCGCCAGCAGGGCCGGGGAGTCTTGATGCTCGTGTCGCTTAACGGCCGCGTGAGGCTCCCGCTTCCTACCGCTCAAGGCGAAGTCAGAGAACCGTCCTGGTCCCCTTACCTGAACTGATTGCGGCGTAACACGTTTTGCTTAACACATTGGGGTTTCATTAGGAGTTTCAAGATGGAAATGCTGAAGTTTGGTAAATTTGCTGCGCTGGCTCTGGCCATGGCCGTAGCTGTAGGTTGCTCCTCGAAAGGCGGTGACAACGCTGGTGAAGGCGCTGTTGATCCGAACGCTGGCTACGGTGCCAACACTGGCGCTGTTGACGGCTCCCTGAGCGAAGAAGCCGCCCTGCGCGCAATCACCACCTTCTACTTCGAATACGACAGCTCGGACCTGAAGCCAGAAGCCATGCGCGCTCTGGACGTTCACGCCAAGGACCTGAAGTCCAACGGCAACCGCGTTGTCCTGGAAGGCAACACCGACGAGCGCGGCACCCGCGAGTACAACATGGCTCTGGGTGAGCGTCGTGCCAAGGCCGTTCAGCGCTACCTGGTTCTGCAGGGCGTTTCCCCTGCTCAGCTGGAACTGGTCTCCTACGGCGAAGAGCGTCCAGTTGCCACCGGCAACGACGAGCAGTCCTGGGCTCAGAACCGTCGCGTAGAACTGCGTAAGTAAGTTCCTATGCGTATGTGCCGCCGTGTAGTAACCGTCCTCGCACTCAGCCTGCCGCTTTCGGCGTGGGCTGCGGTTCCCGTAGTAGATGACAACGCAGGTGGCTTGCCACCCGCGGGTTATGGCACGAGCGGCGCCTATGCCGGAGCAGGGGCTTCGGCCCCTGCTTCTGCAAACGGCCAGCTGTTCATGCAGCTGCAGCAGATGCAGGACCAGCTTTCCCGCCAGCAAGGCATCATCGAAGAGCTGCAGAACGATGTGTCGCGCATGAAGCAGGAAAACCTCGAGCGCTATCAGGAACTGGACCGCCGCATCGGCAGCGGAACGGCACCTGCCGCGACTCCCGATAATTCCTCCACCGGTGGTGCGAACAACGCAGCCACGGGTGCCGCCGCCGGCGCCAGCGCCGCGCAGCCACCGGCCGCCAGCAGCGAGCCGGGTGATCCGGCGAAAGAGAAGCTCTATTACGACGCCGCTTTCGACCTGATCAAGCAGAAGGACTTCGACAAGGCCAGCCAGGCCTTCAACGCCTTCCTGCGCAAATACCCCAACAGCCAGTACGCCGGTAACGCGCAATACTGGCTGGGCGAGGTGAACCTCGCCAAAGGCGACCTGCAGGGTGCCAGCCAGGCCTTTGCCAAGGTTAGCCAGCTGTATCCGGAGCACAGCAAGGTGCCGGATTCGCTCTACAAGCTGGCCGACGTCGAGCGCCGTCTGGGCCACACCGACAAGGTCAAAGGCATTTTGCAGAAGGTGGTCACTGACTACCCTAAAACCACCGCCGCCAAACTGGCTGAGCGTGACCTGCAAAAGCTCTGAGTCAATGCTTCATGAAGAAACCCGCGCCTGTCGCGGGTTTTTTCGTTAGAATCACTGCCCTTTTTTCGTAAACACGCTGCTGCGGATAACGCCATGTCGAGTCCGCGACAGTGCCTGACGGAGGCGGACAGCCTGTTCAGCTGTCACGCCCGTGGCGATCATGCAAGACACATTACGCATCACCGAAGTCTTTTACTCGTTGCAGGGTGAAACGCGAACGGCTGGGCTGCCCACGGTATTCGTGCGCCTGACCGGTTGCCCCCTGCGCTGCCAGTACTGCGACAGCGCCTATGCCTTTACCGGCGGCAGCATCCGTACTCTCGATTCGCTCCTCGAGCAGGTGGCCGGCTTCAAGCCGCGCTATGTCTGCGTCACCGGCGGCGAGCCTCTGGCCCAGCCTAATGCGCTGCCGCTGCTGCGCAGCCTGTGCGATGCCGGTTACGAGGTTTCGCTGGAAACCAGCGGCGCTCTCGATATCAGCGGCGTCGATACCCGGGTCAGCCGCGTGGTCGACCTGAAGACGCCAGGTTCCGAAGAGTCGCACCGTAACCGCTACGAGAACATCGAGCTGCTGACCCGCAACGATCAGGTCAAGTTCGTTATCTGCTCGCGCGAAGACTACGACTGGGCGGTCTCCAAACTGATCCAGTACAACCTGGCCGAGCGTGCCGGCGAGGTGCTGTTCTCGCCCAGCCACCATCAGGTGAAAGCCTGCGACCTGGCTGACTGGATCGTCGCCGACAACCTGCCCGTGCGTTTCCAGCTGCAGTTGCACAAGCTGCTGTGGAACGACGAACCTGGACGCTGAGAGAAAAGACATGACTGAAAAACGCGCGGTAATCCTGCTTTCTGGTGGCCTCGATTCGGCCACTGTGGTGGCCATGGCCAAGGCTGAAGGCTACGCCTGCTACACCATGAGCTTCGACTATGGCCAGCGCCATCGTGCCGAGCTCGAGGCCGCGGCGCGGGTCGCCCGTGACCTGGGCGTGGTCGAGCACAAGGTGATTGGCCTGAACCTGAACGGCATCGGCGGCTCGGCCCTGACCGACAGCAGCATTGACGTGCCGGAAGCGCCAAGCGAAGGCATCCCGGTGACCTACGTGCCGGCGCGCAACACCGTGTTCCTCTCGCTGGCGCTCGGCTGGGCCGAAGTGCTTCAGGGGCGTGACATTTTCATTGGCGTCAATGCGGTGGACTACTCCGGTTACCCGGACTGCCGCCCCGAGTTCGTCGAGGCCTTCGAGCGCATGGCCAACCTGGCCACCAAGGCCGGGGTCGAAGGGCAGGGTTTTCGTATCCAGGCGCCGCTGCAGAACCTGAGCAAGGCGCAGATTGTCCAGGCCGGTATCGCTCGCGGTGTGGACTACAGCCTGACCGTGTCCTGCTATCAGGCCGATGACGATGGGCGCGCCTGTGGCAAGTGCGACAGCTGCCGCCTGCGGGCCGATGGCTTCAGTGCAGCCGGTGTAGCGGACCCAACCCGTTATTTTTAAAAAAATGCGTATAGGGTGTTGATTTCCCCTGAGAAATCAGTAATATACGCGCCATCCAACGGGTCGTTAGCTCAGTTGGTAGAGCAGTTGGCTTTTAACCAATTGGTCGTAGGTTCGAATCCTACACGACCCACCATATTGCAGTACGAAAAGCCCGCCTTCATGGCGGGCTTTTTCGTTTCCGCTGCCGGGAGAGAGCTCTCCCTATCGCCCTGGCAACAACAAAAAAGCCGGTACCTGATCGCTCGGGTATCGGCTTTTTGATGGGCGTTGTCTCTGTCAGCCTTTACCAGGCTTTACCTCGTTGCTGGATGCAGTGCTTTGCTCGTGTTGCACCTTGCTGTCGGGCAGTTGGTCGAACTCACGCAGGCCGTTCTTGACGTAGGGGTTGCCGATCCAGCGCGGGCTGGGGCTGAACTGCGTGCTCACCAGGCTCTTGGCGGGCTCGTAGCGGTCGTAGCTCAGCCCGGCCAGGTCGGACAGGGTGTGGATCAGGTGCGAGCTGCTGTAAGGGCGCGAGGCCATCGCCTGCAGGTCTCGTGGGTGGCTGGCCTGCCAGCTTGGCGAGGTCCAGAGCAGGAAGGGGATGGTGTACATCGGTCGGGTCGGGTCGCCCTCGTTGCGCCCCAGGCGATCGTGCTGGCCGGAGCTGTAGACATCCTCGCCATGGTCGGAGAGGTACAGCAAAAAGCCGTTCGGCGTGGTGGCCGCGTACCGTTTGATCAGGCTCGACACCACGTAGTCGTTGTAGCGCACCGCGTTGTCATAGAAGTTGTAGGTTTGCACCTTGTCCGGCGACAGCGCCGCCGGGGCGCCGGCATTGTCCTTGAAATGCTCGTAATCTGCCGGATAGCGGTAACGGTAATCCATGTGGGTGCCGAGCAGGTGGATGATGATGAACTTCTTCTGCGTCGGGTCCTGCAGCGCTTTTTCGAAGGGGGCGAGTACCACGTCGTCGTACTGGCTGGCGTTCTGGTTGCGCTGGTTGTTCAGGTACACCTGCTCGTCCGTCTGCTGAGAGAAGGTGGTGAGCATGGTGTTGCGCTTGGTCATGGTCTGCTGGTTGGTGATCCAGAAGGTCTTGTAGCCCGCCTGCTTCATCAAGTTGATCAGCGACGGATCGGTCAGGAAACGGTCCGGGTTCTCTTCGTCACCGAAGGTGAGGATCTGCTGCATCACTTCGATGGTGTAGGGGCGCGGCGACACCACGTTGCGGAACACCGTCAGGCCCTTGTCGCTGGCGGCCAGGGCGTCGAGGTTCGGCGTGGTGTCGCGGTTGTAGCCATACAGGTGCATGTGTTCGCGGGTGGTGGACTCGCCCAGCACCAGCACCAGGGTGCGCGGTGTGTCGCCGTTGCTGTCCGCCAGGTTCTGCAGCGGCGGCAGGGCGGCATTCTTTTGCAGCAGTTCCTGCATGTTGTCGAGCTGCTGGCGATATTGCCGGTAGCCCACCACCAACTGCCAGGGTACCGCCGGCTCCATGCGCTGTTCGACCTTCTCCCGGGCTTCGGCAAAGGTGCGTTGCTGGGTGACAAGCTGTTTGTAGAACGGCAGGACCAGCAGCGACACCAGCAGCAAGGCCACCACGGGGATGCGGCTGCGCAGAGGCAGGGTAACCGGGCGAATGCGGGTCCACAGCAGCACCGCAACCGCCGTGTACAGCAGCAGTGCCAGGCACAGCGAAACACTGAAGTACTGGCTGAAGTACTCGCCGGCCTCGGCGGTGTTCGATTCGAACATCACGAAGATCACGCTCTGCGAGAACTCCTGATGGTAGATGCCGAAGTAACTCAGGCCCACCAGCGAGCTGGCCCACAACACCAGGCCGATGACGGCCGCAAGCCCGCGGGTCAGGCGTGGCAGCAACAGTACCGGCGCCAGCCACAGGCTGCTGAGGATGAAGGCGTCGCGAAACCCGGCGAAACCGGTGGTGCCGCTGAACAGCAACAGCGCCTGGGTGACGCCGGAGAAATACCAGAAAAACAGCAGGAGCCAGCCGAGGCCTGCCCAGTCCATGTTTTTTTTTGCGGTTGGGGATGGGGTGGTCACGTGCGCCTCAGGAGCCAGATAGCCGCCATCAGGCTGGCGGCTGCTTAAAGGAGGCGACGCTAGAGGAGGCGAAGTGAAAAGATCGTCAACAAGAGATGAAAGGCTCGCGAAACATCCGGTGACAGTTGTCAGGGCCGCCATGCGGCCCCGAAATGCCGAGTGCGCAGCCGTTCCTAGACGCGGAATTGCTCCATCAAGGCCTGTTGCTGGTTGGCCAGCCGGTTAAGCGCCTGGCTGATTCGTGCCGACTCATCGGCCTGCCCGGCCAACGATTCGGTCACATCGCGAATCCCCGCGACATTGCGGTTCACTTCCTCGGCCACTGCGCTCTGCTGCTCGGCGGCGGAGGCGATCTGCAGGTTCATGTCGGTGATCACCGTTACCGCCTGGTCGATGCGTTGCAGGGCGGGCAGGGTCTGTTCCATCTGCGCGGCGCTCTCGCGGGCCTGGCGCTGGCCACCGTGCATGGCACCCACGACATCCTGGGTGCCCTGCTGCAGGCCTTCGATCACCTGGCGAATTTCCTCCACCGATACCTGGGTGCGCTGCGCCAGGCTGCGCACTTCGTCGGCGACCACCGCAAAGCCGCGCCCGGCCTCGCCGGCGCGGGCGGCCTCGATGGCGGCATTGAGTGCCAGCAGGTTGGTCTGCTCGGCAATGGCGCGGATCACCTCGAGCACCGAGCCGATCTGCTCGCCACGGCTTTCCAGCGAGCGCGCCTGCTCCATGGCTGCATCCATGCCGCTGGCCAACTGGTCGATGGCCTGGCGAGTGGCCGCGACCAAGGCCAGGCCTTCGCGGGTGGCCTGGTCGGCGCCGCGTGCGGCCTGGGCGGCTTGCGCGGCGTTATGGGCGACGTCCTGGGCGGTGGCGCTCATTTCGTTGGCGGCGGTGGCCACCTGTTCGATTTCCCGGTGTTGCTGCTGCATGCCGGTGCTGGTCTGGCTGGCGATCAGCGATGACTGGTCGGCGGTGCCGCGGGCTTCCTGCACCGAGCCTTTGAGCTGGGCGATCACTGGCTGCAGTTTGTCCAGGAAGCGGTTGAACCAGCCGGTCAATTGCCCCAGTTCGTCGTCGCGGGCGTAGTCCAGGCGCCGGGTCAGGTCGCCTTCGCCGCTGGCGATGTCCTTCAGGCGCGCGGCCACCGCCAGGATCGGCCGAGTCACGCCGCGGGCGGTCAGCCACACCAGCAGCAGGCCCAGTACGGCAGCGCCCAGGCCGATCAGCAGGCTGGTCAGGTTGGCGCGCTGGTTGTGATCGTCCAGGCGCTGGTTGAGGGCGACCGCCGGCGCTTGCAGCACGCTCTCCGGCAGCTCCAGCAGCACCTGCCAGGGCGCGGCGCCAGGGATCGGGGTGAAGGGGCGCGAGATGCGCATCATGCCGCCATCCAGGCGTTCGACCGGCTGGCCGGCGCGCAGGGGGCCGGCAAAGGCGCTGGCGGCGCTGCCGAAGGCCTGCTCCACGGTCTTGCTCAGTTGCCGGGCGTCCTGGCTATGGCCGGCCAACAGCCCGACTGGGCTGACGATGCTCACCTGGCCCTGGCCGTCGAACAGTTCCTGGCGCCCGGCCAGGGCCAGCTGCTGCAGGTTGTCCAGGCCGATGTCCAGGCCGATCACGCCAACCACCTTGCCGCCTTCGAGCAGCGGCAGGGCAATGCTGGTCATCAGCACCTTCTGGCCGTTGATCTCGTCGAAGTACGGGTCGAGCACGCAGGCCTTGGCGGTTTCAAGCGGGCAGGTCAGCCAGCGGTTGTAGGGGGAGCCGTTGGCGCCAATGCTGGTGTCGGCGAGCATCGACTCGGGCATGGCCTCGGTTTCCAGCGCGCCGGGGCTGCTTTGCGACCAGTACAGCGAGAAGCGCCCGCTGTCGTTGCTGCCGGCATCGGCCTGGCCGACGAACTGGGCATCGCGCTGGTCCAGGGCATTGGGCTGGAACACCAGGTACAGGCCGATCAGATCGGGGTTGCCGGCCAGTGCGGCGCGGGCTTCGTGGTTGAGCTGGTTGCGCAGGTCGGCGCCGCCCCGGGCCTTGAGCGCCTGCACCAGGCGGGCGAAACCGTTGCCGTACTGGTAGGCGTCCATGAAGTAGCGCTGGATGCGCAGCGCCTGGGTCTCGCCGTGGGCCTGCAGGCGCTGGCGGGCGCTGCGGTCGAGCAGCTCGGTGTTGGCCTGGAACACCTGCTCGGCGTTGCGCCGGGCCTGGGTGAGCGAGGTGGCCACCAGCAGGGCGACGATGGCCAGCAGGCACAGGCCGGCAAGCAGGGTGATCTTCCACTGGATGGAGAGGCGGCGCAGCGACATGGGCTTTTCCTTCTCGATCAAAACAGAACGCCCGCGGTCAGGCGGGCGTCGGGTGTGGTTCATTCAGCGATGTAGTTCGGTGGTGCAACCCGGAAGGCCTTGGTCAGCCAGCCCAGGTACAGCACGCCAAGTGCCGCCCAGACTCCGCCGAACAACAACGAGTGTTCATTCAGGTCCAGCCACAGCGAAACGATGATGCAGAAGCCGATGGTCGGCAGCACCAGGTACTTCATCTTGTTGGCCAGCCCCTGGCGGTTGCCCTCGCGCAGGTAGCAGTGGTTGATCACCGAGAGGTTGACGAAGCTGAATGCCACCAGCGCGCCGAAGTTGATGATCGATGTGGCGGTGACCAGGTCGAAGAAGATCGCCGACAGCGCCACCAGGCCGACAATCGCGATGTTCAGCACCGGGGTCTTGTAGCGCGAGTGCAGGCGGGCGAACACGCTGGCCGGGATCACCTTGTCGCGGCCCATCACGTACAGCAGGCGCGACACGCTGGTCTGCGACGCCAGGCCCGAGGCGATGGTGTTGATCACCGTGCAGGCGATGAACACCGACTGGAACAGCTTGCCGCCGACATACAGGGCGATTTCCGGCAGCGCCGCTTCCTGGTCGTGGAAGCGCTGCATGGTCGGGAAGTAGGCCTGGATGAAGTACGACACGCCGATGAACACCACGCCGCCGATCAGCGCGGTGAGGAAGATCGCCAGCGGGATGGTCTTGCCAGGATTGCGGGTTTCTTCCGACAGGCAGGTGACCGCGTCGAAGCCCAGGAACGAGAAGCACAGGATGGTCGCACCCGCGGCCAAGGCGGCGAACTGGGTCTGCTCGTCGCCGAACGGCACCAGGCTCCACGCGGTGCCCAGGCCCTCTCCTTGATCCAGGCCACGCACGCAAAGGTAGACGAACACGCTCATGATCGCCACCTGGACGAGCACGAACAGCAGGTTGAAATGCGCCACCAGGTTGATGCTGCGCATGTTGATCAGGCTGATCACGGTGACGAAGCCGGCCACCCACATCCATGCCGGCACCTCGGGGAACATCGCCGACAGGTACAGCTTGGCCAGCAGTGCGTTGACCATGGGCAGCAGCAGGTAGTCCAGCAGCGACGACCAGCCCACCAGGAAGCCCACGTGCGGGTTGATCGCGCGTTGGGTGTAGGTGTAGGCCGAACCGGACTGCGGGAAACGTCGTACCAGGGTGCCATAACTCACCGCGGTGAACAGGATGCCCGCCAGCGCCAGGATATAGGCACTGGGCACGTGCCCGGCGGTGATGCCGGAGACGATGCCAAAGGTGTCGAACACGGTCATCGGGGTGAGGTAGGCCAGGCCGATGATCACCACGTGCCAGAGGCGCAGGGATTTACGGAACTGGCCGTTGCCGGTGGCGCGGTGGTCAGGCTGCATGCGCGCGGTACTCCTGGCGTTGGACGGCAGGCACGGCGTGCGGCGGGCACGGCAAGGTCGAGCGGGTGGGCTCCATGTTGTTCACCTTTTATGTTGGAGCTGCGAAGTGCGCGGAGAGGGCGCGGGTGTCAGGGCTGGAAGCGCCGGGACGAGGAAGGCGGCGCGTGCGGGCAGGGGCGTTTGGGCATGATGGCGGCGCGATTGTTCTTCTTCGTGGAATGGGCGCTTGCAAGGTGGGTGAAATAAAAAACGATGGTCATTAGGGTGTCAAGTTAAACATGACAGACTGACTGGTCATGTTGTTTTTTATCTACATCGAAAGGGTTTTTCGGCCTTTTTTTGGCGCTTTACCTGTTTTGTGCGGATTTTCGTGTCTATAAATATTTACGACAAGACGGGCGGTGGTACGGCGCTTCGCCTGTGCGTGTGCTACTGCCGTGCCATGCGTTTACCCCGACAGTGGTATTCTGCGCGTCCTCGCGTACCTCCACGCGCAGCCCTTATGGACAGCAATCGGTTCTATTCATGAAGAAATCAGCAAGCATCCTTTCCGGCCTGGCCGTCGCCATCGCCGTCGCAACCACCGCTGGCGCCTGGTACACCGGCAAACAGCTGCCGGCGGAGCTGGAGCGCTCCATCACGCAGGGTAACCAAGAGCTGAAGAAGGCCCTGGTCGGCACTGGCGGCAGCATGACCATCGAACTGGCTTCGCTGGAGCAGCATTTCTTCACCAGCACGGCGCACTACCGCCTCAAGGCCAAGGACATCCAACTGGGCGAGGTCGAGAAGCTGAACTTCGACGTCGGCGTGGTCGACCAGATCGAGCACGGCCCGTTCCCCTGGTCGCGGGTCAAGGCATTCAAGCTGATGCCGGTGATGGCCACCAGCAACAGCGCACTGGAAAAGGACGACTTCACCGCGCCGTGGTTCGCTGCGGCGGGTGACAAAGCGCCCGTCAGCGGCCAAGTCAGCCTGGGCTATGGCGGCACGGTCGAAAGCGATATCCGCCTGGCGCCGGTCAAGCTCGAGCAGGATGGCGAAAAGGTCCTGGACTTCTCCGGCATGCAATTGCTGGTGAGCGGTGACCGCGAGGGCAAGGCTGCCGAAATTCACGCCAATGCCGACCGTCTGGAGCTGAATTTCGCCGATGCGCAAGAGACGCCGGTGAAGATCCTGCTCAGCGGCTTCAAGGTTGGCGGCAAGCTCAGCCAGACCGCCCACGACATGATTTACGTCGGTAACATCGACCTGGCCCTGGCTGATACCCAGATCACCAGCGGTGCCGATCAGCAAGTGCTGGTGCTCAAGGGGCTGCAGCAGAACAACCTGTACAGCGCCGAAGGCGAAGCCAAGGACAAGCTGTCTGGGCGCCTGGAGTACAAGGTGGCCGACATCAGCTATGCCGGGCGCAAGGTGGGCAGCGGCGAGATGGTCTTCACCATGAAGTCCATCGACATTCCGGCCATGCAGGCACTGATGGAGTGGTACCAGACCAAGATGCCGCAGGTTCAGCAGGCGGCCGCCGAAGGGCAGGCGTTGCCGTCGCTCGACATGACGCCTGAAGAACAGGCCAAGGTCCAGGGCGATCTGCAAAAGATGCTTGCCGGCAAGCCGCAGTTGGCACTGGAAAAACTGTCGTTCAAGACTGCCAACGGCGAGAGCCACTTCAGCCTGGCAATGGACTTCGCCAACCCGACCTCGTTCGACCTGCCGCCTGATCAGTTGGGCAAGCAGTTGGTCAGCAGCCTGCACAGCAAGCTGAGCGTGTCCAAGCCGATGGTCGGTGACCTGGCCACCCTGCAGGCACTGCTGGGTGGCGAGACCGACGCGCAGGCCATCGCCCAGCAATCCAGCCAGGCGGGTGAAATGGTCGGCATGATGGCAGTGCAGAGCGGCATGGCCACGGTGCAGGGCACTGACGTCGTTTCGAGCCTGAAGTATGCCGATGGCATGGTCGACTTCAACGGCAAGAAGATGACCGTCGAAGAGTTCGCCATGCTGATCAGCAGCCACCTGGCGGCCCTGCAGCCTCAGGGCTGATCGCAGGTTCCAGGCCCATTTCGCGGGGCAAGCCCGCTCCCACGTTGGCTCTAGCGTGGGAGCGGGCTTGCCCCGCGATTGCATTCAGAGCCGCCACGCAAAAACCCCTTTTGCATCGCTCCGATTGCCTGTAGCCTTCGCCGTCCGATAATAATCCGCGCCCGCAGAGGGGCCGCGAGGGCCCGCCCAGCTGGCCGTCCGGCACCGCTAGCCGATCTGTCAGGGCCGGGTGATACACTCGATTGACGCGCGTACGCGCCCTGCAGGTCCTGCGATCATGACCCAGATTTCCGAACGCCTGTTGGTACAGGCCCACCTTGACGCCAAGCAGCCCCACCCGCTGACGCCCGCGCAGGAGGCCGAGTACCGTGCGGCCATCGCCGCCGAGCTGAAGAAGCAAAATGCCGTGCTGGTCGCCCATTACTATTGCGATCCGGTGATCCAGGCCCTGGCCGAGGAGACCGGCGGTTGCGTGTCCGACTCGCTGGAAATGGCCCGCTTCGGCAAGAATCACCCCGCTGACACGGTGATCGTGGCCGGGGTGCGCTTCATGGGCGAGACGGCGAAAATTCTCACCCCGGAAAAGCGCGTGCTGATGCCGACCCTGGAAGCCACTTGCTCGCTTGACCTGGGCTGCCCGGTCAAGGAGTTCTCGGACTTCTGCGACCAGCACCCCGAGCGCACCGTGGTGGTGTACGCCAACACTTCTGCCGCAGTGAAGGCGCGGGCCGACTGGGTAGTGACCTCCAGCTGCGCACTGGAAATCGTCGAAAGCCTGATGGACAACGGCGAGACCATCATCTGGGGCCCGGACCAGCATCTGGGCCGCTACATCCAGAAGCAGACCGGCGCCGACATGCTGCTGTGGGACGGTGCCTGCATCGTCCACGAAGAATTCAAGTCGCGCCAATTGGCCGACATGAAGGCGCTGTACCCGGACGCGGCGATCCTGGTTCACCCGGAGTCGCCGGAAGCGGTGATCGAGCTGGCCGACGCGGTGGGTTCCACCAGCCAGCTGATCAAGGCTGCGCAGACCCTGCCGAACAAGACGTACATTGTCGCGACCGACCGTGGCATCTTCTACAAGATGCAGCAGTTGTGCCCGGACAAGGAATTCGTCGAAGCCCCCACCGCCGGCAACGGCGCGGCCTGCCGCAGTTGCGCGCACTGCCCGTGGATGGCCATGAATACCCTTGAGCGTGTGCTGGATTGCCTGCGCACGGGCAGTAACGAGATCTTCGTCGAGCCGACGCTGATCCCCAAGGCGATCAAGCCGCTCAACCGCATGCTCGATTTCACCCAGGCGGCGCGCTTGAAGTTGTCGGGCAACGCCTGAAGCTGCTTGCAAGGCCCTTGTAGGAGCGGCCTTGCGCCGCGAAAGGGCCGCATGGCGGCCCCGGCGATTTGAGTAGCGAAGCTGAGATCTGGGGCCGCTTCGCGCCCCTTTCGCGGCGCAAGGCCGCTCCTACAGGGATCGAATAACCTTCAGGCCTGCGGTTGGCGCTAACGCCCCATCATGTCCTTGACCATGCGCTGCTGTTCCATGATCTCGCGCTGGCGCTGGTCGATCTGCGAGGCCAGTGGGAAGTTGCTGCCCGAACGGCGCTTGGCGTAGTCGAGCTGCTGGATCGCCTGGTCGAAGTCGCCGACCAGGGTGAAGTACTCGGCGCGGGCGCGGTGCAGGCCGATGGTGTTGCCGGAAAGGCCGCGCACTTCGGCAACGTCGTACCACACGTCCGGATCGTCCGGGCGGCTCTTGACCAGATCATCCAGCACTTTCTCCGCCTCGGCCGGCTTGCCCTGCTTGACCAGCAGGTCGGCGCGCACCTGTTTCAGCGGGTAGTTGCCAGGGTACAGCGCCTGCAGGCGCTGGGCGCGCTGCTGGGCGTCGGCCAGGCGGTTGTTGGTGATGTCCAGGTCGATCTGCGCCAGGTTGTAGGTAATGTCGTTGGGCGCCTTGGCCAGCAGCGGCTTGAGGCTTTCCCGCGCTTCGTTGAGCTGGCCGCCCTTGATCTGTGCCAGCGCCAGGCCATAGCGCGCGGCGTCCATTTGCGGGTTCTCATCAAGCTGGGCGCGGAAGCGCTTGGCGGCCAGGCCCGGGGTGCCTTCGTAGGTGAGCTGCACGCGGGCGCGGATCAACTGGTAGCGCAGGCTGTCCTCGACGCCACCCGCTGGCGCCTGCTCGGCGCGGTTGCGGGTGTCGGCCACCCGGGATTCGGTGACCGGGTGGGTCAGGAGGAATTCCGGCGGTTTGGCGTCGTAGCGGTACTGGCGCGCCAGGCGCTCGAACATGTTGGGCATGTTGCGCGGATCGTAGCCGGCCTTTTCGAGGTTCTGGATGCCGATGCGGTCGGCCTCCTGCTCGTTCTGCCGGGAGAAGCGCCGCTGTTCCTGGATCGCCGCCGCCTGGGTGCCGGCAATCACGCCGATGCCGGCGTCGCCGCCACCCCCCGCCGCCAGCACGATGCCCGCCAGCAGCGCCGCCATCATCGGCAGTTGCATGCGCTGCTGGGCTTCGACGCCACGGGCGAAGTGGCGCTGCGACAAGTGCGCCAGTTCGTGGGCCAGTACCGAGGCGTACTCGCCTTCGGTCTGGGCATTGAGGAACAATCCGCCGTTGACCCCGACGATACCGCCGGGTGCGGCGAAGGCGTTGAGTTCCTTGCTGTCGATGAGGATGAATTCCAGGCGCCGGTCCTGCACCTGGCTGGTCTCTGCCAGCTTGTACACGCTGGTCTCGACGAAATCCTTGAGTTGCGGGTCGTTCAGCTGGTTGACGTTGCCACGCAGCAGGCTCAGCCAGGCGCGCCCGAGCTGGTGCTCCTGTTGTGGCGAAACGATCGCGGAACTGGCATCGCCCAGTGACGGCAGGTCGTCGGCGTGGCCGGGCAGGGCCATCAGGCAGGCCAGCGTCAGCAGGGTGGGGCGCAGTAGATTCATGCACAAGCTCGCGTCGGTCAAAAGCCTTACTGTAGCCGGGTCGCACGATGCCGACCAGTGGCGGTATCCTAGTGCTCTTTTTGCCCTGCCTGTGGAGACGCGCCCGATGAGCGACACCCTGACCTGCGACGCCGAACTCGACGCCAGCGGGCTGAACTGCCCCTTGCCGCTGCTCAAGGCGAAGATGGAGCTCAATCGCCTGGCCAGTGGCGCGGTGCTTAAGGTGATCGCCACCGACGCAGGCTCGCAACGCGACTTTCGCACTTTTGCCCGGCTTGCCGGTCATACGCTGCTGCACGAAACGGCCGAGGCCGGGGTGTATACGTACTGGCTGCGCAAGGCCTGAGTTTTCTTTCAAGGATCGGCAATGATCAAAGTGCTACGCGACTGGATGCAGCGCTACTTCTCCGATGAGGAGGCAGTGGTGCTGGCGGTCCTGCTGTTCCTGGCCTTCACCGTGGTGCTGACGTTGGGCGGGATGCTCGCGCCGGTGCTGGCGGGCATGGTCCTGGCTTTCCTGATGCAGGGGCTGGTCAACGCCCTGGAGCGCTTCAAGGTGCCGACACGGCTGGCGGTGTGGCTGGTGTTCGCGCTGTTCATGGGCGCCCTGGCGGTGTTCATGCTGGTGCTGGTGCCGTTGCTCTGGCATCAGTTGATCACCCTGTTCAATGAACTGCCCGGCATGTTAGGCAAGTGGCAGTCGCTGTTGCTGCTGCTGCCCGAGCGCTACCCGCACCTGGTGTCGGACGAGCAGGTGCTGCGCGCCATCGAGTCGGTGCGCGGTGAAATCGGCAAGTTCGGCCAGTGGGCGCTGACCTTCTCGTTGTCGAGCCTGCCGCTGCTGGTCAATGCGATGATCTACCTGGTGCTGGTGCCGATCCTGGTGTTCTTCTTCCTCAAGGACCGCGAACTGATCGGCCGCTGGGTCAGTGGCTACCTGCCACGCGAGCGCGCGCTGCTCAACCGGGTGGGCGACGAGATGAACCGGCAGATTGCCAACTACATCCGCGGCAAGGGCATCGAGATCCTGATCTGTGGTGTCGCCACCTATATCGCCTTCATCAGCCTGGGGCTCAACTACGCCGCACTGCTGGCGCTGCTGGTGGGGCTGTCGGTGGTGGTGCCGTACGTGGGGGCGGTGGTGGTGACCGTGCCGGTGACCTTGATCGCGCTGTTCCAGTGGGGCTGGGGGGATCAGTTCATCTACCTGATGGCGGTGTACGCGATCATCCAGGCGCTCGATGGCAATGTGCTGGTGCCGCTGCTGTTCTCCGAGGCGGTGAGCCTGCACCCGGTGGCGATCATCTGCGCGGTGCTGCTGTTTGGCGGGTTGTGGGGCTTCTGGGGGATCTTCTTCGCGATCCCGCTGGCGACGCTGTTCAAGGCGGTGCTGGATGCGTGGCCGCGACAGGACGCATCGGTCGCGCCGATGCTCTAGGGGTTACTCGCGGGAGCGGGCTTCGTGGGAGCGGCGGTGCGCCGCTGCGACCTGCCCCGCGATAGCGTCTGCCCAGGCAACAGGTGCGGCCTCGCTGGCGTCATCGCGGGGCAAGCCCGCTCCCACAGAGGTATCAGGCCTTGTTCAAGGCCTCGGCTGCCGCGAGCACGGCATCCACATGCCCCGGCACCTTCACTCCACGCCATTCCTGGCGCAGCACACCGTCCTTGTCGATCAGGAAGGTGCTGCGGTCGACACCCAGGTACTCCTTGCCATACAGCTTCTTCAGCTTGATCACGTCGAACAGCTGGCACAGCGCCTCGTCCTTGTCGCTGATCAGCTCGAAGGGGAAGGCTTGCTTGGCCTTGAAGTTCTCGTGCGACTTGATGCCATCGCGCGATACGCCGAACACCACGGTATTGGCGGCCTGGAACGCCGCGTACTGGTCGCGGAAACCCTGGCCTTCGGTGGTGCAGCCCGGGGTGCTGTCCTTGGGGTAGAAATACAGCACCACCTGCTGGCCCTTGAGCTGGGCGAGGCTGACGGTCTGGCCGCTGGTGGCCTGGACCTGGAAATCGGCAACGGGTTGGTCGAGTGCTACGGCCATGAGGGCTTCCTTAGACAGGGTTCTGTGGGCGCCACGGTTCGATCAGCGCGTCCAGATTGAGGGCGTCGGCGAAGTCCAGGAACTGGTCGCGCAGCCAGCTGATCTGGGTGCCGGCCGGCAGGATCACGGTGAACTGGGCATTGAGCATGCTGCTGCCGGTCTGCGGGGCCAGGTAGGTGTCGCAGGTCATCGCGTCCAGCTCGACGCGGTGGTCGAGGAAGAACTGGCACAGCTCGTTGATGATGTCCGGGCGATAGGCGGCGCTGACATAGGCCACATAAGGCAGGGCCTGTGGGCGCACTTCCTGCTCGGCACTGCGCACCACGTCCAGGGTCAGGCCGTGCTTCTTGGCCAGGCCCGGCAGCGTGGTCTCGAGGCGCGCCAAGGCGTCCCAGCTACCGCCGACCTGCAATACCAGGGCGCTGGTTTCGCCGTGGCGGCTCAGGCGCGAGGTGACGACCGCGCAGCGGTTTTCGAAAGCTGCGCGGCTCAGAACATTGGCCAGCTCCATCGGGTTGGGGCCCAGGGCGCTGATGACGAGGAATTGTTCGCGAACGGTGGGGGTGGACATGCAGCATTCCTAAAGCGATGAGCGGTCGGTACAGGACGGGACAAGCCTGCTGTTTGCGTGGGGGCACGGCCACGGTTTCATGGCGATGAACACAGGCCGGGAGCACTGTCGACGGCCCGGCGGGCCGCGCTGTACCGATCAAAGGATCAAGGGTAGCGAAAAGCGGCGCGAAGGGGAATGCTCCGCCCGCCTGCTTCGCTTGTGCAAGGCCGATGCCCCCAGTACCATTACCGCTCTCTTTTTCCGGCAGGAGCAGTTACATGATTGCGGGCAGTATGGTGGCATTGGTCACACCCATGGATGCACAAGGGCGTCTTGATTGGGGCAGCCTCGACAAACTTGTAGACTTCCACCTGGAAAATGGCACCCACGCGATCGTCGCCGTCGGCACCACCGGTGAGTCGGCCACCCTGGATGTAGAAGAACACATCCTGGTCATCAAGCACGTGGTCGAGCGCGTCAAGCACAGCAAGAAGCGCATCCCGGTCATTGCCGGCACCGGTGCCAACTCCACTGCCGAAGCCGTTCACCTCACGCAGAACGCCAAGAACGCCGGCGCCGATGCCTGCCTGCTGGTAGTCCCGTACTACAACAAGCCGACCCAGGAAGGCCTGTACCAGCACTTCAAGCACATCGCCGAAGCCGTCGACATCCCGCAGATCCTCTACAACGTACCCGGCCGCACGTCCTGCGACATGCAGGCCGACACCGTGATCCGCCTGTCGAAGGTCAAGAACATCATCGGCATCAAGGAAGCCACCGGCGACCTGGTGCGCGCCAAGGCTATCCTCGACGGCGTTGACAGCGACTTCATCGTCCTGTCCGGCGATGACCCGACTGCCGTCGAACTGATCCTGATGGGTGGCAAGGGCAACATCTCCGTTACCGCCAACGTCGCCCCGCGCGAAATGGCCGACCTGTGCGAGGCCGCCCTTGAGGGCAATGCCGAGAAGGCCCGCGCGATCAACGAAAAACTCATGCCGCTGCACAAAGACCTGTTCTGCGAAGCCAACCCGATCCCGGTGAAGTGGGCGCTCGTTGAAATGGGCCTGATGCACAAAGGTATCCGCCTGCCGCTGACCTGGCTGAGCGACAGCTGTCACGAAAAAGTCCGTACTGCCTTGCGCCAGTCCGGCGTACTGGTTTAATCGAGGAAGTACACCGCATGAAGCGACTGGCTGGTCTTTCCACCCTTGCCCTGATCATCTCCAGCACCAGCGGTTGTGGCTGGCTGTGGGGCGAGGATGGCTATTTCCGCGACCGCGGCAGCGATTACCTGCAGGCGCAACCCACCGCGCCGATGCAACTGCCGCCGGACGCCAGCAACGTCAAGCGCATGGACCCGCTGCTGCCGATCCCGCGCAACGTTGCCGACGATCACGCCACCGGCGAGTTCGAAGTGCCGCGCCCGCAACCGCTGTCGGCTACCGCCGACATCAGCGATTTCAGCCTGCAGCGCAGTGGCAGCAGCCGCTGGGTGCTGGCCCAGCGCTCGCCGGCCGAAGTCTGGCCGGTGACTCACCAGTTCTTCGAAGACAACGGCTTCCGCATTGCCGAAGAGCGCCCGCAAACCGGCGAATTCAGCACCAGCTGGCAGCGTTTCGACGAGCTCTCCGCGTCGCTCGGCCAGCGTCTGGCCAGCGCCTCCAGCAGCTCCGACAGCGAAGTCCGGGTGCGCGTGCGCATGGAACCTGGCGTGCAGCGCAACACCTCGGAAGTGTATGTGGTCAGCGTCGAGCGCCCGGCAGGCAGCACCGCCGAGCCCGAGTTCCCGTCCACTTCGAGCAACACTGGCGCCGACGCGCTGCTGGTCGACGAGATGCTCGCGAGCATGAACCGCAACGCCGAGAAGGGCGGTTCGGTGTCGCTGCTGGCCGCGCGTGATTTTGATGCGCCGAGCCAGGTCAGCCTCAGCGAGGACGGCAGCGGCAACCCGGTGCTGTACCTGGGCTCCGACCTCGACCGTGCCTGGTCCGGCGTGGGCCGTGCCCTGGAGCAGGGCGAGTGGCGCGTCGAGGACATCAACCGCAGCCTGGGCCTGTACTACATCAACCTGTCGGAAAAACCGGACGACAAGCAGAAGGAGCCTGGCTTCCTCAGCCGTCTGTTCGGCAGCGAACCGAGCAAGGAAGAGCGTGAGGCTCGCGCCGAACGTTACCAGGTACGCCTGAGCAAGGTCGGTGAAAACGTCCAGGTCACCGTCGAGAAGAACATCAATACCGTGGCCCCGGCCGATGTGGCCCGCCGCGTGCTGAGCGCAATCCAGGACCGTCTGGGCTAAGTGCGTTTCGCGGTTCTTGGAAGCGGTAGCCAGGGAAACGGCACGCTGATCGCCAGTGGTGACACGCTCATCCTGGTCGATTGCGGCTTCTCGCTACGGGAAACCGAGCGGCGCCTGGCGCTGCTCGGGGTGTCGGCCACGCAACTGAGCGCGGTGCTGGTCACCCACGAACACGCCGACCATGTGCATGGGGTGGGTTTGCTGGCGCGTCGCTACAATGTACCGGTCTACATGAGCCAGGGCACTTTGCGTGGCCTGCGCAAACCGGTTGAAGTAGCGGGGTTTCTCAGCTGTGGCGATACACTGCAGGTCGGCGAGCTGCAGGTCAGCGCCGCACGGGTCGAGCATGATGCCTACGAGCCACTGCAGTACGTGATCAGCGATGGTCGCCGGCGCTTCGGCATGCTGACCGACCTTGGCAGTTACGACATGTACCTGCTGGAGCGTTACCAGGCCCTCGACGCCCTGCTGATCGAGGCCAACCACTGCCGTGACCTGTTGGCACGCGGGCACTACCCGCAGTTTCTCAAGCGACGGGTCGGCGGCAGCCAAGGACATCTGAACAACCACCAGGCCGCAAGCCTGGTGGCCGAGTTGGGCTGGCAGAACCTTCAGCACCTGGTGCTGGCCCACCTCAGCAGCAAGAACAACCAGCCACACCTGGCCCGCCAGTGCTTCGTCGACGCCCTCGGGTGCGACCCGGACTGGCTCCAGGTGGCCAATCAAGACCATGGGCTCGACTGGCGCCTGATCGCCTAGCCCACCTACTCAAGCAAGCGGAGCCCATCATGGAAAAACGCGAAGAACTCTACCGTGGCAAGGCCAAGTCGGTTTACAAGACCGATGACGCCGATCGCTTGATCCTGCTGTTCCGTAACGACACTTCGGCGTTCGACGGCAAGCGCATCGAGCAGCTCGACCGTAAAGGCATGGTGAACAACAAGTTCAACGCCTTCATCATGCAGAAGCTCGAAGAAGCCGGCGTGCCGACTCAGTTCGACAAACTGCTGGGTGACAACGAGTGCCTGGTCAAGAAGCTCGACATGATCCCGGTCGAGTGCGTGGTGCGCAACTACGCCGCCGGCAGCCTGGTCAAGCGCCTGGGCGTGGAGGAGGGCATCAAGCTCGAACCGTCCACCTTCGAACTGTTCCTCAAGAACGACGAGAAGGGCGACCCCTTCATCAACGAATCGCACGTTGTCGCGTTCGGCTGGGGCACCGCCGAGCAACTGGTCGAGATGAAGAAGCTGTCGTTGAAGGTCAACGAAGTGCTGACCAAGCTGTTCGATGACGCAGGCCTGCTGCTGGTCGACTTCAAGCTGGAGTTCGGCGTGTTCCACGGCCAGATCGTCCTGGGCGACGAGTTCAGCCCGGACGGCTGCCGCCTGTGGGACAAAGAGACCCGCAAGAAAATGGACAAGGACCGCTTCCGCCAGGGCCTGGGTGATGTGATCGAAGCCTACGAAGAAGTTGCAAAACGCCTGGGCGTGCCGCTGTAAGCGGCTCGTTCACGCAAGCGCCTGATACCACGCGAATTTTTTTCAAAAAAGGTTTGCCAGAATCAAAATCGCTGGTATGATGCGCGCCATTGGAGAGATGCCGGAGTGGTCGAACGGGACGGATTCGAAATCCGTTGTACTGGCAACAGTACCTAGGGTTCAAATCCCTATCTCTCCGCCATACGCGAAGTAGTCGAAGCCCCCGAAAACCTTGAGTTTTCGGGGGCTTCGTCGTTTCTGGGTGCTTTGAGCATAACCTCCCTTCGTCATGCATCGACGCCAGCCCCTCGCCGTCTCAGGTAATGCCAGGTTTGCCTGAGAAGCGGGGCGTCGCACCAACGACATGGCAGACGCCAGCTTAATATTGTTCACAATATCATTGTGCTATTGGTCACAGATGGCGCGGTGTTATGTTGTCGAAAATTCCTCTCAGCTGTATATTTCTCGGCGAATGATGGCTTAGTGCTATGTGTCGCGTCGTTTCATTCCTTCGAATCCGCTCAGGCTTTCCCTTTGTGTTTGCGAGGGCGCATGAATTGCGCGCATTCATCATGTACGGGCCTTGCTCTATTTCTCTTGCGCCGTCACTTCTGCTGGACCTGACGGCATCCCTACCTCGTGCAACCGGACTGCTGCGGGTATTGCCCGGCGATGGTTGTCTGAAGAACATAGATATAAGGGCTGTGCAAATGCTCGATGCAAGTGTGAAGGTGCTGGCTGATATGAGTGTGAGGTCGAAACTGACCTTGGGCTTTGCACTGGTTTTATTGCTGACCATCATTATTGCGGGCATTGGGTGGGGAGGGTTGAACGGTCTGGGTGAGCGCAGTGCCAAACTCAGCAGTATCGCCAAGGTCAATGAAGAGGCGCGCGAGGTTCGCATTGCACGCTTGAACTACACCGTCTCTCCTGGTGCCGCGCAAGCAACGCTCTTGGTCAAGGCGCTTGATGAGCTCAATCTTCGGGTGAATACGCTCGCCAAATTGCTCAGCGACCCGGACGACCTGCGCTGGACCAAGCAGGCAAGTAACGCCGTCGAACTTTACCGCGCCCATTTCCAGGACTATGCCCGCGCCATCGACGGGCACAACGATGCCCAGGCGGCCCAGGCCCTCGATGCCCTGGAAGCCAACCTGAAGAGCCTGCTCGAGGCGTTCGGGCAGTTATCGGACAGCCAGTCGAGCAAGCGTGACAACGAAGTGCAGTCCTTCATCCAACGGTTGATCGTTGCAGCTGCGCTGGCGCTGATGTTCGGAGTGCTGGCCGCCTGGTCGATCACCCGCCTGATCGTGGTGCCTTTGAAAGAGGTGCTGCAGAGCGTCGAGCGGGTCGCCAATGGCAATCTGAGCCAGGACATTCAGGTATCCCGGCGTGATGAACTGGGTGAACTGCAAGCCAGCATGCAGCGCATGACCCTGAATCTGCGTGATCTGATCGGTGGGTTGCGTGACGGTGTGGTGCAGATCGCCAGTGCGGCCGAGGAATTATCCACCGTGACCGAGCAGACCAGCGCAGGGGTCAGCAGCCAGAAGGTCGAGACCGATCAGGTGGCGACGGCCATGAACGAGATGGCCTCGACCGTGCAGGATGTGGCGCGCAGTGCCGAGCAGGCATCGACTGCGGCGGTCAACGCCAGCCAGGAGGCGCGCGAAAGCGACGTGGTGGTCAATCAGGCCATCGAGCAGATTACTCACCTGGACTCCGAGGTGGGGCACTCGACGCAAGCCATGGCCGAACTCAAGCGCGAGAGCGACAAGATCGGCACGGTGCTGGATGTGATCAAGTCGGTCGCCCAGCAGACCAACCTGCTGGCCTTGAACGCAGCCATCGAAGCCGCACGTGCCGGTGAGGCCGGCCGTGGTTTTGCGGTAGTCGCCGATGAAGTTCGCAGCCTGGCGCAACGCACTCAGACTTCCACCGAAGAAATCGAAGGGCTGATTGGCGGCCTGCACCGTGGTACGCAGCAAGTGGGCGATATTCTGGAACGCAGCCGCGAACTGACCAGCAACAGCGTCGAATTGACGCGCCGGGCGGGTAGTTCATTAATGAATATCAGCCGTTCGGTGGCCACTATCGAATCGATGAACCTGCAAATTGCCACCGCATCGGAGCAGCAAAGCGCTGTGGCCGAGGAAATCAATCGCAGTGTGCTCAATGTGCGCGAGGTCTCGGAACAGACTGCGGCGGCCAGCGAGGAAACAGCGGCGTCCAGCGTCAAGTTGGCCCGCCTCGGGGCAGAACTGCAAACCTTGGTGGGCCAGTTCAAGCTCTGATCGGGTGATCGATGGCTCGTGCAATTGGCGGCTGTGCGGGCTTATTTTTCATGGGTGCAGGTGGAGTGAGGCACAAACGCAAGAGCATGTACCTTGTTTTACCCAGCGCATTCGGCTGTTTGGCGATTATCGCTGAACTATCGGCAGCGCATGGCCGAGTTCATTCCAGCAGGTACTGAGTTCATTACATGCAGTGCGCTGTGCGTCGGCAATAGTGCGCTGCTTTAACATGGATTAGTCGCTGCCGTGAAACTTGCTGGCGAGCAGGGCAGTTAGTACGAATGCACTATCTGACTTCTACTCGGGCAACTTTTCCCGTATGATCCGGCGGCCATCAGAATGATGGCGGATCATGGACTAAAGGATTTTTTATGAAAAAGCTGATCAAAGCTACTGTTGCCGTTGCTCTCGTTTCGGGCGTTGCCCTGCTGTCCGGCTGCACCGGCCAGGTCTACAACCAGCCTAAGAACTGCTCGTACGACTACCTGTTCCACCCATCGGTTTCCATCTCCAAGATCATCGGCGGCTGCGGCGCGATCGACAAACTGCCTCAGCAGTAATCTTGGTAGCACCCCGATCGGGTCGTTTGCGACCTGATCCAAGACCCCCGGCCATGGATGTGGCTGGGGGTTTTTGTTTTTGGCGCCCGCCACTGCCCGCTGGGGCGTGGCACCTTGTCGCGTGACAACCCACCGCCTTGCGGGTTGCCCCGCAATTTGTTTGTGCTGGCAATTCAGATACAATCCGTAAATCGTTTCAGCCCTGCCGGTCAATCCGACCAAAGGCTGGCGCGTCCAATGCTCTCTGGCTGCTGAACAATGATCACAACAAGCCTGCGCTGAAGAACATGGAATACCTGGGCCAGCCACAGGCCCACCCTCCGTTCTACACACTGGAATCGATCAATGTTCAAGAAAGCTGGCAAGACCTTGCTGGGTCTGGCTGTTGCAGCGAGCTTCATGCAAGCGCACGCAGCAGAGACCAAAAAAGTTGACGTGCTGCTGGTTGGCGGCGGCATCATGAGCTCCACCCTGGCTGTCTGGCTCAACGAGCTGGAGCCAAGCTGGTCGATGGAAATGGTCGAGCGCCTGGACGGCGTCGCCGAAGAAAGCTCCAACGGCTGGAACAACGCCGGTACCGGCCACTCCGCGCTGGCCGAGCTGAACTACACCCCGGAAGACAAAGACGGCAACGTCAACATCACCAAGGCCATCGAGATCAATGAGTCGTTCCAGATCTCCCGCCAGTTCTGGGCCTGGCAGGTGCGCCAGGGCGTGCTGAAGAACCCGCACTCGTTCATCAACACCACCCCGCACATGAGCTTCGTCTGGGGCGATGACAACATCAAGTTCCTGAAGAAGCGTTACGACGCGCTGCAGACCAGCCCGCTGTTCCGCCCGATGCAGTACTCCGAAGACCACGCGCAGATCGCCAAGTGGGTCCCGCTGATGATGGAAGGGCGTGACCCGAACCAGAAGCTGGCCGTGACCTGGACGCCGATCGGCACCGACGTCAACTTCGGCGAGATCACCCGCCAGTTCGTAGGCCACCTGAAGACCAAAGAGAACTTCGACCTCAAGCTGTCCACCGAAGTGCAGGACATCACCCGCAATGCGGACGGCTCCTGGCACGTCGAGTACAAAAACCTGAAGGACGGTACCGAATCGGCTACCGACGCCAAGTTCCTGTTCATCGGTGCCGGCGGCGGCGCGCTGAAGCTGCTGCAGAAGTCGGGCATCCCAGAAGCCAAGGAATACGCAGGCTTCCCGGTGGGCGGCTCGTTCCTGGTGACCGAGAACCCGACCGTTGCCATGCAGCACATGGCCAAGGCCTACGGCATCGCTTCGACCGGCGCGCCACCCATGTCGGTACCGCACCTGGACACCCGCGTTCTGGACGGCAAGCGCGTCATCCTGTTCGGGCCATTCGCCACCTTCTCGACCAAGTTCCTGAAGAACGGCTCGTACCTGGACCTGCTGGGCAGCACCACGATGCACAACGTGTGGCCGATGACCAAGGTCGGTATCGAACAGTACCCGCTGGTCGAGTACCTCGCCGGCCAGCTGATGCTGTCGGATGACGATCGCTTCGAAGCCCTGCGCACCTACTTCCCGAACGCCAAGAAAGAAGACTGGCGCCTGTGGCAGGCCGGTCAGCGCGTGCAGATCATCAAGCGTGACGAAGAGAAGGGCGGCGTGCTGAAGCTGGGCACCGAAGTGGTTGCCTCCGAAGACCGCACCATCGCCGGCCTGCTGGGCGCCTCCCCAGGTGCATCGACCGCCGCGCCGATCATGCTCAACGTGCTGCAGACCGTGTTCAAGGAAAAGGTCGCTACCCCTGAGTGGCAGGCCAAGATCAAGGAGATCGTCCCGAGCTACGGTACCAAGCTGAACGATTCGCCGGCGGCCACCCAGAAAGAGTGGAACTACACCGCCGAAGTACTGCAGCTGGAGAAGCCGCCAGTGATCGACCAGAGCGTCGGCACCAGCGTTGCGCCAGCCGCCGCGGTCGAGAGCAAGCCTGCTAACGACATGGCGCTGTAAGGCCCTGCTGCTTGCCGGGGAAACCCGGCAACACCAACCACGAGCGTCGCCCCCGGCGGCCTCGTGGTTTTTTTGTGCCTGCAAATTTGTACACGGTCGTGGGAGCGGGCTTGCCCCGCGATGCTGTCAGCTCAGGCTGGCGTGTCGAGCGTGAGGTGTCATCGCGGGGCAAGCCCGCTCCCACGCAGTGCTCGCCTGTCAGCGCTGCCCGAGAATGCTGCCCAGCAACCCGGGGAAGCGCCCCTCGAGCTCATCGCTACGCAGCGAATTCATGTGCGTGGTCCCCACATTGCGGGTAAACACCAGCCCCGCCTCGCGCAGCACGCGAAAGTGATGGGACATGCTCGACTTCGGCCGCCCGCCATCCAGTTCGCCGCAGCTGGCCTCGGGCACGCTGGCCAGGTGGCGGACGATTTCCATGCGCACAGGGTCGCTCAGGGCGTAGAGCAGGCGCTCCAGGCTGAGGTTGTCGGGGGAGGGGTGGGTATAGGTTCGCATGGCCGACATGATAACGGGGTTTCACAAATTGCCATAGTTCGAATATGATCGAACAATCGTAAGTTAACTCACCCCCCCGGAGTAACGACATGTCCGCCCTGTTCGAACCCTATACCCTCAAGGACGTCACCCTGCGCAACCGCATCGCCATCCCGCCGATGTGCCAGTACATGGCCGAGGACGGCATGATCAACGACTGGCACCACGTCCACCTGGCCGGCCTGGCCCGCGGCGGTGCCGGCCTGGTGGTGGTCGAAGCCACTGCCGTGTCGCCGGAAGGCCGCATCACCCCCGGCTGCGCCGGTATCTGGAGCGATGCCCACGCCCAGGCCTTCGTGCCGGTGGTACAGGCGATCAAGGCCGCAGGTTCGGTGCCGGGCATCCAGATCGCCCACGCCGGGCGCAAGGCCAGCGCCAACCGCCCATGGGAAGGTGACGACCATATCGCCGCCGACGACGCACGCGGCTGGGACACCATCGCGCCATCGGCCATCGCGTTTGGCGCCCACCTGCCGAAAGTGCCAAAGGCCATGACCCTGGATGACATCGCCCGGGTCAAGCAGGACTTCGTCGATGGCGCCCGCCGTGCCCGTGATGCCGGTTTCGAGTGGATCGAGCTGCATTTCGCCCACGGCTACCTGGGGCAGAGCTTCTTCTCCGAGCATGCCAACCAGCGTACCGACGCCTACGGCGGCAGTTTCGACAACCGCAGCCGCTTCCTCCTGGAAACCCTGGCGGCCGTGCGTGAAGTGTGGCCGGAGCACCTGCCGCTGACGGCGCGCTTTGGTGTGCTGGAATACGACGGGCGCGACGAGCAGACCCTGCAGGAGTCCATCGAACTGGCGCGGCGTTTCAAGGCCGGTGGCCTGGACCTGCTGAGCGTCAGCGTCGGCTTCACCATCCCCGAGACCAACATTCCCTGGGGCCCGGCCTTCATGGGGCCGATTGCCGAGCGTGTACGCCGGGAAGCGAAACTGCCGGTGACTTCGGCGTGGGGCTTCGGTACGCCGGAGCTGGCCGAAGGGGCGCTGCAGGCCAACCAGCTGGACCTGGTCTCGGTGGGGCGTGCGCACCTGGCTGATCCGCACTGGCCGTATTTCGCGGCCAAGGCGCTGGGGGTGGACAAGGCGTCGTGGACGCTGCCTGCGCCTTATGCGCACTGGCTTGAGCGTTATCGCTGAGTGAATGGGGGCTGCTGCGCAGCCCTTCGCGGGTAAACCCGCTCCCACATCCAGGTCGGCGCAGAATCTGTGGGAGCGGGTTTACCCGCGAAGGGGTGCGCAGCGGCCCCCGCTATCAAAACCGATCCAACCGGTAAGCCTCGGGAATCCGCAAACCTTCAATCAACTGCCCCACCCACTGCGCCGTCACCGCCGCCTGGGTCAACCCCAGGTGCTGGTGCCCGAACGCCAGCAACACCTTGCCGTCTGCCACCCGATCGATCACCGGCAGTGAATCCGGCAACGACGGCCTGAAACCCATCCACGGCGTCGCCCCCTCGGCATCCAGCTCGCGCTGGAACAACCCCTTGCTCAACCGATGCAACTGCCACGCCCGCTGCATGCTCGGCGCTGCATCGAGCCCGGCGAACTCCACCGTGCCGGCCAGGCGCAAGCCATCGGCCATGGGCGTCATGATGAACTTGCGCTCCAGCGAAGTGACGGCGAACGGCAGGCGCTGCTGCTCGTTGGGCAGCATCAGGTGGTAGCCGCGCTCGGTGTCCAGCGGGACGCGTTTGCCGGTCAAGGTGTGCACCAGCTTTGCCGAATGCGCACCGCAGGCGATCAGCACCTGGCGGGCTTGCAGGTCGCCCTGGTCACTGTGCAGGGTGACCCCGCCTGCGTGCAGCCGGCCACCGCTTACCTGCCGCCTGGCGAACCGCACACCGGCCGCCTGGGCGGCGTCGAACAGCGCGCCGACCACCCGGTACGGGTCGACGAAATGCCCGGTACGCGGGAAGAACAGGCCGCCCTGAAGCGACGGGCTCAACTGTGGCGCTGCGGCGTGTACGGCCTGCGCCGACCAGTAGTCCACCGGCACCGCCTGTTGCTGCAGGCGTGCGCGCAAGGCCTGCAGTGCCGGGCGCGATTCGGCGCGTTCGAATATCAGCAAAGAGCCATCCTCATGCAGCAGGTCAGCGCGCCCGATCGAGCCCAGCAAACGCTGCCAGGCGCCCAGGCTGGCCTCGTTGAGCGCGCGCAGGCCGGCCACGCTGCGCTGGAAAGGGGCCGGGCGCAGGTTGAGCAGCAGCCGGGTGAACCAGGGCAACGCCCTGGGCAGGTACTTCCAGTCCAGGCGCAGCGGGCCCATCGGGTCCAGCAGCATGGCCGGCAGGCGCTTGAGGATCGACAGGTCGGCGATGGGGAACACTTGCTCGGTGGCCAGGTGCCCGGCATTGCCCCAGGAGGCGCCGTGGCCGGGCGCCTGGCGGTCGATCAGCAACACCCGCTTGCCCTGGCGGGCCAGTTGCAGGGCACAGGCGACGCCGACGATGCCGGCGCCGACCACGGCGATATCGGTTTCAGGGGTTTCGAGCATGCCTAGCCTTCCCGTTTGCCGTCGACCAGACGACGCAGATGCAGCGGGTTGGCCTGTTGCAACTCAGCGGGCAGCAGGGCATCGGGGAGGTCCTGGTAACAGACCGGGCGCAGGAAGCGCAGGATTGCCGCCGTCCCCACCGAGGTGCTGCGGGTATCGGAAGTGGCGGGGAAGGGGCCACCGTGGACCACCGCATCGCACACCTCGACGCCGGTCGGCCAGCCGTTGACCAGAATGCGCCCGGCCTTGCGCTCCAGGGTCGGCAGCAATTGCCGGGCACTGTCGAAGTCGGCCTCGTCCAGGTGCAAGGTGGCCGTCAGTTGCCCTTCAAGGTGCTCGGCGACCTGGCGCACCTGCGCATCGCTGTCACAGGCCACCACCAATGAAGTCGCGCCAAACACTTCGGCCTGCAAGGCCGGGTCACCCAGGAACGCCGTAGCCTCGGTCAGGAACAGCTGCGCCTGGCACTGGTTCGGCCCCTGCGGCGCCTGGCCGCTGGCGACCCGTCGGGCATTGCGGTTTTCGGCCAGCGCGGCGACGCCGGCGGCATAGGCTGCGAAGATGCCAGGGGTGAGCATGGTCTGCGCGGCGGTGCGCTGCAGTTGTTCGCCGGCGGCAGCGATGAAGCGTTGCAGCGCCGGGCCCTGGCGGGCGATCAGCAGGCCGGGGTTGGTGCAGAACTGGCCGGCGCCCTGGGTCAGCGAGGCGACAAAACCCTGTGCCAGCACTTCGCCGCGGGTTTGCAGGGCGGCGTCGAACAGGAACACCGGGTTGATCGAACTCATTTCGGCGTACACCGGAATCGGTTCCGGGCGTGCCTGGGCGGCCTGGCACAGGGCAACGCCGCCACTGCGCGAGCCGGTGAAACCGACCGCCTTGATGCGCGGGTCGTTGACCAGGCCCAGGCCGATGTCGCGGCCGGCGCCGTACAGCAGGGAAAACACGCCTTCGGGCAGTTCGCACAACTGCACCGCCCGGGCCATGGCCTGGCCGACCAGCTCGCTGGTGCCGGGGTGGGCGCTGTGGGCCTTGACCACCACCGGGCAGCCAGCGGCCAGCGCCGACGCGGTATCGCCACCGGCCACCGAAAAGGCCAGCGGGAAGTTGCTGGCGCCGAACACCGCCACCGGGCCCAGGGCCACCTGGCGCTGGCGCAGGTCGGCGCGTGGCAGTGGCTGGCGCGTGGGCTGGGCGTGGTCGACGCGCACGTCCAGCCATTCGCCGGCCCGCACCACCCGGGCGAAGGTGCGCAGCTGGGTGCAGGTGCGGCCGCGTTCGCCCTGGATGCGGGCCGGGGGCAGGCCGGTTTCGGCGACGGCGCGGTGGATCAGTTCATCGCCCAGTGCTTCGATCTGCTCGGCGATGGTTTCAAGAAAGCGTGCGCGCTGCGCCAGCGAGGTTGCGCGGTATTCATCGAATGCCGCCCAGGCCAGGGCACAGGCTTGGGCCACCTGCTCGGCGTTGGCGCCGGCGTAGGGCGGATCGAGAGGTGTGTCGGTGGCCGGGTCGATGGCGCGGAGCGCGGCCTGGGTGCCGGTTACGGCGCGCTGGCCGATCAGCAGGTTGCCTGTGAGGGGCATGGGGGCGTCCTTGGGGCGGAGGGTTTGGAGGATGGCACCGGCCAGGCCGGCTCCCACAGGAGCCGTCCTTGCCGGCGAGCAGGGCCTCAGGCCAGGTTCTGCTCGGCCGACCAGTTGGCATACCAGCTACGGAACAGCGCGTACTGCTGCTCGGCGTAGTGGCGCTGGGCGTCGGTGAGGGCGTCGGTTTCGTTGAAGTGCAGGCTGTATTCGGTATCGCCGTTGAGCACCATCAGGTGCTTGTAGTACAGCACCAGGTCGCAGCCTTCATCGAACGACGACAGCACCGCCAGCGCGGCTTCCAGCTCCCGCGCCAGGCGCCGGGCCTTGGCGTCGCCCTTGGCCGCCTGCTTGCTCAGGCTCACCAGTTGCAGCACCTGGCGTGGCAGGGCGTTGCCGATGCCGGTGATGGCGCCGGTGGCGTTGCAGTTGACGAAGCCGTGCACCACTTGCGTGTCGACGCCGACCATCAGGGTCACGTCGTCATCCTGGGAGGTGATGTGCTCGGCGGCGTAGCGCAGGTCGGCGGCGCCGCCGAACTCCTTGAAGCCGATCAGGTTGGGGTACTCGCGGCGCAGTTCGAAGAACAGGTCGGCGCGGGTGGCGAAGCCGTAGTAGGGGCTGTTGTAGATCACCGCCGGCAGCTTGGGCGCGGCCGCCAGGATCGCCGAAAAGTGATGCTTCTGGGCAATCAGCGATGCGCCGCGGGACAGCACGCGGGGGATGACCATCAGGCCGGCAGCGCCGACCTTGGCCGCGTGGGCGGCATGGGCTACCGCCTCGCGGGTGTTCACAGCGCCAGTGCCGACGATGGTCGGGATGCCGGCGGCCACCAGGCGCGCCACGCCTTCCTGGCGCTCGGCCTCGGTCAGCAGCGGCCAGTCGCCCATCGAGCCGCAGTACACCACGGCGCTCATGCCGGCCTCGATCAGTTCGCGGCCCTTGCGCACCAGGGCATCGAAGTCGGGCGTGCGCTGCGCGGTGCACGGGGTCATCAGGGCGGGCATGCAACCGGTGAAGATGTTGTCGGTCATTGTTGTCACTCCTTGCAGTGTTCGTTGGGAAGAAAGCGGGGTCAGATGCCCCAGGCAAACGGGTCTTGTTCGTCGATCAACAGGGTGCTGTCGGCGGTCATGTGGGCGCGGCCGGTGATGAACGGGCGGATACGCTCGCCTTCGCGCTCGAAGCGGCCCTGGAACTGGCTGCCGGTGATGCTCGCCTGCACCCAGGCCTGGCCCTCGGCGAGCTTGCCGTCGGCGGCCAGGCACGCCAGCTTGGCGCTGGTGCCGGTGCCGCAGGGCGAGCGGTCATAGGCCTTGCCTGGGCACATCACGAAGTTGCGGCTGTCGGCATGGGCGTCGTCGGCGAACAGCTCGATATGGTCGATCGGTGCGCCGTGCTCGCCGGTGATGCCCTGGGTTTCCAGGGCCTTGAGCATTTTCCAGGTGTAGTCGGTCAGGGCCTCGACGTTGTCCAGTTCGATGCGCTGGCCATGTTCGCTGACCAGGAAGAACCAGTTGCCGCCCCAGGCGATGTCGCCGCGCACCGGGCCAAAGCCCGGCACCTCGACCGCCACCTGCCGGCGGTAGCGCCAGGACGGCACGTTGCCGACGGTGACCGCGCCGTCCTCATGCAGGGTGGCGCTGACCTGGCCCACCGGGGTGTCGATCTTGTGCACCCCCGGTTCGATCAGCCCCAGGTGCTGCAAGGAGGCGACCAGGCCGATGGTGCCGTGGCCGCACATGTTCAGGTAGCCGGCGTTGTTGAAGAAGATCACCCCGCAGGTGGCGTCGCTGGAAACCGGCGGGCAGTACAGCGCCCCCACCAGCACATCGTTGCCGCGTGGCTCCAGCAGGCAGGCGCGGCGCCAGTGGTCGTGCAATTCGCGCAGTTCGTCGCGCTGTTCGGCCATGTTGCGGCCGGTCAATGGCGGGAAGCCTTGCATGACCAGGCGGGTCGGTTCGCCGCCGGTGTGGGAGTCGATGACGTGGATCTGTTTCATGGGCGTTATCCGTTGCAGATTTAAGG
>NZ_QKVM01000049.1 GCF_003231305.1 Pseudomonas sichuanensis | reverse complement strand
CGATGCGACTTGCCCCGCGATTGACGGAACGCCCACCCCTGGCCTAGAGTGCCGCCTCCATTCTTCCACCTGCGTAGTTCAAGCAATGCGCCGTACCGATGTCTTCAGTTCCCCCCGCCAGCCTGTCGTCCCGACAGCGCGCCGCGCGTGGCCGAGCGACACGGTGCTCAAGCGTCGGCGCAGCGTGCTGTTTGCCTTCACCTTCTCGCCACACCTTGCCCTGAACTGATTCACGCCCCTGCGTTGCGCGCCTTACCCGGCGTGACGGCGGGCGTTTGCGTTCGATCATTTTTCAGTGGATTCAACTGCCGGCCAGGGCCAGAGCACCTGTGTGTCGGCGGGCAAGGAGTGGTACATGAACATGCGTTTGTTGGCGGGCCTGTTGTTCGCCGTGTCGGTGGTGGGTTTCAGCCTTGGGGCGAGCCTGCCGCTGGTGTCGTTGCGCCTGCACGAGGCCGGGGCGGGAACCCTGGAGATCGGCATCATTTCGGCGATCCCCGCGGCGGGCATGATGCTCTCGGCGTTCATGGTCGATGCCTGCTGCAAGCACCTGACCCGGCGCACCATCTACCTGCTCAGCTTCAGCCTGTGCACCCTGAGCATCGCCCTGCTGGAGTGGGCCTTCGACTCGATGCTGTGGCTGGCGCTGCTGCGCCTGGGCCTGGGCATCGGCATGGGCATCGCGATCATCCTCGGCGAGTCGTGGGTCAACGAGCTGTGCCCGGACCACAACCGCGGCAAGATCATGGCCCTGTACGCCACCAGCTTCACCGGCTTCCAGGTGCTGGGCCCGGCGCTGCTGGCGCTGCTCGGCGCCGACAGCCCGTGGCTCACCTACATCGTCACCGCCTGCTATGGCCTGGCCCTGCTGTGCATCCTGTTCACCGTGCCCAACGACCATGTCGAACACGAGGAAGGCGAGAAGAGCTTCGGCCTGGCCGGCTTCTTCCGCGTCGCCCCGGCGCTGTGCATGGCGGTGCTGTTCTTCTCGTTCTTCGATGCCGTGGTGCTGTCGTTGCTGCCGGTGTATGCCACCAGCCATGGTTTTGCCGTGGGCGTGGCGGCACTGATGGTGACCGTGGTGTTCGCCGGCGACATGATTTTCCAGTTGCCCCTGGGCTGGCTGGCCGACCGGGTCGAGCGTACCGGGCTGCACCTGGTGTGCGGGCTGGTGGCGATGAGTATCGGCATCGGCCTGCCGTGGCTGCTGCAGATGACCTGGCTGCTGTGGCCGCTGCTGGTGGTGCTGGGCGCCGTGGCGGGGGGCATCTATACCTTGGCGTTGGTGCTGATCGGGCAGCGCTTCAAAGGGCAGGACCTGGTCACGGCCAATGCCAGTGTCGGCTTGCTGTGGGGCGTGGGTAGCCTGGTCGGGCCGCTGGTCAGTGGCGCGGCGATGGATGTGGCGCCCCATGGGTTGCCAATGGCGCTGGCGCTGATGGCCGGGCTGTTCGTGTGTTTTGCCCGGCAGGCGTACCGGCGGGTGGGGCGGTTGGAGGCAGTGGCGGACTGATCCTCTTGTGCTGGCCTCTTCGCGGCTGAAGCCGCTCCCACAGGACATGCGCAGGCCCTGTGGGAGCGGCTTCAGCCGCGAATACGATCGCTCAGGCAGTGCAAGTCAGAACGTGCCGCGCAAGGTCACCGACACATTGCGCGGATCACCCCAGTAGTACCCGGTCGGCGTCGGTGCCACCTGGCGATAGTACTTTTTGTCGAACAGGTTGTTGGCGTTCAACTGCAGCGAATAGTTGTCGTTGAAGCGGTAGTTGACCATCGCGTTGTACACCGCATAGCCCGACTGCGAGGCCTCGGCGGTGCCGCTGCGGTTGTAGATGTCGCTTTGCGCCTGCACCCCGCCACCCACGGTCCAGGCCTGCAGCTCGCCCGGCAGGCGGTAGCTGGTGAACAGGCGCAACAGGCGCTTGGGGTCGGTGGTGCGGATCGGGTTGCCGTTGTTGCCCGTGGTGTCCTTCAGGTATTCGGTGGTGTTGTAGGTGTAGCCGCCGCTGAGGTTCCAGCCTGGCAGCACTTCGCCGGAGATTTCCAGCTCGAAGCCCTGGCTGCGGTTCTTGCCCGCGGCCACCTTGCAGTAGCCGCTGGTGTAGTTGGGCAGGCACGGGTTGGGGCCGCTGATGTCGTCCAGCGCGTTGCCCACCTGATAGATGCGGAAGAACGCCAGCGAGGTGTTCAGGCGCCCGTCGTAGAACTCGCCCTTGATCCCGGTCTCGTAGGCTTCGCCGGTCACAGGTTCGAGCACCGAGCCTGCGGCGTCGGTGTTGGTCTGCGGGTTGAAGATCTCGGTGTAGCTGGCGTAGGTGCTGAAGTTGTCGTTCAGGTCGTAGATCAGCGCGGCGTACGGCACGATCTTGTTGTCGACGCTGAATTTGCCATTGGCCTTGGTGTTGTTTTCCTGCTCGTAGTCATACCAGTTGGCGCGCGCGCCGATGATCGCGGTGAGCGGATCGGCCAGGGAGATGCGCCAGGTGGCGTAGGCCCCTTCCTGGGTGGTGCGGGTGCGCACCGGGTGGGCGGTGATGTTGATGTCCGGGTTGGCCAGGCTGGTTTTCGGGTCCCAGGTGCGGATGTCGAACACCCCGGAGGTCACGAAGTTGGTGGCCGAGGCATAGGAGTCGTTGCGGATGCGCTCCACGCCGAGCATCAGCTCGTGGCTGCGGCCGAGCAGGTCGAACGGGCCGTTGAGCGTGGCGCTGAGGTTGTTCTGCAGGCTCTCGCCGCCATCGCCCTCGGTGACCTGGTAGTTCATCAGGTAAGGGTTGCGGCTGGGGTTGGCGGCCCCGGTGGCGCGGGTGAAGTAGGTCTGCTTGAAGCCGTTGTCGTCCAGCTCGAAGTGGGTGCGCTGGGCCATCAGCTTGAGGGTCCAGTCGTTGTCGAAGCGGTGCTCGAGCTCGGCGAACGTCTGCAGGTTGCTGCGGTTCCAGCGGTTCCAGTCGGCGCCCAGGTAGGTGCTGCGGCCGAACGGCAATGGCGAGCCATCGTAGTCGGCGGGCAGGTTGCCCCAGGCGCCAGTGGCGTCGAGCTGGGTCCATTCAAGGCCGGTGGTCAGGGTGGTGCTGTCGTTCAGGTCGAACGCCATCACCCCGTACAGCACGTCCTTGCGCTCCTGGCGCGATTGCTGGAAGTGGTCTTTCTCGTCATGCACCGCGATCACCCGGCCGCGCACGTTGCCGGTCTCGGTCAGCGGCCCGGAGATATCGGCGACGTAGCGCTGGGCATCCCAGGTGCCCAGGGTGACGCTGCCTTCGCCCTGGAATTCGTAGGTAGGGCGCTTGCGCACCAGGTTGACGGTGCCCGACGGGTTGCCGGCGCCACGCAGCATGCCGGTGGCGCCCCGCAAGATCTCGGCGCGGTCGATGATCGCCGAGTCGCTCTGGATGAACGAACCGCCGCCACTGCTCTGCACCACGGTTGCGCCGTCGTACTGGATGGCGTCGATTGCGTAGCCGCGGGCGAAGTACTGCACCCGCTCGCTGTCGGTGAGGTTGACCACCACGCCCGGGGTCTGTTCCAGCAGGTTGGTGAGGTTGGTGATGTTCTGGTCGTCGATACGCTGGCGGGTGACCACGGTGACCGACTGTGGGGTGTGGCGGATGCTCTGTGGGGCCTTGCCGATGGTCACCGCGCCGGTGGTGTAGGAGCCGCTGTGCTCGGTGGTTTCACCCAGGCGGTCGCTGGAGATGCTGGTGGCGCCCAGCTGCAAGGCATCACCGGCGTCCAGCGCCGGGATCAGCAGGAAACTCTGCTCGCTTTGCTGCTGCATCTGTACGTCGCTGCCATGCAGCAGGATCTGCAGGGCCTGGGCGTTGTCATAGTGGCCGCGCACGCCGTTGGTGGTCCTGCCCTTCAGGCCGTCGGCGTCGAACGACAGGTTCAGCCCGCCCTGGCGCGCCATCTGGTCCAGCGCGACGGCCAGCGGACCGGCCGGGATGTTCCAGTCGCGCTGTTGGCTCTGGCTTGCCGGCGCGGCGCTGGCCTGTGCCGGCAGCAGGCCGACGGTGGCCAGGCCAAGGCCAAAGGCGGCGCCGCGCATGGCGTTGCGCAGGGTGTCGTTGCGGGGGGCACACGGGCGAATCATGAAGCGCTCCTGAAGGTTGTGAAGACCACTTTGCGGGCTTTGTTCCTTCAGGCCGGACGAGAATGAGATTTCACCTCATTTATTTTCACGATTTTTTCACGCGGCATCGATGCTCACCCAGTAACGCGTGCGGTAGTCGATGCGCACCGGCAGGTTGCGCGCGATCAGCAGCAGAATCTGATCGGTATCGGCCAGCTGGTAGGTACCGGACACCTTCAGCCCGGCCACCGCCGGCGCGCAGCGCAGCAGGCCCGGGCGGTAGCGCGACAGTTCGTCGACGAACTCGCCCAGTGGCATCTGCTGCACGCTGAGCACGCCATCGGTCCAGCCCCACGGGTCACCGTGCAGCGTGGCCGGTTGATAGCCCCCCGTCGCCAGCACCTGCACCACCTCACCGGGCTTGACCTGATGGGCTGCGGCAGAGGCGGGGAACAGCGTCACGTCGCCCCGCCGTACTGCCAGCAGCAGGCCCCGGGTGTTCTCGCGCAGCAGCAGTTGGCCGCCCTGGGTGGCCAGGGCGGCGAAGGGGGTGGCGATGCGGAACGGGCGATTGTCGCTGGCATTGCTGTCCAGGCTCACCTCGCCACGTATCAGTGTCAGCTGGCGCAGATCGGCGCTGTAGCGCAGGTCGATGGCGCTGGCGGTGTTGAGGCGGATGCGGCTGCCGTCACTGCCCTGCAGCTCGCGGCGCTGACCCGTTGCGGTGCTGCTGTCGGCCAGCAGTGCCGGTAGCCCCAGCGGCTCGCGCGCCACCCAGCCCAGCGTGCCACCCAGCGCCAGTACCGACAGCAGCTTCAGCTGGTCGCGTCGGTTCATGCGTTGACGTTCGCTGCCCTCCAGGGTACGACGGCTCAACTCCACGGGCAGGCTGGCCAGTTCGTCACTCAGTTCGCTGACCCGTTGCCAGGCCTCGGCATGTTGCGGGTGGCTGGCCAGCCACAGCTGGAACTGTTGCCTGGTACGCGGGCCGGGGCTGTCGTAGCGCAGCTTCACCAGCCAGTCGATGGCCTGGTCGACCTGGGCCTGGGTGGGCTGTTGGTCAGAGGTCGGCATAGCGCAACCGATAGCAGACGCCCAGGGCCTTGGCCAGGTCGCGTTCGACCGTGGCCCGCGACACGTCCAGGCGCAGGGCGATCTGGGCCAGGGGCAGGCCGTCGAGCTGGGCCATGAGGAAGGCCTGGCGCGCGCGGGGCTTGAGGCTGTGCAGGGCGCTGTCGAGGCGTTCGAGGGTGTCGAGGATGACCAGGCGCTGCTCTTCGCTGGGCGCTTGCAGTTCCGGCAGGTTGGCCAGGCTTTCGAGGTAGGCTTTTTCCAGGGCGCGGCGGCGGAACTGGTCGATCATCAGGCCACGGGCAATGCTGCTCAAGTAGGCACGCGGCGCTTTCAGCGGTGAAGCCTGGCGCGCCTTGAGCAGGCGCACGAAGGTGTCCTGGGCGAGGTCGGCGGCGTTGTCCCGGCAACCGGTGCGGGCGCTGAGCCAACCGCGCAACCAACGATGGTGGGTGCGATAGAGCAGATCGACTTCGGCCGGTTGCAGCGTGTCAGGGATCTGCATCGTCTGGAGAGCCTTGCCCGGTTAATGTGATTGTGAATTGTTCTCAATTCTATGCGGGCGACACGGTCAGATCAACGGTATACCAAGGATTCGAAGCGCAAGATTGAGCGTTTCGCCGATGAACGGTTGCGCTAGGCTGAAGCTTTCAGCCTGTTCGAGCTACCCGATGATCCTTGCAGACCTTACGCCCCAGGCCTTCGCTGCCGCCGCCGAGCACCTGGCCGGGCAGGATGCGGATTGGGCGCGGCATATTGCCGTGACCGGCCCGTGCCTGCATGCCGCCACCCCGGGGCGTGAACCCTACGAAACGCTGGTGCGGGCAATTGCCTACCAGCAGCTGCATGCGCGGGCGGCGGAAGCGATTCTTGGGCGATTGCTGGCGCTGTTTCCCGGGCAGTGCTTTCCAGCGCCCGAGCAGTTGCTGCGGGTCACGCCGGAGGCGATGCGTGCCTGTGGGTTTTCCGCCAGCAAGACCGCGACCCTGCAGGGCATTGCCCAGGCCAGCCTGGGCGGCATCGTGCCCAGCCGCGACGAAGCATTGACCCTGGCCGATGATGCACTGATCGAGCGCCTGGTAACGCTGCGCGGCGTGGGGCGCTGGACGGTGGAGATGCTGCTGATCTACAGCCTGGAGCGCTCGGATATCCTGCCGGTGGATGACTTTGGCGTGCGCGAAGGGTATCGGCGGATGAAGGGCCTGGAGAAGGCGCCGACGCCTGCGCGGATGCGGGCCCTGGGAGACGTGTGGAGCCCATACCGGACGGTGGCGGCCTGGTATCTGTGGCGCGCATGACCAGGCAAGACGCATCGGCGCGTGGGAGCGGGCTTGCCCCGCGATGGGGCCGGTGTAATCACCGCAAGAATCGGAGTTCGGCGCTCTGCCTGTCCAGGCAAGGTAACTGCAGCGAATCAAAGGAGCGACGCCATGACCCTCGTCCCCAGCTACACCACCGACGCCGAGCGCTGGCACGCCGTGCAAACCCGCGACAGTGCAGCCACCGGCCATTTCGTCTACGCCGTGCGCACCACTGGCGTGTACTGCCAGCCGGCCTGCTCGTCGCGCCTGGCCAAACGCCAGAACGTCGAGTTCTTCAATGACGCCCATCAAGCCGAGGCGGCCGGTTACCGTGCCTGCAAGCGTTGTGCGGGAGGCACCCAAGCGGTACGACGCAGCGAAGTGGTGGCCCGCGCCTGCCGCCTGATCGAAGCCAGCGACACGGCACCTAACCTCGACCAACTGGGCGCTGACCTGAACCTCAGCCCCTTCCACTTGCACCGCCTGTTCAAGGCCGAAACCGGCCTTACCCCCAAGGCCTATGCCTCAGCCTTTCGCGCCCGGCGCCTGCGCGAGGGGCTGGAGGCTGCCGGCAGTGTCACCGAGGCCATCTATGACGCCGGCTACAACTCCAACAGCCGCTTCTATGAAAGTGCCGCCGAGCGCCTGGGCATGCGCCCCCGTGAGTACCGGGCCGGCGGGCAGGGCGCGACCATCCGCTTTGCCCTCGCCCAGTGTTCACTGGGGGCGATCCTGGTGGCGCAGAGCGAGCGCGGTATCTGCGCGATCCTGTTGGGCGATGAACCCGAGCCGTTGCTTCAGGACCTGCAGGACAAATTCCCCAACGCCCAGCTGATCGGTGGCGACGACGCCTTCGAGCGCCTGGTCGCCGAGGTGATCGGTTTTGTCGAAGCCCCGGCGCTGGGCCTGGCGCTGCCATTGGATGTGCAGGGCACGGCGTTCCAGGAGCGGGTCTGGCAGGCCTTGCGCGAAGTGCCGGCGGGCAGCCGGGTCAGCTACACCGACATCGCCGAGCGCATCGGCGCACCCAAGGCCGTGCGCGCCGTGGCCCAGGCCTGCGCGGCCAACACGATCGCGGTGGCCATCCCTTGCCACCGCGTGGTGCGCCGCGATGGCGACCTCAGCGGTTACCGCTGGGGGGTGGAACGCAAACGCCAGCTGCTGGCCCGAGAAACGGCACCCTCCTGAGCGGCCGGACCGCGTAGAATTCACGCCCTGTCGAGTTGTATAGAGGAACATTCGATGAGGCGTGTCAGCCTTGACCGATTTTATGTGGGGGTTCTGGCCCTGCTACTGTGGGTGGCCGTACCCGCCTGGGCTGCCACAGTCACCCCGGTGTCGCGGCTGGCCGTGGCCGAGCAGCAGGTGCTGGACGAGAACGCTGGCCTGGAAGAGCTGAGCGAACGGCTCGACCAGATCCGCCAGGGCGTCACCAGCAACGCCAACGACGACTTGCTCGCGCAGTTGCGCCAGTCGGCCCTGCAGGTGCAGCGACAGGCCGATGTACTGGTCACCGCGCGTACCGCCGATGTGCAGCGCCTGGACGACCAGCTCAACGTGCTCGGCCCGCCGATGCCGGAAGAGGCCGAGAGCCTGACCCGCCAGCGCAAGCAACTGAACGATGAGAAGAACGCGGTGCTTGCCGAGCAGAAGGACACCATCGCGCTGGCCCAGTCGGCCCGTGACCTGTCCACGCAGATCGTCAACCTGCGCCGCAGCCTGTTCAACTCGCAGATCACCAGCCGCGCCGCCAGCCCGCTGAGCCCGGCGTTCTGGTCGAGCCTGATCCGTCCCACCGACGACGACGTGGCCCGCCTGCGCGACCTGCGCGCAGAGGCCGCCGATGCCATGGCCAGCGCGTTCAGCGCCGAGCACCGCTGGTTGTTCATCAGCGCCCTGGTGGCCGCCGTGCTGGTCTGGACCCTGGTGCGCCGGGTGCTCGAGCGGTTGCTGGCTGACGCCATGGTGCGCTGGCTGCCCGTAGGCCGGCTGCGCCGCAGCGCCCTGGCCGTGAGCGTCAGCCTGGCGACCCTGGGCACCATCTCCGGCTCGGTGTCGTTGTTGCGCTGGGCCCTGGAAAGCAGCGCCGAGCTGGGCACCGACCTGGCCAGCCTGACCAACCATGTCCTCGCCCTGGTGGTGTTCAGCGCCTTCATCTCGGGCCTGGGCCGCGCCATGCTGATGCTGCAGCGCCCGTCGTGGCGCCTGCCGCCGATTGCCGACGAAGTGGCCAGCGCCCTGGGCTGGTTCCCCAAGGTGCTGGCCCTGACGCTGATGGTGATGCTCACCATGGAGCGCATCAACAGCGTGATCGGTACCAGCCTGGCGCTGACCCTGGCCACCAACGGCCTGACCGCGCTGGTGGTGTCGCTGCTGTTCGTGGCTGCGCTGGTGTGCTACCGCCGCGCCCGTCGCCAGCACGGCCTGGAACGCCCCAAAGGCCTGACCGGGCTGATCCCGTTCGTGATCGTGGTGTGGGTGGTGGCGATCCTGCTGGCGCTGGTGGCCGGCTACCTGACGTTGGCCTACTTCCTCACGGCCAAACTGCTGTGGATCAGCGTGGTCACCGTGTGCGCCTACTTGCTGGTCACGGTGTTCGGCGATCTCTGCGAAACCTTGCTTTCGCCGCGCCAGCCCGGTGGCCTGGCGCTGGCTTCGGCGTTGGGCCTGCAACAGCGCCACCAGGCCCAGGCCAGCACCATCCTGGCCGGTATCGGCCGCACTGTGCTGCTGTTCGCCGCCGCCTTGCTGGTCTTCATGCCTTCGGGCACCAGCCCGGGCGAGCTGCTGCTGAGCCTGGCCGACTGGGACGGCACCGGCGGCAAGGTGCTCGGCAACCTGAACATCGTGCCTCAGGACATCCTGATGGCCGTGGCCATCTTCATCGGTGGCTGGTTTGCCATTCGCGTGGTCAAGCGCTGGCTCAGCGATCGCCTGCTGCCCGAAACCGACATGGACGCCGGCATGCGTGCGTCCCTGGTGACCCTGGTGGGTTACCTGGGCTTCCTGTTCCTGGCCATGCTGGTGATGTCCACCCTGCACATCAACCTGACCAGCCTGACCTGGGTGGTCAGTGCGCTGTCGGTAGGTATCGGTTTCGGCCTGCAGCAGATCGTGCAGAACTTCATCTCCGGCCTGATCCTGCTGACCGAGCGCCCGGTGAAAGTGGGCGACTGGGTCAGCCTGGCGGGTGTGGAGGGTGATATCCGCCGCATCAACGTGCGCGCCACCGAGATCCAGATGTCCGACCGTTCGACGGTGATCGTGCCCAACTCGCAGTTCATTTCGCAGAACGTGCGCAACGTGACCATGGCCAATGCCCTCGGGGTGGTCGGCATCACCCTCACGCTGCCACTGGAGACCGACCCGGCCAAGGTGCGCGAAGTGTTGCTGGCGGCCTACCACGAGCATGAGTCGATTCTCGATGCGCCGGCCAGTTCGGTGACGTTCAAGGACCTGACCAGCAGTGGCATGGTGATTGGCGTAAGCGGTTACGTGGCCTCGCCGCGGCAGGTCTCGGGCACCCGCAGCGACTTGCTGTTCACCATCCTCGGGCGCTTGCGCGATGAAGGCATCCCCTTGTCCTCGCAGCAGACCATGGTGCTGGTGCAGGACAATGGCCGGCCGGCCGACGAGCCGGCGTAACGATCATCGCGGGGCAGGTCGCATCGGCGCACCGATGCGACTTGCCCCGCGATGGGGTGTTCAGTGCTGCTTGGCGCGCCTGATGCGCAGCAAGATCACCAGCAACACCAGCAGCACCGGCGGCGCCATCCCCAGCAACGCCTCCCGCGCCGCCAGCCCCGCGCCCAGCACATTCAGCCCGCCATACAGCAGCTTGAACAGGTTCAGCAGGTAGTAGGTGATCGCAATGATCGACAAGCCTTCCACCGCCCGCTGGATCTTCACCTGGGCATCGGCCCGGGCATTGAGGCTTTGCAGGATCCCGGCACTCTGTTCTTCCATCTCCACCTGCACCCGCGCCTGCAACAGGTCGCCGAGGTTGGCCACGTTCTTCGCCAGTTGCTCCAGGCGCTGCTCGGTGGCCGCGCAGTAGCGCACGGTCGGCTTGAAGCGCCGCTCGATGAACACCCCCAGACGCTGGCAGTCGCCCACATGGCTTTCGCGCAATTCGCCCAGGCGCTCGAACACCAGTTGCGCATAGGCCTGGGTGGCGCCGAAGCGGTGGCGGGTCTTCACCGTGCGGCTGACCACCTGGCGCGACAGCAGGGCGATGGCTTCGAGCAACGCCTTGGAGTCGTGCCCGGCGGCGCTGGCGCCGCGTTCGGACAGGCTCACCAGGGTCTTGTCGAAGGCGTCCAGATCGTGGCTCAGAGTTTTCGCCGTGTCCAGGGTCAGCGAGGCCATCATGCGGTAGGTCTCGATCTCCAGCAGGCGGCGGATCATGCGGCCCTGGCGGTAGGCGTTGAGGCGGCGGTTGATGAACAGGAAACGGTTGGTGCCGTCGGCGGTCAGGCGAAAGTCGCTCCACACCGCAGCATCGCCGCCGCCGACGCAGGAGCCGCAAGGGTCCTTGAAACCGTAGCGGGTGAGGTCCAGGCCCTGTTCATCGCGCACCAGCACCTGCACCGCGTTGATCACCTGCGCTGCCTGCGGGGCGATGGCCTTGGCCAGCGCTTCTGGCAGCACCTGCCAGTCGCTGTCGCTGTTGGCGCAGGGCACGACCAGGGTCAGGGTGAAGAACTCGGTATGCCGTTCCCATTTGAACGGATGGCCGTCGAGTTGGGTGATGCCCTGGGCCGCGTACGGGTCGGGCGCTTCGGGGCAGCAGCGTTGCAGCAGCGACTGGCAGGCCGCGTCGCCGCCGAGCAGGGCGAGGTGGAAGACATGGGCCGGGCCGTCGAAATACAGCGACGGGCGGGCGTGCAGTTCGTTGTGCAGGGTGGTGCGTTGAGGGTGCATGGAAGGCTGGCCTGGTGTTGTGGTTATGGGGCTACCAGGGAGTGGGACTTTGCGGGGCGGGGGGAAAGTCACGGGGGCGCGTTGGTTTCGTCGCGATAACCGGCCTGGGCGCTATATCGAGTCAACTTGACCGTATGGAATGAGTTCGTTGCTGTCTCGGATCAACAGCTGCATCAACTTGGGATGAATGAACAGTTTTTCCCGGCCAACCTGGATTTCCCGCAGTACACCGATGCCGACAAGTTCTTGAAGGTGGCGAGAGGCGGCCTGACGCTGAGCAATCTGTTTCTCTACGATATTGCCGATTCGACAGTAAGGTTGCTCGAAGATCACATCCACCAACTCGCGTGAGTAGAGCTTGGGCAGCTGTTCACGGACAAATCGAGCGGTGTGCTCAGAAAGCGAGCGAATGGCATTGATCTTGGCGCAGGTCCATCGGGCGGTTTGCTCGATGGCATTGAGCATGAACACGATCCAAGGTTCCCACGCCTGGTGCTGCGTGACCTCAAGCAGAAGACGATAATAGTCACCGCGGTTGGCAATGATGAAGCGGCTGAGATAGAGAATAGGGAGATTGAGCAACCCTTGTTCAATCAGGAAGAGAATATTGAGCACTCGTCCGGTGCGGCCATTCCCGTCCGAGAACGGGTGAATGGCTTCGAACTGATAGTGTGCGACTGCCAGGCGTACCAAGGGGTCAAGGTCTGTTTCGTTATGCAGAAAGCGCTCCCAGTTGGAGAGCAGCTCTCGCAGGTGTGACTCCCCTTCAGGTGGCGTGTAGATGATTTCTCCGGTGCGATCATTGGCAAGCTGAACGCCGGGCACCTTACGGATATCCATGTCGATGCCTTTGAGCGTGCGGCAGATTTCCACCGCCGTATTGGTCGAGAGCGGACGCTCGCTGAGCGACTGGAAGCCCCGATACAAGGCGGTCCGATATCGCAGTGCTTCCTTGGTGGCTGCATCCGCATGGCCGTCATTGGACTGGGCGTGCTGAAAAAGCAGATCGGTGGTTGTGACAATACTTTCGATCTCGGAACTGTCTTTGGCCTCCAGAAGCGGAATCGTGTTGATCAGCATCGTTTGGTTGGGGATCAGTTCTGCTGCTTGCTTCAACTCCCCTAAGGCCGTGCGTGCCTCAATGCAGTGCTTGAGCACTGTCCGGGTTTCAAGCTCTATAGCCGGTGGCAGAGCAGGTATCTGGTTGAAAGGTTTTGTAGCCTGCCACCCTTGATTGGACGTGTTCATGAGTAAACGCCTGACGGCAGAAAACATGTCGTCATTTTTGCTTTTTTGCGACACGTATTGTCAACATGTCGCTGGCAACGACATGTGTACGAAACATGTTTCTGGCGGCGGGCGTCGCGCAAGCCAAACTTAAGGTGGCGCAAAAGGGCTGCACAGCAGCCCCACCACTCAATTGCCAACCTCCAATTCAGCAGGTGCGCTTCATCACATGCTCCGCCAGCGCCCGCCCCATCTGCACGTTGTGCGCCGCATTCACCAGCATCCCCAGCCCGGGTTCCCCGGCCAGGGCGCAGCAGTACTCGTCGAGGGTGTCTTCGACGCCGCGCATAAGCTGGATCGCGTGAAGCAGCGCTTCGGCTGGGGGCATGTCGTCGTTGATGGTGAAGAAAGGGCGGGCGAGCGGTTTGGCGGGTGGTGGATCAGGAACGATCTTTTTCATGGTGAATCTCCCAGGGTTGTCAGGAGCTGCACGCGGATCCCTCTCACAGGATTGGGTGGCAGCTGTACGCAGGGTGAGAGACCGGAGACCTGGGAACCCGGCCAGGACGAATCCTGCCCGCGCACAGCTGCCGCAAGGCTGCAAACCAAATCTCAGGCTCTCACACCCGGTCGCCATAACGACGACCCGGGGAAGTTAGTCCTGCTGATGAAGATCGACAACGCAGACACGTCCGCAGCGGGCGTAGGGTAATTCCCAAGCGGATGGGCTTTGAAGCACTTTGTTTCAGGTTCGGAAATGTCTTACGGCTGAAGAGGGGCATTGGATCGTCGTGGGAGCGGCGGTGCGCCGATGCGACTTGCCCCGCGATTGGGTTCTGCATGCGATCGCGTGAAGGCTGCCAGGTGTTCGCCGAGAGCCTTGCAGCGCCTATCAGATCGAGCGCCGCCCGCGCGGCGCTTCGCGGGTAAACCCGCTCCCACATCTGTTTCGGGCCAGTCTCTCCTGTGCCATCACCTGGTCCGCCTTGTTGGCTTGACACAATTTCAGCGTGGGCGTTGCTGTCGCCCCACATGACTCCAGGCATGCACCAAGGCAGGCGCTGGTACTTTCACAGGACTCATTGGCCCGAAACAAACTGTGGGAGCGGCGGTTCGCCGCTGCGATTTACCCGCGAAGCGCCGCCCGCGCGGCGCTCGATCTCACAGGCACTAAAAAAACTTCGCCGAACACCTGCCAGCCTCACCGCCCCCTTGGAAAGGAATGCCTACCCAATCACCCCAAACACCGCGTCACATGCTTCACCGACAGATACCCCGACAACCCCCAAGGCCCGAGTTCGCGCCCAATCCCGCTGCCCTTGGTCCCGCCCCACGATGTCTCGACGAACACCGCCTGCACCGAGTTGATCCACACATGCCCCACCTCCAGCGCATCGGCCACGCGTTCGGCGCGTTCCAGGTCGGCGCAGCACACGGTGGCGACCAGCCCGAAGCGGCTGTCGTTGGCCTGCACGATGGCCTCGGCTTCGGTGGCGAAGCGCCGCGCGCACAGCACCGGCCCGAAAATCTCCTCGCCCCACAGGCGGCTGCTCTCAGGCACATCCACATACAGCGTCGGGCTGACGAACCAGCCGTCGCGGTCCAGCGCCTTGCCGCCGGCCAGGCACTTCAAGCCTTCCTCGCGGGCCTTGGCGAAGTAGCTGGCGACCTTGAGCCATTGCGCCTGGCTGGTCAGCGGCCCCATGTCCACTTCCTCGCTCAGCGGGTTGCCGACGCGCAGCTTCTCCAGCGCCTCCTGCAAGCGCGCCAGCAACGCATCGGCGATGCCGTCCTGCACCAGCAGGCGCGAGGTGGCCGAGCACATCTGCCCGGCGTTCCAGGTGATGCCGGCGACGATCCATTCCACTGCCTGATCGACGTCGCAATCGTCGAACACCACGATGGCCGACTTGCCGCCCAGCTCCAGTGTCACCGGCCGGCATTGCGCGGCGGCTGCGCGCATCACCTGGCTGCCGACGCCGTTGCTGCCGGTGAACGACAGCTTGTCCAGGCCGTTGTGGCCGCTCAGGGCGGCGCCGGTCTCGGCCTTGCCGTTGACGATGTTCAACACGCCGGCCGGCAGGCCCAGTGCTTCGGCGATCTGGCCGTAGGCCTGCTCGATCAGCGGGGTCACTTCGGAGGGCTTGAGCACCACGGTGCAGCCGGCTGCCAGGGCCGGGGCGAGCTTCCAGGCGCTGGTCACCAGTGGGAAGTTCCACGGCACGATCAGGCCGACCACGCCCACCGGCTCCAGGCGGGTGCGGGCGGTAAAGCCCGGTGCGGCCAGCGGCACATCGCGGTTCTTTTCCGGCAACTGTTCAGCCAGGTCGGCGTAGTAGGCGAAGGTGGCGATGGCGTCGTCCAGGTCGATCTCGGCCTCGTGGCGCGGCTTGCCGTTGTTGCGCATCTGCAAGGCGATCAGCTCGTCGCGGCGCTGGCCCAGTTGCTCGGCAAAGCCGCGCAGGTAGCCGGCGCGTTCGCTGGCGGGCACGGTTTTCCAGGTGCTCAGCGCACGGCGTGCGGCGCCCACGGCCTGGTCGACCTGGCCCGTGCTGGCGGCCATCAGTTCGGCGAACGGCAGGCCGTCGGACGGGTTCTGCACAACGATGCAGTCGCTGCCCTGGCCTTCGACCCAGCGGCCGTCGATGTAGTGAGAGGTGGTCATGGTCGGTTTCCAGTCAGGCCATTTCGGCGGTGGTCACGGGCTTCACCGGCGTGCTTTTGCAACGCACCCAGCGCGGGCCTTGCGGGCCGTACACGCCAGCCGGTTCAGGGAACAGGTTGAGCAAGATCAGGTACAGCACGCCGGCGATACCGAGGGTGACCGGCAGGCTCAGGTCGATGCCGCCGGCCAGTTCACCCAGCGGGCCGACGAACTGCCCAGGCAGGTTGACGAAGCACAGGCCGACCAGCGCACTGGGGATCCATGCGCCCATGCCGCGCCAGTTCCAGCCGTGGCAGAACCAGTAGTGGCCGCCTTGCTGGCCACGGGTGAACACCTGCAGGTCGTCGGCGTGGTAGAAGCCGCGGCGGGTGATCAGGCCGAGGATCATGATCACCATCCAGGGGCTGGTGCAGGTGATGATCAGCACGGCGAAGGTCGAGACGCTCTGCACCAGGTTGAAGGTGAAGCGGCCGATGAAGATGAAACCGATGGCCAGCACGCCGATCAGCAGCGTGGCAGCGGCGCGGCTGAGCAGGCGCGGGAACACGCTGGACATGTCCAGGCCGGTGCCGTACAGCGCCGTGGTGCCGGTGGACATGCCGCCGATCACCGCAATCAGGCACACCGGCAGGAAGAACCAGCCCGGCGAGATGGCCAGCAGGCCACCGACATAGTTGTTGGCGGCGATGTAGTCCGGCGCCTGGCTGGCCACCAGGGTGGCGGTGCACAGGCCGAACAGGAACGGGATCAACGTGGCCACCTGGGCCAGGATCACCGCCAGCATGATCCGCGATTTCGGCGTGGCACGCGGGATGTAGCGCGACCAGTCACCGAGGAAGGCACCGAACGACACCGGGTTGCTCATGGCCAGGATCGCCGCGCCGACGAAGGCTGCCCAGAAGCCTGCCTGGCCGAGGTTGACGCTACCGGCGTAGCCCGCGTCGAACGGCCCGGCGAAGGCGAAGATGCCCAGCAGGAACAGTAGGCTCGATGCCCACACCGCGATCTTGTTGACCCACAGCATGAAGCGGAAGCCGAAGATGCACACCACCAGCACCAGCACCGCGAACAGGCCGTAGGCCAGGCCCAGGGTCAGGTCGGTTTCCGGCAGGCCGGCCAGGCGCTTGGCGCCGCCGACCAGGGCATCGCCCGAGCTCCACACCGACAGCGAGAAGAACGCCACCGCAGTGAGCAGCGACAGGAACGAGCCGACGATGCGCCCGTGCACGCCGAAATGCGCGCCGGACGATACCGCGTTGTTGGTGCCGTTGAGCGCGCCGAACAGGCCCATCGGCGCAAGGATCAGCGCGCCCACGCCGACGCCGAGCAGGATCGCCCACACGCCAGCCTGGAACGACAGCCCGAACAGCACCGGGAAGCTGCCGAGCACGGCGGTGGCAAAGGTGTTGGCACCGCCGAAGATCAGGCGGAACAGGTCCAGCGGGGCGGCGTCGCGTTGATCGTCGGGGATCTGTTCGACGCCATTGGTCTCGATACCGGTCGAGTGGCTCATGGTGGTGCTCCAGCGCGAATGTTGTCGGCCTCAAGGGGCCTTGTTGTGGGTGCGATGGCAGTGCGGCAGGGCCGCTTGAAAGGGGATCAGGCCGGCGAGACGACCGACAGGTGCTCGTGGCAGGCCAGCCAGCGTTCGCCGTGCTGGCGGAAGACGATGGTCTCGCGCTCGTTCAGGTCGAGGGTTTCGCCGGCGACGCGCAGGCGTGTGGCCACGTCGTGCATGAAGATCGCCACGTCACCTTGCAGGCTCACCTGCACATTGCTGGATTCGCAGCCGAGCACGGCGAAGCCCTCTGCCTGCCAGGAGGCCCAGAGTTCTTCGTAGGCGCGGCGCGACAGCAGCGGTTGTGCCAAGGTGTGGAAAAGGAAGGTGGCGTCTTCGCTGAAGCAGGCGAAGTAGCGGGCGGTGTCATTGCTGGCGAAGGCGGCAACGAGGTCGGCGGCGGCCTGCCGTACCTGGAGTGTCTGGTCCACGGGAGTGGCCTCACGATTATTGTGATTGTTGGTGAAGCGATTCTGGTGGGGGCGGCGAAGGGGACAAATCGCTGCGCGCAAATAATCAGTTCAGGAAATTGTGAACTGATGGATAGATCACCCGACCCTGCGTTCTCGAGCCGAGCACTGGCCGTGGGAGCGGGCTTGCCCCGCGATACCGGCGCAGCCGGTGCCATCCATCGCGGGGCAAGCCCGCTCCCACGCGTTCAGGTAAACCAGTTAGTTAGCGTATGTCGCTAAGAGCGACCGACCAGGTAACCGAACAAGTAACCGACCAAGTAGCGCGATGCTGGAGGTTCTGAAGCGGGGTATAGCGCTGCGCGCCAATGAGCTGATGGCGCGTCTCGAACTGTCTCATCGGCATACCTTCAGAGCGAACTATCTCAAACCGGCGCTGGCGGCGTGCGCTTCACTGTTCTCCAGATGGAACTCTGAGGGTTCACCCATGGGCCTACCGGCCCGCATCTCTCCTCTCTACCGTTAGCCCTGTCGCCCGCCTGGCCACAGGCCGCACGGGCATTTGCCACGGCCCGCCGACTGACGGTCGTTTCGTTCAGCCTGTGTTGCCTACTCTCATAGTCCCCACTGTGGATGTGTGGGGCGCGGCCCGACCGCAGCGGCCAGGATGGCCTGTTCTCCACACCAAGAGGAGAGAACGATGAGCAATTTCTCGCAAGCCGCCAACTTCGACGGCCAGGTGCCACGCATCGACCCCGACAACGCCACGATGCTGCTGATCGACCACCAGAGCGGCCTGTTCCAGACGGTCAAGGACATGCCCATGACCGAACTGCGGGCCAATGCCATTACCTTGGCCAAGGTCGCCAGCCTGGCGAAGATCCCAGTCATCACCACCGCCTCGGTACCCCAAGGCCCCAACGGCCCGCTGATCCCGGAAATCCACGAAGCCGCGCCCCATGCGCAGTATGTCGCCCGCAAGGGTGAGATCAACGCCTGGGACAACCCTGAATTCGTCGCCGCGGTGAAGGCCACTGGGCGCAAGCAACTGATCATCGCCGGCACCATCACCAGCGTGTGCATGGCCTTCCCCAGCATCAGCGCGGTGGCCGCCGGCTACCAGGTGTTCGCTGTCATCGATGCGTCAGGCACCTACTCCAAGATGGCCCAGGAAGTGACCCTGGCACGGGTGGTCCAGGCCGGCGTGGTACCGATGGACACCGCCGCTGTCTGCTCCGAAGTGCAACGTACCTGGAACCGCCCGGACGCCGCCCAGTGGGCCGAGGCCTACAGCGCGGTGTTCCCGCACTACCAACTGCTGATCGAGAGCTACGCCAAGGCCCAGGCCGTCGTCACCGGTCATGAGCAACTAGACTCGCAACGCAACTGAACCTGGCTGTTCCCCATCCAAGCAAGGAGATCCACCATGGCATTCCAATACAAGCGTCTGGACAAGAACAACGCCGCGGTACTGCTGGTCGATCACCAGACCGGGCTGCTGTCGCTGGTGCGCGACATCGACCCGGACCGGTTCAAGAACAACGTGCTGGCGCTGTCCGACCTGGCCAAGTACTTCAAGCTGCCGACCATCCTCACCACCAGCTTCGAAACCGGCCCCAACGGCCCGCTGGTGCCCGAGCTCAAGGAGCAGTTCCCCGACGCGCCCTACATCGCCCGCCCCGGCAACATCAACGCCTGGGACAACGAGGACTTCGTCAAGGCGGTGAAGGCCACCGGCAAGAAGCAGCTGATCATCGCCGGCGTGGTCACCGAGGTGTGCGTGGCCTTCCCGGCACTGTCGGCGCTGGAAGAGGGCTTCGACGTATTCGTGGTCACCGACGCCTCCGGCACCTTCAACGAACTGACCCGCGACTCGGCCTGGCGCCGCATGGAGGCCGCCGGCGCCCAGCTGATGACCTGGTTCGGCGTGGCCTGCGAGCTGCACCGCGACTGGCGCAACGACATCGAAGGGCTGGGTACGCTGTTCTCCAACCACATCCCCGACTACCGTAACCTGATGACCAGCTACAGCAAGCTGGCCAAGTGACGCGGTGCCCGGGCCCCGGTAACGGGGCCCGGGCCGGTCCTGTCGGTTACGAGGTAACGGATGGCTCCACTGATTGCCTATTTCAGGCTTGCCCTGCGCCCCGGGCGCGATGTGCTGCTGTTCGCGCTGCGTACGGTGGTGGCGGGCCTGCTGTGTCTCTACCTGGCGTTCGTGTTCGACCTGGAACAACCGAAATGGGCGCTGATGACGGTGATCATCATCAGCCTGCCACTGGCCGGCATGACCCTCAAGCGCAGCCTCGCGCAGGTGCTCGGCACGGTGGTCGGCGCGGCGGTGGCCGTGCTGCTGATGGCGTTGTTCGCGCAGATGCCGTACACCCTGGTGGTCAGCCTGGCGCTGTGGCTGGGGCTGTGTACCGCCGGTGGCACCTTGCTGCGCTACACCGATTCTCATGCCTTCGTGCTTAGCGGCTTTACCGCGGTGGTGGTGACCATGCTGGCCGTGCCCGAGCCCGAGGGCACCTTTCTGCTGGCCGTCACCCGGGTCACCGAGACCTTGCTGGCGGTGGCCTGCGTGGCGGTGGTCAGCCTGCTGACGGCCCGCCCGCAAGCCGTGGCCAACAGCTATTTCGCCAAGGTCGACAGCCTGCTGAAATTGCTCGCCAGCCATGCCGCGCAGGTGATCCGCACCGAGGAGGACGAAGCCGCGTTCGGTCAGCGTCAGGCCCGGTTGATCGCCGAGGTCAGTGCGCTGGAAGGGTTGCGTCGGCACCTGTATTTCGACGCGCCGCACCTGCGCAGCGGCGACGGCTTGGTGCAACTGTTCGCCAACCAGTTGGTGCTGCTGGTTTCACGGCTGCTGGTGCTGCGTCAGCAGCGCGAACTGGTCAAGGCGAACTGGCTGGGGCCGCTGCCGGTGGATATCCAGCTGCTGCGCGACGCCGAACTGCTGAGCCTGGAGGCGCTGGCACGGGACGGCATGGCGCTCTCGGCAGCGGACCGCGAAGCCCTGCGCACCTTGCACCAAGGCTTCGATGACGCCGCCGACCGCGCCGAGTTTCTCAACGAGCCACTGCCACCGCACCTGCGCGCCCTGGCCTGGGCCTTGCGCTGGGAGCAGGCGCGGCTGCTGCAGCAACTGGACGAGCTGATCGAGTTGAACGAGGCGATCCAGCAGGGCCGCCTGGCCAGTTGCCCCCAACGGCAGGGCCGTGCCAGCGCCTTGCACCTGGACTGGCCGCTGGCGGCGATGAACGCCGTGCGCGCCTGCCTGGCCCTGTTGCTGATCGGCGGCTTGTGGATCGAGAGCGCCTGGGATGGCGCGCGTTCGGCGGTGATCCTGATGGGCGTGATGTGTTCGCTGATGGCGACCTTGCCGCGCCCCCTGCTGGCCAGCCAGAACTACAACCGCGGGCTGCTGGTGGGCATGGGGCTATCGGCGCTCTATCAGTTCGCCCTGCTGCCACTGTTCACCGACTTCGAGATGCTCGCCCTGTGCCTGGCGCCCCTGCTGTACCTGGCGGCGGTCGGGCTGGCCAACCCGATGACGGCGGGGATCGGCATGGGCATCGGCCTGATCGGCCTGTTGATGATCGGGCCGCAGAATGTCGGGGCCTATCACAACAGCGACATCCAGTGGTTCGAGTTCGCCGGTGGCTACCTGGTGGCCGGCGTGCTGGCGATGGCCGTGTTCTCGCTGGTGTTTCCGTTCAATGCGCAGAAACGCATCGCCCGACTGTTTCGCCAGACCCGTGAGGATGTGCGCCGACAGGTGCTCGAGAACGGTTCGCTGGCTGGGCAGTTCGCCTTCGAGAGCCTGCTGCTCGATCGCCTGTCGGCATTGATCGGTCTGCTGCCGGCCGCCCCGGACATGGCCTCCCGCGAGCGTGTCGAGTGTGCGCTGGTGTGCCCGGCGTTGGCCATCGCCGTGGGGCAAGCGCGCGCCTTGTGCGACGGTGACCTGGTATTACCGTCACCAGCCCGGGCTCGATTGCGAGAAAGCCTGCAGGGCGTTGCCGACTTCATCGGTGGCCAGGGGGTGGTGGACCTCGACCCGCTTCTGCGTGAGCTGGACGACCACACGCGGGTGCTCGATGCCCTGCATGGCGCGCCTGGGCCACTGGGGCGCGACGCCTTGCGTCGGCTGTTCATCCTGCGGGTGGCCCTGGCGGTGGCCGGGCAGTTGCTGGCGCGCTATCGCCGGGTGCTGGAGCCTGTGCGTGCGCGGCCGATCCCGGAGGTGGCCAATGCCCATTGATTTTGAGGTGGGCGGGGTCTACCTGCCGCCCATCGCCCAGGCGCTGCTACTGGCCCTGCCGTTGTTTCTGCTGGTCGATGCCTTGTTGCGTCGAGTGGGCGTGCTGGCCTTCGTCTGGCATCCGGCGCTGTTCCAGGGGGCCGTGTATACCGCGATTTGCGCGGCCTTGCTGTTGTGGATGGGAGTGAGTAGGTAGATGTCGTCGATCAAGCCGCTGTTGTCGCGCAGCCTGACCCTGGCCATGCTGGTCGTTGCCATCGTGCTGGGCTGGCTGGCCTGGACGCACTATACCCAGGCGCCCTGGACCCGTGATGCACGGGTGCGGGCCGATGTGGTCACCCTGGCGGCGGAGGTCAGCGGCCGGATCGTCGCCCTGCCGGTGCGGGACAATCAGTTCGTGCACAAGGGCGACCTGCTGTTGCGCATCGACCCGGCGCGCTATGAGCTGGCCGTGTTGCATGCTCGGCGTGCGGTCGAGGTGGCACGGGCAGCCCTGGGGCAGTCGCAGGCGAACATCGTCGCCAACCAGGCGTTGCTCCGGCAACGGCGCAGCGAGGAACAGCGCCGCAGCAAGCTGCAGTCGCTGTCGGCCATTTCCGCCGAGGAGTGGGAAAAGTCCAGGACTGATGTCGCTGTGGCCCAGGCCGACCTGCTGCGCGAGCAATCCAGCCTGGGCCTGGCGCAAGCCAATGTGCAACTGGCCGAAGCCACGCTGGAACAGGCACAACTCGACCTGCAGCGCACCGAGGTGCTGGCGCCGGTCAATGGTCATGTCACCAACCTGCTGACCCGTCAGGGCGACTTCGCGCAACCGGGCGCTGCGTTGCTGGCGTTGGTGGACAGCGATTCGTTCCATGTCAGTGGCTACTTCGAGGAAACCAAGCTGCCGCGCATCACCGTCGGCAGCCGGGCGCGCATCGTGTTGATGAATGGTCAGGCTTTGCAGGGCACGGTGGAGAGCATCGCCTACGCCATCACCGACCGTGAGAACCAGCCGGGCAATCGCCTGCTGGCCAACGTCAATCCGAACTACACCTGGGTCAAGCTGGCCCAGCGCGTGCCGGTACGCCTGCGCCTGGACCCGCAGGATGCCGAAGCGCCTCCTTTGCGGGCCGGGACCACTGCCACTGTGACGATCCTCGAGGAATGACGGATGATGCAGCGGTGAGCCGTGGACGAGTGTTGCCGATGTTCGACCTGAACGACCTCTATCTCTACGCCAAGGTGGTTGAGCACGGCGGCTTCGCGCCCGCCGGGCGCATCCTTGGTCTGTCCAAGTCACGCCTCAGCCGGCGCGTGGCCAAGCTCGAGGAGCGCCTGGGCGTACGCCTGATCCAGCGCTCCACGCGGCAGTTCCAGGTGACCGAGGTGGGCCTGGAGTATTACCGCCATTGCCTGGGCATGCTCGAGCAGGCCGTCGCCGCCGAAGATGCCGTCGAGCGCAACCGCGGCGAGCCCCGTGGCATCGTGCGCCTGGCCAGCAGCACCGCGCTGCTCGATTCGCGCCTGGCGCCGATGCTGGCGCGGTTCATGGCGCAATGCCCGGTGGTCGAGCTGCTGGTCAAGAGCTACAACCGGCGGGTGGATGTGATCGGCGAGGGCTTCGACCTGGTCTTGAGCGTGCAGCACCAGCCACTGGAAAGCAGCGAGCTGGTGATGCGCCGGCTGGCCCCGAGCCGGCAGTGCCTGGTGGGTGCGCCGGGCCTGCTGGCCGAACACGGGCGCCCGCTGTCGCCGGAAGGGCTGCAGGCCCTGCCGAGTCTGAACTGGGGCGCCAATGTGCAGGATGCCACCTGGATGCTGGTGGGGCCTGCGGGCGCCGAGGCTACCGTGCGCCATCGCCCCCGCGTGGTGTCGGACGACCTGGCGGTGCTGCGCGAGGCCGCCCTGGCCGGCGTAGGGCTGGTGCTGCTGCCCGAGGAGGCGGTGCGCGCCGACCTGGCTGCCGGGCGCCTGGTCCATGCCCTCGACGATTGGGCGCCACGGGAAGGGGAGGTCGTGGCGCTGTTCCCCTCACGGCGCGGTTTGATGCCAGCGGTGCGCAAGTTGATCGACTACCTGGCCGATGCCTTCGAGCAGGAGCAGCAGAACGCTACGCCGGTTCGCGCTCGCTGAAGCCAGGTTCGGCGGGTGGGCGGGCAGACCAGCATGCCATGGCCGCCGCCAACGCCGTCAGCGCGGCGCCCGCCCAGGGGGTGGCCGACAGCGTCGCCCCGGTGATCACCACGCCACCGATGGCCGAGCCCAGCCCGACCCCCAGGTGCATGGCCGACATGTTCAGGCTCATGCCCGCCGGGAAGGTATCTTCCCCACGCTTGGCCAGGTAGCTCTGCACCACCGGCGAGGTGGTCCAGCTGAGCCCGCCCCACAGCATCATCGCCGGCAGGAACAGCCACGGTGTGCCCGCGCACAACGGCAGCACCAGCAGGCTGGCGAGGTAGAGCAGCGGAGCCAGCACGATCGATCTGCCGGCGCCGAGCCGGTCGGCCATCCAGCCGCCCACATAGCCCCCCGAGACACCGGCGATGCCAAAGGCCGCGAACACTGCCGGCAACCAGTGCGGCGGTACATGGGCGACCTGCTGGGCATAGGGGGCGAGGTAGGCGAACACCGTGAAGTGCCCGGCGATCATCAGCAGCGACACCGCTTGCGCGGCGCACAGGCGGCTGTCACGCAGATGGCGCAGGTAGCTGCCCAGCGCGATGCGCTCGTTGCTGCGCACCTGTGGCAGGCCACGCCAGGCCAGCAGCAGCACGGTGACCGCCAGTGCGGCCTGGCCGATGAACACGCCGCGCCAACCCAGCAGGTCGCACAGCAGCATCCCGGCCGGCACACCCAGTACCAGCGAGCTGCAGATACCCATGAAGATCGCCCCGATCGCCCGCCCGCGCAGGGCTTCGGGGGCCATGCGCGTGGCCATCAGGGTGCAGGTCAGGCAGGTCAGCGCGCTGGTCGCCGCCATCACGATGCGTGCGACCAGCAGCGCGGTGTACCCCGGCGCCAGGGCGGCCACGAGGTTGCACAGGGCGAACAGCGCCAGTGCCGCGCACAGCAGGCGACGCAAGGGCAGGCGGGTGGTCAGCAGGGGAGAGAAGGGTGCAGCGAGGGCGAAGCTCAGTGAGAACACCGTGGTCAATTGCCCGGCGATGCCGAGCGGTACGGCGAGGCCATCGGCCAGTGCCGGCAGGATGCCGACCGTGATGTTCTCGGCCATGCCGGTGGCGAAGGTCGCCAGGGCCAGCAGCCAGATACGCGGGTTCATGTGTTGCCTCCGATAAACAGGCCGGCCAAGGTCCGGACCCATTAGTCCCGACGGTTGACCAGCGGTGGTCAGGTCCATCGGGTTTCGAGGCAGTGCTTCGGTTATCCCGGTTCAAGCAGGGAGGGAGTGTAGTCGGTTGTGCAGTTCTCGTCTGTAGGAGCGGCCTTGCCGGGGCCGCTTTGCGGCCCTTTCGCGACGCAAGGCCGCTCCTACACCGGTGTCGTGTGCATCCTGAACTATTTAAGCTCGGTCTCGATGAACACCACTTCATGGTCGCTGGCATTGATCACGTTGTGCTCGACGCCGGCCTTGCGGAAGTAGCTCTGGCCCGCCACTAGCGGCGCACGCTTCTCGCCCTCCGGGGTTTCCAGCAGCAGGGTGCCGTCGGTCATCGGCACCACCACGTAGTCATGGCCATGCAGGTGGCGACCCGTCTCGGCGCCAGGGGCGAAGCGCCATTCGGTGACGATGACTTCGTCGGTATTCACCTGCACGGTGGGGACGGCCTGGGGGCGAGCGTGTTTCATGAGCGAATCCTGTTGTGCGAAAAACGCCTAGCCTGGGCCGACGCCAAGGGCGGGATAAATACAAATCTGCTGGCAGTCAGTCGCGTAAATGCTCACCCATGTCGGCAGGCCTTGGTGCAATGGCCCGGGCGGCGTCCAGCACGATGCCGCGCAGCCATTTCGAGGCCAGCGAGCGGTGCTTGCGCGCATGCCACAGCTGGTAATAGCGCAGCGGTTGCGCGGGCACCGGGAACGGCTCGATGCGCAAGGGCAGCAGCTCGGCATAGTGCCTGGCGAAGGAGCGGGTGGTGGTGAAGATCAGGTTGGACTTCACCAGCACGTAGGGGGCGATGCAAAAGTACGGCAAGGTGGTGGTGACGCGCCGGACCAGGCCGTTGCGTGCCAGCTCCGCGCCGATGGTGCCTTGCCCGGTGGGGTTGTGGGTCATCACCCCGAGATGGTCGGCCGCCAGGTAGGCCTCGCGGGTCAATTGCCCGGGGCCGATGGGGTGTTCATCGCGCACCAGGCAGACCAGGTCGTCGTCGCACAGCGGCTGCAAGTGCAAGTGCTCGGCGGGGGTGCGCCAGTTGCCGATCACCAGGTCCAGGAAGCCATCCTCGAGCCCTCGCGAAAAGCCGCCCTCGGCCTGCAAGTGCTTGAGCTCCAGGGTGGCGAACGGCGCCTGGGCGTTGAAGCGCTCGATGATCGCGGGCACGAAGAACACGCTCAGGTAGTCCGGGGTGCTGATACGGAAAGTCTGGCGGGTGGTGGCGGGGTCGAACAGGTCGACCGGGTGGAGGATCTGCTCGATGCCGTCAAGCGCCTGGGCCACGGGGTCGATCAGCGACAGGCCGTGGGTGGTCAGCACCATGCGGCTGCCGCTGCGCACCAGCAACTGGTCGCCGGTCAGCTCGCGCAGCCGGCGCAGGGCGACGCTGATCGCCGGTTGGGACTGGCCGAGCAGTTCGGCGGTGCGCGACACGCTGCACTCGGTGAGCAGGGTGTACAGGGTGCGGATCAACTGCGCATCGCAGTTGGGCAGGGAATTGGACACAACGCTCTCATTGTCGGTGGATGGGTAATCGCTATTTACAAAAATATATAGCGATGGCCCCGAAGGCGTCGATAGGGGCCTGGCTCTTCCGGCCCAGGCCCCCGATCGATGGGTTCAGCGCCAGTCCGGAATCGCCTTGAGCAACTGGGCCTTTTCCTGGGTCGCGGCGCCCATCAGGACGAAGCCGAGCATCTGGCTTCGCGGGTCGTGGTACAGCGACCGGAGGTTGGCGGTGCCTTGCTCGCAACGTCCTATCAGCTCGGTGGACCACTGCCCGTCGGCCTCTAGCGGCGTGGCGACGATGGTGGGCAGCACGCTGGTCTTGATGGTCACCGGCATGGCTGGGTACGCCACCACTGTTGGCGTGCCGGCCAGGGTCTGCGCCAGGGCGCGGGCCTGCAGCATGATCGGCATCACGTAGGGCAGCACCAGGCCATGCACTTGCGCGCAATCGCCCAGGGCATACACCTGGCTGGCGCTGGCCCGCAAGCAGGCGTCGGTGACGATACCGTTGTCCACCGCAAGCCCTGCCGAGCGGGCCAGTTCGACGCGCGGCTGCAAGCCGACGGCGCAGAGCACGTAGTCGACGTCGAGGGCGCTGCCATCGGCCAGTTGCAGGTTGTACCCGTCATCCGTGCGCTGCAGGGCGACCGGGGCGTTGCCGAAAGCCAGTTGCACACCGATGGAGGCCAGTGCGTTGGCCATTTCCTCGCCGGCCGCGCTGGGCAGCAGGCGGCTCAGCGGCCAGTCGGCGCGGTCGACCAGGCTCACCCGGTGCCCGGCGTGGCGCAGGTCGTTGGCGAATTCGCAGCCGATCAGCCCGCCGCCGAGGATGGCGATGCGGCTGTGGGCACCGACCTGCTCACGGAAGGTTCGGTAGTCTCCCAGGTCGTTGACCGTGACTATCGCCTGGGCCCCGTCGCCGTCCAGCACCAGGCGCCTGGCATCGGCGCCCAGGGCCAGCACCAGCGCGCTGTAATCCAAGGCCTGGCCATCGACATGGACCTGCTGCGCCACAGTGTCGATGCGCGCTACCGTGGCGCGGGTGATGACTTGCGCTTGCAGTTGCTCGGCCATCTGCGCGGCGCTGGAGGTGGCCAGTTGCTCGGGCAGCCGCCCGGTCTGGAAGGCGTTGGACAGCGCAGGCTTGGAGTAGAACTCGCCACCGTCGCGGGTGACGATGACGATCGCGACGGTGCTGTCCAGCTTGCGCAGTTCGCGGGCCACGCTGTAGCCGGCCAGACCCGAGCCGACGATCACCACCGGGGCAGTGGTTGGCGCGGCCGGCTGAGGCTCGGCCTCCTGCGCCAGCCGGACCATCTCGAAGTCGGCCTTGCCCACGCCGCACTCCGGGCAGTACCAGTCATCCGGCACATCCTCCCAGCGGGTGCCCGCCGGGATACCGTCCTCCGGGCGGCCTTGGGCTTCGTCGTAGAAGAAGCCGCACACCAGACATTCCCATTTGTACATGCTCGTCACTCCCGTCGAAGTCAGCTGGTGAAGGCGCGGCCCAGGCCCAGGGCGCTCAAGGCGCGGCGGTAGGCGGTCGAGGAGCGGTCGGCGGGAATGTGGATCTCCATCGACAGGTCCAGGGGCAGGTCTTCGGGGCGGCACAGCTCGACGATGTCGCGGTCCTCCTCGAAGACCTGGCGGTTGAAGGCGTATACATCGTCCAGCGGCAGGTGCTGGTCGAAGTTGCGGGTGATGGCGCAGAACATGCGGGTCTTGCGCGCCGAGATCGGGCTGGCGGCGTTGAGGATCACCAACTGGTGTTCGGGTTCGGGGAAGTTGACGGCCAGGCGCGCCGTGAAGGGGGCGAACACGTCGAACGAGCGCTTCCATTGGAAGCCTTCCGGGGCACGGTGCTGCAGGCTCTTGGGGAAGTTGCTGACGGTGCTGACGTACTCGGCGTGCACGCCATAGGGCGTGACCTCGGCCCGGTAGGTCGGCACGACCGGGTTGTCCCGTTCGGCGAAGGCTTCGTGGTGGATCCAGGCGAAGTGCGCGACATCGATGAAGCCTTCGACCTGGCGTCCGGCCGAGGCTTTGATGTCGATCGACGGCGGCAGGATGCGCTGGTAGCTGTCGTCGTGCCAGGTCGGCATCTGCGCGAACGGGGCGTCGGTGCCGGCCATCAGCACCCAGACCAGGCCGTATTCCTCGCGGGCGGCGTACATCTGGATGCGGTGGCGTTCGGTGAGGTTGGCGTTGGGTTCGGAGGGGATGCGCGTGCAGCGGCCGTCGGTGCCGAAGTGCAGGCCGTGGTAGGGGCAGATGATGTTCTCGCCCTGCACCCAGCCCTTGCTCAGCGGCGCGCCGCGGTGGCTGCAGATGTCGCGGGCGGCATTGAGCTTGCCGCCGGCGCGGTACAGGACGATGGGCTCGTCGAGCAAGGTGACGGCGTAGGGCTGGTCACCGACGTCGGCCGAGAAGGCGACGGGGTGCCAGTGGCGGGTGAGGACCTCGCGATCCTGTGGGGAGAAGGTGCTGGTGCGGGTGATGGGGTTCCAGGTGATGTCCTGGCAGGCAATGGCGGCGGTGGTCATCGTTGTTCTCCTTGGACGGCAGCCCGGCGCTGGGAGGGCCGGGCCGCGTGTGCAGGGTCGATGCTAGGCAATCGACGCTGCACCGCCCATGGCGGGGAGAACATGTTGGGTATGTGGGATTCGATATGTTTGCCGGCGGGCGGTCAAAGCGTGATCGGCTTGAGCTTCAGGCCCAGGGCCTGGGCCTGGACGGCCGCGGTGCCGAAGGCCGCCGCGTTGCCGGGTGGTGGCGTGGGGCCGTGCACGTGCCCGGCCAGTTGGCTGTTCATCTCCTGCACCAGGTCGAGCAGGTCGCAAAGCACCTGCAGCACGTTCACCGCTTCGGAGCCCAGCCAGGTCTTCGGTGCCTGCAAGCGCTGGCCGAGTTTCGCCACGCTCTCGCGCATGCCTTCGATGCGTTCCTGGGCATCGCCGCCGATCGCCGTGTTGAGCTTTTGTCCCACGGCCAGGTTCAGGTCGCGCCCGGTGGCCTGGTGCAGGTCGTCGAGGGCGGCCAGGCTGACCGAGCCGCCGGACAGCAACTTGAGTGCACCCAAGGCCTCGACCGTCTTCACCCCGCCCACCGTCTCGGTCGAATGGTCGTCCACATTCAGGCGGTGGGTCTGGAACTGCTCGGCATTGGTCAGTGCCTGCACTTCGCGTTCGATGGCCTTGTCCAGCAACTTGCCGTCGGTCTGGCGCAGCCAGTTGCCAGCCGCATCGGCGCGTTGCTGGCAGGCCTCGCTGTGCTGCCACACCAGGTCGCCCTTCGCCACCCGGGGCAGGCTCAGCCCATGGGGCAGAACCTGCTGGATGAAGGGTTTGTGAGGCAGGCCGTAGGCGAACGACACCACCACGGTGGTGCCCTCTTCGGGGAAGCCGAACATGCCCCGTTCCTGGCCGCCCATGGGCGCCGGCAGCGGCAGGCTGGTGAACAGCGGGAGCGCCGGATCCGGTTCTCCGTCGGGCAGCAGCACCTGGACATCGACACCGAAGCGCGGGCGGAAGTCGTCGCACAGGCCGGGCGCCGCCGGCGCATCGGGCACCGCGACCACACGCCCGAAGCGTGGCAGGTGATAGCCCCCGGTGATCTCGGGGAACTGGCGTTCTACGGTACGGCGGATTGCGTCTTCCATCGGATGGCCATCTGGTTGCCGGCGAGCGCGACATGGGTCACGCGCTCGCCGTGGTTGATCGTTGCGCCGGGGCGCAGCCCGGGCAGGGCTGCAATCGTGGCGCTCTGGTTGCCCTGGTAGTTGTCGAGCAGCTCGACCGGCAGTTGCAGCGCCGGGCGCACGCCGAAGTAGCTGTCTGCCCAACTGCCCACGTACACCTCGCCATTGCCCTGCTGCTGCCAGATGAAGTCCGGGATGTCGAACACCCTGGCCAGGCTTTCCATGGCCTGGAAACCCGCGGCCAGGCTGTAGAAGAATGGCGCCCGGATCGACGCGTAGGGCCGCTCGGGCACGCGAAAGCGCAGGCCGGTCTGCTGGCTGATCTGCGCGAGCACGCCGCGCAAGTCGACGTGACGCAGGTTCATGGGCAGTGGCTTGGCCAGGATCGCCGCCAGTTCCCGGCAGAACAGCACCTGCTTGCCGTTGGCGGCGGTGCAGCGTTCCACGTAGCCGATGAAATGCCGCTGCAGGGGGCTGTCGTTGTAGCCGACGTCGAAGGTGACCAGGCCCTTGAGAGGCGCGCCGGCCTGCACGGTGAAGGTTGCCCGCCCCGGATTGCGCAGCTCCAGGCGTACGTCCGAGCTGACCAGCTCGTAGCCCACGCCTGCCACGCTGAGTACCTGGTGCAGCTTCATGGCTTGTCTCCCAACCAGTCGTCGAACTTTTTCAACAGGGTTTCGAAGCCACTGAGCTCCGGGTCCTTGTCATCGTCGACTTCCTGCGCGGCGACCGTGGTGCCAGTGCCGGTCTGCGCCTTGACAGGCTTCTTGGCGCGGCGCTTTTCGACCTTCTCCGGGTTGGACTTCTTCTCGGCCAGGCCGAACTGCACGCGCCAGCACGCCAGCGTGTCGTCCTCGCGGGCGTTGACATTCTCGGCGAACTGCACCTGGCGGATGCCAAAGGCCTCGGCCGTGTCGTTGACGATGCGATAGGTCTTGAGCTGGCCGCCGCTCTGCGTGGCTTCGGCCAGGCGCATCAGGCTGCGCAGCCAGGCACTGTTGACGTAGGGGATGGTCAGGTTGACGGCGAGGGTCTTGGGTTTGAAACCCTTGTGCGCGGTCTCGGTGTTGCTGGTCTGGCCAGACAGGTCCTCGGCTTCGATGCGCAGGTTGCCGGTGACTTTCAGGGTCTTGCCTTCGACGGGCTGGCCGTCCAGGAGTAGCAGTGTCATAGGCCCACCATTTCACGTACGAAGCTCAGGCCCGAGGCCGAGCCGACCAGGATCACGCCGGCGCACATCACCCATTCATGCCCAGGGGCATCGCTGTCGAGCAGCAGCCGGCGCAACGCTGCGTTGTTGCCCGGGCCGAGCATGCAGGCGCGCACCGCGCTGTCCGCCTGGCTACCCTCGAGCAGTTGCCGCAGCTCGGCCAGGCGCTGGTCGCGCGCTTGCTGCTGGGCGGCTTTGCGTGAGGCCAGCTCGGCCAGGTCGATCAGTGGCGCACGGTCGGCGGCGTAGCTTTCCAGAACCGCGACCTGCCCTGCGATCGACTGCCGCGCCGCCTTGAGCACAGTGCAACGCTCCAGGGGCAACGCCTCCCAGCGCGGCAGGGCAGCGGCCTGGGGAATCTGCCACTTGTCGGTTTCGAGCCTGGCCAGGTGCTCCGCGCGCCGCTGTGCGCGGACCAGTTCGGGGATCGGCAGCAGTGCGTTGAAACGGCCCAGGGCGGCGGCCAACTGTTCGTGGCGGGTCCCCAGGAACAGCAGGCACAGTGCGTGCTGGTTGCCCTGGGGGGCAGCGGCGTCTGTGGCATCGGTCAGCTTGTTGGCCAGCAGTTGCAGCAGGTTCGGCGCCGACAGGAAGCGCTGGTAACCGCGGCCTTGGCCGATGCCGCTCTGGAAGGGCGTCACCACCAGGCACTTCGGCGCTTCGCCCAATTGCTCGGCGAGCGCCTGTCGCCCGGCCTGGATCGCTTCTATGGCGGCGGCCCCGACCGGGCCGGGGCGGGTGCTGGCCAGCCCTTGCAGTGCGAGCAGCCGTTGCCCGGTGCTGGCCAGCTCGCTGCCGGCCAGGGTCTTGGCAGCGTCCATCTGGCCCATCCACTGGGTCGCCTCGGCGGGCCAACGCAGGGCGACAGGCGCCCAGCTCATGTCGGCACCGTCCACTGGATGGCGCGCAGGGCCTTGAGTTGCTTGTCCTGCAACGCCTTGGCCGCGTCACGCTTGAGCTGGTCGGCGTGTTGCAGCGCGGCCTGCTTGAACCGCACCAGGTCCGTGTTCACTTGCAGCAGCTGGTCGCGGCTGTGCGCCAGGAACTGGCGCGCACCGTCGCTGGCGGCGCATGGGTAGGCGCTGTCCAGGCCGCTGAACACCAGGCCGGTCAGGTTGACCTGGTCTTCCAGCGCGCTGCTGTAGCGGTGCGCCTCGCCCAGGGCGGTGGAGTCGAAGCCGGCCTGGATGTACTGCGCGCAGCTGGCGTTGATTTCGGCGAGCTTCTGCTGATGCACCTTGGCCAGCACGGCGTTGGTGTCGTCCACCCATTCGCCGTTTTTCCACACCTGGTCCGGGCCTGGCTGCTTCAGGGTGTACCCGGAAGGGATCGGCCCCATGCCGTTGAGGGTCAATGGCGCTGCGGTGGTGATGCTGTAGACCACCAGGCCGTTGTGGTAGTCCACCAGCGACCATGCCTGGCCGTTCCAGTAGGCCGCCTTGTTTTCTGGAATGGCGGGCGGGGCGGTCTCCACGCAGCCGCCGGGGATCAGGAACACGCCGGGCTCCAGGGGGGACTCGTCCGCCTCGGTGGTCCCGGTGTAGAGCCCGAGCGAAGAAGTTTGATAGACGGTCTTGGTCGTTGCCATGGGGCACCTCAGTATTTGATGAAGCAGTACAGGGCCATGTTCACCGGCCGCGATTCGTTGCCGCCGTCGCCGCCGATGCTGATGGCGTGGCTGTGCACGCCATCGCCGACCATCGACAGGCCGTGGGTGTGCGAGCCGGCGGCATGAGTAGCCGCGGTCACGCCGTTGGTGTAGTTCGCGGTGGTGAAGTTGGGGGCGCCGTTGCCGACGTCGTTGTTCATGGCGCGGGGCGCGGTGTGGGTGTGCTCGCCTGCTGCGGCGATGGAGCTGCCCGGGTGGTAGTGCCAGCCGGCCTCGCCTGCCGTGGCCGAATGCGCGTGCCACAGGTTCTGGCTGGCCTGGACGGAGCCCTGGACGCGGCCCGGGTCGAAGCCGCGCCCGTCGTCGACGTCGCGGGTGAACAGGCCGCGGGTGTCGGGCAGGTTGAAGGTGGTCGCGCCATCGCCGGCGCCGTACAGGATGCCGATCGCGGAGAACAGCGAGGCGAACGTGGTGCGGCTGACGGCCGCGCCATTGCAGCGCAGGGTTCCGCTGGGGGCGGTGCGGCTGAAGGTCTGGATCAGCGTGCCAGCGGGCACGATGGCCGCAGGGTTGAGGTTGCCGGTGTGGTACATCTCGACCGTCGGGGTCCACTGCCATTGGTTGGTCGTGGCACGGGCAAAGACTTGCACGCCAGGACCGCCCTGCTTCACCGCGATCTGAGCCGAGAACTTCTCGGAGTAGTACGGCATGTTGAGCACGGTGCAGTAGTTCGCCAGCGAAGTCGCGCCGTCGGCGATCGTGTGGAAGCCGCCTGGCAGCCCGATCGTGTCGATCGGGCTGAGGGGGGCGAAATTGGACGCCAGCCCATGGTCGCCGCGCTTGATGGCATCAGTGATCCCGTACCCCTGCAAGGTGGTCGGTTTGCCGCTGGTGATCTTGCTCCAGTCCAGGTTGGGGATGTCGATCTGCTGCAGTGCCTGGCTGCCGATAGCCTGCCCCTTGGCATTGATGACCAGTTTCGAATAGGCCCCAGGCACTACGCCGAGGTCGGGAAGGGTGGCCTGGATGACCACGCTCTTGCTGCCGTCGAAGTCGACGCGGCCGGTGATATCGCCCTGCAAGGCGATCTGCTGCGCCTCGGCCAGGCGGCGGGCCTTGCCGGCCGGCGTGGTGCCGTCTTCGAGGTCGCTGACCGATTTGCGGGTGGCGAAGTGCTTCAGCAAGGGGCCGTCGATCGGCTCGACCGTGCGCCGATCGACGATACCGGTGCTGGTCACGTCGGCGATCGCGACACAATAGTGAAACTTGCCCGCCGAGTCCCAGTAGTCGGGGCGATCCGTGCCTGTTACCAGCTTGGAGTGGGGGTAAACGTCGTTGCCCTGGCGCTCCAGTGCCACATCCAGCCAGACGGTGGCAGGCAACGAGGAGATGAGTACGCTATCACCGCCGCTGGCGCCCAGGTTGCCGATACGCAATCCCTCAACGTAGGCCAGGCCACCCTTGGTTCGATAGCGACCGAATTCGTTGCCCTTTTCCAGCTGCCAGGCCGTGCCGAAGAAGCAGGCCCGACCGAAGATATCCCGGTTACTCGCACGCTCGCGGTCATCGATACTGGCCAGGCGAATAGTGTGATCGTACTGCCAGGTGCTGGAGTCGATGGTGATGCCGGTCACGGCCTGGGCGCCGCTGAACTCGACCAGGATGTTGCGCGTGATGTTGTTGCCGATCTGCAGGGGCGGGATGTTGCGGCGCTTCTGCTGCAGCGGCACGTAGGCCACTGCGAACAGGACGCCGTCGGAGGTTTCCAGGCCGAGCCAGTTCCAGTCGAAGTCGCCGACGTCACTGCTGAGCATCGAGCTGTACACCACCTGGTTGGGGTTGACGAAGCTGCGGTTGGTGTAGGGCACTTCATAGCGGTGGACGATCTGCTCCGCCGGCGGCATGGCCTCGGCGCGGTCCACCGGCTTGTAGGGGTCGAGCCCCGGAACGTTGGCGTAGATGAAGCGGGTGACCGTCAGAAAGTCATCGTAGGCGATCTTTTCGGCGATCAGTCTTTCACCGGCGAGCGTGATTGTAGCCATGCTGGCTCCTACAGGCTGGCGACCAGCGTCTGCTGGTCGTCGTTGAAATGAACTGCGCCGATGCGCAGCGAAACAGGGGTGATCGACACGAAGTCGTAGCGGCGGCAGGTGCGGCCGTATTGCTGGACCAGCACGCGCAGAAGCTCGGGGTTCTCCGACAGTTGCGAATCGGAGAGGCGCAACAGGACGACGTCCCAGTCGCGGTCCGGCATGCGCTCGTCGATCTCGATGTAGCCCACGCCAAGGCGCTGCAGGATGCGCTTGAGGCCGGCGGTGCTGCCGGCGTCGACGGCATTGACGAAGGCGAACTTCACCCGCAGGCGGTACAGGCTTTCCGGCTCGTCCTTGAAGCGGGTGATGTCCCGCTGCCAGGCGAGCAGGTCGAGGACGGTGAGGTGGCAGGTCTGGGCGTCCATCTGCTGCAATGGCCAGCGCAGCCATTCGGTCACCCTGGCCCACCAGGCCTGTGCGGCGTCCTTGAGCTTGGTCAGCTCGGTTCCGGCGAGCCAGAACGGCAGTTTCAACGGGCTCATACCAGGTCCACCTTCAGTTCGGCGATGCGGGCGATGCTCAGCTGCGAGACGATGTCGTCGTTGCCGAAGTGCAGCGACTGGATGTCGGCGAACGTCTGGTGCAGCTCCTCGGCCAGGCGGCTGAAGGAGAACCGCGACTGCGGAAGGGTCAATGTCGGGCGGTAGTCGCTCAGGGTGCTTTCGCGAAACGCCGCGCGGATGAACTGGGTGATCCCCTGCTGCAGCGCTTCGCGCCGCTGGGCCGTCAGGTTCGCCTGCGGCCAGACCGTCAGCGCGATGTCGTGGCGCGTCTCGGGCATGACCATCACCATGAGGTCGTCGCCGTGGCCGTGGTTGCCTTCGTCGCGCACGTGGGCGTTGATCTGCTGCAAGTAAGACTCGGCCGGCACGTCGGCGTCGAACAGCACATAGGCGTTGGCACTGCCCGGGCCGCGCGGGGCGTCATGACGGAAATACACGCCGTCGGGGCGCACGCCCGGGAAGGCGGCGATCATGGCGCGATAGACCGCGTCGGTGTGCCACTGGTTGACGGCGCTGAACTGGTTGCGGGTGCGCAGGCGCAGTTGCTCGTCCGGCTCGGGGTCGGCGCCGGGAGCACTCATCCAGCCGTCTGTGTTGACGACCTGGACGATCCCGGTGACCGGCTCGGGCAGGATGGCGTAGTACCCGGGCGCCAGGTTGTAGCCGCTGCCGACTTGTTGCGCCTGGACCTTGACTGACAGTTGCAGGCGGCCGTCGGGGAACAGCGCATCCTCGGTGGTCACCAGCTGGTAGACGTGCCCGTTGATCGCGGCGGACTGCACCACCACGCCGGCGCGCATCAGCAGCTCGCCGGCGCTGTTCTCACGGGTGAACAACAGCAGGCCCTGGGCCTTGGTCGCCCCTTTGCGCTCAACGTTCACCGCCCAGGCCAGGCTGTCCAGCCAGGCGCCGCTGGCGGTCTTGACGAAGAAGTTGGGCAGCACGGTGTCGCTGATGAAACCGAGCAGCCAGAGCACCGGCTTGGTCACCAGCGCCGTCACCACGCGCCAGAACGGCGAGTAGGCGCTGGTGTTGCTGAGCTTGCTGCCCTGGGCGGCCACTTCGGCCTCCCAGGCCTTGTGCAGGGCCGCCTCGGTGGTGGGAATGCCGGCGTCGGCCAGCACTTTGCGAAAGTCCAAGTCGCTCACAGGTATACCTCGATATCACCGAATTTCAGGGTTTTCGCCGTGACCAGGTAGCGGCCCGGGCGCTCTGCCAGGACGCGGGCGGTACCGGGCAGCAGGCGTTCGTCGTCCTCCACCAGCAGCTCCAGCTGCAGGATGCAGTCGGCCTGGCGTTGGCGGCTGCGCTCGGCCACCAGGTTCACCAGCAGGCCGCTGTCGCGAATCATGTGGGCGATGTCCTGGGCGATGCTGGCCCGGTCTTCGATCAGCAGCGGTTGGTGGGAGGGGTCCAGGACCAGGTCGTTGTCGTGGATCAGCAGGTCGATGTAGTCGCTCATCAGGCCACCGCCATTTCCATCATTTGCTCGAGCTCCAGCGGGTTCATGGCTTTGCTGGTGTTGATCTCGACCTTCTCGACGTGCAGGCGACGATCCTGGGTCTGGGTGGTGTTCTGGATCTGGGTCATCAGGCCTCCCTGGGGAACGCTCGTCGGGTTGGCCGGCGAGAGGTTGAGTGCGGTCTGGGCCAGGCGCTGGCGCTGCTGCTCGAGCTGTTCGGTCGCAACGCTCGGCGCCGGTGCGGCGAGCGCGGCCGGCGAGGGCATCAGCGGTGCCGGCGATGGCACCTGCATCAGGGTCTTGAGGGGCGAGGGCGTGGTGGTCATGGGCAGCACGCCGATGGGCACGGTCGGGCCGGGAAGCTCAGGCACCTTGGGTGCTTGCGACGGTTCGGCGAAACGCGTCTGGATGTTCACCCCCGGGATCTTGTTCAGCCATTCGATCACCTCGTTGATCGAACGCCGAACGATGGCGACGATGCCGTCCCAGGCGGCCGTGGCCATGCCGGTCCAGCCACCCATCTTGTCGAACCAGTCGCCCAGCGCTTGCAGTTGCCCGCTGATCCACTGGAAGGCGGCGCTGTCCATGAGTGCGGCCTTGAGTTCATCCCAATAGGCGATCACCAGCACGACCGTGGCGACCAGGGCGACGATGCCGGCGATGATCAGGCCAACGGGGTTGGCCATCATTGCGGCGTTCACCAGCCAGATGGCGCCCTGCCAGGCGAGCATGGCCAGGCGCGCGATGCCCAGGGCGGTCACCATCAGCAGTACCCGGGCGACCAGAAGCACGCATTGGATGGAGTGGGCAATGAACATCGTGATGCTTTTCCACCCGGTCCAGGTGAGCAGCGCCCAGATCAGGTTCAAGCCGGTCATGGCGATCCTGGCGGCTGCGACCAGCACCGTCAGGGCGGTCAGTGCGGCGCTGATGCCAAGGACCGCCAGGGTGGCGATGGCGATCACGCGGGTGATGTTGGGGAACAGCTTGATCCAGCGGACCAGGGTCTGGCCGATCTCGACCAGGCGTGCCATCAAGGGTTGCAGGATGGGAATCAACGCCTGGCCGAAGGCGATGCGCAGCGCGGTGACTGCGGTTGTGAACTGTTGCCAGGGGTCGACCATGGCCTGGGCCATTTTCTCTGCCTGTTCCAGGCCACGGACCTGGCCCAGCTGGTCGATGCCGTTCTTCAGGCGGTCGGTGTCCTGGGCCAGTGTGCCGATGAGCCGGGCCGCCTCGCCGCCGAAGGCCTCGGTGATCTCGGCGTTGGCCGCCGCACCGCGCAGATCGCCGAACTTGCCCTGCAGCTTGGCCAGGATGTCCAGCATCGGCAGGACCTTGCCATTGGTGTCGGTAAACGTCATGCCGAGCTTGCCCGAGGCTTTCTCGATGTTCTCGAAGAACGCCTTGTACAGCCCGCCGGCCGCGCTGGCGTCCATGCTCCCGGACAGGCTGCCGATGACGACCATCTGCTCGGCCAGGTCGACGCCGGCGGCGGTGGCCTGTGCACCGGCTTCCTTGAAGCCATCTTTGATCTGCGCGCCGCTGGTGCGGAACAGCTGGACCGCCAGGGCGGTCTGCCCGGCCAGTACCTTGACCCACTGGCCCTTGCCCATGGCGTCGGCCTGCTGTTTCTGCAGGTTGTACAGCGTGCCGACGTACTCGGCCATCACGCCCTGGTCGGCCTTGGTGGCCTTGGCCAGCACGCTGCTGGCGTAGGTGAAAGTGGCCAGCTGGGAGCCGGCCAGGCCTTTGATCGCGCCTTCGATCTTGTAGGCCGAGGCGACGAAGTCCCTGGCGTTCTCGCCATAGGCGACAGAAAACTTCAGGGCCTTGTTGTTGAGGGCGTCCAGGGCCTCGTCGGCCACACCGAGCGAGCGCACATCGCCCAGGGCGCGGTTCATTTCCAGGGCAGGCTGCAGGAAGGTCCCGAAGCCGCCCGCCGAGCTTTTCAGTTTCTGCGTGCCATCGGTGATCTGCTTGATGGCGGCCTGGCTCTTCTCGGTCAGGCTGTTGAATCCTTGGGTCATCCTCGCCAGCGGCGCGGTGACCTTGTCGGTCAGCGACAGGATGAAATCCAGCCGGCTTGATGCATTGTTCGCGCTCATGGGATGTCAGCTTCCGTTGAATGCACGTGCGATGCCGTTGGCAATGGCGATTTCCATGCGTCGCCAGTGCTCGTCCTCCAGCCACTTGGCGGTGCCCAGGTTTTCGGGCGTGGCAGGTGCGCCGGGCAGCCAGCGCTCCGCCAGGGCCAGCAGCTGGCCGAGGCCGTCCTCGGTCAGTCGCTCGGCGTGGCCGAGCGCTTTTTTACGGTGACCTCGACGGTCGGGGCGTATTCCTCGACCAGCGCGCCGGCCAGCTGGATCACGGTCATCGGGTTGGCCAGCAGCGGCTTGAGCTGCTCCTTGTGTTCGGCTTTCACGGCGGTGACCAGCAGGTTGTTGGCCGGTGCGACCTTGTTGGAGGGGGTCAGGGCGTTGATGTACTTGGTCATCAGGGCCGGGTCGATGGCGAAGTCCAGGGACAGGTCGCCGACTTCCAGGGTGATTTCGGTGCGTTGGGTCATGGTGTCGTTACTCCGTTGGAAGGGGGGATGCAAACGTGCAGGGGGCGGCGCTCAGCGGCCGCGTTCGTGAAGGTGCTGGCAGGGGACGCAGCGGGTCTTGCCGCCCAGGGCGCGGCGCGCCTCGGGGATCTGGTCGGCGCAGTCCACGCAGTGGCTGAGGCTCGGCCCAGTCGCCGCGCCCCGGCCGCGAGCGGCGGCGATTGCCAGGTCGCGCCTGAGCTGCTCCAGGGCCTGGGCGCGGTCGAATGGGCACACCATCAGATCAGGCCCTCGACCTCTTCGAAGGACAGGTACGGCACGCCGTTGATGTGGATGAAGTCCGGGCTGGTGACGTCGAAGTGCAGCTTGTGCTTGGTCTTCTCGCCGCCCTTGGCGTCGATGTTGAGCAAGTTGGAGATCTTGAAGCGGCAGCCGAAGGCCTCCACGCGGATCTCGTCGGTAGGGGTCTTGGCGTAGAACAGCTGGTCGAAGGTGCCCAGCTGGCGGAAGCTGCCGGCCTTGGCGGCGGCTTCGATGATCAGGTTGAAGTTGGTGGTGTCCACTTCCAGCTCGCCGCTGGCGGTCACGTTGCCGGCGACCCAACCGTCCGGCACGCCCCTGGTCTGGGCCACGGCGCTGTTGTCGGTGATTTCGAGGTTTGCGTTCTCAACGTGGATCTTCAGGTCGCCCACGTTGATGTCGAAGTTCAAGCCACTGATCTTGGCCATGGGTTACTCCTGGTTGTCCTGGGAAAGGTCCAGCGCGATGTTCGCGGTGATGTCCTTGGGGCAGTTGTGCGGGCGGATGCGGATGAACACTTCCACCTGGGTGTTGCTCTTCCAGACGATGACCAGGTCGCCGTCACGGGGTGGCTGGATCTCGCCCGGGAACACTTCGCCGGCGAACTTCACCGCCTTGGCCATCCTGCGCAGCGGCGCCATCAGCGCGCTGGTGTTGGCGGCCATGCTGGCGGGGCTGTTGTTCAGGCGGCGATCGCCGATGCGGCGGATCAGCAGCGGGCGTACCTGGCGGGCGGCCTTGTCGGCCAGGCGCAGGTGTTCCAGGACCTGGAAGTCGCTGGCGGCGGTGTCGAGCAGGTTGGCGTCGCCCCAGTACACGCCCTCGTAGTCGGGGTAGGTCTGGGAGACGGAGAAGCGCGCCTTGTCCAGCTCGCTGCGCACCGACGAGGGCAGGGGGATGCCGTCCTTGTCGACGGGCACCAGGCCCAGGCCACGGAGCGGGCCGCTGGCGACGCGCATGGGGGTATCGGCGATGCTGCAGGCCGCGTTGGCCAGGCGCCCGGCCAGCACGCCCAGGTCGTTGCCGTGCAGCAGTGGCACCACCGCCACACGCGGGGCGGCAAAGCCGTTGGTGATCGCTTTCTGCTCGGTGAGGTAGTCCGACCAGGTCGCGCTCGGCAGGATGCCGGCGCTCGCGGCCAGGACGAACGAGCGGCGGCCGTAGCGGGCGCCCAACTGTTCGGCTGCGTCGCTCATGGCCAGCAGTTCGGGGCCCGTGGTCACCGGTTTGGTGATGACGATGCCTTCGACCGAATAGCCTTGTTGCTGGGCGTGTTCCAGGGCGGGAGCCCAGTCGCCCTCGGCGCCGATCGGCGCGGCCAGGCAGGCCCAGCGGTCGCCGCCGTTGGCCCGGGCTGCGATCAGCTGGGTTTTGAGGTCGCTGTCCGCCGCGCCCAGATCGTTGTCCAGGTCGCTGTCGGTGTTCAGGGTCAACAGCTTGCCGACGTTCTTGGCGGCGGGGCCGATGAAGAGGAAGTAGCGCTCGATCTCGGTCACGGCACCTTGGCCGAGGTTGAGATTGTTCACGCTGATTTTACCGAGTGCCATAGGTTGCCTCGTTAGCGGGGGGATTGAAGGGTTGGGGGCCAGGGCCTGCATGAGCGGGCCACTGGCTGCCTGGGCGTTGGTGCCCAGGAAGTCGAGTCAGGGGAGGGTGTTGCTCTGTTGCAGGCCTGCGAGGGCCACCTCGCCTTGCTCGGCGATCCACAGTGGGTGTGGCTGGAAGGACCAGGTCTTGCCGAAGACCTCGATTTCTCCGGCACTGTCCTCGGTCAGGTAAAGGGGCTCGACAAACTCCAGGGCCAGCGACACATCGAACAGGTCGTTGTCTGCGGGCGTGCGCTTGACGCTGAGCGTCGGTGTCGGCAGAGCGAACAGGTGCCGCCCCGGGTCATGGGCTTCCAGCCAGCTGCCGGCCAGTGCCATGAGGCGTGCGGGATGGTCGCTGAAGCCGGTGAAGTCGAACTGGGCGCGATAGCGCAGGTTGCCCATGTGCAGGCCTTGCTCGTTTTGCGTCCAGGCCAGTTGCAGGTCCAGCTGCTGGGCCCAGGCTTGCAGCTGTTCGGGCGGCACCAGCCTGCGGTCGAGCAGGTAGGTGGTCAGCGCCTTGAGCTGGTTCATGGGGAGGCCTCCGTACAGGGCCGGGTGGCTGAGAAATTCATCGTTGAGTGCTCGCGGGTGAGTGCCCAGCCTTGTCGGACTGGACTGTCATGCCTGGAACCGTCGCCCTGTGGGAGCGGGCGATGCGTTGTGTGGCACCGGCTGCGCCGGTGATCGCGGGCAAGCCCGCTCCCACAGGGATGGGTGAAGCGCCGAAGCCATGCTCGGCATTCCAAAAAGCCCGCGGTGCAGGCTCTTCAGTAATGCGTTGTCCAACCGCTGGCCACGACTGGTGGCACGGCGCGGTTGCGCTTCGAATTGTTGACTCCGACCGCGGCCGCCTGCCCGCCGGATAACTGATCGTGGTGCTTTACGCTGCACACCCGGGCCAGTTGCCAACCCTCTGAACTGTCGAGGCCAGTTCATCGCTGCCTGTGTAACAACCGGTTGCTGCCCGGCTTGAGACACAGGCTATGCATTGATGCATATGCAGTCAATGCATTTATGGAAATATTTGCGCATAAGAATTTGCGCAAATGCATGGAGGTCTTTGCTGGTGCTGGCTGTAGGGCTTTTCTGCAGGCGAAAAAAAACCCGCCGAAGCGGGTCTTTTTCAAGGGGAGGATCAGACGTTGAAGCGGAAGTGCATCACGTCGCCATCCTTGACGATGTAGTCCTTGCCTTCCAGGCGCCACTTGCCGGCTTCCTTGGCACCGCCTTCACCCTTGAACTGGATGAAGTCGTCGTAGGCCACCACTTCGGCGCGGATGAAGCCTTTTTCGAAGTCGGTGTGGATCACGCCCGCGGCCTGTGGCGCGGTGGCGCCGACGCGTACGGTCCAGGCACGTACTTCCTGCACGCCGGCAGTGAAGTAGGTTTGCAGGTTGAGCAGCTCGTAACCGGCGCGGATCACGCGGTTCAGGCCAGGCTCTTCCAGGCCCAGGGCCTCGAGGAACATGTCTTTCTCTTCGCCATCATCCAGCTCGGCGATTTCGGCTTCGATCTTGTTGCACACCGGCACCACCACCGCGCCTTCTTCCTCGGCGATGGCCTTGACCACGTCCAGGTGCGGGTTGTTGTCGAAGCCGTCTTCGGCCACGTTGGCGATGTACATCACCGGCTTGCTGGTCAGCAGGTGGAAGCCACGGATGACGGCTTTCTCGTCGGCGCTCATGTTCTTCATCAGGCTGCGCGCAGGCTTGCCTTCGGTGAAGTGGGGGATGAGCTGCTCGAGGATGGCTTTCTGCGCCAGGGCGTCCTTGTCACCGCCCTTGGCGTTGCGCGCGACCTTCTGCAGTTGCTTCTCGCAGCTGTCGAGGTCGGCGAAGATCAGTTCGAGGTCGATGATCTCGATGTCGCGCTTGGGGTCGACGCTGTTGGAAACGTGAATCACGTTCTCGTCTTCGAAGCAGCGCACCACGTGGGCGATGGCGTCGGTCTCGCGGATGTTGGCGAGGAACTTGTTGCCCAGGCCTTCACCTTTCGAGGCACCGGCCACCAGGCCTGCGATGTCGACGAACTCCATGGTGGTCGGCAGGATGCGGTTTGGCTTGACGATTTCGGCCAGCGCATTCAGGCGCGCGTCGGGCATCGGCACGATGCCGCTGTTCGGCTCGATGGTGCAGAAGGGGAAGTTCTCAGCCGCAATACCGGACTTGGTCAGGGCGTTGAACAGGGTGGACTTGCCGACGTTGGGCAGGCCGACGATGCCGCAATTGAAACCCATGGGTATTCCCCTTACTAGAGTTGTCAGGCCTTCTGGCTGTGCAGCTCGCGCATCGCCTTGGCGAAATCGCCAGCGAGCACGTCCGGCAGCACGCCGAGGGCATAATCGATGCTGGCGTCAAGCTTCTCCTGTTCGGCGCGCGGTGCGCGGCCCAGGACGAAGTTGGAGACCAGCTTGGCGTCGCCCGGGTGGCCAATGCCAAGCCGCAGGCGGTGGAAGTCGTTCTGATTGCCGAGCTGCGCGATGATGTCGCGCAGGCCGTTGTGCCCACCGTGGCCGCCACCGCGCTTGAGCTTGGCGACGCCGGGAGGCAGGTCGAGTTCGTCGTGTGCCACCAGAATGGCCTCCGGCTTGATCCGGAAGAAATTGGCCAAGGCCGCCACGGACTGGCCGCTACGGTTCATGTAGGTGGTGGGGATCAGCAAACGAACGTCGTTGCCCTGATGGCTGAATTTAGCCGTCAGGCCGAAATATTTGCGGTCAGCGGTCAAGGAGACACGCTGGGCGCTGGCTACGCGTTCAACGAAAAGAGCCCCTGCGTTATGCCGGGTCTGTTCGTATTCGGGGCCGGGGTTACCCAGGCCAACGATCAACTGGATGGCGGTCACGTCAGGGGCTCTTCCTTGGAGTTGGTGGGTTACAGGGCGCGGGGCGCACTGTAACCCGGTCAACACCGGCGCGCGAGTGGATTACTCGGCAGCGCCTTCTGCTTCTGGAGCAACGCGTGGAGCGTGAACGTTGGCAACAGCTTTGTCATCACCGTGGGCCAGAGCAACGAACTCTACGCCTTTCGGAGCTTTCAGGTCCGACAGGTGGATGATGGCGCCGACTTCGGCCTTGCTCAGGTCAACTTCGATGAACTCAGGCAGGTCTTTGGCTTCGCAGGAAACTTCGATCTCGGAAACAACGTGCGAGATTTCGCCGCCTTTCTTGATCGGGGCTTCTTCGCCGACGAAGTGAACTGGAACCTTGGCGGTCAGCTTCTGGCCAGCAACGACGCGAACGAAGTCGGCGTGCATGATGAAGCCTTTGGCTGGGTGACGCTGCATGGCCTTGACCACGACGTTTTGCTTGGTGCCGTCGACGTTCAGTTCGATAACGTGGCTGAAGGCAGCTTCGTTTTCGAACAGCTTGGCGATTTCCTTGGCCACGATGGTCAGGGATTGGGCTTCTTTATCGCCACCGTAAACAACGGCAGGGATGTTCAGCGTGTGACGCAGGCGGCGGCTCGCACCTTTCCCCAGGTCAGTACGCGCTTGGGCGTTCAGGATGAAGTCAGTCATTTTGTTTCTCCAAAATAGCCTCCCGCAAGGCGTTTGCGACCAGCGCCAGACGGGGATGGCAAAAAAGCCCCGCCCCAACACAGGTTGGGGCGGGGCGCTTCACATCAACACGTGTCCCGCTTAGCGGAACATCGCGCTGATCGATTCTTCATTGCTGATGCGGCGTACCGCTTCAGCTACTACCGGTGCGATATCCAACTGGCGGATACGGTCACAGGCTTGAGCAGCGGCGGACAGCGGGATGGTGTTGGTCACCACCAGTTCGTCCAGTACCGACTTCTCGATGTTCTCGATCGCGCGGCCCGACAGGACAGGGTGCGTGCAGTAGGCGTAAACCTTGGCAGCGCCGTGTTCTTTCAGGGCCTTGGCCGCGTGGCACAGGGTGCCGGCGGTGTCGACCATGTCGTCTACCAGGATGCAGGTGCGCCCTTCGACGTCGCCGATGATGTGCATAACCTCGGAGTGGTTAGCCTTCTCGCGGCGTTTGTCGATGATCCCGAGATCGACACCCAGGGACTTGGCGACGGCACGGGCACGTACCACACCACCGATGTCCGGGGAGACGATCATCAGGTTCTCGAAACGCTGGTCTTCGATGTCGTCGACCAGTACGGGCGAGCCGTAGATGTTGTCGACGGGGATATCGAAGAAACCCTGGATCTGGTCAGCGTGCAGGTCGACGGTGAGTACACGGTCGATACCTACGACAGTGAGCATGTCAGCGACGACTTTGGCGCTGATGGCTACACGTGCCGAACGCGGACGGCGGTCCTGGCGGGCGTATCCGAAGTAAGGAATCACGGCGGTGATTCGGGATGCTGAGGAGCGGCGGAAGGCATCGGCCATCACTACCAGTTCCATCAGGTTATCGTTGGTCGGGGCACAGGTCGGCTGAATAATGAAAACGTCTTTACCGCGGACATTTTCATTGATCTCAGTGCTGATCTCGCCGTCGGAGAACTTACCGACAGAGACGTCACCGAGAGGGATATGCAGCTGACGTACGACACGCCGAGCCAGATCGGGGTTAGCGTTCCCCGTAAAGACCATCATCTTGGACACGCGCAGTACCTGAAGGCTGAGGGTATACCTGGATGAGTATAGGAAAATGGCAGGGGCGGCTGGATTCGAACCAACGCATGGCAGGATCAAAACCTGCTGCCTTACCGCTTGGCGACGCCCCTGTATCTGTTGCTGCGAGCTCTTATGAACTCGACTTCTTGAGCAGACTTTGCAGCTTGCGATGCAACATCGAAACATTGCTTCCTTTCGCCACAAACCCTGTTTGGGTCGCTGAAAGAAGGGCCAGAACTTTATCAGCTTCGGCTTTGCTTGGGAAGGCCCCAAACACACAACTTCCAGTGCCGGTCATTCGAGCTTCCGTATATTTACCCAATGAAATCAGCGCGTTGCGAACTTCAGGATAACGTTGCTCTACTACCGGTTGGCAGTCATTTCGACTGTTTCCCTCGGGAACGGGGCGCATCTTAAGGGGGAGGGAATCACGTGTCAACTCTGGATGCGAAAAAATTTCCGCTGTGCTGACAGACACTTGCGGCACCAGTACGACGTACCAGGGTTCGCTGGGGTAGACCGGGGTCAGCTGTTCGCCGACGCCCTGGGCGAATGCGGCATGGCCACGGACGAACACCGGCACGTCGGCGCCCAGGCTCAGGCCCAGGCTGGCCAGGCGATCTTCGTCCCAGTCCAGTTGCCACAGGTGGGCCAGCGCCAGCAGGGTGGTCGCGGCGTCCGAGCTGCCGCCGCCAATGCCGCCGCCCATGGGCAGTACCTTGTGCAGCCAGATGTCGGCGCCCAGCGAGGTGCCGGATTGCTGTTGCAACTGGCGCGCCGCGCGAACGATCAGGTTGCTGTCGTGGGGCACGCCCTCGATTTCGGTCTGCAGGCGGATCTGGCCGTCGTCGCGCAGCGCGAAGCTCAGCTCGTCGGCGTGATCGAGGAACTGGAACACGGTTTCCAGCTCGTGGTAGCCGTCCGCGCGGCGGCCGGTGATGTGCAGCCACAGGTTGAGCTTGGCCGGGGCGGGGAGGGTGAGCTTTTCCATCAGTGTCAGTGCCCCAGCTGGCGCGGCTGCCAGTCCTTGACCACCAGGGTCACGTCGATGTTCTCGCCATGCAGCTTCAGGCGCTCGGGCAGCCAGTAGCCGTTCTGTTCGGTATAGCTCAGGTACTGCACCTGCCAGCCGTCCTGCTTGAGGCTGGCCAGGCGGCTGTCGCCGTCGAGGGTGAGCTGGCTCTTGCTGTCCGGGGCGGGCAGGCCACGCACCCACCACACCAGGTGCGAGACCGGCAGGCGCCAGCCAAGCTGTTCTTCCAGCAGGGCTTCGGGGTTTTCGGCCTGGTAGCGGCCCTGGTTGGCCACTTCCAGCACCACGCCACCGGGGCGCCCGGTCAGGCGCGCGGCGCCGCGGCCGAGCGGGCCGGCCAGGCGGATGTCGTAGTAGTCCTGGCGTTGCAGCCAGAACAGCGTGCCGCTGCCGGAGTCACGCGGGGCGCGGATGCCGACCTTGCCGTTGATCTGCCAGCCATCGAGGCTGGCCAGCTGCTGCTTGTGCTCGCGCCACAGTTGCGGGCTGCCCTGGCCTTGTACGGCCTCTTTGCTGCCGAAACCGGCGCAGCCGGCGAGCAGGGCGATGAGCGAGAAGGTGATGCAATGACGCAGAAACATGTTTACAGGCTCTCGGATCCGGTCAGGCGCAGGAGGGTCTTGCGCAGGATGGGGCTGTCGGGCTGTGCTTCGAAGCCCTTGGCCCAGAACTGTTTGGCCTCGCGGCGCTTGCCGTTGGCCCACAGCACTTCGCCCAGGTGGGCGGCCACTTCATGGTCGGGGAAGCGCTCGTAGGCCTGGCGCAGCAGGCGTTCGGCTTCGTCGAGCTTGCCCAGGCGGTAGTTGACCCAGCCCAGGCTGTCGAGCACCGCCGGGTCGTCCGGGGTGAGCTGGTGGGCCTTGTCGATCAGCGCCTTGGCCTCGCCGTAGCGGGTGGTGCGATCCGCCAGGGTGTAGCCCAGCGCGTTGAGCGCCATGGCGTTCTCCGGCTCGCGGGCGATGATGGCGCGCAGGTCTTTTTCCATCTGCGCCAGGTCGTCGCGTTTTTCGGCGAGCATGGCGCGGGTGTAGAGCAGGTTGAGGTCGTCGGGGTAGCGCTTGATCGCCTGCTGCAGCACCTGGTCGGCCTGGGCCTCCTTGCCGTTGTTGCCCAGGCTCTCGGCCTCGATCAGGTACAGCTGGATGGCGTAGTCGGGCTGCGCTTCACGGGCCTCGGCGAGCAAACGCGAGGCTTCGGCGCTGCGGCCGTTGGCAATGAGGATGTCGGCCTGGCGCAGTTGCGCCGGCAGGTAGTCGTTGCCGGCACCCACCAGGGCGTACTCGCGCAGGGCGGCGGCGGGCATGCCGCGCTCTTCGCGCAGGCGGCCGAGGTTGAAGTGGGCGGCGTCGACGTTGGCGTCGCGCTCGACCATTTCCTGCAGATAGCCTTCGGCCTCGTCCCAGTGCTTGGTTTCCAGGCAGACCAACGCCAGCGAATAGCGGATCTCGTCGTCTTCGGGGTATTGCTGCAGCAGGCTTTCGAACTCGGCCTTGGCGTCGTCGATGCGGTCCTGCTCGACCAGGGTGCGCGCGTAGGTAAGGCGCAGGCGCTTGTCTTCCGGGTTGTCGCGGATCGCGCCGCGCAGCAGCGGCAGTGCTTCCGGGCCGCGGTCCAGCGCCTGCAGCAGGCGGGCACGCAGCAGCACCGGGGCGATCTCGCCGTTCTGTGGCGGGTGGCTTTCGAGCAGCTCCAGGGCCTGTTCGGGCTTGTTGTCCTGGTTCAGCAGCAAGGCCTTGCCGAACACCAGCTGGCTGTTGTCGGGGTACTTCACCAGCAGGCGATCGAAGCTCTGCATCAGGCCGTCGCGGGTGCTCTGGTCGGTCTCGGCGGCCGACAGGGCGAGGAAATCGAAGTGGGTGTCGCCCTGGCCTTGCAGCACCTTTTCCATATAGGTCATGGAATCGTCGTAGCGCCCGGCACGGGCCAGCTGGATGGCGGCGGCGCGCTGGGCGTCGAGGTTCTGCGGGTCGTTGCGGGCCCAGATCAGCGCGGTGTCCAGGGCCGGTTCGTCGGCGCCGAGGTATTCGGCGATGCGGTAGGCGCGTTCGGAAACCCCAGGGTCCTGGGTTTTCTCGGCCTGGTCGACGTAGTTCTTCAGGGCGATGTCGAAGCGGTTGCGCTGGCCGGCCAGCTCCGCCACCAGCAGGCTGTAGACGGTCTCCTGCTTGAACGATCCGTACACCACGGGCTTTTCCGCGCTCTTGCCGGCATCGGCGGCGGGTGTCTGGCCGCCCGAGGTGTTCGGGGCCAGGCTCTGGCAGCCTTGGAGCAGGGCGAGGGCAAGCAGCAATGCGTAGGATTTGTTCATAGAGGGCTTTGGTGGCTAACCGGCGGTCGGAGCATGATGACACAAGCGCAGTGGCAAACCCACCTGCGAAGCGTTCGGATAGCTGCGACCTTCGCGGGGCGCCACAGGTTCCGTAGCGGCGTGGCGAGCAGAGGGTTGCAGGGCGGTGCAGCGCCTGTCGTCAGCCGCTGTGGTGTTTATCCGGCCCTGCTATTTGTAGGTTTTTTGCCGCATCGATGCCAGAACAATCCTTCCTTCTGACTGAGAAGTGCCTGACGCCTTCCTCCTGTACCGCTTCGGTATCGTTCTTCCCTCGGCGACTCGGCAGATCTGACCTCAGGTTCAACTGCGCAAGAAGTTGCGCACTTGGCCAGTCAAAAAATGCCGCCTGAAGCGCTGCAGCCCTTATGGCACGGGCTCTTCAGCCAAGTGCGCAACTTTTTGCCAGCACTGCGCAAGAAGTTGCGCAACTTTTGAGTGGCGATCGCTGAAAAACCGATCCAAACGAATGCCTTGGCCATTTAAAGCATTGATTTATAAGCATAAAAATTCTCTGGCACAGCTTTTGTAAGGATGCGCACCCCCCGTTCGGCAACTTTCTGCCACCGGGTGACTTTCTCAACGCATGGAGAGCAACACGCATGGCAACTCCCGCCTACATGTCCGTCACT
>NZ_QKVM01000048.1 GCF_003231305.1 Pseudomonas sichuanensis | reverse complement strand
GCGCACGTCCTTGACGATCTGCATCAGGAGCCAGCCTTCGGCTTCGGTGAGGTTATGGCCGGTTATCGCATTGAAGGCCTGGACAGTCTTCACCATGCTGCGGGTACCGTCCGGCGCGTCGTACTGCTTGCCGCGCTCGGCCTGCACGTCGATGGCGGCCTGCAGGAAATCAGTGGATTTCTTCACTTCGATCAGGTCGGTCATCCCAGCACCTCGCCAGGCACATCAAAGAACCCCAGGCGTCCCTTCATCGGGACGAACGGCAGCGGTTTCGGATCGCGCAGCACGAACCCTTTCTCACCCATGTACCAGGGCGATTCGCTGTGATCGACGCTGTCGACAAGCTCAACTGAGCCGATGATTCCGCCTCGCAACAGGTTGTCAGCCGGCACCGGGAATGGCGGCTTGATCCCCCTTTGGGTCATGAAATCAAATGCCGAAAGAAACTCACGACGGGTCATGCCGGCGGCGGCGTGCACCAAGAAACGGCCTCGGAATTTCGTGTGCCAGGTTCGATTCTCGATGTCCTTCCTGCCACTGATGATCAGCCAGGCCCAAGGCTGGCGAATTGAAAGTGCCTTCACAGCGAATACCTCTCTTCACTCCATGGCGCAGGCGCACCTGCAGGTGTTGGTCCGTTCTGCTGTTCGTGCGGGGAGAGCTGGCGCTCGTTGCCGACCTGGATAGCTGCGCACTTCAAGCTGCGCGTCTGGTGAGTTGCCACCATGTGGCCAAAGATCATGCTGCCAATGGCTACCAGAAAAATTCCGATGGCGGTCTTCACGATTTCTTCTCCATTTGATTTTGGCAGGCCAGGCAGGTGACCTTCTTTGCCTCATTGGTGAACTGAGTCGCTTTGACCAGTCGGCCGCACTTCACTTCGATGAGCCCGAGCATTGCCATGCGGGACCACATATGGACTTTTTTCATTGGCGGAATCCTTGGCTTGCGCTGGCGCCGGTGGCCAGCAGCGCGAGGAGGAGGGCGAGGCGGGTCATGGCTTGAGCGCCTCCATGCCAAGGTCGATCGCGCGGTCTAGCGCATCATTGGCGAGAATATCCTCATGCTCGGCGTAGCCGCAGATGATGGGCGGCATGCTGTATTCGCTGCCCAGGTCTTCCTGGCCGTCAGGATCGCGCAGCCAGCGATACCGCTCTGCGTCAGTTCGGAGGGTGCGGACTTCTGCAATCAGAGCCAGCATGACGGCAGGGTCAGCAAGAACCAGGTAGCGCTCATCTGTTCCAAGCAGATCGGCGTCTTCGACCATTCCCTTCCAGCCGTGGGAGCGGATCACATCCTCGGCAGCGGCCTTGGCGGCGACATGCAGAGCGTCCAGATCGATGGAGTCGAGGGCGGTTTTTTCTATAGGCACGGTCGTTCCTTGGCCGCCATATCGCGGCAGTGAATAGAGGGGAGAGGGGTTACAGCTGGGATGGATTACTGCGAAATCTGTACAGCAGGTCCGATATCGTCACGGCTGTATAGGTTTTTGACCCGTTGGTCAGACGAGTTGGCCAGGGCGGTCCATCTATCGGTCCAGATGCTTCATGGGGGCTGATATGGAGACAGCTATGCGAACCAGAGGAAAGAAATACTGGGAATGGGCCGATGCCCATCTTCACTGCAGAACGCATGAGGAGGTGCTGTCTGATGGCACCATCCTTGATATCCAGGCTCGGCTTTCAAGGTGCGGAGCCACTCAAATGTTCATCGGTGTCTATGACTCTTCCGGCAAGGCGATCAAAGAAGAGGCTTACGCCAAGCGCCCGGGAGAGACCATTACGCGCGCCCTGGCCTGGGGAGTAGAGCGAGCTAGGCGTATCGCTTCGAAGGGCTCATCCGCGGTTGCGTAGAGCCATCGCACAAAGGGCTGGCTACTGTCGGCCCTTCACTCGGTGGAGTACAAATGTTCTCTTGCTTGGCAATGACCTTAAGGCAGGTCTTGCAGGTGACTTCGGATTTGAACCTAGCCGACTCCCACTCCTCGCCGTCGCGGTTGCCGCGGCCAACGCCGCACGCTGAGAAGTGCTCGTCGTCATTGCCGTCGTGGTCGTAGTCGATGTGGGCAGCCCAGTGGATTTTCATGGCTTGCCCTGCGACTTAAGTGCAAGGCCCTTCACCGTCTCGCTGTAGATGAACTTGATCTTGTCCCATGGGATCACGTGGCGCTGGCCGTACTCACCTTCTCCATCGCAGATCTCGCAGTCTTCCGCCGGCTCGTCCAGCTCGAGGCATTCTGGGCATTCACGGGTGACTTCCAGCTTGAACTCACCGAGCAACAGGGCCTTGGCGCCGTTCTCGGCTGTGAGCCGCCTGGGCATGAGGCAGTAGCCATCAGGGATCGAGCGGGCGGCGCGCTCGGCTCTCGCATTCCACAGCTCGACCGCCTTGTCGCGGCCTGGCTGCCCCTCACCTTCATCCTGCGCCACGCCCACCGGGCCACGGGCCAGGCAAGCCTCATGCGGCCCGGTCAGGCCTTGGCAGATCACCACTGAAGCATCGCTGTCTAGGCGCTCGATGAGGAAGTCCTGCTGACCGCAGAAGGGGCAGGGAAGCAGCTCGCTGACCATCTCGGTATTGCTGGATCGGTTTTCTGTGGGCATGGGGATACCTCTACGATAGAGTTTGCTGAACTACCTGGGGGGATTGAGAGTGACCTTGCGCACAACCGAAGCGGTCCGCTGCAAATGTGGCCATGAGGGTGACATCCGCCTGGCCGAGAACGACAACCGCTCAGCGGCAAGCGAGTGCTACACGCCTGTTGGGTTGAGCGGATCCCGCGTGCACTTCGACCGCTTTGCTGATTGGCCGGAAGTGTTCGAACGTATCGGGCTTCGTTGCCCTGCCTGCAAAACGAAGCTGCTTCCGGAAGACATAGTCAAGCAGCCTTGAGCAGCGCTTCAATGACTCGCTGCCCAGCCAGTGGCGGCACCGCGTTGCCCGCCATGTGCATCGTCAGCCGGTGGTTGTCCGGCCGCAGGGTGTCGGCTGGGAATGACATGGCGGCCAGGGCCTCGTTGGCGCTGAGCATCCGCATGCGGTCGCCATCGACCAGTGCCCAGCGGTCCAGGGTGGTGATGGTGCCGATCGGCCGGCTGATGTCTCGGCCGGTGGTGCCGGAGCCCTTGCCATAGTAGGGCATGATGAATCGGTCGCCGAAGCGCTGACGCCCGTTGCCCACTCGGTCAAGCGTTGCCTGAGCTCGGCCTGGCTTCTCGATCTGCGACCAGCGCCCGGCGTCGAAGTCGAGGAAGCTGCTGGCCGGCACGTGCTCGCACTGCTGCAACTGGAGCTGTATTGGTGCCTTGCTCTTTGTGCAGATCAGGAACAGGCGTACTCGATGTTGAGGCACGCCGAGGTCGGCGCAATCGACAATGTGCGGCGCGACCTGGTAGCCAAGGCGCTGCATCGCATCCACCCAGCTGGGGTAGAGCACCCAGTTCACGAACTCGGGCACGTTCTCGATCACCCAGGCTTCCTGCTGCAGAACTTCGGCCGCTGCCGGCACCGCCCATGCCGTGGATCTCGATGCATCATGCTCCGGGTTGCCATTCTTCTTGCCGCGGGCCTTTGCGTGGCCCTGGCAGCACGGGGAGGCGATGCCGATGTCGGTGCGAGGAACCGCCGCCCAGTTGGCCTGGTGCAGGTCCTGGCACACGTGGTCGGTGTCTTGATGATTGGCTGCGTGCCACTTCACGGCCTCAGGCCAATGGTTTGCCGCCCAGAGAACCTGGACGCCTGCGGCGCGCGCGCCGGTGCTCCATCCGCCTAGGCCGGCGAACAGGTCGATTGCTGTTGTCATGGTGATTTCCGTGTCAGGCGGCTTTGTGCATCTCTGGTTTCCAGTCCGCCCAGCCGATAACGGGCATCTTGGTCTTGGGGCTGATGATCGTGCGGCCTTTCTCGTCGAGCAGGGCTGCCTTGCAGCGGATACGCAGGTCGCGGCACGCCCCGGCGCGCTTGGCCAGCTCGATGAACTGCTGAGCATGCTGCGGGGTATCGAAGAGGGCGCTGAGCTGCTTCACCTTCTCGCCGGCCATGATGGCGTCGGCGTTTCGCTGCACGGCCTCAGTCCATTCGGTGAGGGTCAGCTCTATGGGGGGGCAATTCACCTTGCCGCTCGGCCTGGTGTTCTTGGTCTGCTTCCTGGCATCGGCAAGCGCTTGGCTCGCGGTCATGCCGAACACTGCGAATGTGCTCATGTTCTACTCCAGGCAATCCAGGGCCTTCTGGAGCAGCTGCCCCACCGAAAGCTCACGGTCATCAGGGTCGAGTGCGCGCCGGATCCAGCGACAGGCATCCTCGGCGTTGTCGCGCAGCTCGTCAGCATCTCGCGACTCGTCGTCGAGCTGGCTTTCCAGTCTGCGGATGTCCTCGCGCAGCTCCTCAGCCGCGGCACTGGGGTCGAGGCCTTGCTCGGTGATTCGGCGCGCAAGCTCCACTGCGGCGCCCGGCTCGAGCGCGGCGTAGTGCAGAAGCTCATCTTCTTTCAGGGCATTCACTGGGATGCTCACGGCAATCTCCATTGCAGGCGCCGCCCTCGCCGGGGTGGCGTGATTCGTTGAAGTGGGGAGGGCGCTGGCGGGCAGCGCCGCAGGGTCAGGCGGCTTTGCGCTGGTTGAGCACCCGCTGACGCGCCGCCTCGTATTCGCTGCTCACGATCTCGACCAGGCCATCGACCTCTTTGCTGTCAGCCTGGCAGCCCAGGTTCATGAAGGCCTTGCCCTCATGCTCGAAGCACACGCCGCCGGCCAGCCAGACGCCACCGGTGTTCACACCGATTGCCGTCCACATCTCGTCCTGGTCGATGCTCGGCGGGCAGTGCTCGGCCCACAGGTCGCGAAGGCGCTGATGCTCGGCCTTCTCGTTTGCCCGAGTCTCCTTGTCGATGCCCTTGGCGTGTTTCGGCGAGGCGCGCAGGGCTCGGTAGCCATACTGATCCGGCCGGCACCAGTGCACATCCAGCGAGGTATGGGCGCTGAGCTTGATCCCGCCGACGTAGCTGCGGGTTCCGCTGAACATCGGCGAGGCGGCACCGCCGAATGCCTGGCCCAGTTTCTCGCGCTGGGCGTTCCAGGCAGCTTTCTTATGGTCCCAGGCGCGCACGGCGGCCAGGACTTTCGGCGAATCGGTCTTGTAGAAGTAGCTCATGGTTTTCTCCATGCATGCGCCGCCCTCCGTGGCCGGATGCGGCATGGTGGTAAATGAGGTTTTGTTCAGGTAATAGTTGGGCTCTAACCATTCGCCCAAGAGGTGAGCAATATGTCGAGCTCGGAAACTGCTCATGAGCTGCTGCTGAATCGCAACGCTTGCTGGGAAGCGCTAGATGAATACTTCCTCAAGAACTATCCGTTCTCCGAAGAGCAGTATCAGGAATACAGGGAGCTCAGCGTCGCTGTTACAAACGCTGAGCAGATGTTCATGGAGCGCTGCAACCCAAGCTGGCGCCCGCCTCATGGGTAGGCTCCTGAGAATCATCTCCAGGGTTTCTTCTCAGCTCCGCCCTGCTGGCCTCTTCGAACTGGCGCGCTAGTTTTGGGGAGATGTAAAAAGCTGGCGCGTCAGGTCGTTCAAGTCGGCGCGCCCGCTCTTCAGGCTCCTGCGCAATCCACGACAAGGCCAGGTCCTGCCAGAGCTCCTGCACCTGGTCGTAGCCATGGCGCTCGATCTCGGCTGCCATGGCGGTCTTGATCCCTTCCGGCATGTTGAAGTGCACCTTCTCGATGCCGAGCTTCGCAGCCTGCTTTTTCTGGCGATCTCGGTAGTCCGCTGAGTGCTTCGCGGCCCCGGTCTTCTGCTCGGCCATGGCCGATTCCTCCCAAGCCGCTGGGCGGCAGATTGATGTGTTGCTGACGCCGGCCGTGCCGGACGCGTGCGGTGATGCGGTTCATGCTTTTCGTTGTGCTCGTTTTTCTGCCGTGGTCGGGAAGTCGATCGCGAACTCGCGAAGGATCCGCCCGAGCTGCTTGTAGGAGATGGCCAAGTGTCGGACCACATCGACACGCCTCATGCCGACATTGCGGAAGGCGATGATCTGCTCGGCCTTGGCCCTGTCCGCCACGGGATCGCTGAGCTTCTTGCCCAGGTTGCCCTTGCCGCGTCGCGGATCGGGCTGGAATTTGAACTGGCCGTCGAAGGCGTATCGAACCAGGCATGCCTGCGACAGGCCGGTGTGGACCATTGCCTCGGCATAGGTCATGCGCCTGGCCAGCTCGCGAACCTGCTCGATGTCCTGCAGCCTTTTTTCCGACCTCTTGTTCACCGGCGTCGCCTTTACGCGCCCTGGCTCAAGATCGCGGTGTACGCGCCGCGGAACGTACTCGCTGGCTGGCAGGCACTGCACTTGGCCGCCATCGAGGAAGAAGCTATCAATGCTCGCATTGAGCTGGGCCAGCACGGCGGCGCGCTGGTCTTGGTGCGTGGCAGTGTTCATTGCAGGGCCCTCTGCTTGCTTGCCGCCCCGGCCTCCATCGCATCGACGAAGCGCAACGCAGCCCGGTAGCTGTAGGCGAAGCCCTGAACAGCGCCGGTGGCGATCTCGACCACGTCCCAGGTATTGCCATGGCCTGAGGCCTGGTAGCGCGGACTGCCTTTCTCAACCTTGGCGCGGGCTTCGTCCCGCACCGCCTGGCTGCGCTCGAGCAGTGCCGCGAGCACGGCGAGTTTCGCCTCGAAGGCGGGATGCATTGCTGTTTGCATAGGGCGTTCCTCGTGGGGAATCAGGCGTGGTATTCGAAGGCCTCGGCCTTGCGAACGATGCGGACTTGGGCGGTGCGCCGCTCGGGCGCTCGGCGGTCGCGGCGGAGCGGGTCGCTGTCGTCGATCACCGCATGCATGGCGATCAGGCCGGCGAGGGCAATGCACAGCGGGCTGATGATCTGTTGTCGCATTGCCTTGGTGACCGCCTCGATGCGCCGGCCGGCCTCCAGCTTGAAGAGCGCGGCCTCAATGCGGTTGGCCACGGTGCCGGGGCTGACCGCCATCTGACGGGCGATTTCCTTTGTGGTGAGGCCTTGGGCCACCCACAGCAATGCTTCGAGCTCACGGGGAGCCAGAGCTTTACCGAGCTGGCCAATCCATGAGCCGCAAGTGATCGTTTCCATGAAGTGTCCTCGGTGGGCTGCATTGGAGAGCCGATCCCGCCTGTCTCCCTAAACACGCTTGTGTAGGGTCGGGAAGGCTCTCCGATGCAGCCTGGTGCTGGGGAAGACCAGGTGATCGGGCAGTTAACGTCAGGCTGACGTGGCGCTGGTTGTTTGATGGCCGGCGGCCAGCTCACCACTGCCCAGGTGACGGGCTTTGCGCTAGGCTGAGCGCTCTCACACAACACAGCCTGCAAAGGAGGGCGAGCTGCATATGCGCAAGCTCAAGCTGAAATACCTACACGACGCTGACGATATGAACCCAACGCACCTAGAGACTGATCAGGCGATCAAGATCGGTGATGCTGTCGAACTGTCGGATGGCTTCTGGTATGGGGTCACGGACATTCGAATTCTGAAGCGAGATATTCAGCTAACGCTGTCGAAATCTTCGCTGACTCCTGAGGAGGCAAAGCTTGTAATGAAGCAGCTATCGTCCGACTGAGCACGATGGTGGCGTACTTCAAGCAGTTGTCTTTATCGATATCCCGGCTGGGATGCATGAGCGCGAGCTTCGTCCTCAGCCCGGGCTCGCCCCGGCATGCCAAGGTCATCAGTGCAGCTTCAATTCTCCCCTCCAGCGTCGGCGCGCTGACCGACGCCCCCGCCACTTGATGCTTACTCTGCATCGCATTTCTCCCGTTGATTTCCCGTCTGGCCCTGTCGCCAAGGCCAGCTAGTGAAATCTGCCGCGACCCGCTACTGGCGTCGGTCGCTGGCTCATGTGCGCCTTGATTACCACCTGGACCTGGCCCAGTTCGCACTCGTCTTGTTCCTCCAGCCGCGGGCCTTTCGGCATTTCTTCCCGCTGGATAACTGGTCTTGGCGCTTTACGCTGCACGCCCAGGGCAGTTGCCACCCCTCTGAACAGTTGAGGCCTGTTCATCGCTGCCTTCGTTGCTGGCCGGTGTTGATCCGGCGATGAACAAAATATAAGTACGCTTATCTTTCGTGTCAATAAGCCTCCTTATAAATTTTCTGATAAGCATGAAAAAGCCCGCTCGCGGCGGGCTGTTCAAGATGGGCGAATGGCTACTTGCGGCGGGGCGATCTGCGCACGGTTGACCACCAGAATACTCGGCCAAGCATGCGAACCTCATCCTGCCACTGCTCGGCTGTCATTACCTCGTCGGGGTACTCATCGTCGTTCTCGCTGCTGATACGGACAGCGCCTTGGGGTAGGCGATAGAGGTACTTGGTCCGCAACAATCCGCCATGGTTGAAGGCGTAGATCTCGCCGTCAATGATCGACGTATCGCTCATGTCGAATCCTATGGCTGCGCCATCTAGGATTAGACGCTCCATGCTTCGACCCTTGACGCGTGCAACTGCAGCGCTTTTCTTGTCGACGCCCGCCGCTCGAAGGGTGGCGCAACTGAACCTCAGCTTGCGGTCAGCGACCTCGACTACTTCTGTCATTCCATTGCCACCAGAAAATTCCACCTCTGCGAAGTAGGGCACTTCGCAGTCATCATCATCAAGCGGATCACCTTCATCCCAGGCGGAGAGCTCTCCAAGCAGCTCCAGCTCGTGCGCTATGGGCTGATTTGCTGGTTGCGAATCGGTCTGGGTCATCTGCCCAACGCCCTCAGCAAGCCAGAGGGGGCTAACCCGGCATACCTGGGCGATCTTGGTGAGGTGGACGCTACGGAGGTTCTTCCCCGTCTCCAGTTGGGAAATGACGGGCTGCTCTACACCGACCTTGTCGGCCAGTGAGCGCTGGGTCAGCTGCGCATGCTTACGCGCTGCCTTGATTCTGTCTGCGAGGGTATCCATGCCCGGGAATCTATAAGGCAACTTATAGGCTTGCAAATAAGGCTCCTTATTCATACAGTATAAGCACGCTTATCAGGAGTTAAATCCATGACCCCCATTGAAAAGCTCGTCGATTTCTTTGGCGGGCAAGCGAAGACCGCAGAGGCGCTCGGCGTTAGCCAGGCAGCGGTTTCCTACTGGTTCACCGGCACCACCACCATGAGCGCAAAGCGGGCATTCCTCGCCGAGGAGCTAACCGGTGGAGTGGTGACAGCTAAGGAGCTTTGCCATCAGGCAGTGAAGCAGTCAGCGGCCTGACGAAGCGAATTATGCGTGACCTGGCCTTGCGCCAGTAGATGACTGAAACACCTGCGAATCCATCCAGTAGTCGAATCGCAGGCGAAAAAAAACCGCCTGGCAGGGCGGCTTCTCTACAACAAACATCGAGGTCGATTATGCACTCTGCAATGGATGCAAGCAACACCGCACCCTTGGCCGTTTCGCACCAGAAAGCCTACCACCAGTCCGCCGCACTCCATGCCGCGCGAATGATTCGCCTCCAATACGCAGCCTCCTCGAAGTCCGCACTCCGTCGCGAGTGTGTCGAGCACCTGCGGGCATCGCTGTGCGGAGGTGAGGCGTGAGCACCGTCACCCCCATCCAATCGAAAAGCGGATTCACCCGAATGGACAACGACCTGTACGAGGCCCTGATCGGGGCTGAGCTGTCAGGCCGCGAGCTTCGTGTCGCCCTGGCAATCCACCGCCAAACCGCTGGCTACAACCTGGAGAGCGCCTGCATTGCGGCGTCCTACATCGCCCAGATGTCAGGCATCCGTCGCGAAGACGTGTCCCGCGCTATTTCCGAGCTGCTCCGTCAGGGCGTGATTTACCGCGATGGCGGCAGCCGCAGCCCGATCGGTTTTTCACCTGTCGGCGAGTGGAAAATCGACAAGAAAAACACCCATCCGAACAAGCCAAAAGAAGTGCCACAGTGTGGCGTTTCCGACACGTCCAATGTGGCGTTTCTACCACACAATAAAGACAGAAATACAAATACTACTCCTGACGGAGTAGTCGTCGTCGCTGAGGGCCAACCAGCTCAGGTAAAACCCGCTCGACAGAAACCGGCGATGGACGCATGCCCATACCAGGCCATTGTCGACCTGTACCACTTGGCTCTGCCTCAGCTCCCAGCCGTGGTGATCCTGAGCGAAGGCCGCAAGCGCGTCCTGCAGGCCCGCTGGAGGGAGAGCGACGTGCATCGCGACCTGGGCTTCTGGGCTGATTACTTCGCCCAGGTGAGTGCATCCAAGTTCTTGACGGGCGGAGTCGAGGGTCGCAATGGCTCCAAGCCTTTCCGCGCCACCTTCGACTGGCTGATCACTCCCTCCAACTTCGTGAAGGTGGTGGAGGGCAATTACCATGCGTGATCCCTACAGCGCCGAAGCCGAACACAGCCTGCTGGGCGCAATGCTCCTGCGCCCTGAGTTGATCGACGTGCTGTCCGATGATCTCTCGGCCGAATCGTTCTACTTCGCCGACAACGCCGACGTGTATCGCGGGATCATGGCGGTGCGCGCCGCTGGCAGCGCTGTCGACTTCCTCACCGTGGCCGACCGCATCGGCGTGCTGACCTCCGGCGACGACGCGCTGGCGTACTGCGCCGAGATCGTGAAGAACACCCCGAGCGTGGCCAACGCCGCGTCGTATGCCGGGATTGTCCGCGAGCGCGCCATCGAGCGGGCGCTCTACGACCTGAGCGAGCGGACACTCGAGATCGCCCAGAGCCAGGGCGATATCCAGGCGAAGATCGCATCGGTGCAGGCGGCGGCCATGGCGATTGACTCCGGCAGTGAGGTCGAGGAGGTCGTGAAGGCCGCCGACCTGATGGCTAGCCAAGTCGAGGTTTGGCAGGAGCGTCACGACAGGCTGTCACGCGGCGAGACCCTGATCGGTCTTTCTACCGGCCTGGATGACCTGGACGAGAAGCTGGGCGGCCTGCAGCCCGAGCAACTGATCGTCGTCGCCGGGCGCCCAGGCATGGGCAAAACAACTCTGGGCATGGGGTTTGCCCTCGACGCCGCCGTGCGCCAGAACAAATCGGCGCTGGTGGTCAGCCTGGAGATGAGCAAAAGCCAGCTCATCGACCGCGCCGTGGCCTCGGAAGGGCGTGTCCCGCTCAACCTGATCAAGAACGGTTCTGCCTGCCAGTCCCATGCGACTGAACTCGGGCTCGGCGCGCTGAAGGTGCAACAGGCGAACCTGTTCATCGCTGACCGAGCGGGCGCCACCGTTGGGCGAATCCGCTCGCTGGCTCGCCGCCACAAGATGCGCTATGGCCTCGACCTCCTGATGGTCGATTACCTGCAGCTGATGGAAGGCGAGGGCGGCAACCGTACCGAGGAGATCAGCGGCATCAGCCGCGGCTGCAAGCAGATTGCCCGCGAACTGGGTATCCCTGTCGTGCTGCTCAGTCAGCTTTCACGAAAATGCGAGGAGCGTCCCAACAAGCGCCCGGTGCCGTCCGATCTGCGTGAATCTGGGGCCATCGAGCAGGACGCCGACGTGATCCTGTTCGTGTATCGCGACGAGGTCTATCACGAGAACAGCGAATTCAAGGGCGTGGCCGAGATCATCATCGGCAAGGGTCGCGATATCGAAACCGGCACCGTCCGCGCGGCGTTCCTGGGCCAGTACAACCGCTTCGAAAACCTCTCTGCCAGCTGGCAGCCGCCAGCCAAGGCGCCCACGACCAAGGATAGGCCGCTGGCCGCGCGCTATGCCCAAAAGGAGATTCCTGCTTGAGCAAGCACCTACTGCCCCCGCCCGACCTCACCGCTTACCGGTGGGCCCTGTACTGCCGTGGCGACTTGCTCGGCCTGGCCGTTTCGCAGCAACCACCCATTGCGCTCTACCGCGACGAGGCCTCGGCGATTGCCCACGGCCAGCTCATGTGGCCGAGCGCTTACAGCGTCATTGACCTTCATGGAGAAGACAGCCCATGCGGCAGACCAAACTGACCAAGGCCGCGCGCGGTCGGGAGTGCCAGGTGCGCATCCCGGGAGTCTGCAACGGCAACCCCGAAACCACCGTGCTCGCACACTATCGCCTGGCCGGCACCTGCGGCGTTGGCAAGAAGCCGCACGACCTGCAGGGCGCCTGGTGCTGCAGCGCCTGCCATGACGCCTGCGACGGTCGCAGCCGTGCCGTTGATCGTGATACGGCGCGCCAGTACCACGCCGAGGGCGTGATGCGCACCCAGGCCATCCTGCTCAGCGAAGGGGTGCTGGTCGCATGACTTCGGTTATCGCCTTCTCCGACGCCGAGCTGCGACGCCGTGGCGACGACCTGTCCGCCGTGCTGCTGCGCGATCCGCGCTACCCGGGCCTGCGCTTCCGGTTCAGCGAGACCCGCCCGCGTGGCACCTGGTACCTGGTGGTGCGCAAACGCTGGCACCGGATCGGCGCCTACCCCGACCAGTCCGCCAAGGTGGTGTTGGCCGCGCTGCCGGAGATCCGCCAGCGCCTGGCTGCCGATAGCGTGGCCACCGTGTCGGGCTGGGAGCAGGTGGGCGAGCTGCTGGCCTGGTTCGCCGATCGCCTGGAGCGCACCCGCAGCCTGTCGACCAAGCGCAAGGCCACGGCGAAGTCGGCCATCACCCGCCACCTGATCCCGCGCCTGGGTGGCATGGCCCTGGCCGATGTGAGCCGCAGCACCCTGGACCGCGATCTGGTGTGGCCGCTGCAGGAGCAGCTGTCGCTCGAGTACGTGCGACTGGTGTTCGGCCTGCTGGCCGATGCGTTCAAGAAGGCCCAGGCCCTGGGGATGATCGCCACCAACCCGATGGCGGGGATGCGCTTCGGTGACTTCACCAAGGCGCGCATCAAGCCCAAGGCCGCCCGCCTGCGCGCTGAGCAGATCGAGCACCTGCTGACCTTGCTGGCCGAGGCCAACGCCCAGGCCCCCGCCGATGCCATGCTCGCCCTGCTGATGCTGTGCCATGGCAACCGTGTCGGCGAGACCCGCATGGCGCAGTGGCCGCACATCAGCCTGGCCGCCCGCCGCTGGTACCTGCCTGCAGAAAACACCAAGACCCGGGTGGAGCACTCGCTGCCGCTGACCGATCAGGTGTGCGCATTGCTGAGCGGGTACCGCGAGTTCCAGCAGGCCCAGGGCTACACCGGCCGCTTCCTGTTCCCGGGCAGGTCCGGCCGCTGCCTGAGCGAGAAGCAGGCCGCCGAGGTGTTCACCCGCCTGGGGCAGGGCGAGTGGACCAGTCACGACCTGCGCAAGCTGGCACGGGGCTGCTGGGCAGACCAGGGCATCGACTTCCTGATCGGCGAGCTGCTGATCAACCACGCCATGGGCCACAACGTGCAGGTGTACATCCAGACCACCGCCGAGGAGCGCAAGCGCGACGCCCTGGAGCAGTGGCATGCGTTTCTCGACAGCAAGGGTTTCGAGCGCATCCACGGGAAGAAGGAGGCTAGAAACGCAGATTCGGGTAATGGCCCGCAAGCCACGCAGGGCAAGGGCTGCGACGGGATTCAGGAAACAACCATAGGCGAGGATTCGAAACGATGAGAAAGAGCCACGGCCCGGCCATCAAGAAGCCGGTGATCGACCTGGCTCAGTGCCCTTTGTGCCGTGGGAGAGCGGTCATCAAGGGCGTGTTTTACGAACTGCCATGCGACCACTGCAACGCCTCCGGGTGGGTGGCGGCTGCAACTGGCGAGGCCCTGGCCCTGGATGAACTGGTGACCCAGCTCAGCATGAGGCTGCAGGCCGCAACACGGCAGATCGAACAGTTGAAAAGACCTCAGGCCGGCGGGCCGGAGGCGGGATATCAGGGAAGCAACCGGCGCGGCGCCGGCGGCACCAACTACACCGGGGATTGAGGGGAAGGACATGGTTTACAGCAGCGTATCGGGTGCAGTAGTTGCCGCTCTGGCGGCGGGCGAGAAGGGATCGGCGAAGGCCCAGGCCTGGCAGAAGCTTTACAAGTCGGCAGAGGAGGAGGGTGGTTGCCTGGCGTCACTGGGTGGCCGCTCTGGCGGTATCGACCGCACCCAGGTCGATTACTGGCTGTCGGCCCGCCTGCACCACATGCTCAAGGGGCGGCACTGGGATGCATTGGTCGCCAAATACAGCACCAACAAGGCGAAGAAGGTTCAGGCGATTACGCTGGTCCGGCCACTGATCGCGAGCCCGGCGCCGACACTCTTCATCTACAAGGCTGTCACTGCCTGGGCCATTCCGAAGCTCAAGGGAGCGCGTCGCAAGGCCCCGCAATCTGTTTCGGTGAACATCCCGCTGGATGCCTCGCCATGGCGCCGCGAGGCCACCGTGAATGCTGCGGTCGCCGCCGGCCATGCCGCAAAGAAGCGCATCGAGGCGCTCGAAGAGGATGTGATTATCCTGCCGGACAGCTTCTACGACATGAACACCTGGGATCTCGATGCCACGCCCGAGCCGACGCGCCGACGCTGGAGGCAAGGTATCAACGAGAAGCTCGACGGCATGATCGACGACGCCCTGGCGGAGGTGCGGGTGATTTTGGAGGCAGAAGGGCTGCTGATGAGTGAGGCCGCATGATTGCCTGTTGACATCAGTGAGCGACTGAGCGAAATTATCCCCATCCTGTCATTCCTGCGCGTGTTGAGGAGTGACCACCGAAAGCCCGGCCACTGTGTCGGGCTTTTGCGTTTTCGGGCCTCTCGAATTCAGCAAAGACTGATAGCATTCCGATCTCACTTATTCACCAGAGAGCAAAAGGAATGTTTGCGCGAACTGCTGCAATTGGCCTGCTGATGGTCCCGCTCATTGCGAGCGCTGCACAAAAAACGGAGTACCTGATCCCAGAAGACTGGGAGGCGAATAAGTCGACAGCTGCAAAGGAAACCTCTTTGGACCTGACGCCGAAGTCGTTCCAGTCCGGGATGAGCAAGCATCTAAAGGAGATCCCGCAGTGTGCCGGCGCCAAGCTTGGCAAGGGCGAGCTGATCAAGGATGGAAAGGTGGTTTACCAGACGCTCAAATTGAACGGCGCCGGCCTTGATATCATCCTTGACGTGGACTCGAAGGGCAAAATCTCCAATGCCAAGTTCACGGGGCCGGAAGGCCCTAAGAATGACCCCCAGTTGCGGGTGATGATGTGCTCGACTTACGCCGTCATGCGCACTCTCCAGCCTCAGTACGAAACGCCTGAGCAGGCGCAGCGAAACATGAGTCATTTGTGGAAGTCTGCGGTTTCCAAGCCCTTCACCAAGGCGTTTTACTTCAACACCATCAAGGCCCAGTCCGTTCCGTTCGAGATGAACGTTTACTGAGGCAGATTGACACCACAAACCCCGCTTCGGCGGGGTTTTTCATTTTGCGCTCCCAGCAACGGGAGGAATCGAGATGCCGAACATGCCCGAGAAGGATCCTGGCCTGTGGGCCGTAGTAATTGCCTGGTTGTTCGCTCACCAGCCCCAGCTGTACGCCGCCGGCCTGTCCGTCGCGATCGCTGTTCTCCGGGTTGTGTATGGAGGCGGCGACCGACGGCAGATGTACTTGGAAGGCGCCTTGTGCGGCCTTGTGACGCTGTCACTCGTCCCGCTGCTGGAGTGGCTTGGATTGCCCCAGAGCATGGCGACCTTTGCTGGCGGAGCTGTTGGCTTCCTTGGAGTCGAGAAGGTGCGCGGTTACTACGAGCGCGCCGCGTCTCGTCGAGTTGAAAGCTGATGGCCAGGCTAAAAACGCTGACCTGCCGCCTCAAGGACGCATCGGGCTCTCGGGTCAAGGTGGTCACGCCTGGCAGTTGGCGCAGTGGCAAGACCAGCACCGAGCGCGGCTACGGGTACAAGTGGCAGCAGGCGCGAGAGCGCTACCTGCGCGACCACCCGCTCTGCGTCTACTGCGAACGCCATGGCCGCACCGTCGCCGCCACGGTCGTTGACCACGTCACACCACACCGCGGCGATCAGGATCTGTTCTGGCGCCAGAGCAACTGGCAGGCCCTCTGCAAGCACTGCCACGACTCGGTCAAGCAGGCCGAGGAGGCTGCCGGGCTGGCCTGATGCACGCCAACTACGTGCCGCAAGGGGAGGGGGGGGGTAAAAACCTCAGGCCTTCCACGCTTCTAGACCACTCGCCCTCCCACGCGCACATTTTTTCCCGTTTCTGGAAAAGTTAACCATGGCTTTAACCGACAAGAAGCGGCGGTTTGTTGACGCTTTGCTGTCGGGGGCCACAAATCGCGAAGCGGCGATAGCTGCCGGATATTCCGAGAAGACCGCGTCGCAAGCGGGCTCCAAGCTTGCTAAAGATCCCGATGTCCTCGCGGAGGTGGGGCGCCGGCTCAAGCAAAAGCAGGAGGCCAGCGTTGAGGTTAAACCTGGTCGAAAAGTTAAAGGTGACGACCCCGCTCAGGATGAGCAGGGCGATGTAGTGCTCACCCACACCGACGACCCACGGGCGTTCCTCACCGAGCTGATGAACGCTGATGGGGCCGATCTGCGCATGCGCTTGGAGGCGGCCAAAACGCTGATGCCTTATTTGCACGGCAAGGTCGCCGACCAAGGCAAGAAAGAGCAGAAGGCCGAGGCCGCCAAGGAGGCGGGGAAGGGCAAGTATTCCCAGGGCAAGCCGCCAGCTGGCAAGCCATCACTCAGTATGGTCAAGGGGTAAGCCATGCAATGGACTACTGCCTGCCCGGAGTGGTGGCGGCTTCTGGCTGCCGGCGAATCGATCATCCCGGAGCCGCTGTTCCCGGACGAGGCGGAGGCCGGCCTAGAGGTGTTCAAAGGGCTGAAGATCGTCGACGCCCCCGGCAGCCCAACGATTGAGGCGTCTTGTGCGCCGTGGGTGCTGGCCTTTGCTGGTGCGATCTTCGGCAGCTACAACAGCGAAACAGGTGAGCGCCTGATCCGCGAGGTGATGCTGTGCATCCCGAAGAAGAACAGTAAATCGACGATCGCCGCCGGCATCATGCTGACCGCGCTGATACGAAACTGGCGGCTTTCGGCAGAGTTCATCATCCTGGCCCCGACCAAGGAGATTGCTGACAACTCGTTCATCCCGGCCAAGGACATGGTCAGTAACGATGACGAACTGAAGGCCCTGCTGCATGTACAGCCGCATCTTCGCCTGATCACCCATCGAGAGACGGGAGCGACGTTGAAGGTGGTTGCGGCGGACAGCGATGTGGTCGGCGGCAAGAAGGCTGTCGGCGTGCTGATTGATGAGGCCTGGCTGTTCGGCAAGAACCCCAAGGCGGCAGACATGATCCGCGAAGCCACGGGTGGCCTGCTGTCCAGGCCTGAAGGTTTCATCATCTGGCTGACCACGCAGTCGAACGAACCGCCCGCCGGGGTGTTCAAGTCGAAGCTGAACTATGCCCGCGGCGTGCGAGATGGGCGCATCGATGACAACCGCTTCCTGCCGATTATCTATGAGTTCTCTCAGGAGATGATCAAGAGCGGCGAGGCCCGGAAGCCTGAAAACTTCCACCTGGTTAACCCGAACATCAACTACTCGGTAGATCGCCCCACGCTGGAACGCCTGCACATGCAGGCTGAAATCGATGGCGAGGCAGAGATGCGCGGCTTCTTGGCCAAGCACCTCAACATCGAGATCGGCCTGGCACTCATGTCCGACAGCTGGGTCGGTGCCGCCTTCTGGGAGCCTCAGGCGAAAGAAGGCATGAGGCTGGACGACTTGCTCGAGCAGTGCGAGGTAATCGTCGCTGGCGTCGATGGCGGCGGTCTGGATGACTTGCTCGGGCTTGCGGTGATCGGTCGGGTTCGTGAGTCCCGCACCTGGCTGCACTGGGCGCATGCCTGGGCTCACCCGTCAGTGCTGGATCGGCGCAAGTCCGAGGCGCCACGGCTGCTGGATTTGAAGGCTGCCGGCGATGTAACCATCGTCGACAAGATCGGCGACGACGTGGATCAGCTCGCCGCCATCGTGGCCAGGATCAATCAGGCGGGCTTGCTCGACAAGGTCGGCCTGGACCCGGCCGGCATCGGTGCCGTGCTGGATGCCCTGGCCGATGTCGAGATCGACGAAGAGCAGGTGGTCGGCATCTCGCAGGGGTGGAAGCTCACCGGCGCGATCAAGACGACCGAGCGGCGGCTTGCCGAGGGATCACTCATCCATTGCGGCCAGCCGCTCATGGCTTGGTCCTGCGGCAATGCCAAGGGCGTGCCCTCGGCGAACGCCTTCCTGATCACCAAGCAGGCTTCTGGCACCGCAAAAATTGACCCGCTCATGGCGACCTTCAACGCCGTGTCGCTGATGGCTCTGAACCCCGAGGCCCGCGGCGGCCTGGACGACTATCTCAACCACGGCTTCTTTGGATTAGTAGGCTGACCATGGCATTCAAATGGTACAACCCCGCGACCTGGGGCTTCTTCGGCTACGCCGACCCGGCCACGGGCGACTATGTCGAAGTTGATCTGGAGGTCGGCGGTAAGCGCACCAAAGCAGGGATAAGGGTCAGCACCAAGACGGCGCTGTCGATCAGCATGGTCTGGTCCTGCGTCAAGATCCTCTCCGAGTCACTGAGTGGCCTGCCACTCAAGCTGTACGATGACAAGCAAGGCGGCCGAGCACTGGTCACTGGTAACGATCGGATGCTCAAGCTACTGCGCAAGCCGAACCCCTACATGACCATGCTGAACTTTCTCAAGTTCGTGGTCGTGAACATGGCGTTGCGCGGCAATGCATTCGCACTGATCGAACGGAACATCCATGGCGAGCCGATAGGCCTTGTGCCGCTGGATTGTCGGACCGTGAAGATCGACACCGAAGATGACTTGATTTACGTGGTGACACCAAGCGAGGGCGATCCCTATCCGGTGTCGCCAGAGCACATGCTCCACTTCAAGCTGTTCAGCTTGGACGGCATCGTAGGCCTCTCGCCGATAGAGCACCAAGCCGAAACCATGGGCTTGGCGAAGGCCGGGCAGCAATGGTCGGCGCGCTTCATGCGCAAGGGCGGCTTCACCGGCGGCTATGTCATCTACGAGCAATTCCTGACCAAGGCCCAGCAGGCCCAGGTAATGGAGAAGTTCCCCGATGTGCGCAAGGCCGATGCCGACGACATCGGCAAGATGGCCATCCTGCAGGGCAATCCGAAGATCGTCCCTGCCGGCATCAGCCAGAAGGATGCTCAGTTCATCGAGTCTCAGCAGTTCCAGGAGGAGGCGCTGGCTGGCATCTATGGCGTGCCGCTCTGGTTGGCCAACCGAGCCGGAAAGACCTCGATCTTGGGTTCGAACCTTGAGCAGCAGCTCACGGGCTACATCACCTTCGGCCTAAAGCCCTTCATCGACGCAGTCGAGGACGAATTCAACGACAAGCTCTATCGATCTGGCGCTCGCTTTGCCGAGTTCGCGGTCGAGGGGCTGCTGCGTGCCGATAGTGCGGGTCGTGCCACTTACTACGGCAGTGCGCTCGGCGGATCTGGCGGCTCTGGCTGGATGACCATCAATGAGGTCCGCGTGAAGGAAAACCTGCCTCCCCTGGAAGGCGACGAATACAACCGGGTCACCCGGTGGGAGATGGAGAAGAATGGCAAACCTTGAATGCCCGTTTGAGCTCAAGTCCGTCGACGAGGCCGGCAATTTCGAGGGCTACGCGGCAGTATTCAACAACGTGGACCTTGGCGATGACGTGATTGTCCCTGGCGCTTTCACCCGAGTGAAAGCAACCCGTGGCGGCAAGCTCAAGCTTGCCTTGTATCACGACCTGACCCGCCTTGTCGGCGCCGCCGACTTCACGTCGGACGATCACGGCCTGCTCTTGAAGGGGCAGGTCAACCTCAAGGTCAGCTACGCGCGCGACGCATACGAGCTGATGAAAGACGAAGTCCTCGACAGCATGTCGATCGGCTTCAACACCCTGAAGGCCGATTTTGAGGAGCGCGCCGGCCGCCGCGTGCGAGTCATCAAGGAGGCCGAACTGTGGGAAGCCTCCTTCGTTCCGTTCGGCATGAACCCTGAGGCGCAAGTCCTCAGCGTCAAGTCGGACATCAGGCTTTTCGAGAAGGCCCTGCGCGAACGCATGGGCCTCTCGCAGAAGGAAGCGGCGGCAGTCGCTTCGCTCGGCTACACCGCGCTACGCCGTGACGGCGGGAGCGAGGCCACGGCGATCGTGGATGAGCTGAAAGACATTTCCCAACTGTTCACCCACCATTTTGGAGTAGCGCAATGAGCGAAGTAAAAGAACTGAAGGACTCCCTGGAGCTGCAACTGAAGAGCGGCTTCGAGGGGTTGCAGAAGAAGTACGATGCGGCCATGGACGAGGTCCAGAAGGGTAACCAGGTGGCTGGCGACCTGAAAAAACAGATCGAGGACCAGAAGGGCGAGCTGCAGAAGGTCATCGACCAGGTGGTCGATCTGGAGCAGAAAGGCGTCAAGCTGCGCGGCCTGCCCAGCGAAGGCAAAAGCTTTATCGACATGATCCAGGGCGACGACAGCTACAAGGCGCTCAGCCAGAAGAACGCAGCGCTGGCCCAGCTCGAGGTCACCAAGTCCGACCTGGCCAGCATGAAGGAGATGAAGGTCACCAGTGCTGGAATCGTTGCGCCGGTCTACGACCCGGTGATTCAACCTGGCATCCGCCAGGAGCTACGCATCCGCGACCTGTTGACCGTCATCCCGGTGGCCGCGCAGGAATACACCTACTTCCGCGAGCTGCTGCACACCACCGGCGCCGCGCCAGTGGCTGAAGGCGGCCTGAAGCCAACCAGCAACGTTACCTTCGAGCGCGTCACCGACCGCGTGAAGAAGCTGGCGGTGTGGATGCCGGTCACCGACGAGGCCCTCGACGATGTGCCTCAGATGTTCGCCTACCTGCAGCAGCTGCTGCGCTACGACCTGAAGCTGGAGGAGGAGGCGCAGATCCTCAAAGGTGACGGTACCGGCGAGAACCTCAATGGCCTGATGACCCAGGCGACCGCCTACGACACCACCCTGAACAAGGCTGGCGACACCTCGATCGACCTGGTGCGCCGCGCGATCTACCAAGTGCGCAAGCAGTCGAAGATGTCTGCTGACGGTACGGTCATGACCGAGCTGGACTGGATGAACATCGAGCTGCAGAAGGACGGCGAGAACCGCTATCTGTTTGCCAACCTGCAGGGCCTGGTGACTCCGATCCTGTGGGGTCGTCCGGTGATCACCTCCGATAGCATGGACGAGGGCGATACCGAAACCGGCGGTGAGTTCTTGGTGGCGAACTTCGCGCGCTCCACCACCCTTTTCGATCGCCTGACCTTCCTGTTCAAGATGGGCCTGATCAACGATCAGTTCATCCGCAACGAGCGGGCGCTGCTGGTTGAGGAGCGACTGGGCCTCGGCGTGCGTCAGAAGAAGGCGCTGGTCAAGGGGCGATTCCTGGTCGCCGCGTAACCAACCCTCACTGAAGGCCGGCGCACCGCCGGCCTCTTCGTTTCTGGAGGCAGCATGAAAATCAAGATTCTGTGGGGTTTTGTTGGTAACGGAGCCTTGCTGGGCGCCAGTTCCAACAAGATCAAGGCCGGTGAAAGCTTCGACGATGCCGATGATGAGTACGCCTACACCCTGATCGGAAAAGGCCTGGCCGTCGAAGTTGACGCCAATGGTAAGCCGCGTGTGGCGAAACCGAAGGAAACCAAGCCTGCTGCGCCCAAGGAGGAAAAGGCTGCTGCTGAGAAAGCCGCCGCCGAGAAGGCAGCAGCAGAAAAAGCGGCAGCTGAAAAGGCTGCTGCCGAGAAAGCTGCGGCTGAGGCCAAGTAAATGCTCGACCTGGCCATCGTTAAGGTGCACCTGCGAGTTGATGGCGACGAGGAAGACGCCCTGATCGGTGGCTACGTCGCAGCAGCTCAGGCCCATATCGAGCAGCACTGTGACCGCAGGCTGGTTGCGGCCGATCCGGTTGAACCCGATGAGATGGGGCTCACCCGTGACGTGGAGCAAGCCATCCTGCTGCTGGTCGGTCACTGGTACGCCAACCGCGAGGCGGTCGTGGTCGGAGCATCTGGTGCCGGGGCAACTGCAATGCCGCTCGCTGTGGATCGACTCCTCTGGTACAGGAAACGCTTCTGATGGCACAGCTTGAACCTGGCGCTGGAGAACTCGACCAGCGCATCACCATTCGCCTGCGTGAGGATATGCCTGTTGACGAGGCCGACGTGGAGTCGGTTTTTGCCGAGCCTCGACAGCGCTGGGCAAAGCTCCGCGCGGTCGGCACTGCGGCCTACACCGACAGCGTGCAAACCGACGACACGATCACCCACCGCGTCTGGGTTCGCCGGATCGAGGGTGTCACCACGTCCCACGAAATCGTTTCTGGCAGCATGGTCTATCGCGTCAAGCGCAGCGCGCCGTGGGGGGCTGGCAAGCGCTTCACCGTGATCGAGGTCGAAGAGCTCGGTCAGCAACAGGTCGGAGGAGGTATCTATGGCTAACTCGGCATCCGTCGATAGCTATCTGCACATTGAAGGCTTCGACCAGTTCGGCCGGGAGATCTTCGACAAGAAGCAGATCCGCAAGGGGATGCGCAAGGCCGGCCAGGTGGTCAGCCGCCGCGCCCAGCTGAACCTGGCACTGGCACGCGGCCAGGACAGCTATCCAATCAACCGTACCGGCAGGACCGTCGACTCCATCAAGTTCAAGGTGTCCCGCGCCGGGTTCCTGGTAAAAATCGCACCATTCAAGACCTCAGCGATGGCGGAGTATTACCCCGCCTACCTGCACTACGGCGTGAAGATGGGGAGTAAGCCCAAAGCACTAGCCCCGGGGAAAGGTCGAGGAAAGTCCAATCGTCGCGCCCCGGGGCAACTGGCTGCTGAAAAAGCCATCCGATCTGCAGGCGCTTGGCGAATCGCCCCCAGAGCCAACTACATGGAAGACGCCTTGCAAGACGAAAAGAGCCAGGTCGAATCCATCCTCAAGGCTGCATTCGCCGCGGCCCTCGGTTAGTCATCAGGCCCGCCGGGCCGGAACTCGAACATGAAAATCTCCCCCATCATCGCGCACCTGCGCGAGAACTGCCCGAGCCTGGCTGCCAGGGTCTCGGGCGGCATCGACCTGGATGCGGTCAGCGAGTCGGCGCTGCTGAAGAACCCCTCGGCCTACGTGATTGCCGCCGATGACAAGGCGGGCGACAACAAAGCCACGAACGCCGTGATCCAAGATGTCGAGGACCGCTTCGAGGTGGTCCTGGCCATGGATACCAAGGACGAGCGCGGCCAGCAGGCCGCCGACCTGCTGCACGACTTCCGCAAGGAGTTGTGGCGCGCCCTGGTCGGCTGGCGGCCGGCAGCCGAGTACGATCCGATCGTCTATGACGGCGGCGGCCTGGTGCTGATCAACCGAGCCCGGGTGGTCTACCGCTTCAGCTTCTCGGCAGCATTCCAGCTCGGTCGTAACAGCTCTGACGACCCGGCCGAAACGTGGCACGAGCACGAGCTCGACGGCCTGCCGGCGTTCACCGGGGCCACCATCAACATGGACTGCATCGATCCGGCCGACCCCAACCTGCAGTACCCCGGCCCTGATGGGCGTATCGAAATGAAGTTCTCCGGAGACCCCGAACCATGACCCAGCGCATCACCGTGGTGCCGGCTGCCGGCCGCGCCGTGCCAGACCCGCAGACGGGTAGTCTGCTGCCCGCTGAGGGCCGCGAAGTAGTCGACAGCGACTGGTGGCGCCGCCGCCTGGCCGATGGCGACATCACCATCAAGCAGGCCAAGGCGGCCAAGAAAGAGGTAATCCAGCAATGAGCATCGGCTTCAGCAACATCCCTGCCGATATCCGTGTGCCGCTGTTCTACGCGGAGATGGATAACTCGGCGGCCAACACTGCGTCGTCGGTGATGCGCCGGCTGATCGTCGCCCAGGTCAATGATGACGCCACGTCGGAAGAGATCGGCCAGCTGGTGCTCGTGCCGAGCGTCAGCCTGGCCAAGTCCATCGGCGGCCAGGGCTCCATGCTTGCCGCCATGTACGAAATCTGGCGCAAAGCCGACCCGGTGGGTGAGGTTTGGTGTCTGCCGCTCAAGGCCACTACCGGCGTGGAGGCAAAGGGCACCGTGACGGTGACCGGTGCTGCGACCGAGTCCGGGCTGCTGAGCCTGTACATCGGCGGTGTGCGCGTACAGGCGACTGTGACTGCCGCCGCAACTGCTGAGCAGGCAGCTTCGGCGCTGGCGGTGCAGGTGAATGCCAAGGCTGATCTTCCGGTCACTGCAGCAGCTGCAGGCGCAGTTGTGACCCTGACCTGCAAGTGGAAGGGCGAAAGCGGCAACGACATCGCCGTGCAGATGAATCGCCTGGGCAAGACCAATGGCGAATTCACCCCCGCCGGGCTCACCGTCGCGGTGGCGGCCATGGCCAGCGGTGCAGGCACGCCTGACCAGATTGATGCCCTGGCTGCCCTCGGCGATGAGCCGTTCGAGTTCATCTGCCTACCCTGGACCGACACCACCACCCTGGATGCCTGGAAGCTGGCCATGGACGACAGCGCCGGCCGCTGGTCCTGGGCCAAGCAGTTGTTCGGCCACGTCTACAGCGCCAAGCGTGGGACCATCGGCACGCTGGTGGCTGCGGGCCAGGCGCGCAACGACCAGCATGTCACCATCCAGGGGGTGGAGCAGGGTGTGCCGCAACCGGTCTGGCAAGTAGCTGCAGCGCTCGCGGCGCGTACGGCGGCCTTCATCTCCGCCGACGCCAGCCGTCCGACGCAGAGCGGCGCCATGCCGGGTATCGACGCGGCGCCGGCAAGCGGCCGATTCACGCTCACCGAACGTCAGTCGCTGCTCAGCTACGGTGTCGGCACGGCCTATTTCGAAGGCGGCTCGATGCGCATTCAGCGCTCGATCACTACCTACCAGAAGAACGCTTACGGCCAGCCGGACAACTCGTACCTGGACAGCGAGACCATGCACCAGTCGGCTTTCATCATCCGCCGCCTGCAGGGTGTCATCACCAGCAAGTATGGTCGGCACAAACTGGCCAGCGACGGCACCCGCTTCGGCGCCGGCCAGCCGATAGTGACGCCCAGCACCATTCGCGGCGAGCTGATCGCCCAGTACGGCAAGCTGGAAAACGAAGGCCACGTCGAAAACGCCGAACTGTTCGCCGAGCACCTGGTGGTCGAGCGCGACAACAACGATCCCAGCCGGGTGAACGTGCTGTTCCCGCCTGACTACATCAACGGCCTGCGCGTCTTCGCGCTCCTGAACCAGTTCCGGCTGCAGTACGACGACGCGGCCTGATTCGGTCGCCCATATCCCAAGCCCGCCTGAGCGGGCTTTTTCATTTTCGGAGACAAGACCATGGGTCAAAGAGTCGCTGGCACCTGCTACATCAAAGTGGACGGTGCCCAGCTGACCATCACTGGCGGCTGTGAGGCCCCGCTGATGGACGTGAAGCGAGAGTCGGTGGTGCCGGGCTGCTACAAGGAGGAGGACCTGACGCCTTACGTGAAGGTCACTGCTGTGTACACGCCTGACTTTCCGCTGAAAAAACTGGTGACCGGTACAGACATGACCATCACCTGCGAATTCAAGAACGGCAAGGTGTACGTGCTGTCTGCCGCCTACCTGGTCGACGAGCCTGTGTTGAGCGGTGACGACGGCACTGCCGACCTGCAATTCGACGGCCTCAAAGGGGTATGGCAATGACTGAAGTGATCAAGCTGTCCAGCCCAATCAAGGCGCAAGACGAAGAACTCAACGAGCTCAAGCTGCGCCGGCCTACGGTTCAGGAAGTTCGGGCCATCAAGTCGCTGCCCTACAAGGTCAACCAGAACGACGAGATCAGCCTGGACATGGACACCTCGGCCAAGTACATCGCCGTCTGCGCCGGCATTCCACCGTCGTCGGTGAACCAGCTGGACCTGTCTGACCTGCACACGGCCAGCTGGGCGATTGCCCGTTTTTTCATGAGTGCGGCCTCGCCGACACCGAAAGCCTGATCGCACTCGCCTACGACCTTGCGTGGTTCTGGAAGGTTGATCCTGACCAGATCCTCGCCAAGCCGCTGGACCTCTTCCTCGAATCGTTGGTGCACGCCCAGCGCATCAACGCCCTGCAGCAGGTGCCGTGATGGCCGACAAGTTTCAGCTCAAGGCGCTCATCACCGGCGTCGACAAGCTCTCGCCAACCTTGGCGGGGATCCGCAAAAACGTTTCGAGCTTTCAGAAGGGCCTGGAGAAGACCGGGCTCGGCAAGATCGGGTTTCGTGATCTGATCGCGGGTGGCGCCATCGCGGCGCCGTTCGTGGCCGGGATCAGCAAAGCCATCGAGTTCGAGTCGCAGATGGCCGACGTGAAGAAGGTCGTCGACTTCGACACCCCAGAGCAGTTCAAGAAGATGGGGGATGATATCGGGCGCATGTCCGAACGGCTGCCCATGGCGGCCGGCGACATCGCCAAGATCGTCGCCGCGGGCGGCCAGTCCGGTATTGCCAAGAATGAACTGCTTGGCTTCGCCGAGGCCGCGGTGAAGATGGGGGTAGCCTTCGACCAGACCGCCGATCAATCCGGCGAGATGATGGCCAAGTGGCGCACCTCGTTCAAGATGGGCCAGGACGACGTGGTCGCGCTGGCCGACAAGATCAACTACCTGGGCAACACGGGGCCGGCGAACACCAAGCAGATCTCGGGCATCGTGACCCGTATCGGTCCGCTGGGCGAGATCGCGGGCCTGGCATCGGGCCAGATCGCAGCCCTGGGCGCAACCATGGCCGGTGTGGGTGTGGAGGAGGAGGTGGCCGCCACGGGCATCAAGAACTTCATGCTCGCGATGACCAAGGGTTCAGCGGCGACAAAGAGCCAGGCTGAAGCGTTCAAGGCGCTGCGGCTCGACTCCAAGGAAGTCGCCAAGGCCATGCAGACCGACGCCCAAGGCGCGGTACTGGGCATCCTTGACCGAATCAAGGACGTGGACAAGTCCAAACAGGCCGGGCTAATGGCCAACTTGTTCGGCAGCGAATCGATCACCGCCATCGCTCCGCTGCTGACCAACCTCGACTTACTCAAAGGCAACCTGCAAAAGGTGGCCGACGAGAAGGGCTACTCCGGATCCATGGACAAGGAGTACGCCTCTCGGGCAGCGACTACGGCGAACAACCTGCAGCTGCTGCGCAACACCATCGACGGGGTTGGTCGAGCCCTGGGCAATGCGCTGCTGCCCGGCCTGAATGAGGCCGTCGACTCTATCAGGCCCCTCATCAGTTACACCGCCGCGATGATCGAGGCGAACCCAAACCTGGTTCGCGGCCTGGTTGGGGCCGGCGTGGCATTCACCGGCATTCGCGCCGCGATTGTGGCCGCGACGGTTGCTACCAAGGTCATGGGTTTGGCGCTGGCCGCAAGCCCTATCGGCCTGATCGCGTTAGGTATCGCTGCTGCTGCAGGGTTGATCATCGCCAATTGGGAAACGGTAGGGCCGTTCTTCTCTGCCATGTGGGAGCTGATCAAGGCCTATGCGGTCCCGGCCTGGGACATGTTCAAGGAGTTCGCCGCCTGGACGCCGCTCGGCCTCATCATCAAAAACTGGGAGCCCATCGCCGAGTTCTTCAAGTCGTTGTGGGGTGAGATCAGCGGCTTCATCGAACCCATCATGAAGTTCATGGGGCTGGATGAGGGCGGGGAAGGCATCACGGCCAAGGTGCAGCGCGCCGCCTACGCCCAGAATCAGCGCAATGGCGAGGCGCTCGGGGGAGGAGACGGCTCGATGCTCGCGGCCAATGCGGGAGCGCAAGCTCTTGCGCGGCAGCAGGGCATGACCTCGGCCATGGGGATCCCTTCGGCGGGGGCTCTGCTCAAGGCACCGACGCCTGGCAGCCTGGTCATGGCCGGCAACAAGGCCCAGGTCAATGGCGAGCTGAACATCAACATCAACGGCGCGCCGCCCGGCACACGCGTCGAACAACCGAAAACCAATCAGGCTGGCTTGCAAATCAAGCCGAACGTGGGCCATCGGACCCTGGGGGCAGGATGAGCGTGACAACCTGGCGTGACAGCCTGCTGCCGGCGTCCTTTCGTGGCGTATCGTTTGAAGTCGAACAGACCTCGATGCCGACAGGCCAGCGCGGGCAACTGCACGAGTTTGTGCAGCGGGACGATCCCTTCTTCGAGCAACTGGGCAAGCGCGCTCAACCCCACAAGCTGACGGCCTTCATCATCGGGCCTGACTGCTTCGAGCGCCGCGACAAGTTGCTGGATGCATTGGAGACCCCGGGCGCGGGCGAACTGGTACACCCTTGGCTCGGGCGCATGCTGGTCAAGGCCGGCTCCTGCGACGTGAGTCATGACCGTCGCGAAGGGGGGCTGGTTCGTTTCGAGCTGGAGATGTATCCGGACCAGCCCCGCAAGTACCCAAGCGCGAAGCCGAACACGCAGCAGCGTGCAGCCAAGGCCTCCGAAGGTTTGCTTGACTCGGCGCTGGGGCGCTACGGCTCCGCCATGGAGCGAGTCGACGCGGCGAGGATCAACCTGAACAGCTTGCGCAGCAGCGTCAGCGGCGTCTTCGCCACGGTGCAGCAGCATTTCTCGCCGATCGCTTCGGCGGTGAATGGTGTCACAGGCTTCGTGCAGTCGATCGTTAATGCGCCGGACAGTCTTCGTTCGATGTTTGGCAGCTATTTCGGCAGCATCGGTGGCGGGCTGTTCAGCCTATTTGCCTCGGACTCCTCAGTCTCCAGCTACCGCGGCTCGCTCAGCATGGCGAATCAGCAGGTTGAGTCGGTTCGGGCGGTCGACACGCTGCCGCCGGCTGGCGGCGCTGATACATCGGCAGCTGCTCAGGCGACAGCCGACCTGGTGCAGGACGCGCTGCTGGTCCAGGTCGGCACCATCGTGGCCGACCTGCCAGTGGCGCCGCCGGCCGAGCCGCCGGCAAGCGTCCCTCCGCTCGACCAGCAAGTGCAGCAGCCGATCGAGCGCCCAGAGGTTCCGGTCGCCGATGACGTGCTCGCGCTTCGGGATGACTTGAGCGATGCGATCTGGCAGGCATCGCTCAAGGCTGGCCATGCGCATTACCAGGCGCTGACCGATCTGCGGCACGCGCTCAGCGACCACCTGACGGCTGTGGCCGCCTCGGGCGTGCGCCTGGTCGATGTGACCCCTGAGCAAACGCTGCCGGCTCTGGTGTTGGCATATCGTCGGTTCGGCGATGCCACTCGCCAAGGTGAGGTGGTGCAGCGCAACCGCCTTCGACACCCCGGGTTCGTCCCGCCGCGACCATTGAAGCTCGCAAAGGAGTAGGGCATGGATGGACAGAACGCCGTCACCCTGACGGTTGACGGCTTGGACTATGGCGGCTGGAAGGACGTGGAGATCTCCGCGGGGATCGAGCGCCAGGCCCGTGACTTCCGCCTGAGCGTCACCTGGCGCTGGCCAGGGCAGGAGGTGGTCCGCCCCATCCGCCAGGGGGCGCGCTGCGAAGTGCGCATTGGTGCCGATCTGGTGCTAACCGGCTGGGTGTTCTCGACGCCGATCAGCCATGGCGCCGACCAGATCACCCTGTCGGTATCCGGCCGCTCGCTGACTGCCGACCTGGTGGACTGCGCCGCCGTCAACAAGCCAGGGCAATGGAAGAACCAGAGCGCGCAAGCGATCGTCAGCGCACTGGCTGCACCGTACAACCTGCGGGTCAGCAGCGAGATATCGGCTACAGCGCAACTGTCGGACCACACCATCGAGCCGGGAGAGACTGCATTCGAATCCATCGATCGCCTGCTCACCCTGTTCCGAGTGTTTTCCACGGACGACGCCAGGGGCCAGGTTGTGCTGGCCAGCGTCGGCAGCCAGGGTCGCGCCTTCGATCGGATCGAAGTCGGCAGCAACGTCCTTACCGGCAGCGCTGGCCTGGATTTCTCGGGTGTCTTCTCCGAGTACCAGGTGCTTGGCCAGCGCAGCGGCACCGACAAGGCCTACGGCGAGAAGGCGGCCGAGGTGTCGGCATCTGTCAGCGACAGCCGCACTTCGCGTAAGCGCACGCACATCATCCACCAGACCGGCCAGATGACCGACGAGCTCGCCCAGGGTCGCGCCAATTGGGAACGTGGCAACCGCATGGGCAAAGCCCTGCAGGCCACTTACACCGTGCAAGGCTGGCGGCAGAGCAACGGCGCCTTGTGGCGCCACAACACCGTTGTGCGGGTGATTGATCCGCTGATCGGCTTTGATCGCGACATGGTGATTGCCGAAGTGACCTACACCCTGAGCGAAAGCGGAATGATCACGACCCTGGTGGTCGGCCCGCCTGAAGGCTACGAGCCAGAGCCGCCCGACCCGCTGAAGCGCCGCAAGCTGAAGAAGGGCAAGAAGGGCGACAACTTCGAATACTTGCTGCCAGAAGACTGGGGGAAACAATGACTATGCTGACGCGCATGATGGCCCGCGGCACAGTGGTCTTGGCTAGCGCCGGGAACATGCTCCAGGCGCTGCAGATGCGATTGACCGCCGGTGAAGTGAAGGATGACCTGGAGCACTTCGAACCCTACGGCTTCACCAGCCATCCGAAGCAAGGCGCCGAAGGCATCGCGCTCTTCCTGGGTGGCGATCGCTCCCATGGGGTGGTGGTGTGTGTAGCAGACCGCCGCTTTCGGCTGAAGGAATTGGAGCCGGGAGAGGTGGCGTTGTACACCGACGAGGGCGACAGTTTCGTGTTCAAGCGAGGCCGGGTAGTCGAGCTGGAAACCCTGACGCTCAAGGTCAAGGCTGAAAAAGCGGTCGAGTTCGATACCGAGGTCTTCAAGGTAACAGCCAGCTCTGGCGTCGAGTTTGATACTCCGCTCATCACGACCACTGGGCGCATCGAATCCGATGGCGACCAAGTGGCCGCAGGCGTCAGCCAGATCAAGCACATTCACGACGGCATCAGCCGCGGCAACGCCGAATCGAATCCCCCTGTAGGTGCTGCCCCATGACCCTTGCCGAATCCGATAAGTCGCTCGTGCGGACTGTTGTAATCAGCCTGTTCACTTGGCGGCGCGCCGGCCCAGATGACCCGGTCGACGACGAAGAGCGCTACGGCTGGTGGGGTGATAGCTTCCCGCGCGTTGCAGATGACCGCATCGGCTCGCGCCTCTGGCTGCTGCGCCGGGTAAAGCTGACGGAGCGCTCCCAGCGTGACGCCGAGTACTACGCCGAAGAGGCGCTTCGATGGCTGGTAGACGACGGCCAGGTGCTCAGCGTGGCAGTCACCAGCGAGCGCGCCGATAGCACTCGACTGAACCTTCGTGTCGTGCTGACGCTGCCCAGCGGCGCACCTCTCATCATCGATTCAGACCAACTCTGGCAGGTGAACTATGCCGTTTGAAATCCCGGCGCTGCCGACACTCATCAGTCGTGCTCAGGCAGATCTTGGCAGCAACGCCCTGCGGCACTCCGATGCTCAGGTCTTGGCCAGGTCGCAAGCCGGCACAGCGTTTGGGCTTTACGGTTACCTCAACTGGATTGTCGAGCAGATCCTGCCCGATACCGCCGACGAGGAAACGCTGGAGCGCATTGCTTCGCTGCGATTGCAGCAGCCCCGCAAAGCAGCTGCGCCCGCCGATGGTCCTGTGCGCTTTCAGGCTGCTGCAGGGGCTGCGCTCGATATCGACACGGTGCTCCAAGCGGAAGACGGCCGCGCCTACAAAGTGACCACCAGCATAACGACCGAGGCCGGAACCAATACCACGACCGTCGAAGCGGTAGATGCCGGCGCACTGGGCAATGCGGTCGAAGGGCTAACCCTGAATCTGGTGCAGCCTGTTGAGGGCATAGCGGGGGCATTCACCGTGCTGGCGCCCGGCCTGACTGGCGGCACGCCTCAAGAGAGCGTTGAGTCGCTACGTGCTCGCGTGATCCGCTCCTATCGCGTGATCCCGCACGGTGGCAACAGGGACGACTATGAAACCTGGGCGTTGGAGTGCGCCGGTGTGACCCGCGCCTGGTGCGTGCGCAGCTACTTGGGACCTGGCACGGTCGGCGTGTTCTTCATGCGTGACGACGACGCCAACCCGGTGCCAGACGCTGGTGAGCTGGCGGAGGTGAAGGCATACATCGAGGAGCGCCGGCCGGTAACTGCCGAGGTCTATGTGCTGGCACCGGTCACGGTGCCTGTCACCTATCAGGTCCGCCTCGATCCAGATACAACGGCGACCCGCGCCGCCGTCGAAGCGCAGCTACTCGACCTGCATAACCGTGAGGCCGGCCTGGGCGAGAAGCTTCTGCTGAGTCATATGCGAGAAGCAATCAGTGGCGCCAGGGGCGAATGGGATCACGAACTGGTTTCGCCAGCGGCTGACCTCGCGCCGGCGAACAACGAGCTACTGACCTACGGGGGTTGCGCATGGCTGGCATGAGATCGTCGGCACAGTACAAGCAGCAGCTGCGAGCGCTGCTGCCGCTCGGGCCGGCCTGGGATCCGGAGCTTGTGCCTGAGGTGGATCTGGTGCTGGAAGGGGTCTCGCAGGAGTTTGCCCGTATCGAAGCGCGGGCCGTTGCTGCGCTCAACGAAATGGATGCAAGCGGGGTGAGTGAGCTTGTGCCGGATTGGGAGGCTGTGATGGGGCTTCCCGATCCCTGCCTCGGCAATAACCCATCTTTTGAGGATCGCCGCCTCTCGGTCCAACAAAGGCTAACCGCCATTGGTGGCCAAGATATCGCGTACCTGATCAGTCTCGCTGTTGGGCAGGGCTACCCCAACGCAACAATTACCGAACATCGGGCGCCTCGCTTTGGTCGTGCTCGGTTCGGGCCTTCGCGTTTCGGGACCTGGAAAGCACAGTTTCTGTGGACGCTGCACACAGGCGATCGTCAGCGGGTTGGGCGGCGCTTCGGTGCCAGCTATTGGGGCGAACGATTCGGCATGAATCCTGGGAACGCCCTTGAGTGCGTCATTCGCCGTGCGGCGCCCGCCCACACGATAGTCAATATTGATTTCACGTGAGGAGTAGAGAGTGGACTATCCAAAGAGCTTGCCCAACGCCGGGCTTGTCAATGGCAAATTTGTAGATGAGGACCCGGCTGCAGGTACGCCGGGATCGTTGATTCCGGCTGATTGGGCGAACGCCCTGATGGCCGAATTGCTTGGCGTGATCCAGGCGGCCGGCATGGTGCCTGATGAGGCCGACCGTGCACAGCTGCTGCGCGCTATCCAAACCATGGCGTCGTCGGACTACAAGAAGTCGGTGCGCTGCGCCACCACCGGGCCTATCGGTTTGAGTGGGCTGCAGACCGTCGACGGTGTAGCGCTGGTCGCCGGTGATCGGGTGCTGGTCAAGGATCAGGCGGCCGCCTCGCAGAACTGGATTTACACCGTGTCTGCCAACGCCTGGGTGCGTGCGCAGGACGCCAACGAAAGCGCCGAGTGCACGCCGGGTCACCTGGTGTCGGTGCAGGCCGGCACGGTCAACAGCTTGACCGTGTGGCAGCTGACCAACACCGAGCCCCCCACGCTCGGCGCCACGGCGCTGACGTTCCGTGTGCTGCTGGGCAAGAAGTCGACCACGCTGGCCGACTACGGCATCACCGATGGCGTCTCAACAAGCGACCATGCGAGTAAGGTCGAAGCCGAGGAAGGCACCGTCTCGAACAAGTGGCTGAGCCCGCTGCGTGTATTCCAGGCGCTCCGCTCGGCGGCGGCCAACGCAACGGAGGTGTTGCGCGGTGTGCTTCGGATCGGCACGCAGGCCGAGGTCGACGCGGGCGAACTGGACACCGTAGCGGTTACGCCGAAGAAGATGCGCTGGGGCTTCGCGGTTAGCCTGGCCGCCAACGGCTACATCATTTTCCCTACCTGGATGGGCGGGCTGATTGTGCAGTGGGCGACCACAAGCCACACGGGAGAGAACATCGCGCTGTCTTTGCCGGTCGCCTTCCCGTCGGCCTGTGTTTTCGCTTGCGTGAACATGCAGACCGACAACGGCGCGGCTGTTGTCATGGTCAGAACCAAGACGAACCTCAGCGGTAGCGCGCTCATCAGTGCGACAAATGCGACGGGCACCAACACATACAACTGGTTGGCCATCGGCTACTAAGGATCTGTATGCAACGATTTTACAGCAGGGCCACCGGCTGCACCTACCTGGAAGGCATTCACGACAGTATGCCGGCGGATGCCGTGCAGATTACCGAGGAGCGCTACATGGCGGTGATTGCCAATCCGCCCTTGGGCAAACTACGCGAACATGACGCCGCCGGCCTGCCCGTGCTGATCGATCCGCCGCCGCCCTCACCGGCGGACCAGGCCGAAGACGAGCGCCGCTGGCGGGACAGCACGCTGAGCCCGCTGGTCTGGTTGCGTGATCGCCACCGCGATCAGCTGGAGATCGGCGCGGCCACCACCCTGACGCCTGGGCAGTTCACCGAGTTGCTGGAGTACATGCAGCAGCTGCGCGACTGGCCCCAGTCTGAAGCCTTCCCCGACCGCGCGCAGCGCCCCGTGGCACCGCCCTGGATCGCAGAACAAACCCAATGAAGCCCCGCACTGTCGGGGCTTTTTCTTGCCTGGAGAGAGCATGACACCACTTACCGAGCAGCAATTGCTGCAGATTCTTCCCAAAGCCCGCCCAGTAGCGGGCATTTTTTTGCCTGCGCTGAACCGCGCCGCACTGCGCTGGAAGATCGACAGTCGCGTGCGCATGGCCGCATTCCTGGCCCAGGTTGGCCACGAGTCTGGCCAACTGCGCAGCCTAGTCGAGAACCTGAACTACAGCGCCGAGGCCTTGGTACGCACTTGGCCAAACCGGTTCACCCCAAAGAACGCCGGCACCTACGCCCGCCAGCCCGAGAAAATCGCCAACGAGGTATACGGCGGCCGGATGGGCAACGGCGCGGACACCTCGGGCGATGGATGGCGATTCAAGGGGCGCGGCCTGATCCAGCTTACCGGCCGCTCGAACTACCGCGCCGCCGCCGCCGGCCTGGGCCTGCCGCTGGAAGATCAGCCTGAACTGCTCGAGCAGCCCGAGCATGCCGCCCAGTCCGCCGCCTGGTGGTGGGCGAAGCATGGCCTGAACGAGCTGGCCGACGCCGGCCGCATCCAGGACATCGGCAGTGTGATCAATACCGGCCAGTCGGGCCGGGTGCCGCATGGCGCAGCAGAGCGTAAGGCGCTGTATGACCTGGCGCTGAAGGTGCTGGCGTGAACGGCTGGGGCATGCGCGTCATCGCGCTGCTTCTGGTGGTGGCGTCCTACTGGGGCGCCTACGAGCATGGCCGGTCTGTTGAGCGTGCAGAGGCTGAGCAGGCATCAGCCAAGCGCGACAGCGGCGATCGCCTGGCCGAGCTGCTGGGCGAGCGTGACGCCCGGAAAGAAGAGAATCGCCGCGAGGCGGTCATGGAAGAGGTGAGGGCGCATGCGCAGGAACAACGAACGATTGCTGATGCTGGTGCTGCCAGCGCTGATGCTGCTGGCCAGCGGCTGCGCGGTGACGCCGCCCAGTTCGCCGCCGCCGTCAGTTGCCCCGCCACGGATTCCGGCGCTATCGCCAGAGGCCAGGCAGCCACCCGCGCCGCCATGGTGCTCTCCGACCTGCTCGAGCGGGCTGTCGATACGAATCGAGAGCTGGCGGCAGCATATGACCGCGCCCGAATAGCGGGGCTGACCTGCGAGGGGTCCTATACTGCCCTGGTCGAATGACTGGAGCTGAGCCGTGAAGCGCAGCCTAGAAAAAGTGATCATGCCGGACTCCCCGCAAATGCAGCAGGCAGTCGAGGCCATGAGGCTTTACCACGAAGCGAGGGATCTTGGCGCTCCGCCTGAAGAGGTTGAGCGCCTGAGGATCCTGGCTGAGTCGCTGTTCCAGGCCATTATCGACTACCAGCTGCAAGTGCTCGGCGGACCTGGTTACACCAGCCACTGACCGGGTGCCGCCGATCGGGCGTTGCCTGTGATGAGGTCGCTCTATACGATACTGTGTTTTTATACAGTATCGGTGCCCTATGTACTTCAACCTCGTTCGTCGACGGGAGCGCGGTATTGCTATCCCGGCCGACCAGCTGCGCAAGGCCCAGTCATTCAGGGCTGACATTCAGATCGGCGAGCATCACAGCCCAGTGCTTGGCCGGGTCACCACCCAGGCCACGGTGTTCAATCACACGCCAGGCCCGGACGTTATCCCGCCGCTGCTCGATGCAAAAGTGACTGGCATGGCCACGCTCGGGATGAACATCACCGGCGTGGAGGAGATCGACGGCGTTCTGTACGCGCAGTCCTGGTGGTGCCGTGTTGAATAAGCGCACAGCCATTCAGCTCCCAGCGGCCTGGCTGGATGAGCTCAACGATCAGTCCGCCCTGGTCACGGATCCTGACGGGCGCGCCGCTGTGCTGTGCGAGATGGCCTATGCCGCCCATCGCCGCTGCGAGATCGACAGCGGTGAGCTTTCCGAGATGCTGGAGTTTGCCGAGGCTGCTCGTGAGTGGGCGCTGCTCGAGCATGAGGAGGCCTTTCACATCGGGCTGTTTCAGTATGAATCTGCTGCTGAGTGGGAGAGGGACGAGCCAGGACGGATCGTCGTCGGCGGAGCGCCGGAGAGGGGGTGAAATCGGTTCCAAAACTGAAACGGCGACCCTTGCAGTATGCGGCCTGTAGCCGTGCCGTTTCGTCTTTGTTTTGGAATCGATTTTGGCGTTGACGCCTTGCAATTGCTGGGCTTATGGTACGGTCTTGAAAACCGTCGATGGGCAACTATCCTAAAGTTCGAATTTCTACGCTTCCGCCACATTCAAAGCCCTGATTATTCAGGGCTTTTTGCGTTTCTGGGGCATGGTCATCCCCGCCGCTTCCCCCATCAGGCACCCTGCCCGAACGTCGCATTCAAGAACCACAACTCCAGCACCGCAACCAGCACGCAGAACGCCACGAAGCCTCGGGTGAACACCCGGCGTGGCTTGTCGAAACTTGGCCAGTTGAGCAGTGCATTGCAGAGGTTGCCGATGGCTTCGAAAATGCTGCCAATCGCGCTTAGTAGACTATCGAGTGCGTCGTGCACGTGTCGGATCTTCCTGGTGCCTGAGGGTGAGTGGCATTCTGCTCGAGCCCTAGGTTACCACCCTCCAGGCCAAACGCTCGCCCAACCCCTGTGTTCACTGCAACGTCGGTGACCTGAAGGGCGAGGCCATGTCAGCCAGCGTAAGTTCGATATGCGCGATCAACCCGGCGAGGTGATCTGCCTTTTCCAGTTGGCCGTCTGCCTTCAACCGCACCAGTTCCTGGCGCAGGTTCAGCAGATGTTTCTGCAGGGAGAGGGCGGAGGTGTGGTACTGATCCATGTCGATCTCATATGAAGGGCCTCCTTGCCGTTGTTAGAGCCAACGAAGGTATCAGCTCATTCCGCGTGCCAATACTGATCATTCATACACGCTTCCTGAGTTGGCGGTAATTCGACTACAGAACATTCAGATTGGTCCTACGAATAGAGCAGGGCTTGATTTTTGGGTGTTCTCCAACGGACGCGCCAGAAGCCTTGGCATGGTTGGGCTTAAGCCATACACACAGCGTCGATAATGGACCAGGCGCCGTAGGACGTCTTCGAATGAGTCGAAACGATATGTTGCAATTGCCTTGCGCGCGAAGTTGCCGGCCCCGGCGATCCCGCATTGGCGGTTTCTGCTAGCATCGACGCTTTTCACCGCCAGGGAGAGGCATGTGAAGTACGTCGTCATAGAGCACCACCGCAGTGAATACCCCACCCCCATCACCTTCGCCGGCGGCACGTTGCTGGACATCGGTCAGCGCTACGAGGGCGAGGAACCTTGGCAGGACTGGTACCTGTGCAGTTGCAGCGGGCAGGTGCCGGGCTGGGTACCGGCGCAGGTGATCGAGCGGATCGGCGTCGACCGGGGCAGGGCAGTGGAGGCTTATTGCGCCCATGAACTGGACATCGATCCGGGCCAGCAGGTCGAAGGCCTGCGGCCACTGAACGGCTGGCTGTGGTGTCGCAACTTGCGCAACGGCGAACTGGGCTGGCTGCCGCAGCAGAAACTGCGCTTGCTGGGCTGCTGAAAGTTCATCTGATCTGCTTTTTTTCCACGAACCTGAATCTGTAACCGTATCAGCGTCGAGCCGACAATACCTTCCAGGCCCGGCGCTTGCGAACCGGCAAACACCGGGCCGGTTGTGCTGCTCTGCACCCGCATCGGCCGGCCCCGCTGTTCCGTCATCACACTGTAGAGGTTCCGATGGGCAAGCTTGCTCTGTTCCTGGGTGGTTTTCTGCTGCTGACTATCATGATCGGTTTGCTGGGTACCATTCCGCCAGGTTGAAAACCCGCGCTTCATCCCTCAGCCCGTCTGGCATCAAGGCGGGCTCGATTTTCTCCCTCCGGCCCTTGGCCATTTGCCGAAGTCGTCTAGACAGGCGGTAGCTGCAAGTCATTCTCAAGTGCAAGGTGCTCGTGTAGTCTCCCGCCCCCGTAAAAAGGGCCCGGGAACACGGGCCGATCACTTGCCTTGGAGACAATACGCACTATGGAATGCAAGAAAGACACTGCAGCGTTGCTGGAGTGGCGCAGTCGCTATCTCGCAGAGGGCATCCTGCATGAGGAGGACTACGATCAGGCGCTGCGCAGTGCCGAAGCGTTGGAGCATTCTGGAGTGATCAGTGCAAGTGAATGGATCGAACTGGTCAGGTTGGCCAATACGGCATTGCTGAAGCTCAGATAATTCCTGCAAGCGTTGCCGAAACTGTCCACAAAAAACGTGGGTAGGTCTGTGGATAAAGTTCTCTGGGCCTAGTGGTCCGTGGCTTCTGTCAAATTGAGCAGAAAGTGAACAGCGTTTTCACCCTCTGTTTTTGTGTTCACGGACGCGCGGCGCGCAGGGCCTGCAGCAGCTCGCGTACCCGGGTCGGCACGTCGCCTGCCGGGTACAGCGCATGCATCTGCGGGTCCTGGCCGCTGCTGGATGTCAGGTGGTAATCGGCGCAGACCCGCACCAGGCGCCCGGCGCGCACCTCGGGTTCGGCCAGCCAGTCGGCCAGCCGGGCGATGCCGGCGCCGGCCAGGGTGCTTTGCAGCACTGCGACACCTGAGCCCAGGCGCAACCGTGGTTGTGGCCGCAGGCTGGTGATGTGCCCCTCGCGGCAGAAGTGCCAGGCCTTGAGGATGCGTGGCGCGGTGTGCAGGATCAGTGCGTGCTGCTCCAGATCCTCCAGCCCCTGGGGTGTGCCCTCGCGAACCAGGTACTGCGGGCTGGCATACAGGTGTCGGCGGTAACTCCACAGCGGGTAGCCGATCAGCTCGCTGGACTGGGGGAATGCGCCCCGGATGACGAAATCGAGCTTGCCCAGCAGCGGGTCGAGCGCCTGGTCGCTGAACTGCACATCGAGGGTCACCTGCGGATGACGCCTGGAGAACTCGGCCAGTACCTGCGGCAGTACCTGCTGGGCCAGAACCTCGGGTGCGGCCAGGCGGATCCAGCCTTGCGCGCTGCCCGCCAGCGCGGCCAGTTCGTCGGCGGCATCGCGTTGCACATCCAGCAAGCGCTCGGCATGGGGCAGCAGGCGTTCGCCGGCTTCGGTGAGGGTCACGGTGCTGGCGCTGCGGTTGAACAACTTGGCTCCGCTGTTATCTTCCAGTGCCTGCACCGCGCGGGTAACGGCGCTGGGCGAGCGGCCCAGGGCGCGGGCCGCGCTGACGAAGCTGCGCTTGTGCGCAACGCTGACGAATGCTTGGATCTCACGCAGCATGTCCAGGGCCATGGGCTGTTCCTCGTTGCAGTTTTCGCAACGTGGCATTTCAACACAAGCGCGGCGCTTTGATTAGTCTGGCGGCCTGCTTATTGCCGCCTGGACTGCCGACATGATGGATATCGCCCTGCTTTCGCTGTTTGCCTTCGCCGCTGGCCTGATCGACGCCGCCGTGGGTGGCGGCGGGCTGATCCAGATCCCGGCCCTGTTCAACGTGTTGCCCACTGCGCAGCCAGCCGCGCTGCTGGGGACCAACAAACTGGCGTCGGTCTGTGGCACCAGCTTTGCCGCGCGTTCGTTCATCCGCAAGGTGCAACTGGACTGGGGGCTGATCGTGCCGGCGGCGCTGAGCGCCTTCGTCATGTCGTTCTGCGGCGCGGCCACCGTGTCGCTGGTGCCGGCCAGCGTGATGCGGCCGATGGTGCTGGCGATGATCGTGCTGATGGCCGTGTACACCTTCTGCAAGAAGGACTTCGGTACCTTGCACAAGCCCACCGTCATTGGCCGCAAGGAGCAATGCCTGGCGGTGTTGATCGGTGGCGCCATCGGTTTCTACGACGGCCTGTTCGGGCCGGGTACCGGCAGTTTCCTGATCTTCCTGTTCATTCGCTTCTTCGCCCTCGACTTCCTGCATGCCTCTGCCTCGGCGAAGCTGGTGAACATTGCCACCAACCTGGCGGCCCTGGTGTTCTTCATCCCTTCGGGCAATGTGCTGTGGGCGATTGCCCTGCCGATGGCGCTGTTCAACATCCTCGGCGCGTTGACGGGTACCTGGCTGGCGGTGCGCAAGGGGGCGGGGTTCGTGCGCGGGTTGTTCCTGATTCTGCTCTGTGTGCTGATCGCCAAACTGAGCTGGGACCTGTTCACCGGCTGAGTCAGACCACGATCTGGCGCTGGGCCTCGGCCAGCTCGATACGGTTGCGGCCGTGGGCCTTGGCGCGGTACAGCGCCTGGTCGGCCCTGGCCAGCAGCACATCGAGGCTGGGCGCGGCAACGTCACTGGTGCAGCCGGCGATACCGATACTGACCGTGATCTGCAGGCGCTGCCCGGCCTGGGCGAACTGCAGGTCCTGAACGGCCCGGCGCAGGCGTTCGGCAGTGAACCTGGCCAACTCCGGCGCGAGCCCCAGGACGACAATGGCGAACTCCTCGCCACCCAGGCGGGCGAACAGTTCGCCGTCGTGCAACTGGTCCTGCAGGGTGTCGGCAAACTGGCGCAGTACCAGGTCACCCACCGCGTGGCCGTGGCGGTCATTGATGGTCTTGAAATGATCGATGTCGAGCATCATCAGGGTCAACGGCAGGGCCGGAGCCTGCTGCTGACGGCTGTCGAGCAGGCCATTGGCGCGGCGGGTGAAGGCGCTGCGGGTGAGGGTACCGGTGAGGTGGTCGATGGTGGCCTGGTGCGCCAGGCGCGCCATCAGGCTGCGGTTGGCATTGCTCACGCAAGCCACCACCAGCGGGCCGAGCACCAGCATGGCGATGCCCAGGCGTGCCGACATCAAGGTGGTCACGCCAGGCTCGCTCTGCGGCACGCTGAAGTGCATGAGGTTCTGCGCCACGGCAACGATCAAGGTGCTGCCGGCAGTGAGGGTCAGCAACGAAACGAGAAAGGGCGAGTAGCTCAAGGCGCACCACAGCAGCGCGGCGATCGGGAAGGCAATCGCCCCCGGCCCGCCGAAAAAGATGCTCAAGGCCAGCGAGGCCAGCATCACCAGCAGCGGGGCCAGGGAGATCGGCTGGCTGGAGCTGCGGGTGAAGGCGCGGGGCGAGGGTGCGGTGAGCAGGACCGGCAGGACCAGCACGCTGGTGGAGAACTGCTCGCTGAACCAGGCCAGCCAGGTGGCGCGCAATGACTGTTCGAACCACGGCGCGGCCATGACGCAGGCCAGGCTGGCGGCCACCATGCCTCCGACAGCGCAGGCGCCGAACAGGCACAGGGTGCCGTGGGGGGTGCGCAGGCGCCTGTGAACCCGTGGCAAACGGGCCATCAGGTACCAGATGCTGAGGATGGCGCCAAGGTTGCACAGGTTGAACCACAGGGCCGGTTGCCAGGCGGAGCCGGTGGCCAGGTCGGCAGCGACCATCCCCAGGTAGATCAGGCCGAAGCCGGCCGCCGTGGCCTGGCGCGGGTTGCGCAGCAATACGCCGGCAAGCACGGCGTTGACCGGCCAGAACAACGACAGGGATTCGATCGGCCTGGCCAGGATGCCCGTAAGTGTCAGGGCGAGCGTCAAGCCGAACAGGATGGCCAAAGGCAGTAGGCGCGACGGAACTGGAGACACCATAAGCTCGACCGGCAAGCGAAGACGGAATCCAGGAAAACGGCCGTAGGCACCTGGGGCAAAGTCGCGTCAGTTTGTTTCAAGTCGCCAATTGATGTCAATTCGCCGGGAATTTCCTGAATACTGCGTCAGATTACAAGCCAAAAACCCACGGCACCATCAGCACGGTCACCAGCATCACCAGCAAGGTGAACGGCACTCCGACCTTGACGAAGTCGGCAAAGCGATACTGCCCGGGGCCCAGCACCAGGGTGTTGACGGGTGACGACACCGGGGTCATGAACGCAGCCGATGCCGCGAGCGCGACCGTCATGGCGAACGGGTAGGGCGACATGCCCAACTGTTGCGCGGTGCTGATGGCCACCGGCGCCATCAACACGGCAGTGGCGGTGTTGGAGATGAACAGGCCGATGACTGCGGTGACGGCGAACAGGCAGGCGAGGATCGCGCTTGGCCCGGCATCGCCGAGCAGGCTCACCAGGGCGCCCACCGCCAGGTCGATGCCGCCGGTCTTCTGCAGCGCCAGGGCGAACGGCAGCATGCCGACGATCAGCACCAGGCTCTGCCAGTGAATGGCGCGATAGGCGCTGTTCATGTCGATGCAGCGCCCCGCGCCCATCAGCAGGCAGCCGATCAGCGCGGCGAGCACGTTGGGCACCAGGCCACTGACCATCAACCCGACCATCACCGCCAGGCTCAGCAAGGCATAAGGCGCCCGGGCGCTTGCGGGTGCCACCTGGTCGATCTCGGCCGGCAGGCTCAGCACCAGGAAGTCGCGGGGCTTGGCCTGCAGCTGGCGCACCGCTTTCCACGGGCCGACTACCAGCAAGGTGTCGCCCAGGCGCAGCTTTTCTTCGACCAGTTGCTCCTCGATGGCCAGCTGGTCGCGCCGCAGCCCCACCACGTTGAGGTCGTAGCGGGTACGGAACGCAAGTTCGAGGATGCTCTTGCCGATCAGTTGCGAGCCTGGCGGCAGCGACACTTCCGCCATCCCCAGCTCCTGGGACTGGTCGATGAAGTAGGCCGCCTTGAAGTGCAGCGGCTCCAGTTGCATGGTCTGGCACAGGCTGCGCAGGTCGTCGCGGTTGGCGAACAGGTCGAGCAGCAGGATATCCCCCTGCTGCAGCACGGTGCCCGAGTCGGCGGCGATCACCCGGGTGGTGAACTTGTGCTGGCGTTCGATGCCGACCACGTTGGCGCCATGCCGGGTGCGCAGTTCCAGTTCGCCCAGGGTATGGCCGATCAGCGGCGAGTGCGGGCGGATGCGCAGGCGGCGTTCGCGACCGTTGAGTTTGTAGTCCAGCACCAGGTCGAGCAGGGTGCGGCGGGTTTCCACTCGACCATCCTTTCGCACTTCGCCATTGAGCCAGTGGCGGGTCAGCAGCATGTAGCCAATGCCCAGTACCAGCACCACCAGGCCGAACGGGGTGAAACTGAAAAAGCCGAAGCCGCTTTGGCCGTGGCGCATCAGCTCGCTGTGCACGACCACGTTGGGTGGCGTGGCCACCAGGCTGAGCATGCCGCTGATCAGCCCGGCGAAGCTCAGCGGCATCATCAGCCGGCTGGGGGGGAGTTTCAGGCGCGCGGCAATGCTCAGCACCACGGGGATGAAGATCGCCACCACCCCGGTGGAACTCATCACCGAGCCCAGGCCGGCCACCGCCACCATCAGCAGCACCAGCAGGCGCGCCTCGCTGTTGCCGGCGCGCTCGCTCATCCATTCGCCGATGCGGTAGGCGATGCCGGTGCGTACCAGGCCTTCGCCGATCACGAACAGTGCAGCGATCAGTACCACGTTGGGGTCACTGAAACCGGCCAGGGCCTGGTCCACGGTAAGGATGCCGGTGAGCGGCAGGATGAGGATCACCAGCAACGCAACCACGTCCATGCGTGGGCGGTTGATGATGAACAGCACGACGACGACGGCCAGCAGGCCGAGGACCCAGAGCAACTCTTGGTTCATGGGGAGGGGGTGTTCCTTCACACAAGGGCGCGAAAAGCGATGGCCCTAGTGTGGCAGCTTGACGCGAATGCGTCGTTGACGTGCTGCAATGTTTTGCCGGGCGAAACGATCGCGGGCGGTGCGGCCATGTAACAAGCCTGCACCGCCCGCGAGGGTGTCAGCGTCGATCAGTGACGGTGCTTGTGTTTGCGGTTGCTGTCACCCATGTGGTTGCCGATGGCGCCACCGGCCGCACCGCCCAGGCCCGCGCCGATGGTCGAACCATTGGAGCCGCCGAGCTTGCCGCCGATCAGCGAGCCGCCGGCCGAACCCAGGCCGCCACCAATGGCTGCTTCGGTGCGGTTGCCCTTGCGTGCACCGACGGCGCTGCCGGCCGCGCCGCCCAGGCCTGCGCCGATGGCGGCGCCGGTGCTGCCGCCGATCTGTTTACCGACCACGTTACCCAAGGCGCCGCCCAGGCCACCGCCGATGGCCGCGGTACCGTCACCGGCGAAAGCACCCTGGCAGAGCAGCAGGCCGAGGGCGAGGGAAGGCAGAGTCAGACGCATGTTGTGAACCTCAGAGGAATCATCGGGGTGGGGTGCCGCCTTGCGGGCGGCGAATCAAGGTTGGGAAGACGCTTCAGCGCTGGTAGCGGTCACGGTACTGGCGATCGTCGTCGTCATCGCGATCATGGCGGTGGTGATGGCGGTGGCCGCGATCACCGTCGCGCCAGCCATCATCATCGTCGTGGTAGTGGTGGCTGTAGCAGCCGCCAAGCAACAGCACGGCGGTGATCAGCGAAAGGCTTGCGAGGCGAGTCTTCAAGATATAGGTCCTTGATCGGTAAAGGTTTACCGGGTACTCGCTGAGACCTTGGTCGATCGATTTGGTTTCTTTACCCCGCAAAATATTGGTGCCCTGGCGATAAGCGGCATCCAGGCCAGGGCGGGTGGGCGAAACGTCGTGCACATGGCTGGCACTGAATCAGGTCGGGACAGACGCCGAACCCTGGTTTGCCGTGCTAGAGTCGCGTTCTTTTTTGTCCCGAGGATGGAACATGCGAGCGATTCTGCCGATGACTGTGGCGCTGCTGCTGGTGGGCTGTGCGTCGTCGACCATGGAGACAGCGCGTACCGGCGCGCCGACCGCACGCCTGGACTCGCACAAGACCCCGGATGTGGTCGCCCAGTGCATCCAGTTCAGCTGGCAGGAAGAGAAGACCTTTGGCGTGGATGCCAGCGGCTACCTTGAAGCGCGCAAGGCGGGCGGTTTCACCGTGTATACCCGCGAGGCGGAATCGTTCGTCGATGTCTACGCCCAGGCCGGCGGCACGCGGGTGGATTACTACGCCCAGCACAACGACGGCATGGCCCTGCAGCGCCGGGCGGCAGCGGCGACCTGCCTGTAGGCTGCGCTTAGCGCAGCCGCGCCTCCAGCCCGGCAATATGCGCCTGCAAACGCTCGTGCTCTTCGCGCTCGGCACCGATGTCCTCGAACACGCTGATCAGGTGCTCCGGCTGGCCATCGGCATGCCGTTGCAGCGAAGTGCGCGCGCGCACCCAGATAAAGCGGCCATCCTTGTGCCGCACGCGTTTTTCCACTTCATAGCGCTCGATTTCGCCGGCCAGCATGCGTCCTAGTAGCACGAGGTTGTCCGGCAGGTCGTCGGGGTGGGTCAGTTGCTGGAAGGTCATGGCATACAGCTCGCCCTCGCTGTAGCCCAGCAATTCGCAGAGGCCGCCATTGACCCGTCGCCAGGTGCCGTCCGGGTCGATATAGGCCAATGCCCCCCAGGCCAGTTCGAAGATCGCGCGAAAGCGTTCCTCGCTCTGGCGCAGGTGTTCCTCGGCGACCTTGCGTTCGGTGTTGTCCATGCTGATGCCGACCATCTTCACCGGGCGCCCGACGCTGTCCTGCAATACCGTTGCGCGCGAGGCGATCCAGCGCTGGCTGCCATCGGGGCGTGTGATGCGAAAATCGCACTCGCAGCCAGTGCCTTGCGCGACTGCCTGGGCGTACATGCCCTGCATGTGGCGGGCGTCCTCGGCGTGGATATGTGCCCAGAAATCCTCGTTGCGCCGTACCCGCCAGCCATACACCGCCTCGACGTTGGGCGAGTAGGTGACCTCGTCGCTGACCAGGTTCCACTCCCAGGTGACGATGCGCGCGCCTTCCTGGGCCAGCTTCATGCGCATTTCGCTCTCCATGATCTCGGCGGTGTAGCGCCGGCGCACGTCGGTCATCGGCAGCTCGACCACTTCGGCCTGCTGCACGCTGTGCAGGGCTTCCTCGCCGTAACGCAGCCAGATCCAGTTGACCTTGAGGAAGTCCGCCAGCTTGCGCAGGTTGTCGTAGTCGATCTCGCCGCCGCGCGTCCATTTGTGCACCGCCGTGCGCGATATCCCCAGGGCCGTGCCAACCGCTTGCAGGGTCAGCTTGTGGTGTTCGAGCAGTTCCTTGAGGCGAAAGGCGAAGCTGTTTTCCGTCATGGGTGCTGGATCCTTGGGCGGGGGCCGAAGGCCGCAGTATACCTGAGCTGTCAACCTCAGGTTGACGGGTATTGCCGCGCCGGCGCAGGGGCGGTTAACGTGGCATCTGACTCCATCAGGACAGGGATGTACCGCATGAGCCGATCACTGGAACTCAATCGCGCCAGTTGGGATGAGCGCGCGCCGCTGCACGCGGCCTCGAAGGATTATGAAGTCGAGACATTCGTTCGCGATCCCGGGCACCTTTCCGAGGTCGTGCGTTTCGACCTGCCACGGCTGGGCGACCTTCGCGGCTTGCGCGCGGTGCACCTGCAATGTCACATCGGTACCGATACCCTGTCGCTGGCTCGGCTTGGCGCCCAGGCCTGGGGCCTGGATTTCTCGGCGGCGTCGCTGGCGCAGGCGCGCAGCCTGGCCGGGCGCTGTGGCGCGAGCATCGAGTATGTGCAGGCGGACGTTTATCGTGCCGAGCAGGTGCTGCCGGCAGGCAGCTTCGATCTGATCTACACCGGCATCGGCGCCTTGTGCTGGTTGCCCGACATCGAGCGCTGGGCGCGCACGGTGGCGGCCTTGCTCAAGCCGGGCGGGCGCCTGTTCCTGCGCGATGGCCATCCGATGCTGATGGCAGTCAACGAGGACCATCAGGACCGGTTGCAACTGGACTACCCGTATTTCGAGCGTGAAGCGCCCACCGTGTGGCACAGCGACCAGACCTACGTGGACACCGACCAGGCACTGGTGCAGACCGAGACCCACGAGTGGAACCACGGGCTGGGCGAGGTGATCAGCGCACTGTTGGGCAATGGCCTGCGGCTGACTGCCCTTGAGGAGCACCGGAGCATCCCCTGGGAGGCGTTGCCGGGGCAGATGGAAAAGGGCGCCGACGGTGAGTGGCGCCTGATCGAAGCCCCCTGGCGCCTGCCGCTGAGCTACACGCTGCAGGCGCTCAAGGGCTGAGCCTCAGGACAGGTAACCGCCATCGACATTGAGTGCGGTGCCGGTGGTGTAGCTGGACGCGCTGCTTGCCAGGTACAGCACGGCGCCGGCCATTTCGCTTGGGTCGGCCACGCGCTTGAGCGGGATTTGTTGCAGGGCGGCGTTGAGAATGCTGTCGTTCTTCACCAGCGCCGAGGCGAACTTGGTGTCGGTCAGGCCCGGCAGCAGGGCGTTGCAGCGGATACCGAAGGGGGCGCACTCCTTGGCGAACACCTTGGTCATGTTGATCACCGCCGCCTTGGTCACCGAGTAGATGCCCTGGAACAGGCCGGGCGACACGCCGTTGATCGAGGCCACGTTGATGATGCTGCCGCCGCCGTGTTCGCGCATCAGCTTGCCGGCCTCCACCGACATGAAGAAGTAGCCGCGGATGTTCACATCGACGGTTTTCTGGAACGCGCCCAGATCGGTGTCCAGCACATTGCAGAACTGCGGGTTGGTGGCGGCGTTGTTGACCAGGATATCGAGGCGGCCGAACTGTTCGCGGATCCCGGCGAACACCTGCTGGATCTGCTCCATCTCGCCAATGTGGCAGGCCACCGCAGTGGCCTTGCCGCCGGCGGCGATGATCGCCTCGGCCACCTGCTGGCAGCCGTCGAGCTTGCGGCTGGAGACGATCACATGGGCGCCCTGCTGGGCCAGCAGGTGGGCGATGGCTTCACCGATGCCGCGGCTGGCGCCGGAGACGAAGGCGATCTTGCCGTCGAGGTCGAACAGCTGGGTCTTGGACATGCTTGTATTCCTTGTTGTCTGTCGCTGCCGGGTTTTACAGGCGGGATTTGTCGATCAGTTGCAGGCTCATTTGCTCCAGCAGGCGGTTCATGTGGATGAACTGGGCGAAGCGTTTGTCCTGGGTCTGGCCGTGGAAGAAGCGGTAGTAGATCTGCTGCACGATGCCGGCCAGGCGGAACAGGCCATAGCAGTAATAGAAATCGAAGTTGTCGAGCGTGATACCGGCGCGCTCGGCGTAGTAGTCGACGAACTGTTGGCGGGTCAGCATGCCCGGTGCGTTGCTGGGCTGGCGGCGCATCAGTTGCACCGGTGCCGGGTCGCTGGCCTCGATCCAGTAGGCCAGGCTGTTGCCCAGGTCCATGAGCGGGTCGCCGATGGTGGCCATCTCCCAGTCCAGCACGCCGATGATGCGCATGGGGTTGTTGCTGTCGAGGATGACGTTGTCGAAGCGGTAATCGTTGTGCACGATGCCCGGGCGCGGGTGGTCGGCCGGAATTTTTTCGCGCAACCAGGCAATGACCTGCTCCCAGCGCGGCGCGTCGGGCGTCAGGGCCTTTTCATAGCGGCTGGCCCAGCCTTCGATCTGGCGCTGTACATAGCCTTCCGGCTTGCCCAGGTCGGCCAGCCCGCAGGCGTTGTAGTCCACTTGGTGCAATTCGACCAAACGGTCGATGAAGCTCTTGCACAGGGCTTCGGTGCGGGCAGGGTCAAGGTTCAGTCCGGCCGGGATGTCCGAGCGCAGGATGATGCCGTTGACCCGCTCCATCACATAGAACTCGCCGCCGATCAGCGATTCATCGGTGCAGTGCACGTAGGCTTTGGGGCAGTAGGGGAAGCCTTCGTTGAGCCGGTTGAGGATGCGGAACTCGCGGCCCATGTCATGGGCCGATTTGGCCTTGTGCCCGAACGGCGGGCGGCGTAGCACGAACTCCCGCTGCGGGTAGGCCAGCAGGTAGGTGAGGTTGGAGGCGCCACCGGGGAACTGGCTGATGGTCGGCACGCCTTCAAGGCCGGGAATGTGATCCTTCAGATAGGGATCGATGACGGCGGCATCGAGTTCTTCGCCGGGGCGGACCTGGGTGGACTGATCGGTGATCGTCATGCGATTTCCTTATGATCTGTAGCAAGGATTATTGGCTAATCTAATTTCCCATGGCTGTTGGTACAAGCGTGCCAGACGCTTATTGGTCGGGGTGTTGCCGGTCGATCAATGGCCTTGATGCTGGGCAGGCAAAAAAAAACCGAAGCGCAGGACGCTTCGGTTTTTTCATTCGCGGTTCGCGCTGCCGATCAGGCCGGGAACAGCTCGCTGAGCTTCATCGACAGCATCATGTCGCCTTCGACGCGCAGCTTGCCGCCCATGAAGGCCTGCATGCCATCGGTCTCACCGCTGACGATACCCTTGAGGGTCTCGCTGTCCAGCACCAGGGTGCAGTTGGCGTCGGCGTTCTCGCCTTCCTGGATCTCGCAGGTGCCATCCTTGACGAGCAGCGCGTAGTGCTTGTCTTCGTCGGTGATGTTGAAGCCGAACACCAGGTCCAGGCCGGCGGCAGCGGCGGGGTTGAATTTCGCTTTCATCGCCTCGACGGCTTTTGCTACATCGCTCATGGTGTTTTCCTTATTAAGTGATATTCAAGTCCGCAGGGACAAAACAGGCCGGGTTCATCGGTAGGTGATGAGCTCCGGCGCCCTCAGCAGCTGCACGTGGGCTTGGCTGTTGAAGGAGGCCAGTACCACGTCACGGCCACGGAACTTCAGGTGGCTGAGCGACGTGTTGATGATCTGCCAGTTCAGGGCGAATGCCTGCGCCGGCGTGATTGCGCAAATCAGGTGGAGCAGGGCGGCGATGGTGCCACCCGAGGTGAACAGGGCGATGTTTTCACCACTGGCAGCGCTGTCGAGCAGCCGCTGCAGACCGCCACCCACTCGGCCAGTGAAGGCCTGCCAGGTTTCCAGGTCGTCGTCGTGGGCATGCTCACCCGCGTGCCAGCGCTGTACCATCAAGGCGAACAGGCGCTGGAACTCGCTGCGGTTCTGCGCACCGTTGCGCAGCACGTGCAGCGCTTCGGGTTCATCGGCCAGCAGGCTGGGGAGCAGGGCGCGGATCACCCCGTCGGCATCGAATTCGTTGAAGGCCGGGTCGGTTTCGATGGCAGGGGGCTGGCTGCCGCTGGCGTGCAAGGCTTGCAGTGCCAGGCGGGCGGTATCCTGTTGGCGGCGCAGGCTGCCAGCGACGCAACGGTCCAGGCGCAGCCCGAGTTGGGCGAGGTGCTCGCCCAGCGCCAGGCTCTGACGCTCGCCTACGGCCGACAGGACGTCGTAGTCGGCGGCACCGAAAGAGGCTTGGCCATGTCGGATCAGGTAGAGGTTGCCCACGAAGTTGTCCGGCCCGGTTGGAGGTTGCAGCGAGGTTAGGATGCCCTGCCAAGGCTGTCAACGAAAAAACATACAAGCGTTTGAAAAGGTCGTTTGAACTGTGTTGCCGGCGTTGTCGACGGCTGGCAGCAGCCCAGGCAGCCCGGTATGCTGCAAGCATTTCGTGCCTGTCTGGCGCTGGTCTATCAAGGAGTCAACGTGGAGTTTCTTGCCGAATACGCAAGCTTTCTCGCCAAAACCGCAACGCTGGTGATCGCCATCCTGATGGTGTTGTCGGCCATCGCCGGTCTGCGCGGCAAGGGGCGGCGCAAGCCGGGTGGGCAATTGCAGGTCACCCGCCTCAACGAATTCTATAAAGAGCTGCGTGAGCGCCTGGAGTCGGGTCTGCTCGACAAAGGCGAGCTCAAGGCGCTGCGCAAGCAGCAGGCGAAGGACGAGAAGCAACAGAAGAAGAAAAAGCCCGAGCAGAAACGCCGGGTGTTCGTCCTCGACTTTGATGGCGACATCAAGGCCTCGGCCACCGAAAGCCTGCGCAACGAGATTACTGCGCTGCTGACCTTGGCCACACCACGTGACGAAGTGGTGCTGCGTCTGGAAAGCGGCGGCGGCCTGGTGCACAGCTACGGCCTGGCAGCTTCGCAGCTGGCGCGCATTCGTGAAGCCGGCATTCCCCTGACCATCTGCATCGACAAGGTCGCCGCCAGCGGCGGCTACATGATGGCCTGCATCGGCGAGAAGATCGTCAGCGCACCGTTCGCCGTGCTCGGTTCGATCGGCGTGGTGGCGCAACTGCCCAATGTGAACCGCTTGCTGAAGAAGCACGATATTGATTTCGAGGTGCTCACGGCTGGCGAATACAAGCGCACCCTGACGGTGTTTGGCGAGAACACCGAAAAGGGCCGGGAGAAGTTCCAGGAAGACCTCGACATCACCCATCAGTTGTTCAAGGACTTCGTTGCCCGCTACCGTCCGCAGTTGCACATCGATGAGGTGGCGACCGGCGAAGTCTGGCTGGGCATAGCGGCCCTCAACCGCCATCTGGTCGATGAGCTTGGCACCAGTGACGAGTACCTGAGCCGCAGCGCCCGCGAGGCCAATGTATTCCACTTGCGTTTTGCCGAGCGCAAGAGCCTGCAGGAGCGTATTGGCGTGGCTGCCAGTGGCGCGGTGGAGAACACCCTGGTAGGGCTGTGGAGCAAACTTGGGCGCCTTCGCTAACACCTTGAACCTCTTGAAGATTTTTTTCTTGAAGGGGGTTGCAAGGTCAATCGATTGCCGACATAATGGCCTCCATCGAAACGCAGCTGAACTTGAAAAAGCCCAGCGGTTTCAAGGAGATAGCGAAAGCTGACTCCGACTTTGAGGCCGAGTAGCAAAGTGGTTATGCTCCGGATTGCAAATCCGTCTACGCCGGTTCGATTCCGACCTCGGCCTCCACCATTCGAAAGCCCCGCAATCATTGAGGTTGCGGGGCTTTTTTCATGCCTGCGGATTGCCCCAGGGGTCCCCATTTGGGACAAATCTGGGACACCGAAGGAAATTGCGCGTCCCACAAGCCCTCGGCAGAATCCGCAGCATGGCTACTTTCGAACAGCGCCCAGGCGGCGCATGGCGGGCGAAGATCCGCCGCAAGGGATACCCAGCTCTATCAGCAACCTTCGACACCAAGGCCGAGGCCCAGCGCTGGGCGTCCGAGATCGAGGGCGACATGTCGCGAGCGCGGTTCGTCGACATGCGCGAGGCCGAGCGAACGACGCTGGCTGAAGCACTGGATCGGTATGCCCGTGAGATCAGCTCAATGAAGAAGGGCGCCAAGCAGGAGCTGACCAGGATCAACAAGTGGAAGAAGCACGCTTTCGCTGGCAAGAGCCTGGCCGCTTTGAAGTCCAGTGACTTTGCGCTGTACAGGGATGATGCGCTCAAGGAGGGGAAGTCCACGGCCACGGTCCGGCTGGACCTGGCGATCATCAGCCACCTGTATACGGTGGCGATCAAGGACTGGGGTATTGAGGGGCTGAGCAACCCGGTGATGAAGCTGAGGATGCCGAAGGGGGCAAAGGAGAGGGACCGCCGGCCGATGAGCATCGAGCTCAACGGGGTGTTGAAGGCGGCAGGGGAGATCCATGCGGAAATGCCGGCCATCATCGAACTGGCGATCGAGACTGCCATGCGGCGCAGCGAGCTGCTTGGCCTTCGCCGTGAGAGCGTGAAGGCCAAGCATGTGTTGCTGGAGGACACGAAGAACGGCAGCCGTCGGCTTGTGCCGCTGTCCTCCAAGGCCAGGGCGTTGCTGGACGGCTTGCCGGTTCGGCTGGATGGGAAAATCTTCTCGTTGTCCCCGCACTCGGTGAGCCAGTACTTCCACCGGGCTTGCAAAGCGGCCCTGGTCCGTGACCTGCACTTCCATGACCTGCGT
>NZ_QKVM01000047.1 GCF_003231305.1 Pseudomonas sichuanensis | reverse complement strand
GTTACTTTGGCCAAGACCAAAGTAACCCGCCGTAAGGGCGGAAAGGTGACTAAGCGTCGACATCACAAATGAATGCGCTTACAACCTGCAAAACCAACACTTACCAAACACCAACCTCAACTCAAACCTTCAAAGCCTTCTTCGGGTAAATATCGTACCGACTCGACTTCCCCTCAAGGCTATGGCTCGGCTTCGGCCCATCGATAATCGGCGCCTTGCGCGGCCGCTTGACCACCACCCGATGCGAAGCCAACGCCAACGCCGCCTCAAGCAACGCCGGCGCATCCAGGTCATCGCCGACCAACGGCCGGAACACCCGCATTTCCTTCTTCACCAGCGCGCTCTTGTCCCGATGCGGGAACATCGGATCAAGGTAGATCACCTGAGGCGCCTCCCCTTCCCACCCGCGCATGCGCTCGATGGCATTGCCGGTCAGCAGGCGTATGCGCTCGACGATCGCCCCCACCTCAAGATCCCCCCGCGCCCGCGCCAGGCCATCTTCCAGCAACGCCGCGATCAACGGCTGACGCTCGATCAAGGTCATCTGGCAGCCCAGGCTGGCCAGCACGAACGCGTCCTTGCCCAACCCCGCAGTGGCATCGAGCACCTGCGGCCGCACGCCCTGGGCAATACCCACCGCCTTGGCGATCATCTGCCCGCTGCCGCCACCGAACAGCCGCCGATGCGCCGCCTGGCCCTCGACGAAATCCACCCGCACAGGGCCAGGCGCCTGCGGGCCCAATTGCTGGATCTGCAGGCCATCGGCACCGACCTGCACGGCAAACCCGGCCGCCTCGTCGGCCAGCGGCAAGCCCAGGCGTTCTGCCCATGCCAACGCCTGCGCCTGGAATTCGGGGGCCAGTGCCTCGATCCTGATACCTGTGCCCAGCTCTTGCTCTACCATCGGATCCCGCACTCGAAATTAATTAATGAAACCCCGGCCTCAGCCGATACACGCAGTATCCGCTATTCTGCCAGAGCACAACGCGCGCGACTGCCATGTCAGACACTCTCCCCATCGGCTTGACCTACCTGTCGCCTGTCGGCAACTACGGTCGCCAGAACTCCCAGGCACTGGGCGGCGTCAGCCACCTGTGGCAGGACTTCTTCGCCCGGGCCATGGCCGAGCAGCCGCAAGGGGAAATCGACAGCGTCAGCCAGGCGCTGGTGCAGTACGACAAAGAGAGTGGTGAACCTGTCGGCGGCGCCAGGGCCTTGGCCTTGATCGACGCCCAGCGCGCCCTGCCGGTGCATGACACCGAAATCATCCCTCCCGAGCCGCTGTTCCTGCCCAAGGCGGAGCTCGAGGCCAACCTGCTGGAACCGGCACCCGAACCCTTCAGCACCGCCGAGCTGATTACCCAGCAGCGTGACCTCGACATCAGCAACAGCTGGCTGCGCCCGGTGGTCATGAGCCAGGGCCATCCGATTGCCGAGCCCGGCCCCGCGCCATCGCCTCGCCCCCTGTTCCTGCCGATCGCCGAATTCGAGATGAACCTGCTCGACCCGGCGCCAGAGCCGTTCGACGAACCCACCCTGGCCAAGCAACAGAACGACCTGGAATTCGATACCCATTGGGCCCGCCCAGTGGTATTGAACAACGTTCGCGCATACGCCTGAGAACGCAGGCTTTATGGCCGACACCGGGAGTGACGGCCGTACTGCACGATGCGCCGACCAATAGCCAAAAGGCTATGCGTACTGGATTTCAGCGGCGAAACAGATCATTGAGCTGGGCAAATGGCAGCGCCTGATCGCCATAGCCGAACGTGCCCTGGTCGCGGATTTCCAACGCCGCGCGCTGGAAGGCACCCAGTGCGACGCGGGCCAGCGACGAACCGACACTGATGCGCTTCACGCCCAGATCCTGTAACTGATTGACGCCAAGCGGCACCCCCGGCATACCCATCAGCACGTTTACCGGCTTGGGCGCCACGGCCTGCACCACCGCGCGAATCTCATCGACGCTGCGCAGCCCAGGCGCGTACAACACATCGGCACCGGCGTCGGCATAGGCCTGCAGGCGGCGGATGGTATCGTCCAGGTCCAGTTTGCCGTGCAGCAGGTTCTCAGCGCGGGCGCAGAGCGTGAACGGAAATTGCAGCGAACGAGCGGCTTGCACGGCAGCGCGCACTCGCGCCACGGACAGGTCGAAGTCGTAAATCGGCGCCTCGCTGCGGCCACTGGCATCTTCGATCGAACCGCCCACCAGGCCAGTCTCGGCAGCGCGCAGGATCGTCTGCGCACAGTCCTCGGGCAAATCGCCGAAGCCGTTTTCCAGGTCTGCCGCCACCGGCAGCGGCGTGGCATCCACAATGGCCTGTGCATTGGCCAGGGTTTCCTCCAGGTTCAGGGCGCCTTCGGCATCCGGGCGCCCCAGGCTGAACGCCAGCCCCGCACTGGTGGTGGCCAATGCCTCGAAGCCAAGGGCCGCCAGCAACTTGGCCGAGCCTGCATCCCAAGGGTTGGGAATGACGAATGCGCCATCGCGCTCATGCAACGCCTTGAAGGCTTCGGCTCGCAGGGTTTGCACATCCATGGTCCAACCTCCGGCTGATGAGTAAGTGTCGTCAGAGTAGCCCTAGCTGTTCGACCTCGGGCGCGCGCGGCAATTCCGGTAACGCGGCCAGCCCGGGCAGGCGTGCCATCAGCCGCTGGTGGAAATGCTGGGCAAGCGCTGCCGCCATCCGGTTGTCGGCGGTGTGCAGAAATACATAGGGGCTACGGCCCTCCTCGATCCACACCGCTACCTTTTCGACCCAGGGGGTAAGGAATGTTTCGTTGGCCGCAAGCTCAGGGTGGCCGATAAAGCGCACCTGCGGATGCTGGCTGAACGCACACGGGCGCGGCGGCACCTTGGGCTTCTTGGACTGCGCATGCAGCACCCCAGGCTCACGAGATGTGCAGCTGAACAGCGCTCGCGGGTCCAGGCAGATGCGCTCGACACCCCGCTCATGCAACAGCCGATTGAGCTGGCGCTCTTCGTCTCCACGGGCGAAGAACGCATCGTTGCGCACCTCGACGGCCACCGGCACGCCAACCTCATCGAGAAACCAGGCCAGCTCCCCCATGCGCGAGGGCCCGAATTGTGCCGGCAACTGCAGCCAGTAGGGGGACACACGCTGCCCCAACGGTGCCATCAATCGCGTGAAGTCGATCGCCGAATCAAGTTGCGCGCGCAGATCCCCGGCATGGCTGACATCGCCCGGAAACTTGGCCGTGAAGCGAAAACCCGCCGGCATGATCTGCGCCCAGCGCTCTACCGTCGCAGGTGCGGGCCGGGCATAGAAGGTGGTGTTGCCTTCCACGGCATTGAATACCTGGCTGTACAAGCCGAGGAACTCAGCCGTGCGTGCATCGGCGGGATAGAGATACTCACGCCAGGCGTTTTCGCTCCAGGAGGGACAACCGAGAAAGTAGGGCTGGGGGGACGGAATCATCCGTCAAATGTACAGGTCCAGCCCCAGCACTTCCATATCCCAGTCGGTGAAGCCTGCGGTGGTCAGGTAGCTGGCCAGTGCCGTGGAGGTACGCCGGTCACGAGCGCGGGGGAAGATCAGGTCCTGCTGGCGGGCCGGCAGGTTGGCGCTGCGACGGTTGGCGCGGCTGGCCTGCTGCTCGGGCTCTTCGATGATCTCGGCGTCGTCGATCGCTTCGTCACGCACCGGCGCTTTGCGCGGCGGGCGCTTGATGGGGTAACTCTGCGAGGAGAAGCCGTCGATACGCATGACGTGGGCACTCAGGATCAATGATGGCAATTTAGCAGCATCAGAGATCCATCGCTAATGCCCGAACGATAACTGGACCACAGTTCGCGCAAAAGGTTTTATCGTGAACGGCGATAGCCGACGAACGACCTCAGCGTGCCTTGGGCGTAGCGACATTATCGCGCAGATATACCGGTTGCGCCTGCTCGGCGGCGACCGCTTCACCACGGGCCCAGGCATGGCTGGCCAGGGTGAGGATATCCAGGGCATTGGGCAGTGCAGCCGCATCGCTGGCGGTGGCCTGCACCGCCAGGCGCTCGGCCAGGCTCCAGCCAGTACCGGCACCAAACCAGTCGCCGGCCAGGCCTTCAGGCAAGCTGACGCGCTCGGGTGCCACCACCACTTCCTGGCCGACCAGGCGCATCTCGCCCTGCTCCGCCCGGTAACAGCCCCAGTACACCTCGTCCATGCGCGCATCGATGGAGGCGGCGACCTGCTGCACGCCGTGCTCGCGCAACGCGCCCTGGGCCAGCGCGGCCAGGTTGGAGATCGGCAACACCGGGCGCTGCAGGGCGAAGGCCAGGCCCTGGACCACGCCGATGGCGATCCGCACGCCGGTAAAGGCGCCCGGGCCGCGACCAAAGGCGATGGCATCCACGGCGCTCAGCGCCACGCCGGCATCGGCCAGCAACTGCTTGATCATCGGCAGCAGCTTCTGCGCGTGCAGGCGCGGGATCACCTCGTAATGGCTGGTCACCTTGCCGTCATGCAGCAGGGCGACGGAACAGGCTTCGGTGGCGGTATCCAGGGCCAGCAAGGTGGTCATCGAACGCGGTTTCCAAGGGACAAGGGAAAAAGAGCGGCAGTATAAACGACAACGGCCCGCAAGCGGGCCGTCGTGACGCATGGTGATGGATCAGCTCAGGGCTGCCAGCACCTTGGCGGTGATCGACTCGACCGAGCCGACGCCTTCGATGTGGCTGTACTTCGGCTTGCCGGCGTTGGCGGCCGACAGCTTCTGGTAGAAGTCCACCAGCGGTTTGGTCTGGCTGTGGTAGACCGACAGGCGATGACGCACGGTTTCTTCCTTGTCGTCGTCGCGCTGGATCAGGTCCTCGCCGGTGACGTCGTCCTTGCCTTCCACTTTCGGCGGGTTGTACTGAATGTGGTAGGTGCGGCCCGAGGCCAGGTGTACGCGGCGGCCCGCCATGCGGCCGACGATCTCTTCGTCGTCCACGGCGATTTCGACCACGGCGTCGATGTCGACACCGGCGGCGACCATGGCTTCAGCTTGCGGGATGGTGCGCGGGAAACCGTCGAACAGGCAGCCGTTGGCGCAGTCCGGCTGGGCGATGCGCTCCTTGACCAGGCTGATGATCAGCTCGTCGGAGACCAGTTGGCCGGCATCCATGACTTTCTTCAGCTCCAGGCCCAGCGGGGTGCCGGCCTTGACGGCAGCACGCAGCATGTCGCCGGTGGAGATCTGGGGAATGCCGAACTTCTCGGTGATGAACTTTGCCTGAGTACCTTTACCGGCCCCGGGAGCTCCCAGCAGAATTACACGCATCTTGTGCTCCTCATATTTTTCTATGCAAATCAACGGATTCGGCGCACAAGGCCAACTCCGGAAAATCGGTCGAGACCGCAAAATCGGTCCAAAGGCTGCTCAAGATACACAGCCCCTGCCCCCCCGACAAGCGTCCCAACGGCGCAGCAAAGTGTCCATCGCAGCCCAGCGTGGCCCCGGTTGCGCCCGGCGCAACCGGCCCTCGTGTTCACGATCGGCAGCTGATAGCTTGCCGACCGCACGCACGGTTTGCGCGCCTCAACCGGTATTGCGCAAACCGGCCGCAATGCCCGCCACGGTGACCAGCAGGGCCTGCTCCAACGGGCTGTCCAGAGCGGCTTCGCGGTTGCGCGAGCGTGCCAGCAGCTCGGCCTGAAGGCGATGCAAGGGGTCGAGGTAGGTGTTGCGCAGGCGGATGAATTCCAGGGTCTCGGGGCTGTGCGCCAGTAGCACCGACTGCCCGGTCAGGCCCAGCACCACCTGGCACGACTGCGACAATAGGTCGCGCAGGTGCGCACCCAATGGCAGCAGCTGCGGTTGCACTAGACGTTGGTCGTAGGCCTCGGCGATCTGCGCATCGGCCTTGGCCAGCACCATTTCGAGCATGTCGATGCGGGTGCGGAAGAACGGCCACTGCTCGCGCATCTGCGCCAGTAGCTCGCCCTGGCCACGGGCCAGGGCATTGTTCAGCGCCGTTTCCCAGCCGAGCCAGGCCGGCAGCATGAGGCGGGTCTGGGTCCAGCCGAAAATCCATGGAATCGCCCGCAAGCTCTCGATACCCCCGGCACGTCGCTTGGCCGGGCGGCTGCCCAGCGGCAGGCGGCCAAGTTCCTGTTCCGGGGTGGACTGGCGGAAGTACTCGACAAAGTCGGGGTTCTCCCGCACGACGTCGCGGTAAGCCTTGACCCCGTCGGCGGCCAACTGGTCCATCAGTGCGCGCCAGGCCGGTTGCGGCGGCGGCGGCGGCAGCAGGGTCGCCTCCAGCACCGCGGCCAGGTAGAGGTTGAGGTTCTGCTCGGCAATCCCCGGCAAGCCGAACTTGAAGCGAATCATCTCGCCCTGCTCGGTGGTGCGGAAGCGCCCGCCCACCGACCCCGGCGGCTGCGACAGGATGGCCGCATGGGCCGGGCCGCCGCCGCGCCCGACCGTACCGCCACGGCCATGGAACAGCAGCAGTTCGACCTGGTGTTCGCGGCAGATGCGCACCAATTGCTCCTGGGCGCGGTACTGCGCCCAGGCCGCCGCCGTGGTGCCGGCGTCCTTGGCCGAGTCGGAATAGCCGATCATCACTTCCTGCGGCCCCTGCAAGCCGGCCCGGTAGCCCGGCAGCCCGAGCAGGCGCTCCATCACCGGCCCGGCGTTGTCCAGGTCGGCGAGGGTCTCGAACAACGGCACCACACGCATCGGCCGAGTCAGCCCGGCTTCCTTGAGCAGCAGTTGCACCGCCAGCACATCGGAGGCCGCGCCGGCCATGGAGATCACATAGGAACCCAGCGAGGCAGCAGGCGCCGCGGCGATCTCGCGGCAGGTGGCAAGCACTTCGGCGGTATCGGCCTGGGGCTTGAAGTGCCCGGGCAGCAACGGGCGGCGGTTCTTCAGCTCCGCCTGGAGGAACTCGATGCGCCGCGCTTCATCCCATTCGGCGTAGCGCCCGAGCCCCAGGTAATCGGTGATCTCGCTCAGCGCATCGCGATGGCGGGCGGCATCCTGGCGCACGTCCAGGCGCACCAGGAACAGGCCGAAAGTCACTGCCCGGCGCAGGCAGTCGAGCAACGGCCCGTCGGCGATCACTCCCATGCCGCATTCATGCAGCGACTGGAAGCACAGCTCCAGTGGCCCGATCAGCTCGCGGTTGTCGACCAGCACGGCAGCGCTGGCCGGTTGCGCAGCAGCCAACGACGCCTGGGCCCAGGTACGGGTGGCGCGCAGGCGGTCGCGCAGTTGCTTGAGCAAAGCGCGGTAAGGCTCGGCGCTGTCGCCGACCTGTTCGCGCAAGGCTGCGCTGGCCTGCTGCATCGACAGTTCGGCGGCCAGGTTCTCGATATCGCGCAGGAACAGGTCCGCGGCCATCCAGCGTGCCAGCAGCAGCACTTCGCGGGTCACGCTGGCGGTGACATTGGGGTTGCCGTCACGGTCGCCGCCCATCCACGAGGCGAAGCGGATCGGCGCGCTCTCCAGCGGCAGACGCAGGCCGGTGGCCTGGAACAGCGCCGCATCGACCTTGCGCAGATGGCTGGGGATGGCCTGCCACAGTGAATGCTCGATCACCGCGAAGCCCCATTTGGCTTCGTCCACCGGCGTGGGCCGGGTGCGGCGGATCTCCTCGGTGTGCCAGGCCTCGGCGATCAGCCGGCGCAGGCGCTCGCGTACCTGCCCGCGCTCGGCCGGGCTCAGGTCGCGATGGTCCTGGGCTGCCAATTGCGCGGCGATGGCGTCGTATTTCTGAATCAGGGTACGGCGGGCCACCTCGGTGGGGTGGGCGGTGAGCACCAGCTGGATGTCGAGCTTGGCCAACTGCCGGGCCAGTGCATCGTCGCTGTGCCCGGCCGACTTGAGCCGGGCCAGCAGTTCGGGCAGTACCTGCGCCTCGAAAGGCTGCGGCTGGTCGGCATCACGGCGGCGAATCAACTGGTACTGCTCGGCGATGTTGGCCAGGTTGAGGAATTGGTTGAAGGCCCGCGCCACGGGTAGCAGGTCCTCCTCGGCCAGGTCGCCCAGGGTCGAGCTGAGTTTTTCACCCTCCACGAGCCGGTCGGCCTTGGCGCTGTGGCGGATGTCCTCGATTTTCTGCAGGAACGCCTCGCCGTGCTGCTGGCGAATGGTCTCGCCAAGCAGCTCCCCCAAAAGATGCACATCCTCGCGCAAACGCAGATCGATATCGCTCATCGGGCCTCTCCACTCCAGGAAACAGCAAGCCCCAAGAGTGCCGACTCCAGGCCGCGCCTGGCAAGCCGGACGCGGGCAAAGCAACTAAAGTGAAGAGTGGTCATCCGAAGCAATGCCACTTTCGAGGCTTTGACAGAGGTCATCATGAAAATCCGCGAACTCGCCCAGCACTGGGAACAGAATGCCGCCGGACGCTTGAGCCCCACCGGGCATGTCCTGCACCTGGACATGGAAGCCCAAGCGCGCCTGGCCGCGCTGACCGAGATGTACCCCAAGCGCAGCCCTGAAGAGCTGCTTGGCGAACTGGTCGCCGCCGCGCTCGAGGAGCTGGAGGCCAGCTTCCCGTACATCAAGGGCCGGCAAGTGATCGCCACCGATGAGGAGGGTGATCCGCTGTACGAGGACATCGGCCCTACCCCTCGCTTTCTCGCCCTCTCGCGCCGTCATCTGGCAGCACTCGGCAGCGCTGGAAAAGGCGAACGCCACTAGCCCTCCCCTGCCTGCGGGCCTTGTTTCATAAGGCCCGTATACCTCCCCGGCAGCGCAAAGTTCCGCACTTTTCGCGCTGACCAATCAGTCAGAAAAAAACTTCGTAAGCACAGCAATTTTTCTGAACTATCCAAAAAACGCCTCGGTCACAGCCAATAGCCATCACGGCAAAACCCTGCAAACACGGGCGTTGCAGCGCACGCCTTGGCTGGGGAACAACGATGGGCCGGTCGCGGACATCGTCGTTAACAGGAGTGACCCAATGGAGTTGACCACCATGAAGACCCGCATTGCACAACCCTCCACCACTCACCTGCGCGGGCTGAAGCTGGCCGCACTGGCCCTGGGCAGCAGCCTGGTGCTGGCCGGTTGCGCCGGCAAGCCGCCCACCGAGCAGTATGCCGTCAGCCAGTCGGCAGTGAACGCTGCGGTCAGTGCCGGCGGTACCGAGTTCGCCGCAGTGGAAATGAAAGCGGCCCAGGACAAGTTCAAGCAGGCCGAGATTGCCATGCACGACAAGCAATACGACCAGGCCCGCATGCTCGCCGAACAGGCTGAATGGGATGCCCGTGTCGCTGAACGCAAGGCCCAGGCCGCCAAGGCCCAGAAGGCTGTGCAGGATGCCCGCCAGGGTGTCCAGGACGTACGTGAAGAAGGCCTGCGCAGCGCCGAATAGGCCTGCCGCGCCCCCGAGCCTTCACTAACGATCAAAGGATGAACACTATGCGCAATTACGTCATGATTCCCGCCCTGCTGGCCCTGAGTGTCGGCCTTGCCGCCTGCTCCCACGACCCGAACGCCAACCTCGAATCGGCCCGCAGCAATTTCTCGGCGCTGCAGAGCGACCCACAGTCGAGCAAGGTGGCCGCCCTCGAAACCAAGGACGCCCAGGACTGGCTGAACAAAGCCGACAAGGCCTACATGGCGCGTGAGGACAGCAAGAAGGTCGACCAGCTCGCCTACCTCACCAACCAGCGCGTCGAAGTGGCCAAACAGACCATCACCCTGCGCACGGCCGAGGCCGAGCTGAAGAACTCTGCCGCGCAACGCGCCCAGGCCAAGCTCGATGCCCGCGACGCGCAGATCAAGAAGCTGCAGGACAGCCTCAACGCCAAGCAGACCGACCGCGGCACGCTGGTGACCTTCGGCGACGTGCTGTTCGACTTCAACAAGGCCGAACTCAAGAGCAGTGCCTACCCCAACGTCACCAAACTGGCGCAGTTCCTCCAGGAGAACCCGGAGCGCAAGGTGATCGTCGAGGGCTACACCGACAGCGTCGGCTCGGCCAACTACAACCAGAGCCTGTCCGAGCGCCGCGCCGGTGCCGTGCGCATGGCGCTGGTACGTGCCGGGGTGGACCCTGCGCGCATCGTCGCCCAGGGCTACGGCAAGGAGTATCCGGTGGCCGATAACGCCAGCAACTCCGGCCGTGCGCAGAACCGTCGGGTGGAGGTGACCATCTCCAACGACAACCAGCCGGTGATGCCGCGGGCGGTGAGCCAAGTGCAATGAAGGCTGCTGGCTGCATGAAAAAACCCGCCTGATGGCGGGTTTTTTCATGCAGCCACCGACTACGCCGGCATTCGCGGGGCAAGCCCGCTCCCACGGGTAATCTCTGTGGGAGCGGGTTCACCCGCGCAACAGACGACGCGGTGGATGGCACCGGCTTTGCCGGTGTTCGCGGCTAAAGCCGCTCCCACAGGTCCCTGCTGAATCAATAAGTTATGTGGAGTTCCGTGGGAGCGGGCTTGCCCCGCGATGAGGCCACTACCGGAAAATCATCACTGCACCTGCTGCGGGGTCTCCTGCCCCATGCAGCGCACCGCGCGCTTGCGGTTGTCCACCAGCACGCCGGTCAGGCCTTTCTGCGCAGTGTCGAACATCACCAATACGCCATCGATGCACTGGGCCACCTGCGGCGCGGGGTCCAGCGAAACCTTGTAGTCCTCGCCGGGAATGGTCTTGAGCATGGTGAAGTCCTGCAGCAACAGGGCATCTTCAGGCTTGGCGAAATGCAGGTAACCGTAATACCAGAGAGCCCCCACCGTCACGATGATGCTGCCGACGCCGGTCAGGATCAGCGGGATGGCGTTGCGTTCTTCACTCATTGCTTGTTCTTCTCGTCAGGGTAGTTGGGTACTTCGGCCAGGCGGCGCAGGCCGTTGAAATGCGCGGGGTCGTCCAAAAAGCGCAGCATCACCTGGCGCCAGGTCGGGTCGGCGAAGGTCTGCACGTGGCCGCCGCGGGTCAATTGCAGCACCCGCGGAGGCGGTGCGTGCTGGTACAGGCGAATGCCGTTGTCCAGGGGCACCAGCCTGTCATCGATGCTGTGGAAGAACAGCTTCGGCGGGCTGGCCAGTTGTTCGATGGAGCGGATTGCACTGTCGCCGTCGGGCACCAGCCACGACAGCGGCACCTGCAGCGGCCAGGTCATCCACGAGGTACTGAGGGCATAACGCCCCACCGCCCGGTAACTGGCCGGCACACCGTCGAACACCAGCGCATGGAAGCGCTCGCGCTGCTGCGGGTGCGCCGCCAGGTAATGGATGGCCATGGCGCCGCCGAGGCTCTGGCCCAGCAGCACCAATGGCTTGCCCTGCACCTCGGGGGCCCGGTCCAGCCAGGCCATGGCCGCCGCGATGTCTTCATAGACCTCTGGCAAGGTGGGCTTGCCTTGAGACAGGCCATAGCCCCGGTAGTCGATCATCAGCACCTGGTATCCCTGCTTCGGCAGCCAGTAGCTGCCACCCAGGTGGCCCGCCAGGTTGCCGCCGTTGCCATGCAGGTGCAGCACCGTACCCTTGACCTCGACACCGGCCTTGGCCGGCAACCACCAGCCGTGCAGGCGAACGCCGTCAGCGGTGGTCAGGGTGACATCGCGGTAGTCGAGCCTGGCCCGCTCGGGGGTGAACGGCTGACCGGGCTCGGGGTAGAACAGCAGGCTGCTGCAGCCACTCAACAGCAACAGCCCAAGGCCGAAGGCGAGGTGACGGCAGGCGTCAGAGAATGTTCGCGTAGTCGGCTTCAATGCGATCCAGGCTCAGGTGGTTGAGGAAGTTGGAGAAGCACATCCAGGCCGACAGCGCGTTGAGGTCGCGGAACTGCTCCGGGAGGTACTTGGGTGGCTCCACCAAGCCTTCTTCGACCAGCTGGCGCAACGTGCGCATGTCTTCCAGGGTGGTCTTGCCGCAGAACAGCAACGGGATCTGCTCCAGCTTGCCCTTCTTCACGGCCAACTGAATGTAGTTGTAAACCATGATGAAGCCCTTGAGGTAGGACAAGTCCTTGGTGAATGGCAGGCCATTGGGTACCGAGCCGCGGAACACTCGGCTGGCGTTGCTGTAGCTCTGGCCCATCTCGAAGCCCTGGCCACGGAAGAACTCGTAGACCTGCATGAAGTCCGCGCCCTCCTCGACCATGTGAATGGCCCGGGTGCGGTTGGTCAGCTTGCGCAGGCGGCTGGGGTAGGAGGCAAAGGCGATCACTTCCATCAGAATGGCCAGGCCCTCCTGGGTCACCGTGGACGAGGGCGGCCCCTTGGCCAGGAAGGTACAGATCGGCTGGTTCAGGCCATTGAGGGTGGTGCCGACATGCACCAGGCCTTCGTGTACCTCAAGGGCACGTACGTCGCGGTTGTTGAACATGGCGTCGGCGCGCACCTTGATGTAGTCGGCGCCGGCCGCCGCGTCGGCGACGATGCCGTCCGACTCGAATACGCGAATGGTTTCCTCGGCCTCGCCGAACACCTTGTTCAGGCGGCGCTGGAGGATCTCCACCGCCTCCTTCGCCGTGAGGTTCTTCGGCTCGTCCTTGAGGTCGCCACGGCCGTCGATGTTGTTCAGGTAATCCGAGAGCATCAGCCCCAGGTCGGCGAGGGTCGGGTCACCGGCATGGAACGCGTCGGAGGCCGCGCCGTACAGCTCCTGGGATATCAGCCCGAAGTCCTCGGTGCCGCGCGCTTCGAGCATGCGTACCACCATGCGGTACTCCTTGCACATGCGCCGCATGATCTGCCCGACCGGGTTGAACTGGCCAAGCTGGCGGGTGATGTCACGCTCGATGCTCTGGAACTCGGCCTTCACCGCGCTGGAATCGAACGACAAGGGCCGGTTCTGGTAATAGGCACGGTCCACCGCCGGCGGCTCCTTGCCTTTGGCCTTGAGGAAGCCCTGGCGGATGCCGTCATCCCATTTCACCGCATCGAGCACGCGAATAGGGGTTTGCGCGGCCACGATGCGGTCGGACAACGTACGTATGGTCTGCTGGTACTCGTCCACCGGGGACTCCTTTCAAGAACAAGACACCTGAACCGGCCTCTTCGCGGCTAAAGCCGCTCCTACAGGGATATCACAGCCCTGAGGCCTGGCAATACGCCTGTGGGAGCGGCTTTAGCCGCGAAGAGGCCGACACGGTCATTTGCCGGAGCGCTGGAAGCGCGCCACCTCGACGAACAGGTCGGAGTTGGCCGGGTCGTCCAGGTACGCCAGCACGCGCGCCGACGGGCTGTCGATCAGCACACCCTCGCCATTCTCTTCGGGGACTTCGATGCTTCGCCCACTCAGTTCCTTCTTGTCGACGGCCTGCTGCACCTGCTCGACATCGAGGTTGTAGACCACCAGCTCCTTGCCCTCGACGATATCGAAACCGCCAATCAGGAAGTTGCCGCCCAGCCGCTTGGGCACACCGGCCGACATGTACCAGCGGTTGCCATGGCGCGACACCGTGAACACGTACTCTTCAGGGGCCTTGCCCTTGGCGGTCGCCACCGCCTTGTAGGCATCGCCGCCGCTGCGGCTGATGGTAAGTTTCAGTGGCTCGCCCCAGGCGTCCTTGCTGCTCCACTTGCCGAGCAGGGCCTTGGGCGCGGCCTGATTGCTCGGCAGCGGTTCATGGAAAGCCACCAGACAGCCGCCAAGCAAGAGGAATGACACCGTCAACAACACCACACGCCAGGCTTTCATCGGGTTCTCCTTGAGAATTCGTGCGCAGCTCAAGCCGAGGCCAGCACCATCTGCAGGTATCGGACAAGGATAGCGAGCATCTGCTCATCGGCCTGCGCATTCGCGTCCTTGAGCAGGCCCTGATATTCCATCTGCTCGATTATCGCCGTCAACATCTGCGCATCCTGCGCGGGCTGGCGCGAGCCGACCACCTGGAGCATCTGCCGCGCGCCGTGCAGCAGGATCTGCTCATGGGCGCACACCAGTTCGGCCAGGCGCGGGCACAGCAGCGCTTCCTGGCGGAAGGCCTGCTCGGCCATGAGGAAGTCGCGACGGTTGTGCAGCTGGCGGGTCACGTAGTCGGCGGTCATGCGCGCCACCTCGTCGGCCAGGCGCGCCCGCGCCTGCGGGCTGCCATCGCCCTGGGCGAGCAACTGGCGCAGCACGCCCTCGGTGTTGGCCCAGAGCTTGGCCATATACGCAGCGCTGCGTTCGACGTACTGGGCGAAGGTATCGGCCAGCAGGTCCTGGATGTCCTTGAAGTAGTAAGTGGTGGCCGACAGCGGCACGCCGGCCTCGGCGGCCACGGCACGGTGGCGCACACCACGCACGCCGTCGCGCACGACGATGCGCATGGCGGCGTCAAGGATCTGCTGGCGGCGCTGCTCGCTGCCCTGGCGGGCGGTCTTGCGACCCTGGTATTGCACGCTTTCGGCGACGGCGGTGGCGATGCCGGCGGCGCCCTGGTGAGGCATGGCAGGTGTCACGGTGATACCTCATGAAAATGGTTGTTCAGTGCCGGCCTCTTCGCGGCTAAAGCCGCTCCCACAAGTACTGCACGGTCCCTGTAGGAGCGGCTTTAGCCGCTCCCACAAGTACTGCACGGTCCCTGTAGGAGCGGCTTTAGCCGCGAAGACGCCGGTACAGCCAGTACAAGTGTACAGGCAAGAAAAAGCCGCCTCGAAAGGCGGCTTGTTCAGGACACTCAGGCCTGCGGACGCATGTGCGGGAACAGGATCACGTCGCGGATCGACGGCGAGTTGGTCAGCAGCATGACCAGGCGGTCGATACCGATGCCTTCACCGGCGGTCGGCGGCATGCCGTACTCCAGGGCGCGAACGAAGTCGGCGTCGTAGTGCATGGCTTCGTCGTCACCGGCGTCTTTCTCGGCCACCTGGGCCAGGAAGCGCTCGGCTTGGTCTTCGGCGTCGTTGAGCTCGGAGTAGGCGTTGGCGATTTCGCGGCCACCGATGAACAGCTCGAAGCGGTCGGTAACAGCCGGGTTGTCGTCGTTGCGACGGGCCAGCGGCGACACTTCGAACGGGTACTCGGTAATGAAGTGCGGCTGCTCCAGCTTGTGCTCCACCAGCTCTTCGAAAATCATCACCTGCAGCTTGCCCAGGCCTTCGTGGCCGAGCACCTTGGCACCGGCTTTCTTGGCGATGGCGCGGGCCTTGTCGACATCCTGCAGATCGGCAGCGGTCAGCTCTGGGTTGTACTTGAGGATCGAGTCGAACACCGACAGGCGCACGAACGGCTCGCCGAAGTGGAACACCTTGTCGCCGTACGGCACGTCGGTGGAACCCAGTACCAGCTGCGCCAGCTCACGGAACAGTTCCTCGGTGAGGTCCATGTTGTCGCGATAGTCAGCGTAGGCCTGGTAGAACTCGAGCATGGTGAATTCAGGGTTGTGACGAGTCGAAACGCCTTCGTTACGGAAGTTGCGGTTGATCTCGAACACCTTTTCGAAGCCACCGACCACCAGGCGCTTGAGGTACAGCTCCGGGGCGATACGCAGGAACATGGCCATGTCCAGCGCGTTGTGGTGGGTTTCGAACGGCTTGGCCGCGGCGCCGCCGGGGATGGTCTGCAGCATCGGCGTTTCGACTTCGAGGAAGTCACGCTCGATCAGGAATTTGCGGATGTGCGAGATCACCTGCGAGCGCACACGGAAGGTGTGGCGGGTTTCCTCGTTGACCATCAGGTCGACGTAGCGCTGGCGGTAGCGCTGCTCGGTGTCGGTCAGGCCGTGGTGCTTGTCCGGCAGCGGGCGCAGCGACTTGGTCAGCAGGCGCACGTTGGTCATTTCGACGTACAGGTCGCCCTTGCCGGAACGGGCCAGGGTGCCTTCGGCGCTGATGATGTCGCCCAGGTCCCAGGTCTTGACCGCGGCCAGGGTGTCTTCGGACAGGGTCTTGCGGTTGACGTAGACCTGGATGCGACCGGTCATGTCCTGGATCACCATGAACGAGCCACGGTTGAGCATGATGCGGCCAGCCACCTTGACCGGGATCGCGGCTGCTTCCAGCTCTTCCTTGGTCTTGTCCGCGTACTGTTTCTGCAGGTCGTTGCAGTAGCTGTCGCGACGGAAGTCGTTGGGGAAGGCGTTGCCCTTGGCGCGCTCGGCGGCAAGCTTTTCCTTGCGCAGCGCGATCAGGGCGTTTTCTTCCTGTTGCAGGTCTTGCGATTCGGTCTTGAGGTCGCTCATGTCGTCATTCTTTCCATCAGGTGTTCGTTGCCCTCGCGGGTGAGGGATCGCGGGGCAAGCCCGCTCCCACGGGCCTGCCACGGCGTAGATGCTTACAGCCCCTGCTTGAGGCTCGCTTCGAGGTACTGGTCGATATCGCCGTCGAGGACTTTGTTGCAGTCGCTGCGCTCGACGCCGGTACGCAGGTCCTTGATACGCGAGTCATCGAGTACATAGGAGCGGATCTGGTGCCCCCAGCCGATGTCCGACTTGCTGTCTTCCAGGGCTTGCGAGGCGGCGTTGCGCTTCTGCATTTCCAGCTCGTACAACTTGGCCCGCAGCATTTTCATGGCGGTGTCCTTGTTGGCGTGCTGGGAACGTTCGTTCTGGCAGGCCACCACGGTGTTGGTCGGCACGTGGGTGATACGCACCGCCGAGTCGGTGGTGTTGACGTGCTGGCCACCGGCGCCGGAGGAGCGGTAGGTGTCGATACGCAGGTCGGACGGGTTGATCTCGATCTCGACCTTGTCGTCGATCTCGGGCGAGACGAATACCGCCGAGAACGAGGTGTGACGGCGGGCGCCGGAGTCGAACGGGCTCTTGCGCACCAGGCGGTGCACGCCGATCTCGGTGCGCAGCCAGCCGAAGGCGTACTCGCCCTTGATGTGCACGGTGGCGCCCTTGATGCCGGCGACTTCACCTTCGGACAGTTCGATGATGGTGGCGTCGAAACCGCGCTTGTCGGCCCAGCGCAGGTACATGCGCAGCAGGATGTTGGCCCAGTCCTGCGCCTCGGTGCCGCCGGAGCCGGCCTGGATGTCCAGGTAGGCGTTGTTCGGGTCCATCTCGCCGCTGAACATGCGACGGAACTCGAGCTGGGCGAGGGATTCCTCAAGCCCTTGCAGCTCGGTCACGACATCGCTCACGGCGCCTTCGTCAGCTTCCTCGACGGCCATGTCGAGCAGGTCCTTGCAGTCGCCCAGGCCGTTGGACAGTTTGTCCAGGGTCTCGACCACCTGCGCCAGCATGGCACGCTCGCGGCCCAGGGCCTGAGCGTACTCGGGCTTGTTCCAGACGGCGGCGTCTTCCAGCTCGCGGTTTACTTCGACCAGACGATCATGCTTGTGATCGTAGTCAAAGATACCCCCGAATAGACTGGGAACGCTCGGTGAGGTCCTTGATGGTGTTCAGGATCGGTTGGATTTCCATGGGCGGGCAGCTCTCGTGCGAATTCGGTGAAAAGCCCGCGAGTATAACCGAGTCCGCGCCATGACGGCAGACCCGCCGGGCAGGCGTCGCAATCAGCCATGCACGGCCCTTGTAGGAGCGGCCTTGTGCCGCGATGGGCCGCAAGGCGGCCCCGGGATCTCAGTGTCAAAGCCGCTACCGCCGGGACCGCTACGCGCTCCTTTCGCGGCACAAGGCCGCGCCTACAGGGGATGGCGTCAGCGTGAGGGTGTCGCGATCAGGCAATACCTACCTGGTTACGGCCATTGTTCTTGGCCTGGTATAGCCCCTTGTCCGCCGCCGAGATCAACTGCCGGCAATGGCTGCCGACGGCCGGCGTCTGGGTGGCCAGGCCGATGCTTACGGTCAAGTGCGAACCGTGCTCGGGCACAGTATGGTCAATGTTCAAACCCATGATGGTCTGACGCAACTTTTCGGCAATCAGCCGCGCGCCGCCCGGCGAAGTGTTGGGCAGCACCAGGGCAAACTCCTCGCCACCGTAGCGCGCCGGCAAATCACTGGGCCTCGAGCAGCAACCACGAATGGCCTCGGCCACCTGACGCAAGGCCTCATCACCGGCCAGGTGGCCGAAACTGTCGTTGAATGCCTTGAAGTAGTCGACATCGATCATCAGCAGCGACAGTTGCTGCTGCTCGCGAATGGCCCGCCGCCACTCCAGCTCCAGGTATTCGTCGAAGTGGCGGCGGTTGGACAGCCCGGTCAGGCCGTCGGAGTTCATCAGCCGCTGCAGCATCAGGTTGGTGTCCAGCAACTGCTGCTGGCTCACGCGCAGGGCGCGGTAGGCCTCGTCGCGCTGTAGCAAGGTCAGGTACGAGCGCGAGTGGTAACGGATGCGTGCCACCAGCTCGATGGTGTCGGGCAGTTTCACCAGGTAGTCGTTGGCCCCGGCGGCGAAAGCCGCGCTCTTGACCAGCGGATCTTCCTTGGTCGACAGGACGATGATCGGGATGTCCTGGGTGGCCGGGTTGTTGCGGTACTCACGCACCAGGGTCAGGCCATCGAGGCCCGGCATGATCAGGTCCTGGAGGATCACCGTGGGCTTGATCCGCATGGCCTGGGCCACCGCCTGATGCGGGTCGGCGCAGAAATGGAAGTCGATGTTCTCTTCATAGGCCAGGCCACGGCGCACCGCTTCGCCGATCATTGCCTGATCGTCCACCAGCAGGACCATCGCCGCGCCTTCGTTGATGGTCGTGAAACCTTCGATCGGTAGATCAGTCATTGCGGGTCACCCGGTCACGGCCGGCCAGGCGGCGTGCCTCAATACTTGTCGTCATTTCGAAAAGAGTTCCGTCAGTCGCCCGGCGATGCGTTCCAGCGGGCGGATTTCCACTGCGGCGTCGATGGCCGCAGCGGCCTTGGGCATGCCGTATACCGCACTGCTCTGCTGGTCCTGGGCAATGGTCAGAAAACCCTGCTGACGCATCAGCTTCAGGCCCTGGGCACCATCGCGGCCCATGCCGGTGAGCAGTACGCCCACCGCGTCGCCCGACCAGTAGCGCGCCACGCTTTCGAAGAACACGTCGATCGAAGGCCGGTAGATTTCATTGACCGGCTCGGCAGTGTAGGCCAACTGACCGTTGTGCAGCAGGCGGATGTGGTGGTTGGTGCCGGCCAGCAGGACCTGCCCCGGCTGCGGTGGCTCGCCTTCGCGGGCCAGGCGTACCGAGTGGCCGCTCGCCGTGCTGAGCCATTCGGCCATGCCGCCGGCGAATACCTGGTCGACGTGCTGGACCAGCACGATGGCCGCCCCAAAAGCCTTGGGCAGCCCCTTGAGCAACACCTCCAGTGCCGCCGGCCCGCCAGCCGACGAGCCGATGGCCACCAGGCCGCGGCGCTGGGATGCCTCACGCAAGGGCGTACGCACCGGCTGTGGGGCGCTGGGCCGCTGCTGGCCGATCAGCCAGCCGATATTGAGGATCTTGCGCAACAGCGGCGCCGCCGCCTCGCGGGCATCGCCCGCGCCCAGTGCCGGCGTGTCGACCACGTCCAGGGCCCCATGGCCCATGGCCTCGAATACCCGGTGCACGTTCTGCTTGCGGTCGACGGTGACGATGACGATGGCGCAGGGGGTCTCGGCCATGATCCGCCGGGTCGCCTCGACACCGTCCATCACCGGCATGATCAGGTCCATCAGGATCAGGTCCGGGAGCTGTTCGGTACAGCGTTGCACCGCCTCGGCGCCATTGCCGGCGACCCACACCACCTCATGCGCCGGCTCGAAGGCCAGCGCTCGGCGCAGGGCCTCCACAGCCATGGGCATGTCATTGACGATGGCGATCTTCATCCCTGGGCACCTCCGATCAGCTCCTCTACGGCGTCCAGCAACGCATCGTCATGGAAGCTGGCCTTGGCCAGATAATAGTCGGCGCCGGCATCAAGTCCACGGCGCCGGTCTTCTTCCCGGTCCTTGTACGACACCACCATGACCGGCAGCGATTGCAGGCGCTGGTCGCGACGCACCAGGGTGACCAGTTCTATACCGTCCATGCGCGGCATGTCGATATCGGTGATCAGCAAGTCGAAGTCATCGCTGCGCAGGGCGTTCCAGCCATCCATGCCATCCACCGCCACGGCCACTTCGTAGCCGCGGTTGCCCAGCAGCTTACGTTGCAGTTCGCGCACGGTGAGCGAGTCATCGACCACCAGCACGCGCCGGCGCGCAATGCCCCGGCCGTGCTGGCCGCCACGTTCGATGCGCTCCAGGCGACCGGTGCTGAGCAGCTTGTCCACCGAGCGCAGCAGGTCCTCGACATCGATGATCAGCACCACCGAGCCATCGTCGAGCAAGGCGCCGGACGAAATGTCCTGGACCTTGCCCAGGCGCGGGTCGAGCGGCATCACCACCAGCACCCGCTCGCCGATCAGGCGCTCGACGGCCACGCCGTAAAGCTGGTCGCGCTCGCGAATCACCACCACCCGCAGGTTCTGGCCCGCGTCCTGGGTCGCTGGCCGGTTGAGCAACTGGCTGGCGGCGACCAGGCCGATATGCCGGTCCTCGTGCCAGAAATGCTGGCGCCCTTCGATCTGCACGATGCTTTCGGCCGGCACATCGAGGGTGCGCTCGATATGCGCCAGCGGGAAGGCATAGGCCTCGCCGCCCACTTCCACCACCAGGCTACGCACCACCGACAGGGTCAGCGGCACCTCCAGGTGGAAGCAGCAACCCTGCCCGGCCACCTGGGTCAGCTCGATCGAGCCGCGCAGTTCGCGGACCATGTGCTGCACCGCATCCAGGCCAACCCCGCGCCCGGACACTTCGGTGACCGTATCGCGCAGGCTGAAGCCGGGCAGGAAGAGGAAGGTGAGTAGCTCGGCCTCGCTCATCTGCGCCACGGTTTCGGCCGGCGACAGCGCGCGTTCGACGATGCTGCGGCGCAAGCGCTCAAGGTCGATGCCGGCGCCATCGTCGGCCAGTTCCAGAATCAGCAGCCCGGCCTGGTGCGAGGCGCGCAGGCGTACCGTGCCTTCGCCGGGCTTGCCGGCCAGCAGGCGCCTTTCGGGCAGCTCGATGCCATGGTCGACGGCATTGCGCAGCAGGTGGGTCAGCGGCGCTTCGAGCTTTTCCAGCACGTCGCGATCGACCTGGGTCTTCTCGCCTTCGACCAGCAGCCGCACCGGTTTACCCAGGGAGCGCCCCAGGTCGCGCACCATGCGGCTCTGACCGGTCAGCACATCGGCGAACGGGCGCATGCGACAGGCCAGTGCGGTGTCATACAGCAACTGGGCACGCTGGCTGGCCTGCCAGCCGAATTCGTCGAGGTCGGCAGCCTGCTGCAGCAGGATCTGCTGGGTTTCGGCCAGCAGTTGCTGGGTCTGGGCCAGGGCATCGAGTACTTCCGGGCCCTGGCCGCTGTCTTCGAGCTGCGCCTTGAGCCCGTCCAGGGCGCGCATGCCCTGGCCGTGCATGCGTTTGAGGCGCTGCAAGGTCGCCAGATAAGGCTTCAGGCGCTGGGTTTCGACCAACGATTTGCTCGACAGGTCGAGCAGGCTGTTAAGCCGGTCGGCAGTAACCCGCAGCACTCGCTCGCTACCCTCGCCACCGCGCTTGCCGGACCTCGGCCGCACGACCGGCTCGGCTTCGGGTTCGGCGACCGGTTCAGGTTCAGGCTCCATGGTCGGCGGCGGCGCGACCATGGCTGGCGGCGTTGCAGTCGGCAACGGCGGCGCCACCTGGGTGGCCGACGGCGGCGAATCCAGCAGCCCGGCCATCTGGGTGAGGAACACCGGCACCAAACCTTCGCCTGCCGGGTCGCCCGGCGTGGCGATGCGCATCAGCAGGTCGGTCCCTTGCAGCAGCGCGTCGATATGCTCCGGGCGCAACAGCAGGCGGCCCTCCTGCGCAGCCACCAGGCAGTCTTCCATCACATGGGCGACGCTGACGCCGGCGTCGATGCCGACGATCCGTGCCGCGCCCTTGAGCGAATGGGCCGCACGCATGCAGGCCTCGAGCTGGTCAGGCTGGGCGGGGTTGCGCTCCAGTGCCATCAGGCCGGCACTGAGCACCTGGGTCTGGGCTTCTGCCTCCAGGCTGAACAGCTCCAGCAAGGAAGCGTCGCGCATTTGCTCCGGGGTCATGACAGGCTCCGCTTCACGGCTTGCAGAAGGTGTTGTTCATCCAGGACCCGCACGCTGCGGCCCCGCCACTGCAGCACCGCAGCGGTGAAGTGGGCATTGTCGCGGCCCTCCTGCAAGTGCTCAGGGTCCAGCCGGTGGATGCCATCGATTTCTGCCACCGGCACCACCACCGGCCCCCCTTCGGCAGCCAGGATCAGCATGCGCGGCATGACCCGCCCGCTGCGCTCGATGCTGGCCTCGCCCGGCACGTTCAGCAGGTCTGCCAGCGACAGGCACGGCACCAGCGCACCGCGCACGTTGGCCACCCCTTGCAGTACCCGCGAGCGCTGGTGCGGCAACGAATGCACCGGCTGCAGCGGGGCGATCTCGGCGAGGCAGGCCGTGGCCAGCGCCAGCCATTCCTCACCCAGCCGGAACAGCAGCATGGAGCGACCGACTGCGCCCTCGGCCAGCGGCAGTGTTTCGTCCTGTTCGTCGAGCACCTGCGCGTAGCGATCCAGCAAGCGCGTGGCCGCCGCCGCATGCACCTCGCAATTGCGGCAGTGGATGTGCCGCTGCAGCAGCGGGCACTGCTTGTCGCCGTGCACGCCGATGCGGTTCCAACAATCGTCGATGGCCTGGCCATCGTCATGGGCGATCAGTTGCATGTCGTATCCAGCGCTCATCGTTCAGCCTCCCGGCCGGCCCGGGCCGCGCGCTCCTGCAGGCGCCGGGCGCCCGCCTCGTCGCCTTGCGAGGCCAGCAGGGCAGCCAGGTGCATCAGCGCTTCCGGGTGCTGAGGCTGCAGGTACAACGCCTTGCGGTAATGGGTGATGGCCTGCGTGGCATCGCCCTCGGTATCGCTGAGCAGCCCCAGCCAGTAGTAGACCTGCGCCTTAGGTTCGAACAGGCGCAGGTAACGCTCGCAGTCCCCCCGGGCCTGCTGGCTGTCGCCGGCGTTGGCGTGCCGGGCAATGGCCGCCAACAGCTGCGCTTCGTTTTCACGCGGCTCGGCAGCCACTGGGGGGGCCATCAACGGCCTTGCCGGGCGCTGGGGCAGCGCGACCACCTTGGGCAATGGCGGCGCCAACGGGCGCATGGCCGGCAACGGTTTGGTCGGTGGGGCCGGTGCGGGGTCAGCCTGGCGCACATAGGCGAACGACTGGGCGATACCCAGAGGCCGCATGCCCAGGCGCGCCAACAGGCTGCCCTCGGCCGGGCCGATGAACAGCACGCCCTGGGCGTGGGTGAGTTGCTTGAGCACCTCGAACACCCGTTGCTGGGTAGGCACATCGAAATAGATCAACAGGTTGCGGCAGAACACGAAGTCGTACTGGCCGTCACGGGCCTTGAGCGCCGGGTCCAGCACGTTGCCGACTTTCAGGCTGACCTGCCGGCGCACCCGCTCGTCGAGCTGGTGGGCCTCGGCGGTTTCGCTGAAATGCCGCTCGCGAAAGGCCAGTTCGCTGCCACGGAACGAGTTGCGCCCGTACAACGCCTGCTCGGCCTTGGCCACCGAATTGGGGCTGATGTCGATGCCATCGACACCGAAGGCTTGCGCCGCGACCCCGCCATCGAGCAGTGCCATCGCGATGGAATAGGGCTCTTCACCGGTCGAGCACGGCAAGCTGAGGATGCGCAGCGGCCGGGCACCGGCCAGTTCGGCCACGCGCTTGTGGGCCAGGTCCACCAGCGCGGTAAAGGACTCGGGGTAACGGAAGAACCAGGTTTCGGGGACGATGACCGCCTCGATCAGGGCCTGCTGCTCGGCCGTGGACTGTTGCAGGCGCAGCCAGTAGTCGTCCAGGTCGGTGGCCTGCAGGGCAACGCAGCGCTGGCGCAAGGCCCGCTCGATCATCGGCGCCCCGACCGACTCCACGTCCAGGCCGATGCGTTCCTGCAGGAAGCGGAAGAACCGTTGCCCGGTCATGTCGGCACCTGCCCGGCTTCACTGGGGTACAACAGCTGGCGAACCGTGGCCGGCAGCAGGTCGTCGACGCGGATACGCTGCACCAGTCCTTGCGCGTCCTGACGCACCGGCCCCAGGTAAGGGGCCTCGGCGTTGTCCAGGCCATAGGGCTGGAACTCGTCGGGCCGGCAACGCAGGGTCTCGGTGGCCTGCTCCAGGATCAGCCCCAGTTGCAACTCGGGGCGCTGCGGGTCGCCGCGGTAGTGCACCAGCACCAGGCGGGTGCTGCCGCGCGAAACGGCCGGAGCGCCGAAGCTCAACGCCGACACATCGATCACCGGCACCAGCGCGCCACGGTGGGCGAGCACGCCGACCACCCAGGCCGGGGCCTGGGCGATGGGCTTGAGCGGGCGACGCGGCAGTACTTCGATCACTTCGCGCACGTCCAGGGCGAAGCGCTGCGCGGCGATGCGGAACTGCAGGTACAGCGCGCCCTTGGCGGTGGCCGCGCGGTCCTCACGGGGGGACAGGTCGGTCATCGGCGTCAGACTTTGAAACGCGACACACCGCCACGCAGCCCGGCGGCCACCTGGCTCAGCTCGTCGATGGCGAAGCTGGCCTGGCGCAGCGATTCCACGGTCTGGGTGCTGGCGTCGCTGAGCTGGGCCAAGGCCTGGTTGATCTGTTCGGCGCCGGTGGCCTGGGCCTGCATGCCTTCGTTGACCATCAGCACACGCGGCGCCAGGGCCTGCACCTGGTTGATGATCTGGCTGAGCTGTTCGCCCACCTGCTGCACCTCGAACATGCCGCGGCGCACCTCTTCGGAGAACTTGTCCATGCCCATCACCCCGGCCGACACCGCCGACTGGATCTCGCGCACCATCTGTTCGATGTCGTAGGTGGCCACGGCAGTCTGGTCGGCCAGGCGGCGCACTTCGGTGGCCACCACGGCGAAGCCGCGGCCGTACTCGCCGGCCTTTTCCGCTTCGATGGCGGCATTGAGCGACAGCAGGTTGGTCTGGTCGGCGACCTTGACGATGGTCACCACCATCTGGGTGATGTTGCTGGCTTTCTCGTTGAGGATCGCCAGCTTGGCGTTGACCAGGTCGGCGGCGCCCATCACCTGGTGCATGGTCTCTTCCATGCGCGCCAGGCCCTGCTGGCCGGCACCGGCCAGGCTCGAGGCCTGGTCGGCCGACGAAGTGACTTCGGTCATGGTGCGCACCAGGTCACGGGAGGTGGCGGCGATCTCGCGCGAGGTGGCGCCGATCTCGGTGGTGGTGGCGGCGGTTTCGGTGGCGGTCGCCTGCTGCTGCTTGGAAGTGGCGGCAATTTCGGTGACCGAGGTGGTCACCTGCACCGACGAGCGCTGGGCCTGCGACACCAGGCCGGCCAGCGATTCGGCCATCTCGTTGAAGCCGCCTTCGATGGCGCCGAATTCGTCCTTGCGGTCCAGGCTCAGGCGCATGCTCAGGTCGCCCGAACGCAGGCGGTCGAGGGCATGCACGATGCGTTGCATGGGCGCGCTGATCGCGCGCATCAGCAGCAGGCCGCAGATACCGGCGGCGACGATCGCCAGCAGCAGCGAGACGATCATGCTGCCCTTGGCGGTGTTCACCGCGCTGACAATGTCGTTGGTGGCGGCATCGGCCGATTCGCGGTTGCGCTCGATCACCCCGTTCAGGTGCTTGCGCCCATCCACCCAGGCCGGGGTGAGCACTTCGGCGATCAGGCGCTGGGCTTCGACGTAGTTCTTTTGCCGGTAGGTCTCCAGCACCTGGTCGACGATCTTCACGTAGCCTTCCTCGAGGCGGGTGAAGTCGTCGAAGGCGGTCTGGTCGGCGGGGTCGCGAATGGTGGCCTGGTAGCTGGCCATGTGCTGCTTGAGGCGGTCATCGAAGCTCTTGAACAGCTCCATGTCGGCCGAGGTGATTTCGCGGTGGTTCGACAGCCCCACCAACTGCTGGCTGGTGACGTAGCTGTCGACCCAGGCACTGCGAATCATCGAGCTGTAATAGACGCCGGGAATGCTGTCGGACCCCACCGCTTCCTCACTGGATTCGATCGCCACCAGCCGCGAGTAGGCGGCCACGATCATCAGCAGCATGATGGCGATGATCACGGCGAAACTTGCCAGGATCCGTTGGCGCAAGGTCCAGTTCTTCAACATTCAGCCCTCAGGAATTCGATACGAGCGGGAAAAATCGCCGAAGTATAGCCCAGGCGTCTTACGCATTTGCGGCTGAATGCTGCTGTATTCAGGCCTCCTTGCCTATTGATGTGGCCATTTGCTCGTTCACTGGCCTGCGGCAAGCCTGACCTGGCTCTCCAACTCCTGGCGCAACGCCGGGTCCAGGCGCAGCTGGCGCGCCAGTTCGTCGAGGTAGGCGCGCTCCATGAAGTTCTCCTGGTCGACCATCATCACGCTGGCCAGGTACATCTCGGCGGCCATTTCCGGGGTTTGCGCGGCGCGGGCCACCTCGGCAGGGTCCAGCGGCTTGTTCAGCTCGGCATGCAGCCAGTGCTGCAGCTCGCGGTCGCTGTCCAGGCGGGTGAATTCGCCTTCGATCAAGGCCCGCTCGCGTTCGTCGATATGGCCATCGGACTTGGCCGCCGCCACCAGTGCCCGCAACACCGCCTGGCTGTGCTGCTCGGCCTGGGCCGGGGGCAGGCGGTCCAGCGTCTGTGGCGGCTGGTCGCCTGCACCCTGGCGCGCCTGCCAGTTGCCATAGGCCTTGTAGGCCAGCACCCCGAGCGCGGCCAGGCCACCGTAGGTGAGCGCCTTGCCGCCATATTTGCGGGCCTTCTTGTTACCCAGCAGCAAACCCATGGCGCCGGCCGCCAGGGCACCACCGCCGGCACCGGAAAGCAGGCTGCCCAGCCCGCCGTTGCCTGCAGGTTTGTGCCCCGAGCCTTTGCTGGCCTGGCTGTTGAGCAGCTCCTGGCCGGACTTGAGCAGTTGGTCGAGCAGACCTCGGGTATTCATCTGGCGTGCCTCCACGTGTACGAAAAAGTGGCCACCAGAGTAGGACGGCGCAAGGGTTTCTCCACCTGTGCAAATGCTTCCGGATGTTGCATCAGCGATTGATAAAAGCGATCTAGACTCGACTCAGTCGCTAAAAATCATAAGCAGTCAGCCACCTGACCGCCGCTTTGCTTGACGTCTGCCCCGACCACAATTGCCAACAAGAGGGAACATCATGTCAGTGCACAAGACCGTTTTGCTCGGCGCCCTGCTCGCCAGTGCCGGCGCCCAGGCCGCCGGGCTGCCGCAGAAGCTCGGTGCCGGCGAGGGGCAACTGGACATCATCGCCTGGCCCGGCTACATCGAACGCGGTGAAAGCGACAAGGCCTACGACTGGGTCACCGGCTTCGAGAAGGAAACCGGCTGCAAGGTCAGCGTGAAGACCGCCGCCACCTCCGATGAGATGGTCAGCCTGATGACCAAGGGCGGCTATGACCTGGTGACCGCCTCGGGCGATGCCTCGCTGCGGCTGATCGCCGGCAAGCGGGTGCAGCCGATCAACACCGCGCTGATCCCCAACTGGAAGAACCTCGACCCGCGCCTGCACAACGGCGCCTGGTACGTGGTCAAGGACCAGGTGTATGGCACGCCCTACCAGTGGGGCCCGAACGTGCTGCTGTACAACACCAACGTGTTCAAGCAACCACCCACCAGCTGGAGCGTGGTGTTCGAACCGCAGAACCTGCCCGACGGCAAACCCAACAAGGGCCGCGTGCAGGCTTACGACGGGCCGATCTACATCGCCGACGCGGCGCTCTATCTCAAGTCCGCCAAGCCTGAGCTGGGTATCCAGAACCCTTACGAACTCACCGAGGCGCAGTACAAGGCGGTACTCGACCTGTTGCGCCAGCAGCAGCCGCTGATCCACCGCTACTGGCACGACGCGACCGTGCAGATGAGCGACGTGAAGAACGAGGGCGTGGCCGCCACCAGTTCGTGGGGCTACATGGTCAACGGGCTGCAGGCCGACAAGCAGCCGGTGGCCTCGGTGGTGCCGAAGGAAGGCGCCACCGGCTGGGCCGACACCACCATGCTGCACAGCGAGGCCAAGCACCCCAATTGCGCCTACAAATGGATGGACTGGTCGCTGCAGCCCAAGGTGCAGGGCGACGTGGCGGCCTGGTTCGGCTCGTTGCCGGCGGTGCCGGCGGCCTGTACCGGCAGCGAATTGCTGGGGGCCGAGGGCTGCAAGACCAATGGCTTCGACAATTTCGACAAGATCGCCTTCTGGAAAACCCCGCAGGCCGAGGGCGGCAAGTTCGTGCCCTATAGCCGCTGGACCCAGGACTACATCGCGATCATGGGCGGGCGGTAAGGGCCATCGCGGGGCAAGCCCGCTCCCACGGTGATTCCGTGGGAGCGGGCTTGCCCCGCGATCAGCAATAACCCAAGTGGAGCCCCAGCATGCCCCTAGCCGTACAGTTCACCCAGGTTTCCCGCACCTTCGGCGAGGTCAAGGCCGTCGACCAGGTCAGCATCGACATCGAGGACGGCGAGTTCTTCTCCATGCTCGGCCCTTCGGGTTCGGGCAAGACCACCTGCCTGCGCCTGATCGCCGGCTTCGAGCAACCCAGCAGCGGCTCGATCCGCATCCACGGCAGCGAAGCCGCCGGGCTGCCGCCGTACCAGCGCGATGTCAACACCGTGTTCCAGGACTACGCACTGTTCCCCCACATGAACGTGCGCGACAACGTCGCTTATGGCCTGAAAGTCAAAGGCGTGGCCAAGGCCGAACGCCATGCCCGCGCCGACGAGGCGCTGGCCATGGTCGCCCTGGACGGCTACGGCGCACGCAAGCCGGCGCAGCTGTCCGGTGGCCAGCGCCAGCGCGTCGCCCTGGCCCGCGCCCTGGTCAACCGGCCGCGGGTGCTGCTGCTCGATGAACCGCTCGGTGCCCTCGACCTCAAGTTACGCGAGCAGATGCAGGGCGAGCTGAAAAAGCTGCAGCGCCAGCTGGGCATCACCTTCATCTTCGTCACCCACGACCAGACCGAGGCATTGTCGATGTCCGACCGGGTGGCCGTGTTCAACCGCGGGCGCATCGAACAGGTCGACACGCCCCGCAACCTGTACATGCAGCCGGCGACCACCTTCGTCGCCGAGTTCGTCGGCACCTCCAACGTGCTGCGCGGTGAACTGGCGCAACAGCTCAATGGCAGCGCATCGCCCTTCTCCATCCGCCCCGAGCACATCCGCCTCGATGGCCAGCCGGCCAGCGGTGACGTGCAGGTCGGCGGGGTGCTGCACGACATCCAGTACCAGGGCAGCGCCACCCGTTTCGAGGTGAAGCTGGACGGCGGCCAAATGCTCGCCGTAAGCCAGGCCAACGACCGCTGGCAGGCACAGGCGCACCACTGGCAGGCCGGCCAGCGCGTGCAGGCCAGCTGGCCGCGCGAGGCGATGACCGCGTTGCGGGAAACCCAGCCATGAGCCTGGCCGCTGACAAAGCAACGGGTTTCACGCCGCTACGGCGCCTGAGCGACCTGCTGTACCGGCGCCCCAACCTGTACCTGCTGATGCTGCTGATCCCGCCGTTGCTGTGGTTCGGCGCGATCTACCTGGGCTCGTTGCTGAACCTGTTGTGGCAAGGTTTCTACACCTTCGACGACTTCACCATGGCGGTGACGCCGGACCTGACCCTGGCCAACTTCGCCGCGCTGTTCAACCCGGCCAACTTCGACATCATCCTGCGCACCCTGAGCATGGCCGTGGCGGTGTCGCTGGCCAGTGCCGTGCTGGCCTTTCCCATCGCCTACTACATGGCGCGCTACACCACCGGCCGCACCAAGGCGTTCTTCTACATCGCGGTGATGATGCCGATGTGGGCCAGCTACATCGTCAAGACCTACGCCTGGACCCTGCTGCTGGCCAAGGGCGGCGTGGCCCAGTGGTTCATCCAGCAGTTGCACCTGCAGCCGCTGTTGCAGCTGGTGCTGGACATCCCCGGCGTGGGCGGCAGCACCCTGTCGACCTCGCACCTGGGGCGCTTTCTGGTGTTCGTCTACATCTGGCTGCCGTTCATGATCTTGCCGATCCAGGCCGCGCTGGAGCGCCTGCCGCCTTCCCTGCTGCAAGCCTCGGCCGACCTCGGCGCCAAACCTAGGCAGACGTTCATGCAGGTGATCCTGCCGCTGTCGGTGCCGGGCATCGCCGCCGGTTCGATCTTCACGTTCTCGCTGACCCTGGGCGACTTCATCGTGCCGCAACTGATCGGCCCGCCCGGTTATTTCATCGGCAGCATGGTGTATGCCCAGCAAGGGGCGATCGGCAACATGCCCATGGCGGCGGCCTTTACCCTGGTGCCGATCGTGCTGATCGCGGCGTACCTGTCCATCGTCAAACGCCTGGGGGCCTTCGATGCACTCTGAAAAAGCCTCGATGGGCCTGCGCCTGGCGGCCTGGGGCGGGCTGGTGTTCCTGCACTTCCCGATCCTGATCATCCTGCTCTATGCCTTCAACACCGAAGACGCGGCATTCAGCTTCCCGCCCAAGGGCTTCACGCTGAAGTGGTTCGCCGTGGCCCTCGCCCGCCCCGACGTGCTCGAAGCGATCAAGCTGTCATTGCAGGTGGCCTGCCTGGCCACGCTGATCGCCCTGGTGCTTGGCACCCTGGCTTCGGCGGCGCTGTACCGACGCAGCTTTTTCGGCAAGGAAAGCATCTCGCTGATGCTGATCCTGCCGATCGCCCTGCCCGGCATCATCACCGGTATCGCCCTGCTCTCGGCGTTCAAGCGCCTAGGCATAGAACCTGGGCTGTTCACCATCGTCGTCGGCCACGCCACGTTCTGCGTGGTGATCGTATACAACAACGTCATCGCCCGCCTGCGCCGTACTTCGCAGAGCCTGATCGAAGCCTCGATGGACCTCGGCGCCGACGGCTGGCAGACCTTCCGCTACATCATCCTGCCCAATCTGGGCTCGGCATTGCTGGCCGGCGGCATGCTGGCCTTCGCCCTGTCGTTCGACGAAATCATCGTCACCACCTTCACCGCCGGCAACGAGCGCACATTGCCGATCTGGCTGCTCAACCAACTCAGCCGCCCGCGCGACGTGCCGGTGACCAACGTGGTCGCCATGCTGGTGATGCTGGTGACCATGCTGCCGATCCTCGGCGCCTATTACCTGACCCGTGGCGGTGAAAGCGTCGCGGGCAGCGGCAAATGACCCTGGAGGAGTCCCCGATGCAAACCCGAATGCTGATCAACGGCCAGCTTGTCGCTGGCGAAGGGCCGGCCTGGACCGTGCTCGACCCGGCCAAGGGCACTGCCCTGGCACAGATCAACGAAGCCACCGAGGCCCAGGTCGACAGTGCTGTGCGCGCCGCCGACAAGGCGTTCGACGGCTGGTCGCAGACCACGCCGAAAGAGCGCTCCACCGCGCTGCTGGCCATTGCCGACGTCATCGAACAGCACGGCGAGGCGCTGGCCAGGCTGGAATCGGACAACTGCGGCAAGCCTTACGCTGCCGCACTCAACGACGAGATCCCGGCCATCGCCGACGTGTTCCGTTACTTCGCCGGCGCGGCGCGCTGCCTGGGTGGCTCGGCGGCGGGCGAGTACCTGCCCGGGCACACCTCGATGATCCGCCGTGACCCGCTGGGTGTGGTGGCGTCCATCGCGCCATGGAACTACCCACTGATGATGCTGGCGTGGAAGATCGCCCCGGCGTTGGCCGCCGGCAACACCGTCGTGATCAAACCTTCGGAGCTGACCCCGCTGACCGCCCTGCACCTGGGTGAGCTGATTCAAGGCCTGCTGCCGCCCGGCGTGCTCAACATCCTGTTCGGCCGCGGCCAGACCGTCGGCAACCCGCTGGTCACTCACCCCAAGGTGCGCATGGTATCGCTGACCGGCTCCATCCCCACCGGCGCGCACATCATCGGCGCCACCGCCGACAGCGTGAAGCGCATGCACATGGAACTGGGCGGCAAGGCCCCGGTGATCGTGTTCGACGATGCCGACATCGATGCCGCTATCGAAGGCATTCGCACCTTCGGCTTCTACAACGCCGGGCAGGACTGCACCGCGGCCTGCCGCCTGTACGTGCAGGACGGCATCTACGAGCGCTTTGTCGAACGCCTGGGCGAGGCGGTGGCCAGCCTCAAGCACGGCCTGCAGAGCGATCCGGCCACCGAACTCGGCCCGTTGATCAGCGCCCAGCACCGCGACAAGGTCGCCGGGCTGGTGCAACGTGCGATTGCCCAGCCGCATATCCGACTGGTCACCGGCGGCAAGGCCGTGCCGGGAGACGGGTTCTTCTTCGAACCCACCGTGCTGGCCGACACGCTGCAGGACGACGAGATCGTCCGTCATGAAGTATTCGGGCCGGTGGTGTCGGTGACTCGCTTCAGCGACGAGGCCCAGGCGCTGGAATGGGCCAACGACTCCGAATACGGCCTGGCTTCGTCGGTATGGACCCGCGACAGCGGTCGCGCCCACCGCCTGGCTGCGCGGCTGCATTACGGCTGCACCTGGGTGAACACCCACTTCATGCTGGTCAGCGAGATGCCCCATGGTGGGCAGAAGCATTCGGGGTACGGGAAGGATATGTCGATGTACGGGCTGGAGGACTACACCTGTGTGCGGCATGTGATGTTCAAGCATTGATGCACGGATGACAGAAGCCGACTGGCAGTGACGGCCAGTCGGCTTTTTGCTGCCTGCCATACCGACATTTCCCGCAATCTGCCGCTGCCACGCCCTACCGCCAAACCGTTGAGCAAAATAAACTGGTATCACAGACTGATACCATGAATAATCACCAACGTGCTTTACTCGAACTCGTTTTCAAGAAACCTGTGCCCAGAACCCTGGACTGGATACGCCTGGAATCATTGCTGGTATCGCTTGGCGCCCGGACGGTCGAAGGTAGGGGTTCACGCGTACGGTTCGAACTCCACGGGGCGGTGGCCACCTTCCACCGCCCTCACCCGGACCGCCACGCCAAAGCCTATCAAGTGAAAGATGCCCGCCAGTTCCTGGAGCAGGCAGGAGTGACACCATGAATGTGATGAATTACCGCGGCTATGCCGCCCGCATCGAATACAGCGACGAAGACCAGTTGCTGGTCGGCCATGTCGCCGGTATCCACGACGTGATCGGCTTCCATGGCGAATCGATCAGCGAACTGCGCCAGGCCTTCGAGGAGGCCGTCGACGACTACCTCGAAACCTGCCAGCGCCTGGGGCGCGAACCGCAAAAGACCTACTCCGGCAAGCTCAGCCTGCGCCTGGAGCCCACGCTTCACGCCAGCGTGGCGGCCCAGGCGGAGCTTGCGCAGAAAAGCATCAACCAATGGGTGAGCGACATCCTCAGCAAGGCCGCCTACGGCTGAGTCAATCGCGCAGGTCCGACTCGTGGATCGGGTTGGCCCGGCTGGTCGCGCGCTGGTACTGCGCCGGCCACGTGGCCTTGTTGCCGCCCAGGTCATCGTCGGCGTGCAGAGGCCAGTACGGGTCACGCAGCAGCTCACGGGCCAGGAAAATCACATCGGCCTGGCCGGTGCGCAGGATGTGCTCGGCCTGGGCGGGTTCGGTGATCATGCCAACGGTGCCGGTAGCGATTTCCGACTCTTTGCGCACCCGCTCGGCGAAGCGGGTCTGGTAGCCAGGGCCGGTGGGGATCTCGGCGTTGACCGAGGTGCCGCCAGACGAAACGTCGATCAGGTCGACCCCCAGCACGCGCAGGCGGCGCGCCAGTTCGACGGTTTCATCCGGGTTCCAGCCATCCTCCACCCAGTCGGTGGCCGATACGCGGACGAACAGCGGCAGTTCCTGCGGCCACACCTTGCGCACTGCTTCGGTGACCTGCAGGGTCAGGCGAATACGGTTTTCGAAGCAACTGCCATAGTCGTCGCGACGCTGGTTGCTAAGCGGCGACAGGAACTGGTGCAGCAGGTAGCCATGGGCGGCGTGGATTTCCACCACCTTGAAACCCGCCTTCAATGCGCGCTCGGTCGCGGCCACAAACGCGGCCACCACGCCCAGGATCTCGTCCTTGCTCAACTCGCGCGGCGCGGTGTGTTGCGGGTCGAAGGCAATTTTCGATGGGCCGACCGGCTGCCAGCCACCCTCTTCGAGCTTGACGCTGCCTTGCTTGCCCAACCAGGGGCGATAGGTGCTGGCCTTGCGTCCGGCGTGGGCCAGCTGGATGCCGGGCACGGCGCCCTGAGCGGTGATGAAGCGGGTGATGCGCTGCAGCGGGGCGATCTGTTCGTCTTTCCACAGGCCAAGGTCTTCGGCAGTAATACGGCCATCGGCGGTGACCGCGACGGCCTCGCTGATCACCAGGCCCGCGCCACCGACAGCACGGCTGCCCAGGTGCACCAGGTGCCAGTCGTTGGCCAGGCCGTCGGCGGCGGAGTACTGGCACATGGGGGAAACGGCAATACGGTTGGGCAGGGTCAGCTGACGCAGGGTATACGGCTCAAGCAGCAGGCTCATGAGAGCACCTCCCGGGGGACTCCAATGGTTGTCCGGTCCGGGCACTTGTAGTGGGAACTTGGCCGGTACCGGTCTTTTTCAGACTAGACCATGGGTGTAGGAGGTGTCTGACCGTTAGGTGGGGAGACGGTGACCAGCCTGCCTGATAACGCCTCAAGCAGGCTCAACCCCGGCGCTTACAAGCGCTGAAGGATCAACTCCCCGGCAGCGCCGGCGGCACCTGGCTCCCCGGGTTGCCCTGGCAGGCCATTGGCGCCGGCCGCCGTGCTGTACACCAGGCAGCCCTTGCTCGCTCCGCCCTTGCCAGCCTTGCCGGCTGCGCCCGGCTTGCCCGGCGCGCCGCCCTCCAGCCGCACCATGATCCGCTCCTGGGCGAAGCCGTCCGGCAGCGCCAGGCGAATCCGCCCGCCAGAGGCACCATCGTGCCCATTGCCGCCGTTGTCACCATTGGCCCCTCGGCTGGCCTGCCCCCAGGTACAGCCACCCGGCTTGCCATTATCGCCGTCGAGGCCGACATAGCCTGGCGCGCCAGCGCCGCCACGGGCATCGATGACCAGTTGCTCGGCCTCAAGCGCTTGCAGGCGCAAGTCGAGGTTGCGCCCCGGGCGGGCTGCCCGCTCATAAGTGCCCGGTGCACCAGGTGCACTGAATTCACTGCCTTCGCCCAGGTGGGCGCTGGCGGCGCTGATACTCAGGTCGCGTTCGGCGGGGGCGATGGCAATGCGCGCATCGCGCCCCAGCTCCAGGCGGTCGATCTTGAGCTCAGTAAGGGTGGCTGGCAGCAACAGGGTCGCCGAGTCGGCCACACGCAGCTGTTCAAGGTGCACGCTGGCCGACTTGTTCGGCAGGCGCAGCATGGAGTGAGCGGCGACTTCAAGGCTTTCTGCCTGAGCCAGGGGCGCGGCCAAAGCGGCCAGCAACATCAATTTATGCATGGCTCTAGGCCTTACCAGGTTTGGGGATGGACATGACGTGGAAGATGCCGGTCAGCAGGATCTGCAACCGATCGAACCAGCGGTGGCTGCGCCCGCGCAGGCTGGCGTTGAAGAACAGCACCTCGAGCACATGCAATGACAGCAGGAAGATGCCGGCGGCATTGATCAGCAAATTGAGCGGCAATGGCTGCGGCATGAACAGGTTGAACAGCACCACCCACCAGAACAGCACCGTCAGGACCTTGCCCAGGCCCAGGATGAATTTCATACCCCGCCCCCACTGTTTATTGTTATGCCAGCGCGGCCCGTTCGAGCGGACCGCGCTGGCAACAGTAACCTTACTGCGGCAGGCGCGCCAGAGGGGTCAGTTCAGGTGCAGTTCCACCCGTCGGTTGCGCGCCCGGCCTTCATCGCTCTCGTTGTCGGCAATCGGATCAGCCTCGCCACGGCCCTGGCTGGTCACCTTGTCCGGCGCCAGCCCCTGGCTGATCAGGTACTCGGCGACGCTGCTGGCACGGCGCTCGGACAGACGCTGGTTGTAGCTGTCGGAACCGACGCTGTCAGTAAAGCCAATGACCTTGACGCTGGTCACGCCCGGCGCGTTCAGCCTGGGCAGCAGGCTTTGCAGACGCTGCCGGGCAGCTGCCGTGAGCTCCGCGGAGTCGAAGGCAAACAGCACCTGGCCCTGGTCGTCGAGGGTAATCACCTCTGGGGTCGCGGCGGGTTCGGGCTGCGCTTGCGCGGGCGGGTATTGGGGCAGCGGGCAGCCCATGTGGTTGACCTGGATACCGGCGGGGGTGTCCGGGCAACGGTCACGGCGGTCGAAGACACCATCGCCATCCTCATCGCCATCCTGGGCGTAGCAGATCAGGCCACCGGCGATGGCTCCCAGGGCACCGCCACCGGCCGCCCAACTGGAGCTCTCGATAGCCCCCAGGCCACCGCCGACCAACCCGCCGAGCAGGCTGCAGAGGGGCCAGGTCCTTTGATTGAGGGGCGCGCTGCCATCGCTGTGGGTGGCGCAACCGGCCAGCAGGCTGGTGGCCAGCAACAGCGGCAGCGCCGCCTTGGACAAAACACGCATGGTGAATGCTCCTGTGTCACCGGCCGCTACCGGTCACCCAGGAGTAAAGACGCGCCCGCGCCACTTCTCAAGGCACGGGCGCAGGGCCGTCAACGCTGGATCTTGATCTCGGTACGGCGGTTCATGGCGCGCCCGTCAGCCGTGGCGTTGTCAGCCACAGGTTGGGTCTCGCCGGCCCCCACGACCGAGACGAAGCTGCTGCGCGGTACGCCTTGTTCGACCAGATAATCGGTCACCGAATGGGCACGGCGCTCGGAAAGCTTCTGGTTGTAGCGGTCGGAACCGACGCTGTCGGTATGGCCGGTAACGCTCAGGCGGGCGCTCGGGGCTTCCTGCTTGAGGCGCGTGGCAATGGTATTGAGGCGCTCCTTGTCGGTGGCGGTGAGGCGTGCCGAGTCGAACTCGAAGCGCACATCGCGGATGACGATGACTTCTTCTTTCTGTACCACGACCTCCTCGACCACAGGTGGTGGTGGCGGGCAGCCGTTGGCATCGACCTGGACCCCGCGCGGCGTGCCTGGGCACTTGTCGCGGCTGTCCGGCACACCATCGCCGTCTTCGTCGCCATCGCCGTGGGCCCAGCAGTAACCGGCCGCCAGGCCGCCACCGAGCAATGCACCCCAGCCAGCCCAGCTGGAGCTCTCGATGGCGCCCAAGGCCGCGCCGCCTACACCCCCGACGGCAGCACACTTCGGCCAGTCGGTTTTTTGCAAACCTGCACAACCAGTCAACACACTGGTGAGCAGGACCAGGGGTATCGCTGTGCGTACTATGCTCATCTTGTTGCTTCTCCTAGGGGAATCGGTGCAAAACCGATGCTCTGGAAGTAAAGACTGCTGTTTCTCGCTCTGCCAGCAATAAGCCACGACGTGGCGCCGTGCCTCTATGCCAGGCGGGCCGGGGCCGTTAGTCTTGAGCGACCTGAACGAGGAATGGCAATGACCGACGCTTTCTCACAACGCACGCCACAGCAGGCCCTGGCCGCCCTGCTCGAGCGTTTCACGCCACACAAGCTGCTGCTGGTGGGCACGCGCTTCCCGGCCCTGGACGCCTTCGCCGCGGAGCACCCGGGCACCCTCATAGAAGTCGCCTCACCCGGCCCACTGCCGGCCGGGCTGGCCGCCCAGCGCTTCGACCTGGCGTTACTGGTGGATTGCCTTGAACACCTGCCAAAACGCAGTGGCCTGGAGCTGCTCGGTGGCATTCGCAACCTCAATGCCAGCAAGGTCGCGGTGCTCGCAGACCTGGGCGCCTGCGGCTGGCACGACACCGATTTTTTCTCGCTGGCGCTGTCGGCCAGCGAGAAATTCCAACGCGACGAACAGGTGCTCAGCCTGTTCACCTATGATTTGCATGACTACAAACAGGTGCCGGACTGGCTTAATGCGAAGTTCTGGGCCAATCCACAAAATTTCGGCAAGTACTGGTGGTGACTCGATGAGTGTCTCGGTCTGCCCTTGCGGCAGCGGCAACCTGCTCGACGCCTGCTGCGGGCATTATCACGCCGGTACCCCGGCACCGGATGCGCAGACGCTGATGCGCTCGCGCTACAGCGCCTACGTGCTGGGGCTGATGGATTACCTGGTCGGCACCACGCTGCCGGCCCAGCAGGCCGGCCTGGACCGCGCCGGCATGGCGGCCTGGAGCGCGCAGAGCACCTGGCTGGGGCTCGAGGTGGAAACCGCCGAGGTACTCGGCGGGCAGCCCGAGCATGCCTTCGTCACCTTCACCGCACGCTGGCACGACGGCCAAGGCGATCACCAGCACCGCGAACGCTCGGCCTTCGTTCAGCAAGCCGGGCGCTGGTACTTCATCGACCCGACCGTGGAGCTGAAAGTCGGGCGCAACGATCCCTGCCCCTGCGCCAGCGGGCAGAAATTCAAGAAATGCTGCGCCAGTTATTTCGGTAACTGAACATGCGCGCCCTCGCTCGCCTGGTGCTGCTGGCTTTGCTGCTGAGCGGGCTGGCGGGCTGCGCCAGTTGGGGCGACGACAGCTGGCGCCAGCCAGAGGTGCACCTCGTCAAGGTGGAAAGGGTCGAGATGCGCCTGCACCAGCAAGAGTTCGTGCTGCACCTGCAGGTCATCAACCCTAACGACAGCCGTCTGTTCATCCGCAACCTGCACTACGCGGTACACCTGGGTGACATCCTGCTGGCCGAAGACGATGTCAGCCTCTGGCGCAGCGTCGGCGCTCATGCCCGTCGCACTTTCAAGATCACCGCGCGGACCAACCTCTGGCAGCATCTCAAGCCCCTGGCGAAACTGCTCAAAAGCCAACAACCACTGCACTACCGGCTGCAAGGCGATCTGGCTACCGGGCTGATCATCCCCCGGGACCTGCACTTGTCGCGCAGTGGTGAGATAATGCCCGGCGATTTTCTACCGGAGTAATCCCGCAATGACCCAGCAACCCCATGTTCATGGCCCCGACTGCAATCACGGCCACGACCATCACCACGATCACGACCACGGCCATGTGCATGGCCCGCACTGCAACCACGGCCACCAGGAGCCGGTGCGCAACGCCCTGAAGGACGTCGGGCGCAACGACCCGTGCCCATGCGGCAGCGAGAAGAAATTCAAGAAGTGCCACGGCGCTTGAAGCAGCCCTGAGCGGCAAGCTGCAAGCCGCAAGATAAAACGGGCCGGTGCAATGCCGGCTTTTTCTTGAGGCTTGCAGCTGGCGGCAAGCCGTTCGTAAATAAAGCGCCCCCGCACCTTGCATGGCGACTGCGCGCTCACTACCTTAGCGCCTTTCCAAACCCCGCCACGCCCTGCAGGAGCCTAGTCATGGCCGCGCCCGTCCTTCCTCCCTTCCGCCCCCGCTTCGGCAGCGCCGCCGCGATGCTCGGCATGCTTGCGTTGACTGGCTGCCAGATGGGCGGCATGCAGGACAGCGTGCCGCCGAGCACCGGCGTACAGCCGCTCAAGGGCCTGGCGCAGAATGTTTCGGTACGGCGCAACGCCATGGGGGCTCCGCTGATCGAAAGCAGCAACTTCCACGATGCGCTGTTCAGCCTGGGCTATATCCATGCCGGTGACCGCATTGAACAAATGGTCACCCTGCGCCTGCTGGCCCAAGGCCGCCTGGCCGAGCTGGCCGGCCCCGAGGCGTTGGAAATCGACCGCCTGATGCGCGCCGCCAACCTCAAGCAGGGCGCCGGCCAGCTCTACGCCGACGCCTCGCCGCGGCTCAAGCGCTTCTTCGAAGTGTATGCACGAGGGGTCAACGCCTACCTGTTCCGCTACCGCGACAAGCTGCCGGCCGAACTGGCCCGTAGCGGCTATCGCCCCGAGTACTGGAAGCCAGAGGACTCGGCGCTGATCTTCAGCCTGTATGCCTTCAGCCAGTCGGTGAACCTGCAGGAGGAGCTCTCGGCCCTGACACTGGCGCAGAAGGTCGGCGCAGATAAACTGGCCTGGCTGCTGCCCGGCGCGCCCGACGAAGCCCTGGCCGAAAGCGAAGTCGACAAGCTCAAGGGCCTGAACCTGGCCAGCCAGCTGCCGGGCCTTGCCTCGCTCGCCGCCGCCGGCCAGCAACTGGCCGATCTCGGTTTGCTCGGCAACCCCGGCTCGTCCAACCTTGCCCTCGGGCCGCAGCGCAGTCGCAGCGGCAAGAGCCTGCTGGCCAGCGATAGCCGGGCGCCCTGGGCGCTGAGCCCGGTGCAGATCCATACCGGTAAATACCAGGTCGCCGGCCTTTCGCTGCCAGGCCTGCCGATCGTGCTGGCCGGCTACAACGGTAAAGTGGCGTGGAGCGCCAGCGCGGTGATGGCCGACAACCAGGACCTGTTCCTCGAACAGGTACGCCGCCAGGGCAGCCAGCTGACGTACCTGGCCGACGGTAAATGGCAGCAAGCCCGCGCACGCAGCGAGACCTTCTTCGTCCGTGGCCAGCGCCCGCAACGCGAAGTGTTGTATGACACCCGCCACGGCACCCTGCTGCCGGGCCACGGCAGCCTGGCCTTGGCCTTGCACCTGCCGCAGCTCAAGGACGATCGCAGCCTCGACGCGTTGTTCGACCTGACCCGCGCCAGCAACATCGAGCGGGCCTTCGACAGCACCCGTGAAATCGGCGCTGCTGCCCTTAATTTCGTGTTCGCCGAACCCGAGCACATCGGCTGGCAAGTCAGTGGGCGCTACCCCAACCGCCGCGACGGCCAGGGCCTGCTGCCCTCGCCGGGCTGGGACGGACGCTATGACTGGGATGGCTACGCCGACGCCATGCTCCACCCTTACGATCAGGACCCGGCCGCCGGCTTCATCGGCCACGCCAACCAGCGCAGCCAGCCCAAGGGCTACGGCATGCAGCTGTCGAGCAGCTGGTACTACCCTGAACGCGCCGAGCGCCTGGCTCAGCTGGCGGGCAACGGCCGCCATGACAGCCGTAGCCTGATGGCCCTGCAGAACGACCAGGTGACACTGCTGGCCGACAAGCTCAAGCAGATGTTCGATGCCCCCGGCATGGCCCTGCCACTCAAACAGGCCATCGACGCCCTGCCCGCCGCCCAGCGCGACAAGGCGCGCGACGCCCTGGCCCGGCTCAAGGCCTTCGATGGCCGGCTGAGCCCGGTGTCGGCCGATGCCGCGCTGTATGAGCTGTTCCTCCAGGAAGTCACCCGGCAGACCTTCCTTGACGACCTCGGCCCCGAGTCGAGCCCGGCCTGGCAAGCGTTCATCGGCAATGCCCAGCTCTCCTATTCGGCCCAGGCCGACCACCTGTTGGGCCGCGAGGACAGCCCGTTCTGGGACGACCGTGGCACGCCACAGAAGGAAGACAAGCCCGCCATCCTGGCCCGTAGCCTGGCGGCGGCGATCGATACCGGCACCGCCCAGCTCGGCGCAGACCGCCGTGCCTGGCAGTGGGGCAAGCTGCACCAGTATCGCTGGCCGGCGCCGAACTACCGTGGCCTGGGCGACAGCCTCAGCCGCTCGCCAATGGCCGCCGGCGGTGACTTCAGCACGCTGGCACTCACGCCCTACGCCTGGGGCAGCAACTTCGACACCCGCCTGCCGGCCTCGGCGCGGATGATCGTCGACTTCGGCCAGGCCGAACCGCTGCAACTGCTGACCAGCAGCGGCCAGTCCGGCAACCCGGCGAGCCGCCATTACAGCGACGGGTTGGATGCCTGGTTCAAGGGGCGCTTCATGAGCTTGCCGCTGCAGCCGCAGAACTTCGGGCGGGCTTATGGCAGCCAACGACTGACGCTGGTGCCGGGGAAGTAAGCCAACCAAAATGAAAAAGCCGCCTGAACAGGCGGCTTTTTCATCAATGCTCGGTCAAGCAGCGACCACTGCCAACTCTGCACCTTCACCATTTCCGAGCCATGGGCCCGCTGCACCAGCAAGCGTTGTGCGAAACCGGGCAATGATGCACCGCGCGCCAAGTTGTGCTTCTATCCATGATCCCGGCCCCTGGTCGCAGACCGCCCTCTTCAGGACCCCCATGCACCATTCGACCCACGACCTGCTGTCCCCCGCGCCCGGCATCGCCCGCCAATTGCACAGTTTCCACTTCGGCCCGCGCGGCGGCGGCAAGGTGTACATCCAGGCCTCGCTGCATGCCGACGAACTGCCGGGCATGCTGGTGGCCTGGCACCTCAAGCAACGCCTGTTGGAACTGGAGCAGCACGGCCGGCTACGCCGCGAGATCATCCTGGTACCGGTGGCCAACCCGGTGGGCCTGGAGCAGGTGCTGCTGGACGCGCCGTTGGGGCGCTTCGAGCTGCAGAGCGGCGAGAACTTCAACCGCAACTTCGTCGACTTGTCGGACAGCATCGGCGACCAGATCGAAGGCCATCTGAACGACGATCCTGCGCACAATCTGGCATTGATCCGCGAGTACCTGCGTCGCGGCCTGGACGCGCACCCGGCACACACACCCTTGCAATCCCAGCGCCTGACCCTTCAGCGCCTGGCCTGCGATGCCGACATGGTGCTCGACCTGCACTGCGACTTCGAAGCCGTCGAGCATCTGTACACCACCCCGGAAGCCTGGCCTCAGGTCGAACCGCTGGCGCGCTACCTGGGCGTGCAGGCCAGTTTGCTGGCCACCGACTCCGGCGGGCAGTCGTTCGACGAGTGCTTCAGCCTGGTGTGGTGGCAATTGCAACAGCGCTTCGGCAAGCGCTTCCCGATCCCCATGGGCAGCTTCTCGGTGACCATCGAGCTGCGCGGCCAGGCAGATGTCAGCCATGCCCTGGCGACCCAGGATTGCCAGGCGATTCTGGATTTCCTCACCCACAGCGGCGTGATCGACGGCCAGCCCGCACCGCTGCCGGCCCTGCGCCAGCCAGCGACGCCGCTGGCAGCGGTGGAGCCCGTCACTGCGCCGCTGGGCGGCCTGCTGGTATTCCACGCCAAACCCGGGCAGTACCTGGAAGCGGGGCAACTCATCGCCGAGGTCATCGACCCGCTCAGCGATCGCGTCACCCCGCTGCGCAACACCCAGGCAGGGCTGCTGTATGCGCGCAGTGTGCGGCGCATGGCCACGGCCGGCATGGTCATCGCCCATGTCGCTGGCGAGCAGGTATGCCGCAGCGGCTACCTGCTGGGCAACTGATCCGCTACAGCCAGACGGCGCGGCCCACGGCTCAGGCCACGGGGGCTGGCGGTGGTTCGTCGGGCAGGGTCGGCTCGCCCGGCTCCATCGGCGGATGCTCGCCGGGCTCCGGCGGTTGCGGGGTATCGGGGTCAGGCTGATGCGGTACGCCGCCGGCCTGCAGGTGCATTGGCGGATGTGCCAGCAGCGTCCAGGCCAGCAATCCGACCTGATTCGGCTGCAGGACCGCCAGCTTGGCGCTGATTGCGGGGTCGAGTTTCATGGAGCGGCTCCTGACGAGAGCCGGCACGCGTCGTGCGCGCCGGGACTGCTATCTCGTTGGAGTACCGGGCGGGCAAACAATTCCCGCGCTTGGTCGGCTCAGGTACGTGGCAGGGTGACGCCGCGCTGGCCCTGGTACTTGCCGCCACGGTCCTTGTACGAGACTTCGCATTCTTCGTCGGACTGCAGGAACAGCATCTGCGCCACGCCTTCGTTGGCGTAGATCTTCGCCGGCAGCGTGGTGGTGTTGGAGAATTCCAGGGTGACATGGCCTTCCCACTCAGGCTCGAGCGGGGTGACGTTGACGATGATGCCGCAACGGGCATAGGTGCTCTTGCCCAGGCAGATGGTCAGCACGTCGCGCGGAATGCGGAAGTACTCGACGGTGCGGGCCAGGGCGAAGGAGTTCGGCGGGATGATGCAGACGTCGCTCTTGATGTCGACGAAGCTGCCGGCATCGAAGTTCTTCGGGTCGACAGTGGCCGAGTTGATGTTGGTGAACACCTTGAATTCGTCGGCGCAGCGCACGTCGTAGCCGTAGCTGGAAACACCGAAGGAGATGACCCGGCTGTCCTGCTCGCCGCGCACCTGGCGCTCGACGAACGGTTCGATCATGCCGTGTTCCTGCGCCATGCGGCGAATCCACTTGTCCGATTTGATGCTCATGGCGGGTGTGTCCTGAGAGTGCAAGGTGAAAAAAATCGTGATGCGCATCTTACCGGTCCCGGCGCCCGCGGCAAAGTCGCATCCCACAGTCTCACTGCAATGCCCGCCGGACGGGGCCTGCAGCCGCCGCCGATCCGAATTTCGACAAACCTCTCACCAGTTATTGGCAGGTCAGGGAAAGTAAGTTATGGTGTCGCCACTGTGCTGCACGCGACACCGAAGATCTGTTTGATGCACGATTTACGATCGGCCCATCTCCATGACACCTTCTGCTCCTTTGCACTCAGTCTCGGTCGGGGTTTTCCTGGCCGCCATCAACTTTGTCCAAGGAGACAGAAAAATGTCCAATCGCCAATCCGGTACCGTCAAGTGGTTCAACGATGAGAAGGGCTACGGCTTCATCACCCCTCAGTCGGGCGACGACCTGTTCGTGCACTTCAAAGCCATCCAAGCTGACGGCTTCAAAACCCTGAAAGAAGGCCAAGCTGTTACTTTCGTCGCTACCCGCGGCCAGAAAGGCATGCAGGCTGAAGAAGTTCAGATCGCCTAAGTCGATCTCGCTTCCTAGCTTTCAGAAAAAACCCGCCATTGGCGGGTTTTTTTGTGCCTGCTCGAAAATCTCACGGGACGGGCTGCCCTGTCGCTCAGAGTACTCCGTGGGAGCGGGCTTGCCCCGCGATGGGTGGCACCGGCGGCGCCGGTATCGCGGGGCAAGCCCGCTCCCACGAAGTCGTTGTAAATCGCTTGGTCAGCGCTTTTCCATCAGAAGCAGCGCGCATCAATCCTCGCTGATGGTGATGCTCGGCATTGCCGGTGCGGCGGCTTCCTGCAATACGATCCGTGCCCCCACCTGACGCGCCAGCTCCTGATAGACCATGGCGATCTGGCTTTCCGGCTCGGCAATTGCGGTTGGCTTGCCGCTGTCGGCCTGCTCGCGAATCAGCATCGACAGCGGCAGCGAAGCCAGCAGTTCGACACCATATTGGGCCGCCAGCTTCTCACCACCGCCTTCACCGAACAGGTGCTCGGCATGGCCGCAGTTGGAGCAGATGTGCACGGCCATGTTCTCCACCACGCCCAGCACCGGGATGTTGACCTTGCGGAACATCTCCACGCCCTTTTTCGCATCCAGCAGCGCCAGGTCCTGTGGTGTGGTGACGATCACCGAGCCGGCCACCGGCACTTTCTGGGCCAGGGTCAGCTGGATGTCGCCAGTGCCCGGCGGCATGTCGATCACCAGGTAGTCGAGGTCATCCCAGGCGGTCTGGGTCACCAGTTGCAACAACGCACCGGAAACCATTGGGCCACGCCATACCATCGGTGTGTTGTCATCGGTGAGGAATGCCATGGACATCACTTCAACACCGTGCGCCTTGATCGGCACGAACCATTTTTGTTCGCGCACCTGCGGGCGAGTGCCCTCGGCGATACCGAACATCACGCCCTGGCTAGGGCCGTAGATGTCAGCGTCGAGAATGCCGACTCGCGCGCCTTCCCGTGCCAGCGCCAAGGCCAGGTTGGCCGCGGTGGTCGACTTGCCGACCCCGCCCTTGCCCGAGGCAACGGCCACGATGTTCTTCACATTGGCCATGGCCGGCACCTGGGCCTGGGCCTTGTGGGTGGCGATCACGCAATCGATGGCCACACGCGCCGAAGCAACGCCATCGAGGTTCTCGATCGCGGTCTGCAGCACCTGGGCCCAACCACCCTTGAACAGGCCGGCGGCATAACCCAGCTGCAACTGCACGCTGACCTGCGCGCCCTGGATGTCGATGGCGCGCACGCAGCCGGCGCTGACCGGATCCTGGTTCAGGTAGGGGTCGGTGTACTGGCGAAGCACGCCTTCGACGGCGGCACGGGTAACGGCACTCATGGAGGCTCCCATTGGCAAACTGAATACGAAACAGGCGCCTATGCTAACCCGTCAATCGTCAGCAGATGCGTTCGCAAGGTGAAATATCTTCGCCAGCCCTTTATAGTGGCCGATCACCCTCATTTTTACCCCGTAGCCAGATAAGTAGCCGAGCCACCATGTCCGAGCCACGTCAGATTCTCGTCACCAGCGCCCTGCCCTATGCCAATGGTTCCATTCACCTTGGCCATATGCTCGAGTACATCCAGACAGACATGTGGGTTCGCTTCCAGAAGCTGCGCGGCAACCAGTGCATCTATGTCTGCGCCGACGACGCCCACGGCTCGGCGATCATGCTGCGCGCGGAGAAGGAAGGCATCACCCCGGAGCAACTGATCGCCAACGTCCAGGCCGAGCACAGCGGCGACTTCGCCGATTTCCTGGTCGATTTCGACAACTTCCACTCCACCCACAGCGAAGAGAACCGCGAGCTGTCGGGCCTGATCTACACCCGCCTGCGTGACGCCGGCCACATCGCCACCCGTTCGGTCACCCAGTATTTCGACCCGGAAAAGGGCATGTTCCTCGCCGACCGCTTCATCAAGGGCACCTGCCCCAAGTGCGCGGCCGAGGATCAGTACGGCGACAACTGTGAAAAATGCGGCGCCACCTACGCCCCGACCGAACTGAAGAACCCCAAGTCGGCGATTTCCGGCGCCACCCCGGTACTGCGCGACTCGCAGCACTTCTTCTTCAAGCTGCCCGACTTCCAGGCCATGCTGCAGCAGTGGACCCGCAGCGGCACGCTGCAGGACGCCGTGGCCAACAAATTGGCCGAATGGCTTGACTCCGGCCTGCAGGAATGGGACATCTCCCGCGATGCACCGTACTTCGGCTTCGAAATCCCGGGCGAGCCTGGCAAGTACTTCTACGTTTGGCTGGATGCGCCTATCGGCTACATGGCCAGTTTCAAGAACCTGTGCGCGCGCCGCCCGGAGCTGGACTTCGACGCGTTCTGGAACGAAGACTCCAAGGCCGAGCTGTACCACTTCATCGGCAAGGACATCGTCAACTTCCACGCCCTGTTCTGGCCAGCCATGCTTGAAGGCTCGGGCTTCCGTAAGCCGACCGCCGTCAACGTGCACGGCTACCTGACCGTCAACGGCGCCAAGATGTCCAAGTCGCGCGGCACCTTCATCAAGGCGCGCACCTACCTCGACCACCTGCAGCCGGAATACCTGCGCTACTACTATGCCGCCAAGCTGGGCCGCGGCGTCGACGACCTCGACCTCAACCTCGAGGACTTCGTGCAGAAGGTCAACTCCGACCTGGTCGGCAAGGTGGTCAACATCGCCAGCCGTTGCGCCGGTTTCATTCACAAAGGCAATGACGGCGTGATGGTTGCCGGCGATGCCGCCCCCGAGCTGACCGAGGCCTTCCTCGCTGCCGCCCCGTCGATCGCCGAAGCCTACGAAGGCCGCGACTTCGCCCGCGCCATGCGCGAAATCATGGCCCTGGCCGACCGCGCCAACGCCTGGATCGCCGACAAGGCGCCGTGGTCGCTGGCCAAGCAGGAAGGCAAGCAGGATGAAGTCCAGGCCATCTGCGCCCAGGGCATCAACCTGTTCCGTCAACTGGTGATCTTCCTCAAGCCGGTTCTGCCGCTGCTGGCCGCCGATGCCGAGGCGTTCCTCAACGTTGCCCCGCTGGCCTGGAACGACCACCTGTCGCGCCTGGAAAACCACAAGCTCAACCCGTTCAAGGCCTTGATGAGCCGTATCGAGCCGGCCAAGGTCGAGGCCATGGTCGCCGCCAGCAAGGAAGACCTGCTGGCCTCGCAAGCCCCGGCCCCTGCCGGCAACGGCGAACTGACCAAGGACCCGCTGTCGGCCGAAATCGAGTTCGACACCTTCGCCGCCGTCGATCTGCGCGTGGCGCTGATCGTCAAGGCCGAGTCCGTCGAGGGTGCCGACAAGCTGCTGCGCCTGACCCTGGACATCGGTGACGAGCAGCGCAACGTGTTCTCCGGCATCAAGTCAGCCTACCCCGACCCAAGCAAGCTGGAAGGGCGCCTGACCATGATGGTGGCCAACCTCAAACCACGGAAGATGCGTTTTGGCATTTCCGAGGGCATGGTCATGGCCGCCGGCCCTGGTGGCGAAGAGATCTACCTGCTGAGCCCGGACAGCGGCGCCAAGCCCGGCCAGCGCATCAAGTAACGCCCCTGCCCCGGCCAACTGGCCGGGGCATTTCCATCCAGCGGCCGCTGCCGGATAATCACGGCACCCTCAGGCGGCAGGCATCTCATGAGCGACTACATCCTGGTCCTGGTCAGCGCTGCGCTGGTCAACAACCTGATGTTGCAACCCGACCCGATCGAGCGCGATCGCTTGCAAGCGCTCGGCCTGTGCAGCGCGCTGTTGATCCTGATCGGCCTGCCCGCCGGGCAACTGCTCCAGCAGTACCTGCTTGCCCCGCTGCAATTACAGGCATTACGCCTGTTCCTCCTGCTGCCGCTGTTGGCGACGCTGGCCTGGGGCCTGCCGCACCTGCTGCGCCGCATGCGGCCTGGCTGGCCTGTGGAGGGCCTGCAAGGGCTGCTGCTGGGCAATGTCGCGGTGCTAGGCTTGCTGTTGCAGCTCGGCAGTGATGGCAGCAGCGTTTGGCAAGCGCTGGCCTGGGGCGTGATTGGCGGGTTGGGATTCTGGCTAGCCCTGCTACTGTTCGCCGACCTGCGCGAAAGCAGCCGCCATGCGGATGTGCCGGCGGCCCTGCGTGGCTTGCCCATCGAACTGATCGGCGCTGGCGTGATGGCCATGGCGCTCTCCAGCCTTAGCGGACTATTCACACAATGAGCCTGCACACCCATGCCACTGCCTGACCCGCGCCTGCGCAACGCCATGGGCCTGGTTCTTTTGGCCTGCGTGCCGGGGTTGCTGGTGCTGTTCTGGCTGCATGGCTGGGGGGTGTTGATCAACCTGCTGCTGTGCACCAGTGCCGCGCTGGCTACAGAGGCACTGCTGCTGACCTGGCGCGGGCAAGCGATACGGCCGGCGCTGGAGGATGGCAGCGCATTGGTCAGCGCGGTGCTGCTGGCGGTGGCACTGCCCAGCCAGGCCCCCTGGTGGCTGCCAGTGGCTGCGGCCAGCGTTGCCATAGGCCTGGGCAAACAGGCCTTCGGCGGCGTCGGGCGCAACCTGTTCAACCCGGCGATGGTTGGCTATGCCTTCGCCCTGCTGAGTTTCCCGCTGCAGATGAATCACTGGCCCGGCCAAGCGCCTGGCCTGCTCGACAGCCTGCACCTGAGCTTTGTTGCCAGCGAGCAGATCGACGCCTGGGCCAGCCCGACGGTACTGGATGCCCTGCGGCACAATCGCAGCCTGACCATCGACGAGCTGTTTGCAACCCATCCGGCCTTCGGCACGCTGGGCGGGCGAAGCAGCGAATGGGTGAACCTGGCATTCCTGCTGGGCGGGCTGTTCCTGCTACAGCGCAAGGTGTTCAGCTGGCATGCCCCGGCGGGCTTGCTCGGTGGGCTCCTGCTGTTCAGCCTGCTGGCCTGGAACGGGTCGGGCTCAGACTCCAATGGTTCACCTTTGCTGCACCTGTTCTCCGGCTCAACCATGCTGGCAGCGTTCTTCATCTGCACCGAGCCCGTTTCCGGTTGCAAACGTCCGCTGGCCCGCCTGCTGTTCGGTATCGGTGCAGGTTGGCTCATCTACTTGCTGCGTACCTGGGCAAGCGTGCCGGACGGGACAGCCTTTGCGATCCTGCTGATGAACCTCTGCGTTCCGGCGCTGGACCGCTGGGCACAGCGACGCCAACCGGTGTCCACATGAATAGGCGCGCGCGCAGCCTACTGCTGCTGTCATCGGTGACTGCCCTGGCACTGGCCGGCAGCCTTGCCTGGCAACACTGGACCGCCGGCCCCATCCAGGAAGCCCAACGCCGGATGCAAGAGCGTGAGTGGCTGGCCGTGCTGGCAACAGGCAGCTACGACAACCAGCCGCTCCAGGCCCCCTTGGCGCTGGCCGACAGTCAGTTGCAACACAGTCGACTGCTGGCGGGTTATCGCGCCAGCCTGGCCAACACCCCCGTTTCCATCATGCTGCGCAGCGAGGTGCCGGGGTATGCCGGGCCGATCGAGCTGGCCATCGCGATCGACAATCATGGTCGCCTGACCGGGCTGCGCGTACTTCGCCAACAGGAAAGCCCAGGGCTGGGCGAGCAACTGGTCGATCCCGCACGGCACTGGCTCGACCAGTTTATCGGCAAGGCCCATGACAACCCGCCCGAGCAGGCCTGGGCGCTCAAGCGGGACAAGGGCGCGTTCGACCAATTGGCTGGCGCGACAGTCACCTCGCGGGCAGTGATCGACGCGGTGCAGGATGCGCTGCGCTACTTCGATCAACACCGCACCGCGTTGCTCGGGGAGGACAGACATGAATAGGTACTGGTTGCTGAGCGTTTGCCTGGCACCCTTGATCGGCACGACCGGGTCGGTCATCCAGGCCTCGACGATGCTGGTCTGCATGAGCGTATTGATACTGCTGCACCAACTGCTCATGGCAGGGTTACGCAGCCATCTGCTCCCGGCCATGCACGTGTGGATGTCCGTGGTGCTGGCCGCTGCGCTCGCCAGTTGCCTGCAGTTGGGGCTACAGGCCTGGGCGTTGCCGATGGCACTTGTGCTTGGCCACTTTCCCGCACTACTGGCCCTGCAATGCCTGGCCGTCGAACGCCTGTTACCGCAAACCGGCCGCTGGCATTCACTGCTGATTGGCCTTGCGGGCACGGCAGTGGCTGGCCTGGCTTTGGCCATCAGCCGTCAGGCCCTGGCCGATATGACAGGGCTGCACATCACACATCTGGCGCCTGGCGCACTGATACTGCTCGGCCTGCTCCTGGGCTTGTACAATCAGCTACGCCCCGAGCCCACCACTGCACATCGTCAAGGAACGCGTTGACCCCATGAATGCCGCTAAACGCCTGGAGATCTTTCGCAGGCTGCATGAAGACAACCCCGAGCCCAAGACCGAGCTGGCCTACACCACCCCCTTCGAACTGCTGATTGCCGTGATTCTCTCGGCGCAAGCAACCGATGTCGGCGTCAACAAGGCAACTGCACGCCTGTTCCCCGTAGCCAACACACCAGAAGCCATTCATGCACTGGGGGTGGGTGGGCTGAGCGAATACATCAAGACCATCGGGCTTTACAACAGCAAGGCCAGGAACGTCATCGAGACTTGCCGGCTGCTGGTCGAACAGCATGGCGGCGAGGTGCCAGAAACCCGTGAAGCGCTCGAAGCATTGCCCGGGGTTGGCCGCAAAACCGCCAACGTCGTGCTCAACACCGCCTTCGGGCAACTGGCGATGGCCGTTGACACCCATATCTTCCGGGTGAGCAACCGCACCGGCATCGCACCGGGCAAGACCGTGCTGGAAGTGGAGAAGAAGCTGCTCAAGTTCGTGCCCAAGGATTACCTGCTCGATGCCCATCACTGGCTGATCCTGCATGGTCGTTACGTTTGCCAGGCACGCAAGCCTCGCTGCGGCAGCTGCCGTATCGAGGACCTGTGCGAATACAGGCACAAGACATCGGACGATTGAGGCAATAGCAAAAACACTGGCAATTCGATTGAAAAAATCTTTTTTACCCGCTCGGTGAATCCCGCTATAAGGACGGCCAATGGCCCTTTGGCTTGGAGTGACGCATGAGCACCGATAAAGAAGACCTGGCTATCGACGACGAGTTTCAAAACGCAGAAGAAGACGCTGAGCCGCAGCCCGAAGTGGCCAAGACCAACCTCAGCAAGCGCCGGACCATCGACAATATGCTGGAAGAGCGGCGCCTGCAGAAGCAGCTGGCCGATTTCGATTACGACCTGTAACCCAGGCAAGCAAAAGCCTCCTGATGGAGGCTTTTGCTGGTTCAGGCCAGACCGTGCCGCTGGGCCAGTTCGATGAGATCAACCAGTGAACGCGCATTGAGTTTGAGCAGCAGCCGGGTTTTGTAAGTGCTTACGGTCTTGTTGCTGAGAAACATGCTATCGGCAATTTCCTTATTGGTCTTTCCTCGTGCAAGTTGCTGCAGCACCATCATCTCCCTGCCGGAAAGACGCTCGACCATTTCAACTTCGCTACCGCCACCAACGCCTGTGCGCCCCTTGTGCAATGCCTGATTGGGGAAGTAGCTGTACCCTGACAGCACGGCCTTGATTGCACTTAGCAACTCGGTCAACTCCTGTTGCTTGCAGACATACCCCGCAGCCCCCGCCTGCATGCAGCGCATCGAAAAATGGCCCGGCGCCTGCGAGGTCAACACCAGTACCTTGCTTGCCGGGCTTGCCAAGGTCATTCGGGCAATGACCTCGAGCCCGTCCAGCTTGGGAATTCCAATATCCAGAATGACAATGTCTGGCAGATGCTCCCGCGTTAACTGCAAGGCATCCACCCCGTTGTCGGTTTCCGCCATCACCTCGTATCCATGCCGTTCCATCAGCATGCGTACCGCCAGGCGAATGACCGGGTGATCATCCACGATCAGCACTTTGTTCATGCGATATCCATTATTGCGTTATTTTAGTTTTGATGCCCCAGCACAACCGAGCATAACGATTATTCGTGCGATGGTTTCCTTGGCAGATGCATCGAAGGAAGGTACCTACTCTTCTTGAGGAATATTCCTACACGCGGTTATTTCGCAGAACTTTATGCATCCCTGAACGATGTAGCCGTGTGCAAGTTAGCACCCTGCCAATCGGGCTCCAAGCGTAGAGGCATTACACTTAACGCAGGAAATTTCTACTATTCGGACAAGACATCGGAACGCCGATAAATAAATGCCCAGCGCGTTCCATAGAGGAAATACTCACACTTACGCCGTGTTCAAAATCAGGCTACTGATGAGCAAAGCATGCCCAGGCGCCCATCATGAACAATCCATCATTCAGCCCATTGACGCTTATCGCCGTCTTCGCCGGCGTCATCGAAGCCTCCGCACTGGCTTCGCTGCCATTCCTGAGCGAGGAAAGCCAGACCATCTACACCTGGTTCCTCGTAGGCTTCCCCTTCTTCCTGACGGTGTTGTTCTTCCTCACACTCAACTTCAATTCCGGGTCGTTATTCGTGCCTGAACACCATGAGCCAACGCCCAACAGCCCGAACCCCGCTCAACCACCAACAGCGCCAAACCAAGCGATCACGCCGGCGACCGAAGAGACGCAGGCGCCGCTCACCCCGCCCCCGGCACATTTCTGCGAAAGCGAAGCTGCCATGATCATCGCCATCTCAGGCCCGGACAGCCGCAAGATGTTCGAACGCCATCTGTTGCGCATGATCGATCGCCCACAAACCACCACTCGCCGCTGGACCCTCTATAACCTCGACACCCGAGCCTGTTTTCATCTATCGGCGGGCCCGATGCACGAGGACACCGAACTGCCGTTCGAACAGGCCGAAGCCCCTTAATGACGG
>NZ_QKVM01000046.1 GCF_003231305.1 Pseudomonas sichuanensis | reverse complement strand
CCATCGCCGCCGAATGCGCATACATCTATCAAAACCCACACTCTGAAGGCCGAACCCGAACCCGAACCCGAACCCGAACCCGAACCCGAACCCGAACCCGAACCCGAACCCCAAAATGAAATTTTACTTAGCATCCTAATCAATGCTTTGACATTCCCTGCCTAGGCAGTAATATTTACACACAATTACCCGAGCACCCCCCGATGTCCCATTTCACCCCGGAAAATTTCCAGACCTGCGCCATCGGCATGCTGCTCGGCCGCGCCGCGATCCTGAAGGACCGCATCCTCGACTGGCACCTCGAAGCCCACGGCGTCACCGCCGCACAGTTCAAGGTGCTGATCATCGTCACCCAGTACCAGGTCGACACCCCAGCCGAGCTGTGCCGCTACCTGGGCCTGGACAGCGGCTCGATGACCCGCATGCTCGACCGCCTCGAGCAGAAGGGCCTGATCCTGCGCAACCGCTGCCCCGAAGACCGCCGCCAGGTGCGCCTGGCACTCAGCGCCGACGGCCAAAGCCTGGCCGACCGCCTGCCCCAGGTCGGCGCGGCGGCGATGAACGAACTGGTCGGCGTGCTGCAGCCCGAGGAACTGAAAACCCTCGAAAGCCTGCTCGCCAAGGTCCTGCTCAGCGCCGGCGACCCCCTGACGATCCGCCGCTTCGGCGATCGTTGATCCCTGTCACGCATTCTCCAAGGTATTGTCATGGCCACTCCCGCTGACACCTCCACCCCAGCTGCCGCGCCCGACAACACGCGTAAACGCAAGGCCTGGCTGCTCGGCCTGCTTCTGCTGCTGATCCTCGCCGGGGCCGCCACCTGGGCTTGGTACAGCCTGGTCGGGCGCTGGCAGGAAAGCACCGACGACGCCTATGTGAGCGGCAACGTCGTTGAAATCACGCCCCTGGTCACCGGCACCGTCACCAGCATCGGCGCCGATGACGGCGACCTGGTGCAGGCAGGGCAGGTACTGCTGCAATTCGACCCGGCCGACAGCGAAGTGGCCCTGCAGTCCGCCGAGGCCAAACTGGCGCGCAGCGTGCGCCAGGTGCGCGGGCTGTACAGCAATGTCGACGCGCTCAAGGCGCAGGTGCAAACCCGTCAGGCCGAGTTGCAGAAGGCTCAGCAAAACTACAACCGGCGCAAGGTGCTGGCCGACAGCGGCGCCATTGCCCAGGAAGAGATCGCCCATGCCCGTGACGACCTGACCGTGGCCCAGGCTGCCGTCAACAGCGCGCGCCAGCAGCTCAACACCAGCACGGCGTTGGTCGACGACACCGTGGTTTCGTCGCACCCCGAAGTCATGGCCGCCGCCGCCGACCTGCGCCAGGCCTATCTCGACCACGCCCGCACCACCCTGGTGGCGCCGGTCACCGGCCATGTGGCCAAGCGCACCGTGCAGCTGGGCCAGCGCTTGCAGCCGGGCACCGCGACCATGGCGGTGATCCCGCTGGATGAGGTGTGGATCGACGCCAACTTCAAGGAAACCCAACTGCGCGACATGCGCATCGGTCAGCCGGTGCAGATCACTGCCGACCTGTACGGCAGCGAAGTGAAGTACAGCGGCACCGTCGACAGCTTGGGCGCCGGTACCGGCAGCGCCTTCGCCCTGCTGCCAGCGCAGAACGCCACCGGCAACTGGATCAAGATCGTTCAGCGGGTGCCGGTACGTATCCACCTGAACCCCGAGCAGTTGAAAGACCACCCGCTGCGCATCGGCTTGTCCACGGTTGTGGAAGTCGACCTGCATGACCAGAGCGGCCCGGCCCTGGCCCAGCAGCCACAGCAGCAGGCCAGCTACAGCACCCAGGTGTATGACCGCCAGTTGGTCGAGGCCGACAACCTGATCGCCCGGTTGATCCACGACAACAGCGCCAGCGGCAAGACGGCGCAGCGATGAGCCAGGCGGCCCCCGCGCAGTTCACCCCGCCGAGCCTGCTGCTGACCACCATCGGCCTGTCGCTGGCGACCTTCATGCAGGTGCTCGACACCACCATCGCCAACGTGGCGTTGCCGACCATCTCCGGCAACCTCGGCGTGAGTTACGAGCAGGGCACCTGGGTGATCACCTCGTTCGCGGTGAGCAACGCCATCGCCTTGCCGCTCACCGGCTGGCTGAGCCGGCGCTTCGGTGAGGTCAAGCTGTTCATCTGGGCCACCTTGCTGTTCGTGCTGGCATCGTTCCTCTGTGGCGTCGCCCAGTCGATGCCCGAGCTGGTCGGGTTTCGCGTGTTGCAGGGCGTGGTCGCCGGGCCCTTGTACCCGATGACCCAGACCTTGCTGATTGCCGTGTATCCGCCGGCCAAGCGCGGCATGGCCCTGGCGCTGCTGGCGATGGTCACGGTGGTGGCGCCGATAGCCGGGCCGATACTCGGCGGCTGGATCACCGACAGCTACAGCTGGCCCTGGATCTTCTTCATCAACATCCCGATCGGCCTGTTCGCCGCCGCGGTGGTGCGCCAGCAGATGCGCGCGCGGCCGGTGGTCACCAGCCGCCAGCCGATGGACTACATCGGCCTGCTGACCTTGATCGTCGGCGTCGGCGCGTTGCAGGTGGTGCTGGACAAGGGCAACGACCTGGACTGGTTCGAGTCCTCGTTCATCGTCATCGGCACCCTGATATCGGTGGTATTCCTGGCGATCTTCATCATCTGGGAGCTCACCGACCGTCACCCGGTGGTCAACCTGCGATTGTTCGTGCACCGTAACTTTCGCATCGGCACCATCGTGCTGGTGGGTGGCTACTCGGCGTTTTTCGGCATCAACCTGATCCTGCCGCAGTGGTTGCAGACGCAGATGGGCTATACCGCCACCTGGGCGGGCCTGGCGGTGGCGCCGATCGGCTTGCTGCCGGTGCTCATGTCGCCGTTCGTGGGCAAGTACGCGCACCGCTTCGACCTGCGCCTGCTGGCCGGCATCGCCTTTTTGGCCATCGGCACCAGTTGCTACATGCGCGCCGGCTTCACCAACGAAGTGGACTTCACCCATATCGCCCTGGTGCAGCTGTTCATGGGCATCGGCGTGGCGCTGTTCTTCATGCCGACCCTGAGCATCCTGCTGTCGGACCTGCCGCCGCATCAGATCGCCGATGGCTCGGGCCTGGCCACTTTCCTGCGCACCCTGGGCGGCAGTTTTGCCGCGTCGCTGACGACCTGGATCTGGATCCGCCGCGCCGACCAGCACCACGCCTACCTGAGCGAGCACCTCAGTACCTTCGACCCGGCCACCCGTCACACCCTCGACCAGTTGGGCGGGGCCAACCCGCAGAGCTATGCGCAGCTGGAGCAGATGCTCAACGGCCAGGCCTACATGATGTCGACGGTGGACTATTTCACCCTGCTGACCTGGGTGTTCGCCGGTTTGATCCTGCTGGTGTGGCTGGCCAAGCCACCCTTCACCGCCAAGGCCGGGCCGGCGTCGGCGGGGCATTGAGCCGTCGAGGCCGGGGCAGGGGCATCAGAGCGCCTGTGCCCCGGCCTTGGCCACTTCGGCATCCTGCCCGGACTTGACTCCCGACACGCCGATCGCGCCGACCACCTGGCCCTCTACCCGCAGTGGCACGCCGCCTTCCAGGCTGGTCAGCAGCGGCGCGGTGACGAATGCGGTGCGCCCGTCGTTGACCATCTGCTCGTAGTCGCGCGATTCCCGGCGGCCCAGCGCCGCGGTGCGGGCTTTCTCCATGGCGATGTAGGCGCTGGCCGGGGCGCAGCCGTCCAGGCGCTCCAGGGCCAGCGGATGGCCGCCGTCGTCGACCACGGCGATGGTCACCGGCCACTGTTGGGCCTGGGCATGCTGACGGGCGGCGGCGAGCAGCCGGGCGACGTCCGCCTGGTCGAGTGCGGGTTTGCTATGCATGGGGTGCCTCCAGGGCGTCTTCGACAATTTCGATCCAGTGCCGTACCGGTGTGCGGCCAGCGCCGTCGAGGTGGAGCTGGCAGCCGATATTGGCGGTGGCGATGATCGCAGGTTTTCCGCTTTCCAGGGCCGCCAGGCGGTTGTTGCGCAGTTGGCGCGACAGCGCCGGCTGGGTCAGCGAGTAGGTGCCCGCCGAGCCGCAGCACAGGTGGCCGTCGGGCACGCTGGTGAGGTGGAAACCCAGGCGGGTCAGCAGGCTTTCCACAGCACCGCCAAGCTTGAGGGCGTGCTGCAGGGTACAGGGGCAATGGAATGCCAGGCGCTGTTCGGTACACAGGCCCAACTGCTCCAGCGGCTCGGCCTGCAGCAGTTGCACCAGGTCGCGGGCCAGGGCGCTGACACGGGCGGCCTTGGCGGCATAGCGCGCATCGTCCTTGAGCAGGTGACCATAGTCACGCACGAAGGCACCGCAGCCGCTGGCGGTTTGCACGATGGCTTCGGCGCCGGCTTCGATGGCCGGCCACCAGGTGTCGATATTGTGCCGGGCGCGTTGCAGGCCTTGGGCCTGGGCATCCAGATGGTAGTCCACGGCGCCGCAGCAGCCGGCCTCAGGGGCCGGCTCGACGCTGATGCCCAGGCGGTCCAGCAGGCGCGCGGTGGCGGCGTTGGTGTTGGGCGACAGTGCTTGCTGCACGCAGCCTTCGAGCAGCAGCACGCGGCGTGGGTGGCGGGGCGCCGGGCGCTGGCCGGCGTGGTGCACCTGGGCTGGCAACTTGGCCTTGAGGCCGTTGGGCAGCAACGGCCTGAGGGTTTGGCCGACCTTGGCCAGGGCCTTGAACGCGGCCGGGTGCGGCACCACGGCGCGCAAGCCTTCGCGCAACAGACGCTGCCGCAGCGGGCGCGGCACCTGTTGCTCGACCACGGCGCGGCCGATATCGAGCAGGTCGTGGTACTTGACCCCCGAGGGGCAGGTGCTCTCGCAATTGCGGCAGCTCAGGCAGCGGTCCAGGTGCAGTTGGGTGCTGGCGGTCACCGGCTCGCCTTCGAGCACCTGCTTGATCAGGTAGATGCGCCCGCGTGGCCCGTCCAGTTCGTCGCCGAGCAATTGATAGGTGGGGCAGGTGGCCGTGCAGAAGCCGCAGTGCACGCAGGAGCGCAGGATGCTTTCGGCCTCTTCACCGCGGGCCAGTTGCTTGGCGGCATCGCTCAGGTGGGTTTGCATGGCGTGGCCTCACAGGTCCGGGTACAGGCGGCCAGGGTTGAAGATGCCCTGGGGGTCGAGTTGCCGTTTCAGTGCCTGGTGGTAGCGCATCAGCGCCGCCGGCAGCGGCGCCGTGCTGTCATCGCCGGGGGCATAGGCGGTGGCATGGCCGCCGACCTTGGCCACCTGCTCGCGGATCGACTGCGCCGGCGCATTTGACGTGAGCCAGCGCTGCGCGCCGCCCCAGTCGATCAACTGCCGCCCCGGCAGGTCGAGCAGGGCGCAGGTGTTGGGCACCGACAGGCGCCACAGTGGCGCCGGGTCGTCGAAGAAAGGCAGGCGCTGTTCGCGCAGGTCGCCCCACACCCGGTTGTCCACCGTGTCGCCACCCAGCCGCTCGCGGGCCGAACGCACCGAGCCTTCGCCACCCTCCAGGCGCAGGTACAACGCTTCACCGTCATGGCAGGCCGCACTGATCGGCAGCGGCTGCTGGCCCCATTCGGCCAGTGCGGCCAAGGCCTGCCGGCTGTCCATCGGCAAACACAGGCTCAGGCACTGACGCGGCCGGGGCAGTACCTTCAGCGACACTTCGGTGAGCAGCCCCAGGCAGCCGAAGCTACCGGCCATCAAACGCGACACATCGTAGCCGGCGACGTTCTTCATCACCTCGCCGCCAAAGCGCAGCAGTTTGCCGTGGCCGGTGATCAGTCGCGTGCCAAGCACGTAGTCGCGCACTGCCCCGGCCCAGGGCCGCCGTGGCCCGGACAGCCCCGCCGCGACCATGCCGCCGAGCGTGGCCCCAGGCCCCAGGTGTGGTGGCTCGCAGGGCAGCATCTGCCCGGCCTGGTGCAGTGCCGCTTCGATTTCCATCAGCGGCGTGCCGGCGCGAGCAGTGATGACCAGCTCGGTCGGGTCGTAGCTGACGATGCCGTGGTGGCCCCGGGTGTCGACGATCTCCCCGGCCACCGGGCGCCCGAGCATGGCCTTGCTGTTGCCACCCTGGATACGCAGCGGTGTGCCCAGGCTAAGCGCCTGGTTGACCTGTTCCAGCAGGTCCTGGCTGAGGTCGCGGCTCATCAGAAACGCTCCAGGTCAGGGAAGGGCAGTTGGCCGTGGTGCACGTGCAACGCGCCGAATTCGGCGCAGCGATGCAGGGTGGGGATGTTCTTGCCGGGGTTGAGCAGGCCTTGCGGGTCGAAGGCGGCTTTCAGCCCATGGAACAAGGTGATTTCGTCGCTGTTGAACTGGGCGCACATCTGGTTGATCTTTTCGCGGCCCACCCCGTGCTCGCCGGTGATGCTGCCGCCCACCGCCACGCACAGTTCGAGGATCTTGCCGCCGATGGCCTCGGCCCGCTCCAGCTCGCCGGGCAGGTTGGCGTCGAACAGGATCAGCGGGTGCATGTTGCCGTCGCCGGCGTGGAACACGTTGGCCACCCGCAGGCCGTACTGCGCCGACAACTCGCTGATGCCCTTGAGCACCCGGGGCAGTTCGCGGCGGGGGATGGTGCCGTCCATGCAGTAGTAGTCCGGCGAAATGCGCCCCACCGCCGGGAAAGCGTTCTTGCGCCCGGCCCAGAAGCGCACCCGTTCAGCTTCGTCGCAGGCCAGGCGCACGTCGCGGGCATGGGCCTTGCGCAGCAAGGCATCGACCCGCGCGCAATCGTCCTGCACGTCGGCCTCTACGCCGTCGAGCTCGCACAGCAGGATGGCTGCCGCGTCCACCGGGTAGCCGGCGTGGATGAAATCCTCGGCGGCGCGGATTGCCAGGTTGTCCATCATCTCGAGGCCGCCGGGGATGATGCCGGCGGCGATGATGTCGGCCACCGCGCGGCCTGCATCCTCGACGCTGTCGAAACTGGCCAGCAACACCCGCGCTACCTGGGGCTTGGGCAGCAGCTTGACGGTCACCTCGGTGACGATGCCGAGCATGCCCTCGGAGCCGGTGAACAGCGCCAGCAGGTCGAAACCCGGGCTGTCGAGGGCATCGCTGCCCAGTACCAGGCGCTCGCCCTCGACCGTGAGAATGTCCACCTTGAGCAGGTTGTGCACGGTCAGGCCGTACTTGAGGCAGTGCACGCCACCGGCGTTCTCGGCGACGTTGCCGCCGATGGTGCAGGCAATCTGCGAGGACGGGTCGGGCGCGTAGTACAGCCCGAAGGGGGCTGCCGCCTGCGAGATCGCCAGGTTGCGCACCCCGGGCTGGACCCGGGCGAAGCGCCCTTGCGGGTTGACTTCAAGGATGCGGTTGAAGCGCGCCATCACCAGCAGGATGCCCTGGCTCAGCGGCAGCGCACCGCCGGACAGCCCGGTGCCGGCACCGCGTGCCACTACCGGCACGCCGCGTTGGTGGCACAGTTGCAGCAAGGCTTGCACCTGCTCCAGGCGCTCGGGCAGCACTACCAGCAGCGGCACCGTGCGGTAGGCCGACAGGCCGTCGCATTCATAGGGCTTGAGGTCTTCGCTGCGGTGCAGCACCTCAAGGTCGGGCAGGGCGTCGCGCAGGGCCTGTAGCAGCGCGGCTTTGTCCACGGCCGGCAGCGGGCCATCGATGTGCTCGTCGTAGAGGATGTTCATGCGGCTCACTCGGCGGATTCTTGTTGTTGTCCGGCACGCTGCGCGGGATCAAGCAGCAAGCGTAGCGGTTGGTGAGGGCGAAACTCGAAGAAATCACGCAAATCCCAGTCGTTCAGCTATACAAGACACAGTGCGATGCGGCGCAAGTACGCGCCTGGCAATGATTTATCGACACCACAAGGAGCAAGACCATGACTGAACAAGCCCTGATCGAAAGCGTGAACGTCGAAACCCTCACCAGCCTGCTGCAGGACGCTGGCCTGCGCGTCAACCGCAGCGAGCAGAACGGCCTGGTGCAACTGCTCAGCGCCAGCCAGGGGATCGGCTTTGCCGTGCGCCTGGGCAACCCAGGGGCGATCGAAGGGCAGTTCCTCGACTTCACCTTCAGCTGTGCTTTGCGCATCCAGGGTGAACTGCCCGAGGGCGTAGTGGAGCACTGGAGTACTTCGCGGCGTTTCGCCCGCCTGTATCGGCAGGGCGAGTTCCTGGTGATGGAACTCGATGTACTGGTCAGTGACGGGGTCACTGCCAAGCACTTGCTCAACCATCTGCAGTTGTGGGATCGCCTGTTGCAGGAGTTCATTACCTACCTGCGCGATTTCAGTCGCCATGCCGCGCAAACCGAGCAGCTGGAAACCCAGAGCGCCTCGTGAAGCGGCGCAATCCCTGACGAGTAACTGCGCGTTGAATGCCGGCGCTCAACGCGCAGTTGCAGTTTGCTTCAACGCCCCAACGGCAGCGCCACACCGATCAGCGCGAACAGCCCGCCGCAGCACCTGTTGAAGCCCTTGCCGCCCTTGCTCAGCCACGGCCGGATGCGATAAGCCAGCCGCGCCAGCAGGTATTCGACCACGAACTCCACACTGGCGAAGGTCGCCGCCATCACCACGAACTGCAGCGCCAGGCCGCGTTGCGGGTCGATGAACTGCGGCAGGAAGGCGCCATAGAACAGCAGTACCTTGGGGTTGGCCATGGCTGACAGGAAGCCCTGGCGGAACAACCCGGCATTGCCCAACCGAGCACTGCCTGCGCTCAGTTCCAGGTGCAGCGCCGGGGTGCGCCACAGCTGGATGCCCAGCCACACCAGGTAGGCGCCGCCGACCCATTTGAGCACCGTCAGCACCGAGGCCGAGGCCTGCAGCAGGGCGCTCAGGCCGAACATGGCCAGGGCGATCAGGGCACTGAAGCCGAACACCCCGCCGACGATGGTGAACAGCGTGCGCCGCGCGCCATACAACGCGCCGTGGGTCAGCGCCAGCAGGCTGTTGGGGCCTGGGGTCAGCGACAGGCCGATGCTGGCGAGCAGGTAGATGAGCCAGGTGTCGAGTGCCATGGGGTATGCCTTGTAGGTTTTCAGGGCGCCAGTGTAGGGCTGGGCGGGTGGCTTTTAGGGGTATGATCCGGACATCTGACGGTAATATCTGGACATTCTGCATGACCCCTGACTTGCGCCTGCTGATCCTGCCTGTGCCGGAGTTCGCCTTGCTGCCGTTTGGCGCCTTCCTCGACAAGCTGCGCTTCTCCGCCGACGACGAGGACTACAGCCGCCAGCGCTATTGCAGCTGGACCGTGCTGGGGCTGGACGCGGCACCCGTGGTTTCCAGCAGTGGTGCAGTGGTGCAGGTCGAAGCCAGTGTCGAGCAGGTGGTTTGGCGTGATTACGACTACATGGTGCTGTTTGGCGGGCGCAGTGCGGGGGCCACGGTTGCGCTTGCCCCGCGTTACCGGGGCCTGTTGAAACAGGCGGCGAAGGCCGGGGTGAAGCTGGTAGGCGTCGACAATGGGGTGTTTCTGCTGGCCGCCTGCGGAGTGCTGGACGGGCACAAGGTGGTGGTGCACTGGCGCCACGAGGCCGAGTTTCGTGCCGCATTCCCCAGGGTGCAGGTACTGACCGAGCAGCTGTATTGCATGGACGGTGGCCGTATCACTTGCGCGGGAGGGACTGCGGCCGTCGACCTGGCAGTGGAACTGATCGCCCGCGCCAGTGGCCGGGCCCGGGCGCTCAAGGGCCTGGCCGACATGCTGGTGGACGAGAGTCGCGACAGCCGTCATGCCCTGCGCTCGCTGGAAGCAGGGCCGGGGCACGGGCGCCAGGTGCAGCGGGCTACTGCGTTGATGCGCCATCACCTGGCATCGGGGCTTTCGATCGAGCAGTTGGCGGCGCAGCTGGGCATCAGCCGGCGCCAGCTCGACCGCCAGTTCCAGGCCAGTCACGGCATGAGTGCCAAGGCCTGGTGGCTGGAATTGCGGTTGCAGCAGGCGCGCTGGCGGTTGGTCAATGGCAGCCACAGCCTGGCGCAGATTGCCGAGGAGGTGGGGTTGGGGGATGGGAGTTACCTGGGCAAGTGGGTGCGGCGGCGCTTTGGTTGTACGGCGTCGGCACTGCGCAGCAGTCGCGCGTCGGATTAGCCACTGACTAATCAAGGCATGCACCAAGGCAGGCGCCGGTAGTTGCACAGGCATAATTGGCCCGCCTTGGTGCATGGCGTGAGACATGCATGTGGCAGCGGTTTGACTGTACGAACAGACTAACGCGCACCCCCCGCCCCGCGCTCGCGCAACGCCTTGGCCACTTGCGCCTCGATGGCGTAGGCCGGCCCCTCCAGGTCATCGTAATTGCGGGTATAGCGCCGGGCGAATTCCTCCACCCCCAGGTCCTGGTACTGCTGCACGTGCTTGAGTTCGTGGGCCCACAGCGCCACGTTGTCCTCGGCATCGGTTGCGCGGCGGAAGATCACCGTATCGATCAGGGTCACGGCGTTCACATCGGGGTTCTGCAGCATGGCGTTGGCGGCGCTGACCTGCTGCTCATCGCCGACCTGGTAGCGAACCGTATCGAGCACGGCGAAGTCGTACCAGGGCTCAAGCTGGGCACGGATATGCAGCGGGATCGGCTGGGTGCCTCGGTTGGTGGCGTCATCGCGGGCCTGGCGCAGGGCGAACACCAGGCTGGCGGTGGCCATGCGTTCGACATCCTGCAGCACCTGCCCGCCCTGGTTGGGGTCGAGCGGGGCGCAGAAGCACACCACCAGGCACACCTGGTATTGCCCTGTGGGGCAGCTTTGCTGGGCGGCGGCGGGGAGTGCAAGCAGCAGGCCGAGCAGGGCGCTAGCAATCTTCATCGAACACCTTGCCGACCAGCGCGCGGCTGGCCTCCAGCACCTGTACCTGCACCTGTTCGCTGGCGAGCATGCGCCCGACCACCAGCGCGCCGACGCATTGGCTGAGCAGCGCCCAGGCCAGTTGCGGGTCCTCAAGGGTGTCGCTCCAGGCCCGGTGCAGTTCCACCAGCCAGTGCTCGGCCTCCTCGCGCACCGGGCGTTCGGCGCGGGCGATCTCCACGCCCAGTGGCGGCAGCGGGCAGCCACCTTCGGCGTTGTGCAGGTGGGCGAGGGTCAGGTACTGCTCGAGCAGGCGCTTGAGCCGCGCGCGGTCGGTGCCGCGGTTGGCCTGGCGCGCCAGCGGGCTGTTGCACAGCTCGCGGCGGACCACCTCGGTGAACAGGTCGTCCTTGGACGGGAAATGGTTGTAGAACGCGCCGCCGGTCAGGCCGATGGCCTTCATCAACCCGGCCACGCCGGTGCTGGCGAAACCACCGCGCTTGGCCAGCGCGCCGCTGCTGGCCAGCAGTTTCTCGCGAGTCTGTTGCTTGTGTTCGGTGGAGTAGCGCATGCACAGGACCTCGTTGCGCTGGCTTGACGGTGGCGTGATCGTAGCATAGCGTTCGTTTACTAAACGATCATTCATCAATGGAGAGGTCCATGGCAGAACAACAAAAGGTCGTGCTGGTGATCGGTGCGGGGGATGCCACCGGCGGCGAAATCGCCAAGCGCTTCGCCCGCGAGGGTTACACCGCCTGCGTGACCCGGCGCCAGGCCGAGAAGCTGCAGCCGCTGCTGGACGAGATCCGCGCTGCAGGCGGGCAGGCCCATGGCTTTGGCTCGGATGCACGCAAGGAAGAAGAGGTGGCCGAACTGATCGAGACCATCGAGCGCGATATCGGCCCGATCGAGGCGTTTGTCTTCAATATCGGCGCCAATGTGCCCTGCAGCATCCTCGATGAGACACCGCGCAAGTACTTCAAGATCTGGGAGATGGCCTGCTTCGCCGGCTTCCTTACCGCGCAGGCGGTGGCACGGCGCATGGTCAAGCGTGAGCGAGGCACGATCCTGTTTACCGGCGCCACTGCCGGCACCCGCGGCGCCGCCGGCTTCGCGGCCTTCGCCGGGGCCAAGCATGGCCTGCGCGCCCTGGCCCAAAGCATGGCGCGGGAGCTGGGGCCACGGAACATCCATGTCGCCCATGTGGTGGTCGATGGCGCCATCGACACCGCCTTCATCCGTGACAGCTTCCCTGAACGTTATGCGCTGAAGGACCAGGACGGCATCCTCGACCCTGCGCATATCGCCGACAGCTACTGGTTCCTGCACGCCCAGCCGCGCGATGCCTGGACCTTCGAGCTGGACCTGCGGCCGTGGATCGAACGCTGGTAACCCCTCCCTGAAGAAAGGACTGCCGTATGAGCAAGACCGTTGAGTTCTATTTCGACCTGGGCAGCCCGGCCAGCTACCTGGCCTGGACCCAGCTCCCCGCACTGTGTGCGCGCCACGATGCGCAACTGCTGTACCGGCCGATGCTGCTGGGCGGGGTGTTCCAGGCCACCGGCAACGCTTCGCCGGCGATGGTGCCGGCCAAGGGGCGCTACATGTTCATCGACCTCAAGCGGTTTGCCGACCGCTATGGCGTGCCGTTTGGCCTGCCGCCGGGGTTTCCGGCCAACACCCTGAACCTGATGCGCGGGGTCATGGGCACGCAATTGCGGGCGCCGGAGCGTTTCGAGGCGTTGCTCAAAGTGCTGTTCGAGGGGATGTGGGTGCAGCAGCGCAACCTGTCGGATGCGGCCGTGCTGCAGGCAACGCTGATCGAGGGTGGTTTCGATCCCGAGGCGCTGCTGGGGCTGGCCGGGCAGGATGAGGTCAAGCAGGCCTTGAAGGAGGCCACCGGGCAGGCCGTGGCACGCGGTGTGTTTGGTGCGCCGACCTGCTTTGTCGGTGAGCAGATGTTCTTCGGCCAGGACCGCCTGGACTTCGTCGAGCAGGCCCTGGCAGGTTAGGCCAGCAGCTGTTCGATGCGCTGGCGTTCCCACAGGCTCAGGTGGTCGACGGGGTTGGTACCGTAGCGGTGCCAATCCTCGAGCGCGCCCTGACGCCCGTCGGGGCTTGCGCACTGGCTGCAATGGGCCAGGCCTTCGTCGTCGAGGGCCAGGCTCAAGCGCCAGCCCTCGATGCACACGGCCACCTCTGCGGCGCGGGCGACGATCTCCAGCGGCGCAACGCCGAGGGCGGCGTCGCGCAGGCACTGGTAGGCTTCACGGCTGCTGACCAGAGGCATCGCGCAATCAGAAGTTAGCCGGGGTGTTGGCGCTGATGATCTCGGCCTCGTCCGGGCCGATATTCTTGAAGCTGTGGGCGAGGGTGGTGGGGATGTAGTAGCCGTCGCCCGCGTTGAGGATGCTCACCTGGCCGTCGACCCACAGTTCCATGGTGCCGCGGGTGACCAGGCCGCACTCTTCGCCTTCGGCATGCACGATCGGCTCGCCGGAGTCGGCACCGGGGGCATACAGCTCGCGCAGCATGCGCATCTGCCGGCCTTCGACGCTGGCGCCGACCAGCAGCATGCGCAGGCCGTTGCGGCCCAGGTCGGGCTGTTCGCCGCCGCGGAACACGAAGCGTTCTTCGCGCACCGGCTCGTCGAAACTGAAAAACTCCGCCAGCGACATGGGGATGCCTTCGAGCAGTTTTTTCAGGGAACTGACCGAGGGGCTGACGCGGTTCTGTTCGATCTGCGAGATCGTCGAGTTGGTCAGGCCGCTGCGACGGGCCAGTTCCCGTTGCGAGAGGTTGTTGCGTTCACGCACCAGTTTGAGTCGTGTCCCCGTGTCCATAGCCGCCTTGTTTGCAGAGGTGTAAAAAATAATGGGCGACGCATTAAAACACACTCTGGCTGCCTGCGCGCTGTGCGTGTCAGTGGCGCTTGTCGGCAGGTGCAGGCCATAGCCCGACCAGCAACAGCAAGGCGGCCACGGCCAGGAACGGCAAGCGCGGATCGACGGCATACACCAGCGTGCCGGCCAAGGGCCCGATCACCGCGCCCATGCCCTGGGCGGCGCCAACGGAGCCGGCGGTGGCACCCTGTTCCGAGGCGTGCATGGCATTGGCCGCCATGGCCGAGAAGGCCGGGAATACGAAGCCCATGCCGAATGCGGCAATGAAGAACGCCGCCCACAGCCAGGGCGCACTGGCGGCAAAGGACGCGGCGGCAAAGCCCAGCCCGGAAACGCTGGCACCCACGCGAATCATCTTCAGCGGTGGCCATTCGAGCTGGCGCAGCAGCACCTGCGCCAGCATCAGCGCCACGCCCACGCTGGTCAGCGCCACACCGGCCGCCTGGGCGGCTTCGCCTGCGGCCAGTTGCAGGCGGTCGAGGGCGAAGAAACCAACGGTGATCTGCGACACGGTCACGCTGAGCATGGCGCTGAAGGCCACCAGCAGCGGCCGGCGCAGGCGTGGGTCGGACAGCCGTACCGGGCTTGGCGCATGGCGCTGGGGCAGCGGCTGTGGCTTGAGCTTGAACAGCAGCACCACGAACGCCGTGGCCGGCAGCACCGACAGCACGTAGAACGGCAGGCTCAGGCTGTAGCGTGAAAGCAGTGCCGCCAAGGCCGGGCCGAGCACCAGGCCGACGGCGTTGGCGGCACCCAGCGAGGCCATGGCCCGGGCCCTGCGCTGCGGTTCGACATGGTCGGCGATCAGGGCATTGCCGGCCACCGGCAGCGCCGCGTAGAAGGCGCCGATCAGGCCGCGGGTCAGCATCAGGCCGATGAATGCCAAGGTGGCCCCGGGCAACCAGCGCAGGGCGCCGTCGATGAACAGGCACAGCAGCCAGTAGGCCAGGGTGAACCCGGCGCTGCCCAACAGCAGCACGCGGCGCCGGCCGAGGCGATCGGCAGCGCGGCCCCAGGGCCGCGCCAGGAGCACCCAGACCACGCCGGCCACGGTGACCGCCGCACCGGCCTGCCAGGTGGCCATGCCCAGCAGGCGGGCGATCGGGCCGATCAGGGCAACGAAGGCCATCATCGACAGGGTGCAGGCCATGTTGACCAGCAGCAGCGGGCGCAGGTCGAGGGTGCTGGCCGGGGTGAGGGTGGCAGGGTCCTTTGCGAGGTTCATGTGCAGTCCGTGGCAGTTCGGCGGAATAAGTGCCGATGTTAGTAATCATTATTTACATCTGTCGACCCCGCGCGGCCGCCGGTATTCATTCACCCCGGCGCAACGGGCCGGGCCACATGCTACGCAACACGCCGTCGCGGCGCACCAGGGCATGCATCAGCGCCGCGCCCAAATGCACCAGCACGGTGGCGAACAACAGGTAGCCCGCCCAACCGTGGGCCTGGCGCAGCACAGCGTACAGTTGCAGGTCGTGGGGGGCGATGGCGGGCAGCTGTAGCGGGCGTGGATAGCCGCCCGCCGAAAGCATCGCCCAGCCCAAGAGCGGCATGGCCAGCATCAGGGCGTACAGCAGCAGGTGCGAGGCGCCGGCGGCCAGGCGTTGAATGGCGGGCAGGTCGCGCGGTAGCTGCGGGTGCGGCAGACTCAGGCGCAGGCAGATGCGCAGTATCACCAGCACCAGCAGGGCCAGGCCGGTGGCCTTGTGCAGTTCGACCATCAATGGATGGCGGGTGGACAGGTCGCTGACCATGCTCACGCCGATGAACAACATGGCCAGGATCAGCACCGCCATCAGCCAGTGCACCAGGCGGGCCAGGGGGTGGAAAGCGGCGGGGGTCATGGGCGGGCTCCTTCGCTCAGGGCTTCATGGCTGCGGCGGTTGAACGATACCGAGTAGGCCGCCGAGCGGGCGGCGAGGATCGGGTCGTCGGACGCTTCGATGCCGTGGGGCAGGATCAACGGGTCGAAGTTGAGGTCGCGGCAGGCACCCTGTTCGGGGCCGTCCACCTGCTCCAGCACCAGGGTGCCGGCGTCGATGCTGCGCCGCTCGCTGGGCCAGGGGCGGGCCGGGTCGTTGACCGGGTCGCCGGGCTCGGCCAGGGTCAGGCGCAGGGTCCAGCGCAACGGGCCTTGCGCCAGGCGCTGGGCGAGGTCGTGCTGGAGGAACTGCTTGTCATCGACCTGGGTGGGCAGGGCGGCGAACGGCGTCTGTGGCTCCAGCGTCCAGCGCACCGGGTGCTTGTTGCCGTGGGCGTCGATCAGGCGGAAGGCGTTGATGCTGTTGTAGGCGGTACTGGCAAAGCTGTCGCTGGGTTTATAGCCCGCCGCCCATTGGCGGAATGCCGCGCTTTCCGGGTGGGCGGCAAAGAATGCCTGGAGCCTGGCCGGGTCGGGCTTGCCGGTGGCCGGCACCGGGGTGCTGGCCAGCACCTGGTCATAGAAGGCTTCGGGCGTGCTGACCGCCAGCACTGGCGGGTTGTTCATGCCGGTACGCCAGACCTGGCCGTCATCGCTGTTCAGCTCGATGGCCAGGCTGCGCACCGGCACCGCGGTGTCCGGGGCGAACGGGTTGGCGCCGCCGATGGCGAAGCGGCCGATCACCGGCACCTTCTGCTGGCTGAACACCCGGGCCGTTGAAAACGGCGCGGCCTGGCCGCTGCTTTGGAAGTAACCGCTCACGCACAGGCCCTTGGCGTGGTTTTTCCGGTAGCCGGGGTGATGGCCGGCCTGGGCTTCAAAGGTGTCGATGATGCGCTGGGGCGTGAGCTTGGCGGCGCCGATCCAGCCGGCGGCATAGGCGAAGCCCGCGCCGAGGGCGGCCAGCGTGACGCCGATGGCGGCCAGGCGCAGGGCTTTGGCGGGGCCGTGCAAGGGTGTGTTCATGGGGCGATCCGGTGGCGGTGAATGAGCCGGTACGACGGGCGGCCCACTCTTTTATTCCAGATCCGGGAATAGATTTTCGCTTGCGCCGTCTGCCTCTTACACTGACTGCCCATTGGGGGCCTGGAACCCGACCATGCACGACCTGGACGACCATCAATGGCGCGAGCTGCTGCAGCGCCTGCGCCGCTTCGCCCTGTGGCTGACCCGCGAAGCCAGCAGCGCCGACGACCTGGTTCAGGCCACGGTTGAGCGCGCGCTCAGCCGGCGCGGCCAGCAGCGCGAGATGGACAGCCTGCGGCCCTGGCTGTTCACCATCCTTTACCGGCTGTTTCTCGACGGCAAACGCCGCGAACGCCTGCATACGCGCTGGCTGGCCTGGTTCGGCCGCAGCCAGGCCGAGGAGCCGCTGGGCGGTGATACCGAGAGCATCGTGCTGGCCCAGGCCGACCTGCAGGCATTCGCGCGGCTGTCGGCCGAGCAACGGGCGCTGCTGTTGCTAGTCAGCGTCGAGGGTTTGAGCTACAAGGAGGCCGCCGAAACCCTCGGTATCCCCATCGGCACGGTGATGTCGCGCCTGTCGCGCGCCCGCGCCGCCTTGCGTGAACTGACCGAGGGCAACCCGGCGCCAACGTCCCTGCGGAGACTCAAATGACCCGTCTGATCCCCACCGAGCACGAGCTGCACGCCTACATTGACGAACGCCTGACGCCTGAGCGCCGGGCGCAAGTGGCGGCCTGGCTGGCAGCCAACCCGCAGGAAGCGGCGCGGATCGAGGCCTGGCGCAGCGATGCTCGGCGCCTGCGTGCGGCCCTGGCGGGGTTTGCCGAGCGCCCCGTTGACCCTGAACTGGATCTTGCCCCGCTGCGCCGTCGCTTGCGCCAGCGTCGGCAGCGGCGGCTGGCCTCGGCGGCGGTGCTGGTGCTGGCGGTGGGGTTGGGGGGGCTCGGTGGCTGGCAGGCGCGGGAGGCGACGTTGGTAGTCGCTGGGTTGCCCATGGCCGATGCGGTGCAGGCGCACCGGATGTTTGCCGAGGCGTCCACGCTCGATATCCAGGCGAGTGATCCGGGGCGGCTGCAGGCTTGGCTGGGGCGGCATTTCAATCGGGTCGGGCAGTTGCCTGATTTGAGCGGGTACGGCTTTCAGCCGGTGGGGGCGCGGCTGTTGAGCAACGAGGTGGGGCCGGCGGCGCTGTTGGTGTTCGAGGATGGGCAGGGGCAGCGGATCAGTCTGTTCTTGCGCTCGCCTGGTGAGCGGTTCGAGCGGATGCCCAGTGGGCAGCGTACCGATGGGGGGTTGGAGGCGCGGTACTGGTCCCATGGGGATTACAACTTTGCGTTGGTCAGTGCGGTGGATGATAGTCGGGGGGAGGAGTTGCGGCGGGCTTTGAATCTGAGTTTGTGAGTTGGTTGCTAGTTTTTGGGTGTTGGGTGTTGGGTGTTGGTTTTGAAAGTTGTATGCGCATTCATTTGTGATGTCGACGCGTAGTCACCTTTCCGCCCTTACGGCGGGTTACTTTTTTTCTTGGAAAAAAGTAACCAAAAACCGCTCGCTCCATTCATACTGTGAGCAAGCGGTAGAGATGGCATATGTCAAAGGGGTGGTGGGTCTTTGTGGGATGACCTGGGTTAATCCGGGCAGGCCAGACAGGACGCGGGGTGTGGGGAGGCGAAGAACCGGGAAGTGGCAAAAGCAGTGCCAAATACCGGAAACCAGCTTAAGCGCGGTTATGGCAGGGGTATTTGGCACTACGATTCGGGGTGGGCAATCTGGTCTGACACACTAGGGCGTCAGATCATCCAGCCGCCGGACCAAACTACACGCCCGACAATCTGTAGCTCATCGAGGCGATCACGCGGCACGGTCAGCTCTTTGTAGGCCTTGTTGTGACTGATGATCAGCACTGAGCCATCGAACTGCCGCTGCAGTAACTTGGCGTACAGATGATCATCTAGCAGCAAGACGTAGACACCCTCACCCTCAAGCGTATTGCGGCTTTGGTCGATCATGACCGTATCGCCATCTTCAAGCAGACCAGTCATTGAGTCGCCATCCACGCGAAGACAGGCGAGATTGGCTGGCGAGAGCCCTTGTTTACGAAGGCTGTAGCGAGTGAACGAAAGGTTCACCAGCACACGGCTACGCTCGTTCCAAGCCCCGCTCCCTGCGCTACAGCGAGCGTCGTAGAGTGGGACGTATGCGTAGGCATCGTCCTCATTGGCTCGGGCAGGTGCAGCCTGAGCGACCTTATCTCCCTCGCCAGCCGCCAGCCAGGCGATGCTGACCCCAGCAGCTTTCGCCATCACCACCAGGTTGTCAGTACCAGGGAGCGAACCTGCCAGGTACTTCCTGACCAAGCTATCGCTGATTCCGCACCTTTTGGAGAAGGCAAGAACAGATTGAGCCCCTATAGCCTCACGCAAGCGCTCACTGAATTTTCCGGTTTCAAGCTCCAGGGGCGAACTTGAAAGCGAATCGCCCTCCAAACCTTCCACTTTCAAGTTCTCGCAAGTCCTTGATTTACCTGTATTTTCCAAACTGGTAGCACCATATGGGTGAAAAATGAACTTGAAACAAGCTCTCTGGTGTTGATTTTTAAGCTCTATGGTTCTATGTTTATCCGCAACAGGGCGTTAGACAGCCCAAAAAAACCACCCGCCAAGATGGTTGTTGCAGATGAACATCTCCGAAATGCCACGTGATCCAGCCAACCGCTGGGAGTGGATCAAATACCAGCTACGCATTCATGGCTGCCCACCCGCCGAACTGGCGCGCGAGCTGGCCGTTACTGACCGAGCAATCCGTACGGTGAAGTCTTCGCCGTACCCGCGTATCGAGCGCGCCATTGCCCAGAAACTGGGCGTTGAGCCCATGCAGCTTTGGCCTGAGCGCTGGAATCAGGACGGTACTCCGTGCCGTCAACGACCGAATCGCGCCGAAACATTCCCGCGTAGCGTCGCCAAGGATAGCCGTTACTCTCCTGTTTCGCACCGTATAACGGGCGCGGGGGTGTAGCCATGCGCCGTGTTCATGACGACCGCACCCTAGATCTCTTCGCGATCCCGCAGCCAGTCCTGGCTGTGCCTGGCCAGGGCAACTACTCGGTTCAGGTCAGTGAACTGGTGGCTGAAATGCTCAAGGCCACCGACATTGACCGCTATGAAGTGGCCGCACGCATGTCTCGCCTGTCTGGCGACGATGTGAGCAAGGCCATGTTGGACGCTTGGTCAAGCCCGGCTCGCACGGACCACAACCTGCCTTTCTATAGAGTTGCCCTCCTCGAAGAGGTCTGCGCTACCCATATCCTCACCAACTGGCTGGTTGCTCAACGTGGCGGCCGAGTGGCTTACGGGCGTGATGCCCTGTTGGCTGAGCTGGGCCGTTTGGAGCGCACCCGTGAAGAAGCTGGGCGCCAGGCCCGCGATCTCAAGCGGATGCTCGGGGGTGACCATGCTTAATTGGCTCACTGCTCAACACCTGGTTGGTCTGCCAGGCATGCCAACCACCGTTCAGGGTGTGAACGCCCGTGCAAAACGCGAGGGTTGGGAAGCACAGCTTCGCCTGGGGCGTGGCGGCGGACAGGAGTATTCATTCGCCGTGCTGCCTAAGGAAACTCAGACCGCTTTGCTGATGCGCGAGGTCGCGCAACAAGAGCCAGCCCCGGCGCAACAGCTGCAACAGCCAGGCGCAGCCCAGGTTGTTAACTCGCCTAAGCGTGACGCCTTTACAGAGTCACGCTTGAATGATGATCAGCGTTCGGTGATGGCGGCACGCATGGTGTTGATCCGCGAAATCGAGCGGATGAGCAAGGTCGTGTCCCAGCAACGGGCCATCGATACCTTGGTAGGCCTGGCGCGCACTGGCGGCCTGAGCCCCTACTTGGCCGAGCGGGCCGAGCGTGCGAATGACCGCAAGAACGCCGACCGCGCCCTGAGCGAGCGCACCCTCAAGCGCTGGCTGGCGGACTATCGCAAGCACGGGGAAGTTGCCCTAGCGCCGGCTCGACGCAAGCCGAACATGAGTGTTCCGGTTTGGGCAGCCGACTTCCTTAAGCACTACCAGCGTCCCCAGAAGCCAAGTGCCCAAGCGGCATATTTGGCATTCCAGCGCGAATACCCTGGGGCGCCGAGTCTCCATGCGGTGCAGCGCTTCCTGGCCAAGCTATCCCCGCAGGCACGTGAAATGGGCCGAATGGGGCCACGCGAGGCCAAGGCACTGCTGCCATATAACAAGCGCCTCACCGATCACATGTGGCCGAACGACGTGTGGGTCGCTGACGGGCACAAGTTCGACGCCGAGGTCATCAACCCCAACAGCGGCCAGATCTTCCGACCGGAAGTTACCAGCATCATCGACTGGGCAACCCGCCGTATCGTGGGCTTCGCCATCAACGTGGCGGAGTCCACCTTGGCCACGCTGGACGCGCTGCACAGCGGCATCAGCCGTGTCGGCATGTTTCGCGTCTTCTACGTGGACAACGGCAGTGGCTTCGCCAACGACACCATCCGCGAAGTGGTCGAGCGACTCGGGGGCGAGATGACTCACTCGCTGCCCTACAACTCGCAAGCGCGGGGCGTCATTGAGCGTGCCCACCGAACCATCATGGTGAGACTGGCCAAGGACTTCGACAGCTACATCGGCGCTGACATGGATGGCGAGGCCGGCAACAAGGTGCACCGGATCTCGCGGGCAGACCTCAAGAAAGGCAGCCAGCCCCGCCACATCCCAACGCTGAACGAGTTCTACGAGCGCCTGGCCATCGCCCTGGACGAATACAACCACTCGCCACACCGTGGGTTAACCAAGATCCGCGACAGCGAGACTGGCCGATTCCGCCATCCCTCTCCAATGGAGGCCTGGCGCCGGGCCGAAGCCGAGGGCTTTGCAGCACTGCAACCATCGACCGAGCTGTCGATGCTGCTGGTGCGGCCGCAGGATCTGCGCCGCACCCACCGAGGCCTGGTCCGCACCAATGGAGCCAACTACTTCCTGCAGGATCTGGTGCCCCTGCACGGCGATCAGGTGCGGGTGGCCTGGGACTACCGCGATGCCAGCAAGGTGGCGGTGTTCACCCTGGATGGCGACCTGATCGGACAAGCGATCCTGGATGGCAACGCATCTGATGCCATGCCTCGCATCGTGAAGGACCAGGACCGCCGGGTGAGCGGCCAGCTCGCCAAGCTCGTTCAGAAGGGCAAGACGCTCACCGGGAACGACGTCGAGCTGCGTGTCATCGAGCGTCCAGCCGAAGACGACCGCTTCCAGCAGCACTTGCTGGAGGCCGAGAAGTTCGTCGCCCTGGCACATGAGCCGGAAGCCGACGCGTTCAAGGCGCCGGACAACGAGATGACTCGCTACGACCGGTGGCAACAGCTCGATAGCCGGCAGCGCCTGGGCGAAGCCCTGAGCGACGAAGAGGCCCGCTGGCACGCCTCCTACCCCAATCACCCGGACTTTAAATCCATTCAGCGCATGTACGACCACTTCGAGGCCGAACAGGCCCGCGCTTGACCATCAGGGAGTAACACCGTGATCACGAAAATTGTTCCATTGACCAACGTCGGCCTGCTGTCGGCTGCAATCGGTCGCGCCCTGCAACGCCCAGTCGGCCTGCCCGGCTTGGTAGTGATGTATGGGCCGAGCGGCCTCGGCAAGTCGGTATCCGCTGCTTACGCCGCCAACCAGTACCGGGCGTATTACGTTGAGTGCCGTCACACCTGGACGAAGAAAGCCTTTCTGCAGGCGATCCTCCGCGAGATGTCCATCAAGCCGGAAAGCACCCTGTACCAGATGGTCGATCAGGTCGCCGAGCAACTGAGCCGTAGCGGTCGCCCGCTGATCGTCGACGACGTGCAGTACCTGCTGGCCAAGTCCGCAGCCGATGTGTTGACGGACCTCTACAACGCCAGCCAAGGCACCATTGTGCTGATTGGTGAGGAAGGCGTTTCGAACAGCCTGGGCAAGCTTGAGCGACTGCACAACCGAGTCCTGGAATGGGTGCCCGCACAGCCCGCATCGCTGGGCGATATCCAGCGCCTTGCAACGGCGACCTACCCAGGCGTGGCCTTTGCCGAAGACTTGCTCAATGACCTGAACAAGGCCGTAAAGGGCTGCCTGCGTCGCATCACCGTGAACCTGCACCGTGTTAACAGCGAAGCTGCAGCGGCCGGTAAGGATCACGTCGACCTGGCGGATTGGGGTAAGCGCGGCTGGTTCACTGGCCAGGCTCCTGATCGGAGGAGCGCGTAATGCCTTCCGGTAAGAGACCGACCCACCTGTCGATGACTGGCGGCAAGTCCCAGCGCCAACAGATCTGGGAAGCGCTGCGCAAGTTGATCAAGGCAGATGGCAAGGCTGATACCTACACCGTCGCTCGGCGCAGCAACCAAACAGACAACACCGTCCGTTGCTACCTGTATTCCCTTGAGCGGGCGGGTCTGCTGGCCAGGTCCAGCGAGCCAGGCACCTGGCTGCTCCTCAAGGACGAAGGCGTAGAGGCTCCACGGGTCAACAAAGAGGGGCAGCGACTCGCCCCCGATGGCTACGAATGCATCTGGCGGGCGCTGCGCATCACGGGCGAGCTGAACGCCGAAGAAGCTGTCGCCATGGCTGCTGCAGGTGGGTCGTCGATCACTGACCAGAGCGCTCGCGTCTATCTGCAATACCTGGCCAATGCGGGTTATGTCGCTCGCACCGATGGCATCCCAGGTAAACCTGCGCGCTACACGCTCATTGCCTCGCGTAACACTGGGCCATTGCACCCGGTTTACCAGCGCATCGACGCCGGCCAGTTGTTCGATCCGAACATTGATCGCGTTGTCTGGACAAAGGGCGAGCAGCCGAACCTGGCTGAACTCAACGGCTACCGGATCGAGGCCGAGCGTATGCGTGCCTTGCTGCGCGAGTGGCTGGTGGACGAACGCTCGGGTGGAGCGTCCCGTGACTTGGTCGCCCGCACTGAGAAAGAGCTGGAGATCGAGGCATGACCCAGCCCGCCCGCCTTGACCTGAGCGCCTGGGGTGACCAGCCACCGCTGTTCGTCACCCTGCTGGCTCGCGAAGTCGAGCAGTCCAACCGCACCCGTGCCGGTGCTCGCATTGGTATGAGCCGCACCGCTGTCACCTTGGTCCTGCTCAACCGCTACCCAGCGACGACCACTGCGGGCGTAGAGCGTCGTGTGATCGAGGCACTGGGGCGCATCGACTGCGTGGCAGTCGGTGAGGTCGTCACCGTCGAGCAGTGCCAAAACTTCCGCGAAAAACCCGCCCCAACTCACAACCCCCACGCGATGCCGGGCTGGCGCGCATGCCAGCACTGCCCGCACAACCCTGCATGTGGAGAGCAACCCGATGGCCACCACTGACAGCCTGAAAGTCCTGACGCCTGAGCTTGCCAAGAGCCTGGGCACGTTCAACGAAACCGCCCGCGAGCTGCAGCGGCTGGGGGTCAAGATCGCCGGCTTTTTCCCCAACGAAAACCGCCTGCAGATCACTGCGGAGGGCGGCCAGAAGCTGCTGGCCGAGCACCTGGTCAGCGGCTTCCACCGTGCAGCCTCGGCAGGCAGCACACATTTCACCGTGCAGTTCCAGGGGGTCACCCTCGACTGGCACGAGTCCATCACGTACCGCAACTACCAGATCTAAGGAACGCGCTATGCCACACACACAAACCATTCCAGAAGGCTACCGCCGAGACGCCCAAGGCCGACTGATCCACGAAACCATGATCAAGCCGATCGACCAGGAGCGCGACCGCCTGGTGTTGGAGTTGGTCAACTCGGCCCGAGCCCTCAACACCATGCTGGCCACCTTCAAGGCCAAGGTGTTCGGCGATGTTCGTGCCTTCGTTGAGATGAGCTTCGAAGAGTACGGCGCCAAGGTCGGCGGCAAGAAAGGCAACGTCACGCTGGTCAGCTTTGACGGCCGTTACAAGCTGCAGATTGCCGTGCAGGACAGCATCAGCTTTGACGAGCGCCTGCAGGCGGCTCGCGCATTAATCGACGAGTGCCTGGCGGAGTGGACCGAGGGCGCCCGCCCCGAAGTGGTCACCCTGGTCAACGATGCATTCCGCACCGACACCAAGGGCGAGATCCGCACCGCCAGCGTTCTGGCCCTTCGCCGCCTGGAGATCGCCGACGTGCGCTGGCAGCGCGCCATGAAGGCAATCAGCGAAGCCGTCCAGGTCACCAGCTCGAAAGAGTACGTGCGCATCTACGAGCGCATCGCGGACAGCGAGCTGTATCGCCCGATCAGCCTGGATATCGCCGTTATCGCTGCCCTGGAGGTGAAGTAATGGGGCTGCTCACTGAGATGACCTGGTCGAAGACCACGCTGTTGGATCTGCTCAATGACGCGGAACTGATCGACGGCGAAATCTGCGATGTGGTGCACCTGGAGCTGAACTCCGGCCTCGACTACCTCATTGCCGTCATCACCGGCAGAAAAGCCGAGCAAGCCGCTGAGCTGCTGGAGCGCCTGCGCTCGCCCAAGCCGAAAGCGGCCGAGGGGGATGCAGTCGCCTACATCAACGACGAAAACATCGTCGCCATGGTTGAGATGCTGCAGCAGTGGCACGGCAGCCGCGTCGAGAAGCTGGAACTGATCGCCAGCGCCAAGCCTGGGACGGAAATCCAGGCGCGAGGACCAGATGGTCAGCCTCTGGTCCTTACCAAGGAAATGCGCACCGGTCTGCTGCTCGGCGTCGATGTGGCCCTGCAGATGTTCCGCAAGCTTCCACTGACCCTGGAAGAGAACGCCAGCGATGACCTTGAAGAGGACGAATGAGCATGGCCGCCCAATCCAAACAGAAAAAGCTCATCGCCTACTGCTGGTCCACTGGACGCATTGACTTCGGGTACGTGCTGCCCGAAGGCGCTATCGCAATTGCGGAAGGCGACGAGGCCACGGTCCGTGACGAGATCGAGGTCACGGCTCGGCTGGCCTACGACAACAAGACCCTGCTGGTGCCCGGTGTTCCTGAGGCCCCGAATCAGCGCGCTGGTATTGAGGCATTGGCTCGCCATATCCAGTGGTTGAGCGAGCGCAACGGGCCAGGCTTCCGGGCCTTGGGGGTTTGACCATGAAGGTAGATATCAACGTCCGCTGGGCATCGCTGACTTACCAGGCCTCATGCCCTGGACAGAAGCTGCGCGCCACCAACGTGATCAGCCAAGACGCTGCCGCCAAGGCCTTGGTGGTGAAGCTGTACCCCACTGCCAAGGTCGACCAGGTCGAGTGCATCAAGGCAGCCGCACAAGGGCAGACCGCAGTCTGGCGCTGCCATCTCAGTTTTGAGGAGTAATGACGTGGACTTCGAAGATCGTAAGGAAATCAAATTCGAGAACAACCCGACCCGCTCCGAAGAGCGGGACGAGCTGCGCCAGCTGCTTGCCGACCGTACCGAGGCATTCATTGCTGCAGGCGGCCAGGTTCAACAAGTCGGGCACCAGATGCGCGAGCCGTCCAACAAGTTCACCGTCTCGCCAGCTAAGGCGACCCCGCTTGAACGCCTCCTAGGCAAGCCGACGACAACCCGTCCACAAGCGATGCCAAAGCCCCTGACAGCTCAGGCCAAGCCACAGCGGCCCCAGCCTGCGCAGCTCCTGCCTACTGATCAGTTGGCTGCGCGGCTGATGGCGCAAGCAGCACTTGGCGCATCGCCGTCAGCCGCAGCTAAAGCGATCGGCATCACCGAGAAGCAAGCCAGGCAGATCGCCCGCGATTTCCACATCAACTTCACCCGACAGCGCTAAGGAGACCAATCCATGTCTGAGTTCACCATCAAGGTCACTGACGAAAACGGCGTGCTCGGTATCACGCTCAGTAGCCCGGAGGAGTCCAGGCCGCTTGCGCAATTGGTCTCCGATGAGCTGACCGCCGTCCTGCCGGTAATCGTCTCTCGCGCTGCTTTCAAGCTGTCGGGGAAAGCCAAGTGCAATTGCCCGAAGTGCGAGCAACGACGTGCTGGGAGCGATATGCCTGCCGCAGACCGCGTTCTCCACTAAGCGAAACCGCCCCGGCCTGGCCGGGATGGTCTGCCGGACGTGGTGGTCCGGTACTGATGAGCAGCCCTGTAGATGGAGAGAAGTATGAGCGAGCAACGAGACCCGTTACGTCGATCGGTAAACGACGAAGACCAAATGAATTTGCCCGAGGGCAAGACTTGCGGCGATTGCGTGCACTGCCGTCGCTGCACATCGATGTTTGGCCACATCCCAGCTGATGAGTCTTGCGACTGGAGCCCTTCGCGCTTTCGCGAAGTCGTGCCAACTACCGTTTCAGCCTAATTAGCAAAGGACAGGATATGGACCGTAACAAGGCCCTGGACAAGATAAAGAAGTGCCTGCGCCTGGCGAGCAGCAGCAACCCGCATGAGGCCGCTGCAGCACTGCGCCAGGCCCGTGCGCTGATGGAAAAGTACCAGGTCACCGATGGTGACGTGCTGATGGCTGACGTACAGGAAACCACTGTACGCAGCGGCTCCAAGGTGAACCCGCCCAAGTGGGAAGTTCAGTTGAGCGTCACCGTGGCCTGGGCCTACAACTGCGGGATTGTATTCCTGGTCGGTCCTGGCCAATGGGCATTCATCGGTGAAATGTCCGAAGTCGCCAGCTACGCCATGACCGTGCTGTTGCGCCAGGTGCGCCAGCACCGTCGTGACTACATGGCGGACAAACTCAAGCGCTGCAAAGCAGCCACAAAGACCAAGCGCGCCGATGTGTTCTGTGAGGCATGGGTGCGCGGAGTGCGCCGGGCAGTGGCCGAGTTCGCCGGGACGAACAAACCATCGGCAGCGGTCCTGGCCTACATGGGCAAGCACTACCCGGACCTGGACAAGCTCAATCCACTGGATCGCAACGCCAGCACCAACAAGCTCAGCGCGCGAGCCCTGAACGATGCCGCCAATGGCATCGAGGCAGCCAACGGCGTGCAACTCAATCACGGCGTGAACGGTGAAGCCCCACGAACCCTGCATTGAGCGAAACCGCCCCGGCCTGTCCGGGGATGGTCTGCCGGGCGTGGTGGCCCGGTACTGATGAGCAGCCGATATGCCAAAGAAAGTACGAACAGATCGAATTCGAAAGCAGGACGCAGCCCGGCAACAGGCCCGCCGCGACCGCGAAGCCGCCGGCCGTCAACGGATCGGGGCGCAAAAAACGAAGTTCACCAGCTCGCAGAGCACGCGGGATGACATCGCCGTGATGCAGCAGGTGGGCGGATTTGAGCAGGACGAGGCCATCAGCCTGGCCCTGCGCTGGATGGCCGGGCTAGCCCGGCGCGATGCACCTGCATTCCTTGCAGCCATGGACCCGAGGAACCCCGCATGAGCCGACTGATGGCCAAGATTCACATTGCCAAGGCCCAGTTGGGCATGGATGACGACACCTATCGAGCGCTGCTAGCCCGCGTTGCCGGCGTACGCTCCGCGAAAGACCTCGGCCCCCGCCAGATCGGCGCGGTGCTGCGCGAGTTCGAGCGCCTGGGCTTCCAGCCCAAGCCAGCAGCCAAGGCCAAGAGCCGTCCTGCGCCGAACCCTAGCGACGAGCGCAAAGCCCTGATTGGCAAGATCGAGGCGCAACTCACCGAAGCCGCTCGCCCCTGGTCCTACGCCGACGCCATGGCAGCCCGCATGTTCCAGGTCGAGCGCGTCGAGTGGTGCGACCCCGAGCAACTGCGCCGCCTTGTTGCTGCGCTGGCCTATGACGCCCGGCGCCATGGGAGGACTGTATGAGTGAGCAGGACATGTTTGGTGACGAAGTGCCGGATGATGCACTGGATTACCTGCAAGATCCCGAGATCAAATCCAAATGGCCCAAGCTCCTGGTCGAGTTGATCGACGTAATCGAGGTAGCCAGCATCAACAAGGGCTATGAGCCGGCCTTTGCAAAAGAGCACGCCATCGTTGTCACTCGCGCTCTGGCTCGCTATGCCGGAGGCCGTCCCTTGTACCTACCAGGAGACAAGAGGCTGGAACGTGCGCTACGGGACAGGGATATTTGGGCTGAGTTCTCGGGCGATAACGCTGACGAGTTGATGGCGAAGTACAAACTATCGGCAAGGCAGGTATACACAATCCTTGCCGAACAGCGTGCATTGCATAGAAGGCGTGTGCAGCCCTCACTGTTTTAGACAGGCTGGACTTTACAGAACGTGTATCTACCGCGTTCAATTATCAGGTTCTCTACGGCCCGCCTTATGGCGGGCTTTTTTGTAAGGGGGACCGCATTCTCCCGCTTTAGCCCTTAATACTTATTGTCAGTGCTCCTTTCTCGATTGCCTCTCGCATTCACCTGGAGCCTGTACATGACCATCAAACGCCACACCTTCCTGGACAAACTTCGCTGCTGGCCCTGGTTGCTCGCAGCCTGTCTTTCTACCGTCGTCGTTTATATTGTCGCCCCCCAACAAGTCGGCCTGCTGGCCTGGGCTCTCAGCAAGTTGTCGTTTGCTGCGTACCTGGGCTACTGGATCGATCGTGGCGTTTATAGCTACGCCCGCCCACGCGACCTGTACACGGCCGGCGAAATCGCACGCGACAAGGGCGACATGCCCAGAGCCAAGTACCTGGCACGCCTGGCATTCGCTGCAGCCATTCGCCGCGCCATCATCATGGCCGCTGCCATCATGGCCATCGGCCTGGGGATCTGATCGTGCGCGCCGCTCTGATTCTGTTGGTCAGCCTGCTGGCGTGCCCGCTGACCTGGGGCGATGTGCCCCAGGAGGCGGCGCGTTACAAGCGCGAATTGACCCGCATTGTTGGCCAGGAATGGGGCCTCGGTGGCCCTGTCGCGCTGCACGCTGCGCAGATCCACCAGGAAAGCGGCTGGCGTGCCGGCGTCAGCAGCCCGGCCGGGGCACAGGGCCTGGCTCAGTTTATGCCAGACACCGCGAGCTGGATGGCTCAGGCTTACCCTGATCTGGGCCAGGCCGCGCCTTATTCCCCAGGCTGGGCTATGCGCGCCATGGCCCGCTACAACCGCTGGAACTGGCAGCGCCTGGCCAATACGGCCGACGGCTGCAACCGTTGGTCCATGGCCCTGTCGGCCTACAACGGCGGACTGGGCTGGGTGCAACGTGACCAGCGCCTGGCCAAAGCAGCCGGCGCTGATCCCCGCACTTGGTGGGGCAGCGTCGAGCGCTACACCAACCGAGCAGACTGGGCGCGGCGCGAGAACCGCCAGTACGTCAGCCGGATCATGTACACGCATACCCCGCTGTATATCGAGGCAGGCTGGCCGGGAGGTTCGCCATGTCCGTGATCGAGAAAATCCAGACCGTCTGTATTTTTGCGCTGCTGGTCGTAGTGGTGTTCCTTTCCCAGGGTGCGACCAATGCCAAAAAGGATGCAAAAGACCAAGAGCGCCTGGCCGCCCTCTACAAGGGTGAGCGCGACGGCTGGATCAACACCGCCGAGCAGCGCGCCCTGGACCTGCAGCTTGCAACCATCCGCCGAGCCCAGGCCGAGCAGTCGGTAACCGACCTGCAGGCGCGCCTGGGCGACTTGGGCCAGCAGCATGAGCCAGCCCGCCAGGCCGTGCGGGCGTCGACTCTCGCAGACGACGGCCCTGTGGCCCCCGTGTTGCGCAACGCCCTGGAGCTGCTGCCATGACGCGCCTGCTCCCCCTTGTCCTGGTGCTGTTGGCTGGCTGCGCTCACCACCCTGAGAGCCGGCCAGCCCCGACGCCTGTCGAGACACCCGCTGACTGCGCGGCGCCTGCAGGCCTGACGGGCATTGATTCATCACCTACCAAGCCCACCGGCAACTACGGCCAGTCGGCCGTCGCCGAGTACCTAGTTGAACTCCACGCCTGGGGCGCGGCGGGCTGGGCTCGGGTCGAACAAATCGCAATAGACAGCCGCGACTGCCAGCGGCTCAACAAGGAAAAGACATGGAAATCAACTGGGACGCAATGAAGGTGATGTGGGACGTGCTGCAGGCGGTAGCCCTGGTCGCGTTCTCGGCTTACGTGTGGTGGTCGAATCGCAACCGGGCCAGCGAAAGCACCATCCATGACATCAACCGCCGCCTTGACGGCGTCGACGGGAAGATCGCTCAGATGGAACAGACCATTGCGCGGCAGCCTGGCCACAAAGACCTTGAAGAACTGCGCGACGAGATGGCCGAGACCAACCGGCTCTTGGCCGAGATCAACGCCACGCAGCGCGCCACCTCAAATCTGGTGAACCGGCTGCACGACTACCTACTGACCGAACGGAGCAAGTAATGAGCAAATTCAAGGACTACGAAACCGAAGGCCGCCGCCTGGTTATCCTGCGCATCCTGTCGCGCCGGACCCAATACACCACGAACGAATACTCGCTCAACGACGAGCTGGTGGACGCCTATGCCCATCGCGTGAGCCGCGATCGCCTGCACAGCGACCTGGCCTGGTTGGAGGAGCAAAGCCTGGTGATCGTCCAGACCCCGCGTGCAGGTCGGATCATCACGCTGACTTCGCGTGGCCACGACGTAGCCACCGGCCTGGCCCGCGTGCCGGGCGTTTCCGCACCGCTGCCGGAGGCCTGACATGCCACCTCGCAACAGCGTGTACGACCTGCCGACCGAGGTTCGCGAGGAGCTGAATGCGCGCCTGGTCGGCAATGGGTTCCAGGGCTACGCCGGGCTGGCCAAGTGGTTGGAGGAACGCGGCTTTAAGGTGTCCAGGTCGTCGGTCCATCGCTACGGCCAGGACCTGCAGCAGGACTTTGAGGAGGCCATGGGCGACGTGCGCAAGACGCAGGAGCTGGCCCGCGCCATGGTTTCCGAGCAGGAGGACGAGTCCGGTGCGCTGATCGACGCCACGGCGCGGATCGTCCAGGACCAACTGCTGCGTATCTCCATCGAGATGCGCAAGGCCGAGCACGAACCCGAGAAAGCCGCCAAACACCTGGCCAGCGTGACCAAAGCACTGTCACAGATCGGTCGGCTTAGCCTGGTCCAGAAGAAGTGGGCCTCGGAGGTTGAAGCCCGCCGTGCTGCCCTGGAAGAGGCTGCAAGCCGCATTGATACGGCGGCGAAGGCTCGCGGCCTGACCGCCGAAGAGGCCAGTTTCTGGCGTGAGCAAGTCTTGAAGGGGATGGGCTGATGGGTATCCCCGCACCACTGCACGACACTGAGCGCGTCCTCGACTGGGAGGAGTTGCCGGAGAGCGTCCGTAACATTCCTGCTGACTTCAACCCGCTCGCCAAGGGTGTGCTGATGGCGCACCAAAGCGAGTGGATCACGATGCAGCAGGACCTGGACATTGCGGTTTGCCAGAAAGGCCGCCGAACCGGCATCACCTTTGCCCAGGCCATGACCGACACCATTACCGGCGCTTCCGCGAAAGCGGCTGGGGGCGACAACGTCTGGTACATGGCCGACACGCGGGAAAAGGGCCTGGAGTACATCGGCTATGTGGCCAAGTTTGCCCTGATCGTAGCCCGTGGCCAGGCCACCATGGTCGAGCAACACATCTTCATCGATCAGCTCGAAGACGGCAGCAGCCGCAATATCCAGGCATTTCGGGTGCGCTTCGCCAGCGGCTACCGAGTCACCGCGCTGTCGTCCAGGCCGGAGAACATCCACGGCCTGCAGGGTCTGGTCAGCATCGACGAAGCGGCCCTGCACAAGAACGTCGGCCACGTCCTGGAATCGGCTACCGCCTTGCTGATCTGGGGTGGCCGCATCCGGGTCTGGTCGACCCATCGGGGCAAGAAGAACCCTTTCAATCAGTTCGTCCAAGACGTTCAAGCCGGTCGCTACGGCAAGAAGGCCAAGGTCATCACGATCAGCTTTGACGATGCAGTGGCCAACGGTCTGTTTGAGCGCGTGTGCTTCATGCGTGGCACCACGCCGACCGAGCAGGCCAAGAAAGAGTGGTACGAAGCCATCCGGGCGGGCTACGGCCCGCGCAAGGCGGCCATGCGCGAAGAGCTGGACGTGATCCCGCGTGACGGTGAAGGCTCGGCCATCCATGGCGTTTGGATTGAACGGGCCATGCCTGAGATTCGCCCTGTTCTGCGCATTGTGTTCAACGACGATTTCCCCAAGCGCCCGGAGTATGAGCGAGAGTCCTGGTGCGCCACCTGGATCGCTACCAATCTGCTGCCCGTGCTCGATGACGTGACCAAGGGCTTTAGCGGCAATTGGGCGGTCGGGATGGACTTCGCCCGTCATCGCCACTTTTCCGTCATCAAGCCAGCGCGGATCACACAGGAGCTGCGTCGAGATGTGCCGTTCCTGATCGAGCTGGCCAACGCTCCGACCCGCCAACAGGAGCAGATCCTGTGGGCATTGCTCGACACCTTGAAGAACTGGACGTTTGCCGGTGACGCCAGCGGTCCTGGTCAGACGCTCATGGAATACACCGGAGACCGCTATGGACGGGCCGAGTGGGCAGAAGATCAAAACCGCTGGACCGGTGGCCCGGTGCACGAAATCACCCTGTCACGGCCGTGGTATGGCCTGTGGATGGGGAAATACATCTCCCTTTTTGAAGACGGCTTTATCACCCTGCCTCGGGACGCTTCCCTGGAGGATGACCACCGCGCGGTGGAGTTCATCGACGGTATCCCGATGGTGCCAAAGATCGAGCGAAAAGATCTCAAGGACGCCGAACTGGTGCGCCACGGTGACGGTGCGATCGCGGGTGCGCTGATGAACTTTGCCGCCCTCAATCAAGTGGGTGGCTGGGTCAGTGAATTCACGTCAGCCCCCCGAGGCGGAGCGTTCGGTGGACAAGATGTCAGCGATGACGATGACAACGATGGACATAGCGGCTCTGGAGGCGGCGCATGGTAATTCCTGGATTCATTAAACGTCTGTTTGGCAGCGATGCCGCCACCTCTCTCATCGAGCAACAGACCGACGATCCGGCCCGCGTAGGCCAAATCAAGCACGAGTTCGCCAATCACCCGAGCAAGGGCCTGACGCCTTCGCGCCTGTACCAGATCCTGGAAGGCGCCGAACAGGGCGACCTGCTGGCCCAGTCCGACCTGTTCGAGGACATGGAAGAGAAAGACCCGCAGATCGGCGCTGACATGCTCAAGCGCCGGCAACTGGCGGCCGAGCTGGAATGGCAGATCATCCCGCCCGAAAACCCGTCGGCCAAGGAGAAACGGGCCGCTGACCAGGCCAACGAGCTGTTCTCGGCCCTGGAAGTGGAAGACCTGGTGCTCGATCTCGGCTCTGGCCTGGGCCACGGCTACGCCAACCTGGAACTGTCCTGGCAACTGGACGGCAGCATGCGTTACATCGAGCAGCCGACCCTGCGCCCCCACCGCTGGTTCCGCCTGCACCCGGACGACCAGAACGTGCTGACCCTGCGGGACATGAGCGCGACTGGGGCCGAACTGTGGCCGCTGGGTTGGGTCGCGCACCGGCACCGTGCTCGACCAGGTTACGTTGCTCGCTCAGGCCTGCACCGCATGCTGGCTTGGCCGTACCTGTTCCAGAACTACGCCCTGGGCGACCTGGCCCAGTTGCTGGAGATCTACGGCATGCCGGCGCGACTCGGCAAATACCCGAAGAACGCCACTGACAAAGAGAAGGCCACACTGCTTCGGGCCGTGGTGAGCATGGGTAAAGATGCGGCCGGCATCATCCCGGAAGGCATGTCGATCGACTTCCTCGACGCGGCGCAGGGCCGTAGCGACGTGTACCTCGCGATGATGAACTGGTGCGAGCGCTCCAAGTCGCGGGTGATCCTGGGCGGTACGCTGACCAGTGGCACTGGCGACGGCACCAACACCAACGCCCTGGGCAACGTCCATGAGCGTGGCCAGAGCAGCCTGATCCGATCGGACGTGCGTCAATACTGCAGCAGTATCCGCAAATCGATCCTCTGGCCACTGGCGGCGCTGAACTTCGGCATTGAGGACGCTAACCGTGTCCCGCGTTTCCGCCTGGACATGGGCGAGACCGAAGACTTCCAGGCCCTGGCCAGCTCATTGCCGACCTTCGTCGATATGGGGGCCAGGGTGCCGGTGTGGTGGCTGCATGAGAAGACCGGCATTCCCGAGGCCTCGGAAGATGACCAGGTGCTGCAGCCACGGCCACAGCAGCCGATGACCGCCATGCTGCGTCAGCAGCCTGGCCAGCCACTGGCGATCCTGAACCAGGCGCAGCGCCCGGTTACCCCGGCCGACGCCATCGCGGCCCGTATAGCGCGTGAGGGCGATCCCCAGGTCGCGGCCTGGCTGGAGAAGATCGAAGCCATGTTGCAGGCGGCGAGTACCTTGGAGGAGTTCCGCGAGATGCTGTTTGCCGCCCAGGCCGACCTGGACGAAAGCCAGCTCGCCGCGTTGATTGGCACCGGGCTGTCCGTGGCCGACCTGGCTGGGCGTGTCGATCTTGAAGACGCTTCGGAGAGCGCAAATGGCTAAGGGGCAGCCGGTCATGCGTGCCGTCCTGGGCAAGCCATTTGCCGAGCAGGCGGCGTTCTTTCGCAACAAGCTGGGCAACCTGGTGCCCACTGAGCGCTGGGATGATATCCAGCGGGATGCCCATGACACGGGCTTTATGGTTGCGGGCGCCGCCAAAGCCGACCTGCTGACTGACCTGGCCGTGGCTGTCGACCGGGCGATCACCGAGGGCCGAGGCCTGGGCGAGTTCCGCAAGGACTTTCGGTCGATCGTCGAGCGCAACGGCTGGCACGGCTGGACCGGTGAGTCGACGGCGGCCGGCCAGCGCTGGCGCACCAGGACGATCTACCAGACCAACGCCATGACCAGCTATTCGGCCGGTCGACTGGCGCAGTTGCAGGAAGGTGGTTTCGACCTCTGGGTCTACAAACACAACGATTCGGTACGCTATCCCCGGCCGGAGCACCAGAAGCTCCACGGACTAACCCTGCCTGCCAACCACCCGCTGTGGAAGCGCTACTATCCGCCGAATGGCTGGGGTTGCCAGTGCTATGTCGTGGGAGCGCGTTCTGCAGCTGGTGCACGTCGACTGGGTGGCGACCCTGACAAGGCGTTGCCCGAGGGCTGGGATGCGGACAAGGCGCCGGGGATCGATGACGGCTGGGACTACCAGCCTGGCGCCCGTGTAGCGCAGACCGTGAACCTGATGGCGGAAAAGGCGCAGGCCTGGCCCGCTGAGATCGCGAGGGCTTACATGGGAGGCGTACCAGAGCACCTGCGTGACAGCATGGCCATCAGCTACCGGGCGCTGCCCAGCGTTGCAGATGACGCCAGGCGTTACGCTCAGCGAGTCCTCAAGGGTGAGAGCGCGGCGAGACTGCCGGCATCGAGCACCCTTGGCCCCCTGACCATTGCCGACGTCGACCAGGTGAACAAACTGGCCGATTTCAAGGCTGCCGGGTTCGACTTCGCCCTGGATGCCGCTGCTGTCAGGGCGTCTCTGTTGGAGCTGAGTGCCAAACAGACTGCAACAAGTCGTCCGGTCCAGGTCGAGGACTTCGCACTCCTGCCCAGACTGCTGAGTGCCGGCGGGCCGTTGAAAGACGCCGGGCGCTCCCCGGCCGGTAATCCACTGCTGCAGCGCGAGCTGGAGTTAGGCGGCGTCACCTTCATCGCGACATTTGAGGCCAAGCGAGCTGCGCGTAGCCTCGTTCTGCAGTCGCTGCACATTCGAGAGGGCAAGCGATGATCGAAACCAAGATCGACAACAAGCGCGTTCTGGATGCCATGAACAGGCTGCTCAATCAAAGTGGCAACCTGCGTCCGGCCCTGCAGGACATGGGGGAGTATTTCGTCGAGTCTACTAAGCGCCGCTTTGCGACCAGGACGGCCCCGGACGGCACGCGGTGGAAGGACAACGCCGATACCACGGTCGAGCGCAAAGGCCATGACCAGCCCCTTATCGGTGAAAGCCGTCGCCTGTCCAACGAGATCCACCCTGTCGTCGGCAACAAGTCGGTGAGCTGGGGCAGCAGCCTGGTCTATGCCGGCATGCAGCAGAACGGCGGTTTGAAGTCAGCCTATCCGCACCTGTGGGGCGATATTCCGGCCCGTCCATACCTGGGCATATCCGACGAAGACGAGCGCGTCGCCCTGGAGATCCTGCAGGAGCATCTGGCGGCCCCGCTAGGCGGCTGAAAATAAGCCCGTATGACGTTGATCTGCCATGCGGGCTATACGTGAGGGCGGGTTTTGATGGATAGGCCCGTTAGAGGTGCGTTAGAGGCGCTTCAATGGGCGGTGGGATGGAATGCTACGGCCGTCATCCGCTTTTCATGTACGATTCCGCATTCACTTCTTATGATGTTCCGTCCCCGCCAGCCCCTCAGCTGGGTTAGGGGAGCCGCACTCTGACACTCTTTTCAATGTGCCCGACCATGGGCACATGAAAACGACTACCCCACACCCTCTCGCAATCTGCAACTCGGCCCGAAACGTGGCCATAGCCGCGTGCACCCTGGCCCTGCAGGTCGCCAGCGAAGGTGGCTTGACCCGACTCATCCCTGCCGGGAAGTTCGACGCGCCCCGTGGCGCCATGTCGGGCAGCGGCCCCTGGTTCCTTAACGAGTCCCTGGCCAAGCCGATCATTGAGCGTGCTGCGCTGCGCAGCACCGACATCGTCATCGACTACGAGCACCAGACCCTGGGTGGCGGCCCGGCCCCGGCCTCGGGCTGGATCGATCGCACCTCCCTGGAATGGCGCGACGACGGCATCTATGGCCGCGTTAAGTGGACCCGTGCCGCCACCAAGGCCATCGCCGAAGACGAATACCGCTATCTCTCCCCCGTTTTCCCCTACGACGCCGAGTCCGGCGCCGTCCTCGATCTGCTGCACGTCGGCCTGACCAATAACCCGGCGATCGACACCGCTATTCCCGCCCTTGCTGCTGCCCGCATGGGTAGTGGCGCCTATCCCACTACCCAAGAGGACAACACTGTGGACCGCGAAGAACTGATCAAGCTGCTCGGGTTGGCCGATGACGCCACCGACGAGCAGATCGCCGAGGCCATCAAGAAGCTGCAGACCGATCTGGCCGCAAAGGACGAGCAGATCGCCGCCAAAACCCAGGAAGTGGCGGCCGCCAAGGCGGGTGCTGCTCCTGACCTGAGCCAGTACGTGCCGCGTGCCGTGTACAACGAAGCCCAGGCCCAACTGGCAGCGCTGAGCGCCAATGGCAGCGCTGCCGAGCTGGACAAGATGATCGACGAAGGCCTCAAGGATGGCCGCATCCCCGGCAAGGCCACCGCCGACTGGCTCAAAACCCAGGGTTTGGCGGCCTGCAAAGCACACCTGGAAGGCGCCACCAGCATCGCCGCGCTGACCACCCGTCAAACCCAGACCCGTATGCCCGATGACAAGGGCGACAAGAACAAGCTCACCGATGCCGAACTGGCGGTCTGCCGCTCGATGGGGCTTTCCCCCGAGGCGTACCGCAAAGCCAACCCCGTGGAGGCCTAAGCCATGGCTGCAGCGACCAAGAACCGTAACACCCCACAAACCCCTGGCCACCGTCGTGGTTACCCCGTGGCTGCCAATGCCCGCTGCTTCGCCGGCACTGTGGCGGTCCTCGACGCCACTGGCCTGGCACAGCCGGGCAAGACCGGCCTCGATCTGATCGCGGTCGGCGTGTTCGAGCACCTGGCGGACAACTATGCCGGTGCTGCAGGTGACCAAACCGCTGAAGTGCTGCGCGGCTTCTTCCGCCTGGAGAACAGCGCCGCCGCCGACGCGATCACCTCGGCCGAGATCGGCCAGGCCTGTTACCTGGTCGACGACCAGACCGTGGCCAAGACCGATGGTGCTGGCACTCGTTCGGTTGCGGGCATCGTCGATGGCGTCGACGACGTCGGTGTGTGGGTGCTGATCGACCCCACCAGCGGTGTGCATCTCGCCGCCGCATCCGCTGGCTGAGCCAGCCCCCTTTATTTGATCTTAGGAGTCTTCAATGGATCTCACTTCCGCCAACCTGCAGGTGGTTTTCCGCGCCTACAACACCCTGTTCCAGCGGGGCTTTTCTGAGCTGGGCGATGATGCCGAGCTGTACAAGCTGTTCGCTACGGTGGTCCCGTCCACTACTGCCGTCGAGGTTTACCCCTGGCTCCAGCAACTGGCGCAACTGCGCGAGTGGATCGGTGATCGAGTCGTTCACGGCCTGGAAGGCGGTGATTTCAGCATCAAGAACCGCAAGTTCGAGCTGACCTACGGCATCAACCGCGACGCCATCGATGACGACACCTACGGCCTGTACGGTCCAATGTTCCAGGAATTCGGCCGTTCCAGTGGCGAGCACCCGAACGTGTTGACCAGTGAGGTGCTGGCGGCCAACCCGAAGTGCTACGACGGCCGTTCGTTGTTCGGCACCCATGTGGTGCTCAACGACAAGGAAAAGGAAGTCAACGTCAGCAACGACATGGGCGGAAACGGCCCGGCCTGGTACGTGATGGACCTGACCCGCGTTATCAAACCGGTCGTGTTCCAGAACCGTCGCGACTACAACTTCCGTGCTCTGACCAACCTGAACAGCGACGCCGTGTTCGATACCGACGTGTTCAAGTTTGGCGTGGACGCCCGTGTCAACGCGGGCGCCGGTCTCTGGCAGTTGGTGGTGCGTTGCAAAGAGCCGCTCAACGCCGAGACGTACGAAGCGGCCCGCGCTCGCCTGACCGAGCTGAAAGGCGATCACGGGCGCCCGCTGGCCCTGCGTCACAGCCACACCATGGTGCCTAACAACTTCGAGGGCGCGGCCCGGCGCGTGTTGAACAACGCGCAGACTGCCAACGGCGCGACCAACGAATGGGCCGGCACCTCGAAACTGATCCTCAACCCTTGGCTGCCTACCGCAGCCTGATAGGAGCTGATCATGTCCTACGTGACCCTGGACGACCTGGTCAAACGCTTCGGCCGTGACGAGATCCTGGATATCGCGGCCGATGAGACCGGCGACGAGATCAATGCCGAGACCGTAAATCGCGCCTGTGAAGACGCGGCCGGCGAGATCGACAGTAGCCTGTCGGCCGGGGGCTACAAGCTCCCGCTGGCCAGCGTGCCGCCAGTGGTCACGGCCTACGGCTGCGACATAGCTCGTTATCGCCTGTACAGCGATCGTGCCACCGAGCAGGTGACCAAACGCTACGACGACGCTATTCGCTTCCTGCGCCAGGTTGCCAGCGGTGGCCTCAAGCTGGGTGCGCCGAAGGTTGACGACGAAGTCACCAGCGCGGGCGAAGTGAGCTTTGTTCCTGGGCGGCGCGCTTTCCCTGGTGGGGTGTTCTGATGCTGGCCAAGGTTGAGGACGCAATGATCGAGCGCTGCCGCGAGCTGGTCGGTGACCGGCTTAAGGCCATCGAAGACCTGCCGGGCAACTGGGACGAGGCGACTCTCGCGGCTGCGCGGCGCAACGTGCCAGGCATCTATATCGCCTGGTCGGGCGGCTCGGCTGTCACCTCGGGCCGACCAATGATCAATGGCCGCTATGCCGTGTATGTCGTCACCGGCCATGCCAGTGGCGAACGAGCCAGACGCCGGGGCAATGGTCGTGACATTGGTGCCTACGAGATCCTGGAGCGAGTAGTGCCAGGACTACACGGCTTGTCGGTTGACGGGGTGGGCACGCTGCGCCTGGAGCGAGTGGACAACTTGTACTCGGATCAGGGCGACAAGAAAGGGGTCGTCGTCTATGGCGCCGTTTTCACGATCGACAAGATGCCATTCCCAGCCGCCAAGGACGCCAGCAGCCTGGCCGACTTCGAGATCTTCCATACCACCAGCAAGGTGCCGGACGGCCCAGATACTGAGGGCCACCACGTGTTCCCCAATGGCAACGAGGCAACGCCATGACGCAGCAATTCATCAAACCCGCCAGCGAAGACCTGGTCGTGCGCCAGCCTGACAACTTCAAGCGCCTGCCTGCAGATGGGGACACCGTGACCTGGTCGCCGTTCTGGCAGAAGCGCCTGGACGACGGCTCCATCGTGAAGGCGGAACCGGTGCCAAACACCGCGCCACAAGTTAAACCGCAGGCGAGCCCGGCTTTGGGCAAGCCTGCTAGCTCCGAGGTGACCGAGTAATGGCCATCAGTTCAACCGTTTTTAATGACATTCCGGCCGCGCTGCGCCTGCCTGGGTGGTTCGTCGAGTTCGACAACCGCCTTGCCGGCAACGCCGTGTTCAACGGCAAGCTCCTGGTACTCGGGCAGATGCTGGCCAGCGGCAATGCTGATGCACTGCACCCGGTACGGGTGACACGCGTCGAGCAGGCCGACGAGCTTTTCGGCCGTGGCTCGATGCTCGCGGAGCAGCTGCGCGCTATCAAGGCCGTGGACCTGTACACCGAGGTTTGGGCGCTGCCGCTGCTCGATGCCGCCCAGGGCACGAAAGCAAAAGGCAGCATCAAGGTCACGACTGGCCCGACCGAAACCCGTCCATTGGCGCTGTACATCGCGGGCTATCGGGTGTGGTGCGAGATGGTGTCCGGTGCTTCGCCAGAAGTGACGGCGCTGGCCATCGCCGAGGCGATCCAGGCCGAGGACCGCATGCCGGTGACCGCGGCTGTCGACGACCAGGACGCGACCCAGGTCAAGCTCACTTGCCGCTGGGGCGGCGAGACGGGCAACAGCATCTCGCTGGCAGACAGCCTCAAGGGCGAGCAGCGGCCTACCGGGCTGGGCGTGACCTTGAGCGAGCCTGCAGGTGGCGCGGTAAACCCTGACCTGGTCCCGGCCGTGGCCGCCCTGGGCAACGAATGGTGGAACTGGATCTGCCTGCCCTATACCGACACCACGTCCCTGGAAGTGATCGAGGCCGAGTTGGCCAGCCGGTATGGGCCAATGCGTCAGAAAGGCGGCCGGGCCTTCGCGGCCTTCCGGGGTACTCACAGTGCAACGGCAACCCTGGGCAACGGCCGTAACACGCCGCACGTGTCGACCATGGGCATGGGCGCGGCATTCAGTGCGCCCTGGATCTGGGCGGCTGTCGACTCGATCGTCTGTGCCAAATCGCTTGCGATCGATCCGGCCAGGCCGCTGCAGCGTTTGGCACTGCCTGGGCTGATCGGGCCGCGTGAGGCACAGCGCTGGGACGACGCCGAACGCAACATGCTGCTGTATGACGGCATCGCCACGTACACGGTGGCCACCGATGGCACTGTCCAGATCGAGCGCCAGATCACCATGTACCAACGCAACTCGGCGGGCGTGGAGGACGACAGCTACCTGGATATCGAGACCCCGGAAACGCTGGAGCGTATCCGCTTCGAAACCATCAGTACGTTTGCCCGCAAGTACCCACGCCACAAGCTGGCCGACGATGCCGATCGCCTGATGTATGACCCCAGCCAGTCGGTCATGACCCCGAAGGTGGCCAAGGCCGAACTGCTGGGGCTCTACAAGGACACGTTCATGCGTGATCGGGCGTGGGTGCGTGACTACGCCGGCTACAAAGAGAGCCTGCAGGTCAGCATCGACCCGGACAACCCGACGCGGCTGAACGTGATCGACTCGCCGAAGCTGATCGGCCAGTACCGCACGCACGCCCAGCAAACGCAGTTCCGCCGCTAATAGAAGGAGGGCCGAATGGCCGGACAAGTAACCGGGATCGCCACCATCCGTATCGATGGCGGCGAGATCCCAAGCGAACGAGGGGCAACCCTCAACCCTGGCGGGGTCAACCGCACCACGCGTATGGCGGGCCGCCGGGTCTACTTCAACGAGGAGCCAGTGGCGCCGACGCTGCAGTGCACCGTGCTGCACACGCCTGAAATCGACCTGATCGAGCTGGGGGCGATCACTGATGCCACCGTCCTGGTCGAGTGCGACAACGGCCAGGACTACATGCTGACCGGCGCCTTTGTCACCGAAACCACCGAACTCAACACCGGCGAGGGCCAGGTCCGTCTGAACATGGCCGCCCGCACCTGCGAAAGGATCAACTGATATGGCCACACAAGTAACTCCTGGGACTCTCGAAGCCGCTCTCGCTGAGCTGGACGATGACGAGCGCAGTCGCGTCGAGGACCTGGGCGATGCAATCAAGGTGACGCTCCTGGAGCCGCTGACCTTCCAGCAGAGCAAGCTGGATGGCATGCGCACCGTTGAGGCTCTGAGCCTGCCGAAGAAGGTCAAGGGCAAACACCTCAAGAAGCTGGACACCGTGAAAGGAGAAGTGAGCGCGAGCCTGGCGCTGATGGCCGGCTTGGCCAGCGTGCCAACTCACGCCTTCGATGAGCTGGACGCCCGCGACCTGGAGCTGATTACCACCATCATGGACCCTTTTTTGCCCAAATCCCGTCGGACTGGGCGGGATTGATTCGCGTCGTCGCGACGGCGTTCGGCGGGTTCAATCCGCTGGACCTGTTGGATATGGAGCTGGAAGACCTGCGCTGGTGGTTCGAGCAGGCCGAAAGGCTGGCTGAGGAGATGAAGGACAATGGCGGGTGAACTTAGAACCTCAGTCATTCTTGACCTGGTTGACCGCATTACCTCCCCGCTGCGACGTATTACCCAGTCCTTTTCTGGCCTTGGGGGCCGCATGGGGCTGGACCGAATCGTTGCTCAAGGCCGGCGTGTTCGAACTTCGCTAGCGGCAGTCGGTAGCCAGGCTGTTGCCCTCGGTAAAAATCTGATGTGGGCAGGCGGTGCTGCAGGGGCGGCTCTGTGGGGCGTCAACAAGATGGTCGGCGGTGTGGCTGAGCTTGGAAACGAGATCCAAACCAGCGCGGAACGGCTGGGCGTCGGCACCCGCTGGTTGCAGGAGTGGATGTATGTCGGCAAGCAGTTCAGCGTAGGGAATGACGCACTGATCGACGGCTTGAAGGAGTTGGGCCTACGTGCCGACGAATTCGTCGTGACAGGTGAAGGGGGCGCGGCCGAGTCGTTCAAGCGCCTTGGTATCAGCGTGAAAGACCTGCGCAAGACGGCGGGTGAGACTGACAAGATCCTCGACCTGGTCATGTCGCGGATGGGGAAAATCCAGAACGACGCTGCTCGGCAGCGGATCTTTGATGAACTGTTCGGCGGCACGGGTGGTGAGCAACTGGTCGCAATGCTGAGCAAGTCCCGCGCAGAACTGGATGCAATGCGTAAGGATGCCCAGGCGCAAGGCGCGATCATCAGTGATGAGGACATAGAGCAGTCGCGCATCTACACCCGCCAGATGGGAGACCTCGGCATCATGCTGACGTCGATCAGAACCATGCTGGCAGGTGCCTTGCTTCCCACGATTAACGAATGGGTCGGGCGTTTGCGTGATGCGGGGAAGGCCAACCGCGAGCTGATCACACAGGAGATCGTGAGCCGAATTAAAGAGTTCTGGCAGGGTCTCCAGGAAGTCTGGCGTTGGACTGCCCTGGTCGCCGACATGGTAGGGGGATTTGGAAACTTAATTAGTATCGTCGCTGGAATATTAGCCGGGAAGTTAGTTTCTGCATTAGTACTCTCGGCTTTTTCAATGGGGAAACTTGCCTGGGTGGCAGGGCTAGCAACATTGAAGATGGGTGGCCAATTCATTGGCGCTGTTGTTTCGCTGTCAGCCTCCCTGTTGGGGCTAGCAGCCAGGGCGGTTCCCGCAGCTATTGTCGGGGTTCGAGCACTTTCACTGGCATTAGTCACCACTCCTGTAGGGCTAATTATTACAGGCATCGTAGCTCTGGGTGCAGCTGTTTATCTGATTTACAAGAACTGGAGCAGTATCGGCAAATGGTTTAGTGGGTTGTGGCAAAGCGTGCTGGCGTTCTTTGACCAAGGTATCGGCGAGATTATTAAGTCGCTGCTGGAATTCAGCCCGGCAGGTCTTTTGCTCAAAGCGATCGATGCGGTCTTTGAGATGTTCGGGCTGCGACCACTAAGCGAGCTGGGTGCAGAGTGGATCGGTGGACTTTGGGACGGCGTGAAATCGAAGTTCGAAGCGTTCACTGGCTGGCTCAAAAGCAGCGTTGACGCCGTGACAGGTTGGTTGCCGGACTGGATGACTGGGGGCGGGCTAAGTTCGCGAGTATCAGCGCCAGTCGCCAGTGCACCACCTAATGTTGCGCTAGGCAGTCCAGCAATGACTGGACGTCCTTCGCCCCTGGTTCTGCAGGGGCAAAAGGCAGATGTCGGTGGAGAGCTTCGGATCAAGATTGATTCGGAGGGACGCGCCCGCGTGACCTCGATGAAAGGCAATGGGGGACTGGGTTATAGCGTAGAGAGCGGCCCTCTTGGGATGGTGCCTTGATGTTAGCTCTTTTCCTTTACTGGAAAGTCGCCGTTAGCAATGCGTTCGGCAGCCATGTTTTTAGTGATGCCCTGATGGACTCCTCCGCCAACAAAGGCACCAAACAGGATTGGCACCCACCAGGCAGTTTCAATAGGCGCGAGCGCCACGAGAGTACCTACAGCAATGCCGCAGGCGGCAGCAACCAACGCAGCTTTATCGGTCGGCTTCACGATGAGTCCTCCAATGACCAATCCACAGATTCAGGGAGGTTAGCACATGTCCTGGCGTGATCGAATCGACCCTGAGCTGCGGGGCAGCTACCGGGGTGTCGAGTTCCACGTAGAGCAATCCGGCACCAACGGCGGTCGCCGCTGGCTGGTGCATGAGTACCCGCGCCGCGATATCCCGTATGCCGAGGACATGGGGCGCCGCAAGCGTGAGTGGCGCTTGTCGTTCTTTGTTGCCGGCGACGACTACGACCTGCAGCGCGACCGGCTGATCGAGGCCCTGGACGCACCAGGTGCAGCAACCCTGGTGCACCCCTTTGTCGGTAGCGTGTCGGCGGTCGCCGTAGATCCGACATGGACCGAGTCGAGCCGCGAAGGTGGCACCTGCACCTTTGAAGTAACGTTCGTTGAGAGCGGCCAGCAGTTGCTCCCCTCGGTCAAGGTCGACACGCAGCGCGAGGTTGGCCAAGCCGCCGACGCCTGCCAGGCCAAGACCGAGGAAGACTTCTTCGATCGCTGGAGCATTGAAGGCCTTACGGGATGGTCGCTGACCGCGATTGAACGTGACCTGACTTCGGTCATGGGCGGACTGGAGCGGTTCGTCGGCGGCATCGCTGATGGCATCGCCAGTGCGATCCGCTTCCCGGTGAACATCGTTGGGATTGTCCTGGGCGGCTACAACCGACTGCGAAACGCAGTGATGCGTCCGATCAACGCCCTGGACCTGTACAGCGGGCGCAGCGTGCTTTCGAGCAATGACAGTGGTGGTGGCCATCTGCGGCTCCCACCAGGTCCACCTGTTCGAGCTGTGCGCATGCTGCGTCAGGCCGGCCTGGCCGGTGACGCGGTCGTTCTGCCCGAGGGTGACACCCCGGAGAACGCAAAGCGAGCGGCAGACATTCTGGCTGCGCAGCAGCTCAACGCCCGCCTGGCCGCGATTACTGCAGCACGGGTCGTGGCCGAGACGGACTGGCTGTCGCGACAGGACGCCGACGACGCCGGCAAGGATGCGCTGGCGTTGATCGACCACCAGTTGCAGACCAGCCCAGCGATCAACGATGACGTCTACAACGCCCTGGCGGCGCTGCGAGCCGCCCTGGTGACTGACCTTCGTGAGCGGGCAACGGCGCTTCCTAACCTGGCCAGCTTCACCCCACAGACCACGCTGCCGGCGCTGGTGGTGGCTCAACGTCTGTACGGCGATGCCAAGCGTGCCGACGAGATCTGTGTTCGAAACAATGTTCGTCATCCTGGTGCTCTGCGCGGCGGGATGGCTCTGGAGGTATTGAGTGAGTGAAGTAGCCCCGGTCGTACTGCAGGTCGGCAGCCTGATGCATACGGGCTGGCAGGAAGTCAGCATCCGCCTGTCCCTGGAGCAGATCGCCGATGAGTTCAGTTTGACCCTGACCGAACGTTGGGCCGAGTCCGGGGAAGTCCGGCCGGTGGTGCCTGGTCAGGCTTGCACAGTGAAGGTGGGCAACGAGCTGGTGCTCACCGGATACCTGGACGAAGTGCTGCCCGACTATGACGCCCAGTCTCATTCGATCGTCGCCAACGGTCGCAGTCGTGCTGCCGACCTGGTCGACTGCTCCGGCAAGGAAAAGCGCCTCGACGGCCGGACCCTGGCGCAGATTGCAACGGATTTGGCACAGCCCTACGGCATCGAGGTCGTCGACAAAGTCGGCGATAGCAAGCCGTTCAAAGCGTTCGTCCTGGAAGATGGCCAGCCCATGGCCGAAGCGATCGAGCGCGCCGCTCAGTTGCGTGGTGCCCGAGTGGTCAGTGACGCCCAGGGCCGACTGGTGATTGTCCACGCGGTACAGCGAGAGATCAGCACCGTCCTGGAGCTGGGCAAGAACATCTGGAAAGCATCCGGCACGTTCAGCGATCGAGACCGGTTCAACCAGTACATCATTGAGGGCCAAACCCCTGGCGACAATGACTGGAACGGTAAGCAGGCATCCAGCCCTCGGGGCACTGCGAGCGATCCGCGTGTACGTCGGCCCCGCACAATCCTGGTTGTCTGCGACACACCTGCAGACGGAAAAGACTGTTCCTCTCGGGCCGAACTGGAGGCCCGTATGCGCTGGGCCAAAGGGCGCGGTGTGACCTACACCGTGTTGACCTGGGAGCACGAACAGGGTGTGTGGCGCCCCGGCGATCTGGTGCACGTGCGTGACCCGTACCTGGCCCTGGACGAAAAGATGCTGATCAGTGATGTGCAACTGATCGAGGGTCTGGACGGGCGCCGCGCCGAACTACGTGTTGCGCCGCCTGCCGCGTTTGAACCTGTGCCAATCAAAGAGAAGGATGCCAAGGGTGCCAAGGGTGCCAAGTCGGGAGATCTAGGATGGTGAGCAAGCAGACTTGGCAACGCATGCTCGGCCCGGTATGGCGTCGCATGCGCCTGATGATCAACCGTGGCGTACTGCAGATGGCCGACGATGGCCAAAAAATGCAGACCGTTCAGGTGACGCTCCTGGGCGAGTCCCCGGCCTGGGCCGAGCGCTTCCAGAACTACGGCTTTACCTCGGTGCCGCACGCTGGTGCAGAGGCGGTGGTGGCCGCTGTGGGCGGCGCTCGCGCTCACCTCGCAGTCATCGCGATCGACGACAGGCGCTATCGCATGTCGGCACTCAAGACCGGTGAGGTGGCCTTCCATGATGACCAAGGCCTGTCCATACACCTGACCCGCGAAGGCATCGTGATCAATGGCGCCGGAAAGCCACTGGCCTTCGTGGACTGCCCGAAAGTGACCATGGACGGCGACCTCGAGGTCGCGGGCGAAGTGCGCGACCACACCAGCACCATGCAGGTGATGCGCAATATCTACAACCAGCACCAGCATGCCAACGGGCCGAAGCCCGACCAGCTGATGGCGCCAGCGGAAGCGGAGTAGCGCCATGGATATCGGATTGAGCTATGACGCCGATGCGAAGTGCTTCGACCTGGCGATCGTCGACGGTGACCTGGCGGGCGACGCCACCCTGGAAACGGCCGTGCTGCTTTCGCTGTACACGGATCGGCGCGCCCTGGACGAGGACGTGTTGCCGGATGGCGGCAAGGACCGTCGCGGCTGGTGGTGTGACGCTTACTCCGATCGGGCGGCCGGGTCGCGTCTGTGGCTGATCAGCAGGGAGAAAGAGGAAGACCAGGTTCTGCGCAAGGCCGAGCAGTACGCCAACGAGGCGCTGGCCTGGGTCATCGAAGACGGTATCGCCAGCTCGGTGGACGTTGAGGCCGTCCATGTACGGCGCGGCGTGCTGCAACTGATTGTCGGTATCCAGCGGGTAGATGGTTCGGCCCTGGAAGGCCGCTATGACTATGTATGGGGAGCCACCAATGGCCTTTAGCCGACCCACACTGCCTGAGCTGATCGCACGGGCAGACAACGACCTGGTCTCGCGATTGCCCGGCGGCCAGGCCGTCTTGGCACAACGGATGACCAGAGCGCTGGCCACCGGCCAAGCGGGCCTGGCCCACGGCCTGTATGGCTACTTGCAATGGATGGAGCGCCAACTCTTCCCCGAGACCTGTGATGACGACCTGCTGTACCTGCACGCCGTTGGTGTGCCCCGTCGAGAAGAGTCGACCAACAGCGGTCTAATCATCGTTGGGGGCGTCAACGGTTTCCCGCTGGATGCCGGCACGGTGTGGCAGTACGAGGGTGCTGAGTATCGAACCACGGCCGACGTAGTCATCCAGGCCGGGGCCGCCCAGGTGAATGTCGAGGCACATACAGGCGGTGCTGCCGGAGAGCTTCCGGCCGGTGCCGAACTGACGCTGATTTCCCCGGTGACCGGGATCAACAGCAAGGCAAAGGTTGCTGCAGGCGGGATCACCGGGGGCGCGGACATTGAAGAGTTCAGTTCCTGGAGAGATCGCATCATGCTTCGTCGTGCCCGTATCCCACGTGGCGGTGCGGAGGGCGACTGGGCCGAATGGGCGCTGCAAGTCCCAGGTGTGACCAGGGCGTGGGAAGACCCGCTAGGGATGGGGTTGGGCACCGTCGTGCTACGCATCATGGCTGACGACGCTGCAGGCGGTCCGATGCCATCCCTGCAGCTCCTGCAGGACGTTTTCGACTACATCGAAACGCAGCGCAACGTGACTGCCCACGTCTATGTCGTGCCGCCCATTCCGAAGTACTTCGAGCCTCGCTTACGTGTTACCCCGGACAACAGTCAGGTCCGTAGCGCCGTTGAGAAGAACCTGCAGGACTTGATTCTGCGAACGGGTGAGCCTGGCAAGCCACTATCGATCTCGCAAATTCGCACGGCAATTGGCACTGCTGCGAACCTCACCGACTACGACCTGGAATGGCCGACGACGAACGTTGCCCACGGCCACGGTGAGTTGCCGCTGTGGGGAGGTGCCGTGTGGCTGGCTTGAAGGCGAACGACTACCGGCAGCAGCTCTTTGCGCTGCTGCCCCAGGGCATCGTGTGGGCTACCGATCTCAACTCGAACCTGCAGCGGTTGCTGACGGGCGAGGCACAGGAGCCGGCACGGATCGATGAGCGGGCCGGTGCGCTTCTGGTCGAAGCTGATCCGCGCCAGGCCTCCGAGACGTTCGAAGAATGGGAGACCAGTTACGGCCTGCCGTCCGCTTGCGCGCCTGCTGAGCAGTCCATGGCCGATCGGCGTGCCGCGTTGATCGGCCGGATCATCGGCCGGGGCGGGATGACCATCCAGGACTACCTGGACCTGGCCGAAGGGCTCGGCTACGTCGGCTCGCAAGTGTTGGAGTTCCGCGAAGCCACGGTCGAGGTGGAAACAGCAACGGGGCATCGGGGCGCGGTCATCGGCGACGACATGAACAGCGCCGACTGGGACCTGACCTGGCGTGTGCTACTGCCGGCCGGCGTAATCCGCGAGTCGGTCATCAACGAAGCCGTTGTCGGCGATCCGCTCCGCTCCTGGGGCGACGAATTAATTGAATGCTCGCTGCGGCACGCCGCGCCGAGTTGGCTGGTCCTGCAAATCGGATATCTGGAGGAATAATGGAAAAGGTAGGAGCTTATACCGAGCGGGTAACGGCCTCGGGTGAGTGGCAAGGCGGCGATGTTCAGTCAGGCCTGCGTGCCACGCCGATGAAGGCTGATTACTTCAACATGCTGCAGCGCGAGCTGTTGGCCGTCGTCCAGGGGGCAGGTATTGCCCTGGACAAAACTGATGACAACCAGTTGCTGCAGGCAATCCGCCGCATTCGAGGCGGCGCAGCAGCGAACTTCGGGTCGTGGGCTTGGAGCGAGTCTCTGAACGGCAACCCTGGCCAGGGCCATCTGGCCCTGAACAATGCCAACCCAACCTTGGCAACCGAGCTGCGTATCAGCGAGACAAGTGCCGATGCTGAGGACTTCACGCAAAGCCTCTCGCTGCTTCGCGCAGGCGACACAATCACCTTCCAGGACCCGAGCGCGGTGCTGTCGTATCGCTTCCGGGTTACCAACAGCGGAGTCGACAACGGGGCATACCGTAGCGTCCCAGTTCGGCACTTGAGTGGTGGCGGCGGACTTCCTGCCGCCGACGCGGTTGTCTCGGTGCTCCTAACCTTGGCTGGCGCCTCTGATGATGGGCTGCCTGTGGGCTCCATGATTCCCATGCCAAAGGCTGGGGTGCCTACGGGATACCTGGAGCTGGATGGCAGCCCCCATGACGGGGCCACATTTCCCGACCTGTACGCCTATCTTGGCACCACCTACAACACGGGTGGCGAGGCTCCGGGTTTCTTCCGTGTGCCTGATTCGCGGGGTGAGTTTTTCCGAGGCTGGGACCACGGGCGCGGGATTGATGCCGGACGGGCTATTGGCAGCAATCAGAAGGGTACGGCGGTCGCCTTTGATGATGCTGTAACGGCAGGCGTTGCTGGCTGGAAAGCAAACAATGCCGTGGATGATAAGGCCGAGACGTTCAGTGCCGACACCGTCCCTCGGACCGATTATCCGCTTGCAGCAACCACGGTGGCGTCGGCTGGTGTGTCTGCCACCATGACAGTCGGTGCAGCTCGCCCACGCAATATCGCAGTGATGTGGTGCATCAAGGCCTGGAGCGCCCCGGTGAACCAGGCAAACATCGACATCGGCGCCTTGGCTGTCCAGGTTTCCGCCCTGGGGCAGCGTCAACGAGCGCTGGGTGACGGGCAGACGAACCAGAATCTGACTGCTAATCGTCTGATTGGTACGACCTACGTGAACACCACGGGGCGAACCATCTGGTGGGAGGTCTCCGTCTCCATGTCGCAGGGTGGAACTTCAACTGCGTACACCGGGCCTGCGGGAGCATTGGAACCCAGGAGTTATGTATCGAACAACGGTACGGGAGGCTCAACTGACACCCACTCCGTTCCCGTCTTCCATGGTGAGTCCTATTACGTGAGCGGCGGCACTCTGGTGCGCTGGCATGAGGCACGAGCATGAACATGAAATACTTGAAAGATCTGAGCAGCGGCCGCGTTTTCGCTTTTGAAGCAGATGGGTCCCAAGACGACTTCATCCCTGAATGGCTGACGGCGATGAGCGAGGCCGAAGTGCAGGCCCATATTGCCCCGCCTTCCGCTGCGCCCCAGGATGTGGATGCAGAACGGGATCGGCGCATTGATGCCGGCGTCGAGTTCCAGGGGGCCATCTTTCAATCGCGGAGCACTGATAGGGAAAACATCGCAGGCGCGGCTCAGCTCGGTTTCATGGCGATTGTAGCGGGCGCACAGCCAGGCGATCTTCGCTGGTCGAACCCGGAGCAGGACTTCACTTGGATCGCCTCTGATAACAGCCTGGTCGAGATGGACGCACAGACTGTTGTGGCGTTCGGAAAGGCCTCGGCCGAGAGGAAGCAAGCCCTGATCTTCGCTGGGCGTATGCTCAAGGACATGACGCCCATTCCGGCCGACTTTGATGATGATAAGTGGTGGCCATGATGGAGCGCTTTCCACTTCCCCTTAAGGCAGAACTCTCGATCCGTGGCAGCCAGGCTCAGTTGCTCGGCGGCTTCGTTTATCAGGACCCTCAGCATGGGGCGATTCAGGTGCCAGCAGGTTTTAAGACGGACTTCGCGAGCGTCAAACCACTACGGACCATCGCATGGACGCTCCTGGGGGCAAGCCTGGCTGTTGGCACCATTTGGCCCGAGGCGGGAGCGTGCATCGGATCGGCTGGTTATGGTGCGCTCGCGCTGTATGCCAGCGTGGTTGGCTATGGTGACGCCGCTGCGACCATCCACGATCGGCTCTATACGACTGGCGAGCTGAGCCGGAAATCGGCCGACAGCGTGTTCTTCAATGCCCTGTGCTCCAGTGGTGTAGCTCGCTGGAGAGCATGGTTAATGTGGTCCGGCGTTCGCCTGGGAGGGCACTGGCGATATCGTAAGTAGAGAGCTGCAGAAGCTGAAGGCCGCGAGCCTCTTGAAGAGCGCCAATGAGCGCCCAACCACGTCAGGAGGCAGTATGTCTGCACAACCAATCATTCCATGGCTCGGCGGCAAACGCAGGTTAGCCGATCGCATTTTCCCCTTCTTTCCGAGCCATTCTTGCTACGTCGAACCATTTGCCGGTGGAGCAGCACTTTTCTTCCTCCGGCCGGTGCCGGCCGAGGTTGAGGTTCTGAACGATATCAATGGGGACCTGGTCAACCTTTACAGGGTCGTCCAGCACCACCTAGAAGAGTTCGTGAGGCAGTTCAAGTGGGCTCTCAGCAGTCGGCAGGTGTTCAAGTGGCTGCAGGAGACCAGGCCGGAGACCCTCACCGATATCCAGCGAGCTGCACGGTTCTACTACCTGCAACAGAGCGCATTCGGTGGCCGAGTCCAGGGGCAGACCTTTGGTACAGCTACAACGACCCCGCCAGGGCTGAATCTGTTGCGCCTTGAGGAGACCTTGTCGGCCGCGCACCTGCGGCTGAGCAGCACCTACATTGAGCACCTGGCTTGGCCAGAGGTAGTCAAGAAGTACGACCGGGAGCACACCTTGTTCTACATGGACCCGCCTTACTGGCAAACCGAAGGCTATGGGGTTTCCTTCGATATTGATCAATACACCCTCATGGCTGACATGCTGCGCAAGCTGAAGGGCAAGGCGATCATCAGTCTCAATGACCACCCCGATATCCGTCGGGTGTTCGACGGGTTCCATATCGAGTCCACGGACATCAGGTACACAGTCGGCGGAGGGAAAGGCAGTGACGCCAAGGAAGTGCTGATCTTCAGTTGGGATATTCAGGCGGAGCCTGCTGGTTTGTTCTAACTGTGCCAATTATGGCGCGTCGCGCTGCGCTGTTGTCCGGCCAGCGCGGTGCCAATCATCCCGCAACGCCGTGCCAAAAACGGCGCGCGCTTACACATACGGCCCTCCGCTGCGCTCCGGGTCCCTTCGCTCCGGCGTCCTCCGGGCCCGCGCGGCCTCCGACTTGCTGCGCAAGTCTACATCTCGCGCCTTCGGCTTACGCCGAAGGGTGCTGCGCACCAGGGCCCTCCAGACGCCTACGCTCAGCCTCCTGAAGTCGCGAAGTTAGGGGCGGCGCCTGGGCTGGCGTTAGCTGACGCTAGTTGGATGGGTTGGGAACTCAGGATAGCAATCGCTGGCAAGCCAGCTCCCACA
>NZ_QKVM01000045.1 GCF_003231305.1 Pseudomonas sichuanensis | reverse complement strand
CGAGGGCACGTCCAGGCTGTTCGAGAAGGGATTGTCGATCATGGAGGTGGCCACGATCACTGGCCACAAGACCATGAGCATGCTCAAGCGCTACACCCACCTGTGCCCGGACACTCTGGCCGACAAGCTGGGCTAGCGCACGCTGGCCAGGGTAGGCGGCGCGTTGCGCTTCCGCCCAGGCTTGGCCGGCATATGCATGCCCTGCTCGTACTCTTCCAGGAACTTGCGCACCGTCGCCACCCGCCAGCAGATCCTGACGCCTTGCTTGAAGAACGGCGGCAGCCAGCTGGCCCCCTCCTGCCTGGCGCTTCTTATCGATGATTCCGTTCGCCCGAGCATCTTGGCCAGCTCGGGGATGTGGATTACCTCTTGTTCCATGTGACCCCCTCAAAAGATGAAACGGGATGTGGCATCGGCGGTGCCTGGCAGGCGCACCAGCACCGGTCCTTCGTCGAACTGGTCGCCGGCCGGCGGTGGATCGCGGGGCTGTTCGGCCTGGACGATGTTGTAGGTGGCAGCCATGACGCCGAAGTTGAAGGCCGCCGCGGCGCTGGCGATGCAGCAGAGAGCGATGGCGAGAGGATTCATGGCTGGGCCTCCTTGGCCATGGCCTGATCGATGGCTTTGTCCAAAGCCTCGCAGGTCAATACATCCTCATGCTCTGCATAGCCGCAGATCATCGTCGGCATGTAGTAGTCGCTGTCATCCTCAACCGCACATTGGTTTTCAGGATCGCGCAGCCATCGGTATCGCCCGGCATCCAGGCTCAGCGCATCAATCCGCTCATCCCGCGCCGTCAGGTCGGCCTGCAGCTGATCAACCAGCGCTGATGGCTTGCGGTCCAGGGCGGCGCGGGCTTGCCAGGCCGACCATGAAGAATCGGCCCATTCCGAGCAGTAGTCACCATCGCTCGAAGCAGTGGCGACATAACCTGGATATGCATAACCCTGTTTTTCAGCCTCAATCTTTAGCCATACCTCAAACGCCGCCCGCTCATCGCGCTCAACCGGCACGCGTGCCACCTGCTCGCCCTGGTGCTGCTCGGCTGGCTGGGCCAGGATGGCGCGCATCTTCTGCGTGACATCGACCCACGCAGCAGCTGAAACAGCCGACACTCCATCAGTCAAAAGATCATCGATTGCATCGGCAGCCATTTGAGCCAGCTCACGCGGCACGCTGACCATATCGTTCTTGCTCATGATTCCTTCTCCTGCGCCCGCTGCTTGCGGATCGCGCTGCATTTGGTGTGGTTGCCTTTGTTCCTTGGGTTGCCGCAGATATCGCAGCGGCTCGGGCAGTCGATGGGCCGCATCGGTCCGCCGCGTATCACGGGCTTGCGGCGCAGGGCGGTCATTGCTCACCTCGCTTCATGAAGGTGATCCAGTGCGTCTTCTCGCGCTTGCCGGACTTGTGGCCAAACAGGGGTTTCTCATCGGTCAGGGCCAGCAGCTCGCTTACCAGCACCTGGGTTTCGTTCCACTTGAAGATCAGGACCCCTTCGGGCTCCAGCACGCGGAAGCACTCGGCGAAGCCCTGGCGGATGTCCTCTCGCCAGTCGCTGGTGAGCAGCCCGTACTTGGCGCGCATCCAGCTGTCGACGCCGGCACGGGTGAGGTGCGGGGGATCAAACACCACCAGGCGGAAGGTCGAGGCCTCGAAGGGCAACCGCCGGAAGTCCATCAGCACATCAGGCTCAACCTTCAGCACACGGCCATCGCACAGCAGGTGCTCTTCGTCGCGGATATCGCCGAACAGCGCTCGCTGATCCTGCTTGTCGAACCACATCATTCGGCTGGCGCTGCATGGGTCGAGAACTTTGGGGGCGGCAGTCATCGTCCGAGCCCCTTGATGGCCTGTTTGCCCAGGGCGCGCACCAGGCGCTTGGCCTGGCCGAACTCCTGCCGTGCCAGCTTCCGGCGCTCGATCAGCATCCAAGCGGCCAGGCAGTGCTCGCACTTGAAGGCTTCATCTGGCTCTTCGCCCAAGCCTTCCAGTTCGGCGCGTATCTCGTCGTCGCGCAGGCCGCGGTCCCGGTCGTAATCGCCTCCGTCGTTGCTGGTGATCTGCAGCACCTGGTGCAGGTGATGGCGGACACGTGAGCCATCCCACAGTCGGTCAGTGTCCGCCTGGCTGCGTGGCCGGTGGATGCCGCCAACGATGTTGCCGTGATAGGCGTCAATGGTGATCGGGCATTTCTCCAGCTCAGCCACGATCCCTTTCTTGATGCTGGCCAGGTCGGCGGCAGCCGTCTCGTAGCGGATAAGCGCAGCAACTGCGCGCTCAGCCAGTGGTGGTTTGGTCATTGCCCGTGCTCCTGCAGCAGTTGGATGACGTCGAGAAAGCCCTGCACGACGCTGCCAGGCCGGCCCAGGCCGGCGCGTTTCAGCACCTCGATGACCTGCTGCACGCCGTTCTCGCTGGCCAGCTTGGCCTTGAGCGAGAGCACCATGTCGCGGGCATCCTCTCGGGCCTGATGGCGCATGAATTCGTTGATGAGGCCCGTGGGCACCGGCATCGGCAGCGGGCGGTCTGGCTTGGCCGTGCTGGTGGAAAACACAGGCGCAGGGGTAGGGCGGCGGGCCCGGTCAAGGGCCGCCTGGGCGGTTGGGGTCATGGCTGTGCTCCAGGCCGCGCGCGGCGGGCTTGAGTTGTAGGAGGAGTTAGAGTTCGGTGATGGGCGCGGGGATGGCCTGGGCCCTCCACTCTGGGTCGATCTTCCAGGCTATGCAGGGCGGTTCGGCGTTGCTCTTGTAGCCGCCAAGCCAGTAGTAGCCGCTGTGCTTGGATGTTCCGCAGACGCTGCAGGTGTGCCAGCTACCAAAGCCCCGAGCAGAGAATGGCTGGTACTGGTGGCTGTTCACCGAGGGCCTCGATAGATCAGGTAGGCCATGTAGGCGATGGCGATCATGGCTCGATCCTCTTGAACTCGACCACCCACACCCACGGATTGCCCGCCCAGTCGCCGCCGGTTCTGGCCCACAGATTGGCAAACGCTCCATAGGGGGTGTCCATGCAGCGGTCGGGATGCGTGGCATCACCGGCATGCCAGCCAGGGGCTTGCTTGGGCGGGAGCGCCTGGAATGTCTTCCCGCCGTCGAGGCTGACCTGGCCCGGCCGCTCACGCAGGCCGAAGTCAGTAAACATGATGCCCTCGGCCAGGGCCTGCTCGGTGCTGATCGCCTGCAGGCGCTCGACGCGCACGGCGGTGATTTCCAGCAGCAGGCGGCAGGCGGTGCGCGGCATGTGGATGCTCGGCCGCCACTTCAAACCCATGTCCTTGCGCGTGTCGTCAGCGAACGACCCCGGCCGCACCTCGGCGGCGTAGGCATAGCGCTGCAGCGGTCCGGCCGGGTCCGGCCGATGCTCAACGCCGGTGCCACGCAGGTCCATGAACGTCTCGCGCACCCACAACCGGTCGCCAGGCCGTCCGTAGGGGCACACGCCGCATGACTCCAGTTCGGCGGCGCACGATGGAGCATCAGCCCCGCTGACCCCGAAACCCCAACGCGGGTGGCGCTGTGCGGTGGCAAACCAAGTGCCGTCTTCCTGCTGACTTGGCTGTTGCCATGCCTTTAGCGGTCGCCGGGTGACAGTCTTCCGGTCATCGAGGATGGCGCGGACCATTGGCCCGCTGAACAGTATCGGGCGCTCTTTCACGTTATCCATGGGGATCTCCAGGCACGAAAAAGGCGCCCGAAGGCGCCTCATGGTTGATGCGGTTGCAGGTCAGACGACCTGCGCCAGGGTGGCCACGACCTTGTAGCCGTGCTCGAGCGAGCTGGCGCCTTCGTCTACGACCTCGATCACGCCGTCTTCGAGCAGGCGCAGCAGCAGGGTGGTTACCTGGTCGGTGCCGATGGCCAGGCGGCTCTGTACCCAGGTGGCTTCGAAGCGGTTGCCGCTGGCCTTGAGCACGATGAGCTGCTTGGCGTCGTCGTAGTCGAAGTCGCCGAATTCTTTGCTGAGCGGGGTGGGTTCCTGGGTTGTCGCTACGAGCTCCCGATTTCCATTGCTGTTTGGGGAGGTGATATAGCCGTCGGCTTCCATCCGATCCAGGAGTCGTGCGGCTCGGTTGTAACCGATGCTGAACTGACGCTGGACCAGTGATATCGCCACACTGTTTGTGTCCCGGACAAACTCGACCGCCGACTCGTATAGCGGATCATCGGCATCACCTGCATCGTCGCTATCATGGTCTGGCTGTTCGGCCAGCTCCATCTGCTGCTCGTGCCAGCGATCTATGCCCATGCCCGCGACAATCTCGGACGCACTCAGCGGCAGTTCATGCTGATCGCGCTCGGCGCGGATGCCGTCCAGGCCTTCGGCGTAGTCGTTCGGGGCCAGCACCAACAGGGCCAGCTTGCCGGACAGGTCGATCAGGCCATGCCGGTTCGGGTCCTGGGCATCGACCACGCCGGTGACGGTGATGTTCTTCTCCTTGAACTTGGAGTCGGCGATCTTGATCGGGATGGTGTCGACGCTGCGCGAGCTGATGATGCCCACGGCAGTCCACACCACTTCCTCGGCCTGCTTGGTGATGCGGTCGATCACCTCCTGCTGGTCGTCTTCGCCCAGGCGGCCGAACGGCACCTTGATGTTGCGCAGCTCGAACAGGGCGGCTTCGACCAGGTCGTGCACCATCAGCTGATGGGCGAAGGTCATGCCCGTCATGCCGTGCAGCTTGGCGCGCTCGATGGCTTCGCGGTGTTCTACTTTCATGCGGTCTTCCTCAGTGTTTTCCGATTTGTTCCAGCTTCTTCTGCTGGTGTGGGCTGAGCATGGTGTGCGGGCCGTAGCGCTTGAACTTGGTCCGCATGTCGCTGACGAACTCGTCTTCCCAGCCGCCGTTGGCGTGCAGCTCGGCTGCGGCCAGCAGGGCCTTGAACTCCTCGACGCAGCTGTACAGCTCTTCAACGGTCTGGCTGGTCATGGCGGGTTACTCGCGCTGGGCGCCGTAGTCGGCGGAAGCTTGATCCTGCTGGGCGATCTCACCGGTTTCGGTGTCCACGCCATCAGGTGCATCTGGTATCTGGTCGTCGATCACCTGCCATTCACCGGTGAGGGCCGCCGCGTTCTGCTGATCGATGCCAGCGTCTGCACGCTCGTCCAGGGTGACGGCTTGTTGCAGCTCAATGCTCACCGGCAGGTACTTGAACAGGCGCCGAATGACCGTCTTCTTGGCCATTTCCTCGTAGTGGCTTACCCATGGGCCGTTGTTGCCGGCCTTGCTTTGAGCCTTGACCTTGTCCACTTCGAGCTTGCTCATCACCTCAAACTGAACGCCGCCGTCCTTGAGGCGGGCCACGGCGTAGACGTGGGTCAGCTTGCCGGGCTCACCGTCCTCGCAGGGCTTGTGTTGCAGGTCTTCGTGCAGGCCGTACTGGTAGCTGAACTGGTCGCGCTCGTGAACGGCCCGGGCGGCGATGCTGACGATCTGTCCGGACCGGCGGGCTAGGTCGATCATCCCGCGATATCCGATGATCAGTTGGCAGTTGGCCAGGCCGTCGCTGGCCTTGCCGTTACCGAACGGCAGCAGGTAGGCATGGCCCAGGGCGCTACCTGGCTCCAGGCCGAGCTGGGCGCACTGCATGATGGCGCCCATGAACGACTCGATGTTGCACTTGGCCAGGGCAGGGACCTTCCGCAGCTCTGTGGTGGCGATGCGCGCCAGGCGGTCGGCAGTCATGTGCTTGGGAAGCGCCAAAGCCATCTGGTTTTTGATCTTGGGGTCGGCCAGCAGGCCGGCAATGCTCTTGGGGGCAGCCGATTGCGGCGCGACCTGGCCGGTCGCCGCAGCCTTGAGGGCGTTCGTGGACATGGTTGTCTCCTGGCGGGTTACTTGATGCGGAAAATGCGGGAGGTGGTGACGGTCTTGAACTGCTCGAACAGCTGGGGGTGCGCGGCGGCAAACGCCTTTTGATCGAAGCGGCGCGAGTCCTGACTTTTCCAGCTGGCCAGCTGCATGCCGTCCAACATCAGGAAGGCATTGCCCCCCATGAACAGCTTGATGCGCTCTTCCAAGGCCTGAGCAGCATCGAAGGCGGCTTTGGCCTGGGTGCGCAGGGCGCGCAGCTCGTTGAAGGCCTCCAGCGAATCGCCGTTGGCTTCGATGAAGCCGCCGGCATCGCTGCTGAATAGCCGGTTGATATCCGACACAGCGCTGGGCGGCGGAGGGTCGCGGCGCTGGATGCGATCCCAGAATTCGACTTCCTTCTCGCGGATGGCGGCGATTGTCTCGTCGTCGCGCTCGACCCGGTACACGCGGAAATCATCGCCGCCGATCAGCACGCCGAACACACAGACCTGCTTGCCTGTGACCATCAGGCCGTGCATGGCCTGGGCGGTGTAGTGCACGGGGATCTCGTCGGTCTGCACGTCTCCCCATTCCTTGGCCTTGAACGGGCTGACCGTTTTGATCTCGATGTTCTCGCCGCTGGCGGCTTCGGCATCGATCTCGGCGGCGAGGAAATCGTGCTGTCTGTCGCGGTAGCGGTTGCCCCGGCCAATGATCTCGAGTCCGGTTTCCTCGGCCAGAAGGTCGATTACATAGGGCTCCATGCGCTGGCCCCGGGTGAAGATCTTCTTCTTGGCGGGATCAACCTCCTTGCGGGGCTCGATCTTGTCCAGGTAGATATCCAGCGGCGTGCGCCAGGGGCTGATGCCAAGGATTCCGGCGACGTCACTGCCACCGAGGTACTTGGTGCGGTCGAGCTGGCCGACCGATGCGAGAGCTGAGCTCATGTCGTTCACCGAGTAACGAGATCAGCCAGGGCAACCAGCGTCAGCCAGCCGGCCCAGCCAAGGAGGGATTGAAGGGCGCCGCGCCAGATCAGGTGGCGGCGCCGGCGTTGGGAGGCGGTCATTCCATGGCCTTGCCGATCTCGGCGGCTGCCTGCGTGATGACGCGGCGGGTTTCGATATCGCCTAGACCTGCAACATGTACGTTGAACGGCTCAGCAGTGAATTCACGCTCTTGATACACCTGAACGGTGTCGCACTGAGGAATGAACTGGATACAGATGCCAAGCCTCATAGCCAGGCGAAGTGCATCGCCGTCGTCTTCCAGTGGATTCCAGATCCGGGTCACGTCGCATTGCATTTCCTCGCAGAAGCCAATCCAGTACTGCCAAGGCGCACCGGTGGTGTTCGCGAACAACTTGGGGTCATCCAAAGCCTTGGCGGCCAACTCAAGCAGCTGCTGGTCGTTCATGGAAACCTCACAACCACCATCTCGCCGCGAAAGCGGATCGTGGTGCCCAGTGGCAGATCGCGGAACAGAAAAAAGCCCTGGCGTTCCAGGGCTTCGGTGATCAGCTTGAAGTTGGGCGCAATCAGCGCCCGGCACTTGCTTGTCATGCTGCCTCCTTCCGGCGCTCAGCTATCCGCCGGATGCGCTCGCAGTAGTACTTGAACTCGTCGGAGTTGATGACGAGGATCGAGAAGTAGGCCACCACCAGGGTTTCGGCCTTGGCGTCCTCCACCGGGCCAGCGCCCGGCAGAAGCATCGTTTCGATGGCCGCGTTGATGGCGCTGATCGCAACGCTGTGCGGGCTCATGGCTGGTCGGCCTCGCGCTCGGCCTGGACACCTGGAAGCGCGAATGGGGCCAACAGGTCTTCGGCGATCTGCTCAAGCATCGCCCGTGGATCCGGGCACGCCATGATCTCGGTGGCAGCTGATGCAGAGTCAGACCTGCATTTGCGAAGGCCGGCAATGATCAAGCGGCCAAGCACCGACCGGCTGCAGTCATCACGCCCAAGCTCGCCCATGGCGTATTCATCAACCGCCTCGGCGAACGCGTCGTAGGTGATGCCGAAGGTCATGCCGCCGATCTGGAAGGTTGCATCGGTGCCTGCAATCAGCTGCTCGACGCGGTTTTCGATCCAGGTCCGTTGTGCCTCGGCCTGGCCGTCATCCGGCGCAGGCTCGGCGTTGTCGTACAGGTACTGTGCTGCGCGAAGTGCGCCCATGGCGGCCTCCGGGGTTGGTGTGAAGGGAAGGTGGTGCGGGATGCATCGGTGGTCACTCTCCGGGGCAAACCGGGTGTCGGGACGCCTCACCAAAGGGCGAGACGCTATCCACGCTCACAATTCCCCGCGATCAACTGGGGTTCAGAGTGACCACCGATGCAGCCTGCGGGGCAGGTGATCGGAGCGTTTTAACGTGCGCCACCACGGGCCTTTGGACTACCAAGTCCACATCACGGAATTGAACCGCACCACTTCCTACCAAGCCTCTGCCAACGAGCCGGAATCGAACCGGCACTTCCTTTTTGGCTTTCGCCGAATCTGGTCTTGCGGCCGGCGTTACACGCCACCTCCGGCTGGGCGATTACTTGGTTCGGGGGCCCTGAGAGCCCAACAGCCGACCACGCTCTGCATGCTGTCGGCTCTCGTTTATGCGGTGCTCGACGCTGCGCACCCGGGGTGAGGCATCCCCTGTACCGGTTAGGCCGGCTCGCTGCCATGAATCTGCGTTGTGCGCAGAACATGATTTGCATTATGCGCAGAATTTAATCTGCGTCAAGCGCAGAAAATTTCTTTCGGGCAAAAAAAAATCCCGCTCATGGCGGGACTCTTCGCATGTGATGCTTTAGGTCGGCGTGTCCTTGCACTTCGGATAACCCTTGCGTAGGGCTTCCAGCGTCAAAGCTGCTGCGTCTTCCCCCCAGCGCTCGGGATTATTTTTTAGGAACTTGGCCACGATCGCCGCGCTTTGGCCGTTGGTGGACGTCGGCGCGCAAAAAGCGATGCCGTTGGCGACGTTGGATATACCCGAAACGAAGCCAAGGAACATCCCACTTTCCCAGTTCGTAACATCTCTCTCGTAAGCTGGAACCCAGGAAATCAGGTCATTACCTGTAGCGGCGTGAACCACCCCGGTCAGGGCAGAGGATGCCCACGCGACTGCAACAGCTATCCGTTTCTTGTGCTTTCTCATGTCAGAGCCCTGTCATTTTGGTGTCGATAACGCGACCAATGAACCGGCAGTTACCGTCAATCTCAATGGTTCGGTAGCCAGTATTCAGCGGGCGTAGGTACTTGAGCCCGGCGTCTTCTACGTACTGCTTGAAGGTCTTCTCGCCGCTGTCGAGCATTTCGACCACGTAATATTTGCCGTTGATAACGTCTGAGTCAGGGCGGACCAGGATCAGTGACCCAGCCGGAAAGCTAGGATTGCCCAGGCAGGTCATAGAGTCTCCCTGAACCTTAAGCCAGAATCCGATATCGGTGGCGTTTTCAGGGGAGGGGAACCATTCATATTCAGCACCAAGATTGCTTGGCGACTCCGTCAAGTCTCCCGCTTGTACCCAGCTGATCAACGGATACTCCTTGTGTTTCCGCGTTGGCTGCAGCGTTGAACCGACGTTCGTTCCTTCCTCAACCAGGCCTTGAGCTGCCAGCTTGATGTCCAGTGCCTTCATGATCCTATCAAGCAGTTCATGGCTGGCGCCTTGCTTGCCACGCTCAAGGCGAGAAAGGTTGCCAGTGTCGGTATCGACCCGGTGCGCGAGTTCTTCCAGCGTCCAGCCCTTGGCCTTTCGCTGCTTTCTGATGACTTGTCCAATTTCCATCGGGTGATTTTCTTGTCCTGCTGCGCAGTGCGCAAAGCGCTGTACGCAGATTTTTGTTGCATGAAATCTGCGCTGTGCGCAGAATTGATCTGAAACCACCCCAAGAAGGCATCCCCATGTCCCCGTTGAAACGAGCACGACTGTCCCGCAAGTGGACGCTGGCCGATGTAACGGCCCGCCTGGCGGCTCTGGGCGACCGCATCGACTCGGGAAACCTATCCCGTGTTGAGCGTGGTGCGCAGCGAGCCTCCACCGGCCTGGCTGAAAAGCTGGTTCAGGTTTTCGAAGGTGAGCTGACCGAAATCCACATCCTGTACCCCGAGCGATTCGCCGGGGCCGATGACGTGGCGGCCTGATCATGTCGACGACGCAATTAAGCCAGGACCAGCTTGTAAGGTCCCGCAAGAACATGGCCGTTCTCATGCAGCGGCTTGCGTCCGTTGGCAACGGGCCGGTTGCGCATGCAGTCGGTTGCGACGAGGCGACCATCAGCCGCATGAAGCCGGAGAAGTTCCAACAGTTCGCCGAGATCCTGGCGGTGCTCGATCTGAAGATCGTCCCGATGGAGATGCGGTGCTTCAACCAGCGCGACATTGAGGCAATCCTCCACCAGGCCAAGCGCTGGATGGAGCATGTGCAGCACGTCGATCAGCTGGACGAGGAGTAGGGACGTGCCGGCCTTCCAGATCAACGACGCGGAATACGCCGCCCTGGCTGATGAGCCGGCGGACGTGTTCAAGCTGTATTGCGTCATTCGCCGCTGGATGGACTACCGGACAGGCGTATCCGGCGCTGTGCGTCGCCTGAGCGAACAAATGTTCCGCGAAGAGCTGTATATTGCTCCAACTCGCGGGCGGCATGAGTCTGGATCCCCTACCAGGCAGAAGGTTCGCTCCCTCGTTGATCGCCTGATCAGCATCGGTGTCATCACCCCCATTGGACCCTTGGTTTTCCAGCTGCCGAGCGCGGACTGGGATGGTTCGTCCAATCGATCAGCAACCGATGAACAACCAGATCAGCAACCAGATCAGCAACCAAGGCCGAATTCCGCGCACGCCAATAAAATCAAGGCTTGCAGTGAAAACGACGGTGGATCAGCAACCAGATCAGAAACAGTCGATTCGCTGATCAACAACCTACCTCCGTTATCCGTTAAAAGCCCTACTACTCTCACCGCGCGCGGCTACTTCGCCATGCACGATGACTGGAACCCAGAGCCCAAGACCTGGAACGCCACTGCGCTGCGCAACGCCATCCCCAAAGCCGTTCCCGCAGACACTCTCAACGAATTCCGCTCGTACTGGATCGCACGCCCCGAGAAGGAGCAGTCGCAGGCCCAGTGGGAGCACCAGCTCGCTCAATCCCTGAAACACCACATACGCCAGGCCCAGGCCGGGGGGTACACCCATGGATCAGCAAATACCAGCGCAGGTCCGCGACCTGCTCGCCAGCGTTCAATGTCAGCCGTCGACAAGGTCCACGCCGCAATTGCCGAGCGAAAAGCCCGAGAAGCTGCCGCAGGATCACCTGGACAAGCTCTGGGTGAAGATGACGGAGCTCTACGGCCACCGCTGGACGTCGAGTTTCGGCGTATCAGCTGACCCAGAACACTCCTGGGCGACCGTGCTTGCAGGGCTGACCAAGCGTCAGCTGGCGAACGGCCTGAACAACCTGGTGGCCCGTGGTGCTGAGTTCGACTGGCCACCGCCAGCACACGTCTTCCGCACGCTGTGTCTGCACGTCGAAGGACTACCCCCAGTCGACCGCGCCTGGCACGAAGCCCTGCTGGGCAAGTACAGCCACGACGCAGTGCGCATCGCCGCCGAGGCCACCGGCACGTTCGACCTGCGCGAAGCCAAGTCCACGGACAAGGCCCTGTACCAGCGCTTCGAGCGCAACTACGCCATCGTCCAGCGCCGCGCCGAGAACGCCCAGCCGCTCGACGGGAAGATCGCCAAGGGCATCGAGCACGACAGCGGCATGAAGGCCCAGCTCGCTCGCTCCCACCAGGAAGCCCGCGACCTGATCGAGGCGCAGAACATCCCCACTGACGGCAAGGCAGCACGTGCGCTGCTGCTGGCCCGGCTCGGCATTCGGAGAGACAGCCATGCATGAGTACAAGCCACAGGTCCGCTACCCCCGCGGCGTCGATCCCAAAGTCCGGTACCAGAGTGGCCGCTGCGACGTCTGCGGCAAGTCCCGCTCCCATTTCAAGCACGAGAAGTGCGCCAAGGCCCGAAAGGCTGCCGGCTTCGTGTTCTTGCGCCAGAACGTCGAGCTGCAGCAGGCAGAAGACCAGGCACTGGGCAAGGCAGGGGAGGTGAGCAATGGTTGACCTGCAGCCAGTCCAGTTCGTCGTCCCAGGCGATCCAGTCGGCAAGGGCCGGCCACGCGTCAGCACCGTCGGCGGCCACGCGCGCATGTTCACGCCCAAGAAGACCGCCAGCTACGAGGGGTTGATCGCCATCGTCGGCACCGAGGCAATGGGCGGCCGCGTCCTGCTGGAATGCCCGGTCATGGTCGAGATGCGCATCGTGCTGCCGGTCCCGGCCTCCAAGACCAAGAAGTTCAAGGCCCAGGCCCTGGCCGGCGAGATCTTCCCAACCAAGAAACCCGACATGGACAACGTGATCAAGGCCATCTACGACGGCCTCAACGGCATCGTCTGGAAGGACGACGTCCAAGTTGTCGACGCAATCGTGCGCAAGCGCTACGGCGAAGTGCCGGGCGTGCACGTCCGCATCATCCCGCTGACCCAGGAGGCCGCATGAAGCCTGGATTTGAAAATCCAATCAATGGGACTGCGGCCAGAGTCATAGCCCGCGGCGAATCATTTGCGTACCGCCAGCTGGAGAGCGAGGTCTGCTCCAGCACACCACTGCCGCTCAAGCCGCTGCCAGACAACATGGAAGACCTGACCGGTACCAAGTTCGGCCGGCTTACCGTCGTCGGTCCAAGTGCTGGGAAGGGAGGGCGCTGGGTGTGTCGGTGCTCCTGTGGCAACTACGTGCACCGCCGCACTAAGGCCGTGGAGCAGGCGGCCCAAGACTCTGCCTGCCCTCAGTGCTACCTGCTGGCAGTGTCCAAGCGTGCCGATTTCATTCGGCGCACTGGCAAAGAGCGACACACCAGGGAGTTCATGCAATGAAAAACAGTCTGTTCTTCGCTGTTTCAGCCATCGGCACCCTGGTGCTGTTGGCAGCCAACCACCTGATCCGCACCGGAGGTTTGCCATGGTGAGCAAGCCGGTGTGGTTCTGCAAAGAGTTCGGCACCGATGGGCATGTCGTTGTCGCCGTCGATCTGGATATGCCCGACACCGCCACGGTTGGCATGCGCCGAGTCATCCACCCAATCCACGTCGACAACGACCACGGCTTGCTGGCGCGAACCGTCGCGGAAATGAGCGATGTGATGGGGAGATTGACCGCGCCAGAACACCCTGCATCGCGCGCGTGCGCGTTTGGCCCAGGCGATGAAGCCCGTGGTGCCTAACCAGCTGTCCCTGTTCGCCGAGCCGCCCCGGGTTTCCGTGGCGGTTCGTGCGTTCGTGCCCGTCGTGCCACCGCCAGCCCGCCCAGGGCCAAAGCGCATCGACTGGTTCCGCGTTATCACCACCGTGCTGCGCTCGGGCGAGTATTCGATCCAGGGCGCAGCGGATGAGATCGGCGTGGCCCGCACCACGCTGATCGGCTGGAAGCAGGGCGCCGAGCCTCGGTACAGCGAGGGCGAGCGCCTGGTGCTGCTGTGGTGCAAGATCACCGGCGAGGGCCGGGACAAGCTGCCGATGTGCGCGGCTTGGGACTATCACTTCAAGCCTTGACGCCGAAATAGTCAGGAACCCGACACCCCCGAGCGCCGACCCTGAGCGCCATCGATGCCCCGCCACCGTGCGGGGTTTTCTTTGTCACCAGCCTGGAGGCGCCCATGAAGGCCCCAGTGAGGAGCGGAAGTATGGCGAGCAGTCCAGAAGGGATCGTGGAAGCGGTGGGCGTGTCGGTGGCCACCAAGGGCATGTGGACGGGGGCGGGGGCGGGCTTCCTCGGGTTCCTGGCGCAGGCCAACTGGATCGGCATCATCGGCGTGGTGCTCGCGCTGCTGGGCTTCCTGGTCAACACCTGGTTCCAGATCCGCAAGGATCGGCGCGAGTCGAGGGAGAGTGAAGCGCGCATCCAGGCGCTCAAGGACCAGTGCCAACGATGAGCCCGATCAAGCAGCGCGTCCTGGGCTACGCGGCGGCCGGCAGCCTGGCCATGGCCACAGCCCTTGTCTCTCACTTCGAGGGGCGCTCCCTGGTGGCCTACATCGACCCGGTGGGCATCCCAACCATCTGCTACGGCAGTACGGCCGGCGTGAAGCTGGGCCAGACCAAGACCCCGGACGAGTGCAGCAGACTGCTGGCCGGTGAGCTGGGCCAGGCCTGCACCTCGGTCGATAAGCTGGCTCTTGCAGCCATGCCGCCCGCCCGCCGCGCCGCGCTGTGCTCGTTCGTGTACAACGTCGGCCCCACGGCATTCGCCACCAGCACGCTGCTGCGCAAGCTGAACGCTGGCGATGCTCGTGGGGCCTGTGCCCAGCTCGACCGCTGGGTGTATGCCGGCGGCCAGAAGCTCGGCGGCCTGGTCAAGCGTCGTCAGGCCGAAAGGGAGCTGTGCGAGGTCGGGTTGTGACCAAGTACCTCTTGGCGGCCATCGCTGCGCTTGCTGTCGTCGCGCTGGGAGCGTTTTGGGCGCTCGACCATACCAAGGATGCGCTTCGGTCGAAAACGCTCAGAATCGAAGAATTGGAGTCTTCCGAGCGAAGCAGGAAAACCACTATCAAACTGCTGGGCCAGCTCGACACCCAGCACACCCAGGAGAGAGAGCGTGCGAACCAGACCAATGCCGACATTCGTGCTGCTGTCGCTGCTGGCCAGCGCCGGTTGTCAGTCCCAGCCAAGTGCCCCGTCGTGCGAGCCGCCAGCACCACCGCCAGCCTGGACCATGCAGAAGCGCGAGCCGAACTTGACCCAGCGGCTGCTGAACGAATTGTCCGAGTCGCCAACGACGGTGACGACGCCATCCGCGCCTTGAGCGCGCTCCAAGACTACGTCCGCACCGCCTGCGCCGCGCCGAAATAGTCGGGATTCCGACGCCTTCCCCACATGATGCTGGGGCCTCCCGATACCCAATCGACCGAGGCCCAGCACATGCCAGCCCCCGACAACCTCCAGGTGCAGACCCCTGGGCAGCCGACCATCGAACCAGCCGCGCAGCAGATCACCACCGACACCAAGGCCGAGCCCGAGTACGTCGGCAAGCACAACGGCGGTGGTCGCTATCGGATCTTCTACACGCCGGTCGGCGCCGAGCATGGCGACTGGTTCAGCGACTTCGTGGCCGCTGGCGATGGCGCCAAGGAAGCCGCCCAGGCCGAGGCCGACCGCCTGAACACCGGTGGCGCGCCATTCGTGAAGCCTGCCGATCCAGCACCTGCCGCACCAGCACCAGCATCAGCTGTTGCCGAGGTAGCCAAGCCCGCCGCGCAGCAGCTGCAAGCCCGCCAGCAAGCGGTGCTCACCGAGCACGGCTGGCTCTGCCCAGAACTGCCAGCGCGCAAGGAGTGACCCATGGGAAGCAAGAAAAGACCAAAAGAGCCTGAGGTCGTCTATGTGCCGCCAACGCAGCCAGAAGACAACGCGCAGAAGGCCGCTGATGAAGCGGCCAAGAAGGCCAACGAAGAAACCGCGATCCGCAAGAAGCGCAAGGCCGAAAGCAGCCTGCTGTCTGCCGGCGGCGCCGCGGGCACCGTCATCGAGCAAGGCAAAAGGACTCTCGGGGCATGAACGCTGACCAGATCTGCAAGACCTTGGGCGTGCTCAAGTCGCTGCGTAGCCCGCATGAGCAGGTCTGGCGCGACTGCTTCGACCACACATACCCGATGCGCGGCAACGGGTTCTACTGCGAGATGATGACCGCCCAGGAAGCGCTGAACCGCAGGGCGCGCATCTTCGACGGCACCACCACTGACTCGGCGCGCATCCTGGCTTCATCGATCCAGTCCGGGCTGACCCCGGCCAACAGCCTGTGGTTCGGCCTGGACGTGGGCCAGGAGAGCGAAGACGAGCGCCGCTGGCTCGATGATGGCGCCCAGATCATCTGGGAGAACATCCATGCCTCGAACTTCGACGCCGCGGCGTTCGAGGGCCTGCTCGACGAAGTGTGCGCCGGCTGGTTCGCGCTGCACATCGACAGCGACCGGGAGCGGGGCGGCTTCGTCTTCGACCTCTGGCCGCTTTCGGGCGTGTACTGCTCGGCATCCAAGCCGGGCGGCAAGATCGACACGGTGTATCGCTCGTACAAGCTGACTGCCGAGCAGGCCATCAACGAGTTCGGCGAGGACAACGTCAGCGAGAACACCCGCAAGCTGGCCAAGGATAAGCCGCAGGAGCTGGTTGAGTTCGTGCATGCCATCTACCCGCGCAGCACGCACATGGTCGGCGCCCGCCTGGCGAAGAACATGCCGGTCGCCAGCTGCAAGGTGGAGGTTTCCGCCAAGAAGCTGGTTAGCGAGTCGGGCTATCACGAGATGCCCGTGGTGGTCCCGCGCTGGATGATGATCCCCGACAGCGTGTACGCCACCGGCCCGGTGATGGACGCGCTGCCAGATGCCCGCACGCTCAACGAGATGGTGCGCATGGACCTGGCTGCCGGAGACCTGGCCATCGCGGGTATGTGGATCGCCGAAGACGACGGCGTGCTCAACCCCAAGACCGTCAAGGTGGGCCCGCGCAAGATCATCGTGGCCAACTCCGTCGACAGCATGAAGCCGTTGCAGACCGGTTCGAACTTCAACTACTCCGACAGCCGCATCACGCGGTTGCAGGCCGCAGTCAGGAAAACCCTGATGGCAGACCAGCTCCAGGCGCAGGACGGCCCGGCCATGACCGCGACCGAGGTGCACGTCCGGGTGAACCTGATCCGCCAGCTGCTGGGCCCGGTGTACGGCCGACTCCAGACCGAGTACCTGCAACCCATGATCGAGCGCTGCTTCGGCATCGCATTCCGCGCCGGCATCCTCGGCGAAGCCCCGGAATCCCTGGGTGGCCGCAACTTCACCGTGCGTTACCTGAGCCCGCTGGCCCGGGCGCAGAAGCTCGAAGAGGTCACGGCCATTGACCAGTACGTCGCCGGCTGTGCTCAGGCAGCGCAGGCCCAGGCAGCAGCAGGCCAGGCCCCCGATGCAATGGACAACGTCGACCTTGACGCCGCCGCCCGCTTCCGTGGCGAGGCCCTGGGCGTCCCGTCCTCCGTCATCCGCAGTGAGACCGACCGAGATGCCATGCGCGAACAGCGAGCCCAGGCACAACAGCAGGCCGCCGAGCAGCAGCAGGCCATGGCAATGCAGCAGATGGCCGGTCAGGCGGCCCTCAAACAACAAGGCACGGCAGCATGACCCAGTACACCTCAGAGCAGATGGACGACATGTTCAAGCGCGTGTTCGAGCAACACGCCGAGGGCCGGATCGTCCTTGACGCCCTGATCAGCCGTTTCGCTCGCAACGCCGTCACCGTGGGCGGCATCGATGCCGTACTCAAGACCTACATGCAGGCCGGCAACCGTGAGGTGCTGGACCACATCCTGCTGCGCATCAACCGCGCCAATGGCGTGCAGGACCAACCCGACGAGGAATCGCAATGAACTGGTTCATCCACGGCCGTCTCGGCCATTTCCTGCAACAAGAGGCGGGCGAGGGTGGCGACCCTGGCGCCGGTGCCAATCAACAAGCTGCAGCCCAATCAGCTGGCTCTGTGCTCAACGGCGGCGCCACCACCGACTGGATGCCCGAGAAGTACCGCACCAACAAAGAGGACGGCAGCCTTGATCTTGAAGCATCGTCGCGGAAGGTTGCCGAGGCCTACAAGCACCTGGAAACCCGCATGGGCTCTGGCGATGCGCCGCCCAAGAGCGCCGACGAGTACGCCGTCAAGCTGGAAGGTGTCGAGGGCTTCAACTGGGACGAGTTCAAGGCCGACGAGAGCAGCCAGGCTTTCTTGAAGGGCGCCCACGCCAAGGGCATGACCAATGCCCAGGTCGAGTACGTGCTCGGCGAATACATGAAGGTTGCTCCCGGCCTGGTCGAGGGCGGCGTGCAGCTCAACCAGCAGGACTGCACCGCAGCGCTCAAGGGCGTGTGGACTGACGATCAGGCGATGCAGGCCGGGGTGCGCTCGTCCTACCGCGCTGCCGAGGCCTTTGCCAGCCCAGAGGGCCAGCCGGGCAACTTCCAGGCGCTGATGGCCAAGTACGGCAACGACCCTGACTTCATCGCCTTCACCGCCAACATCGGCAAGGAGCTGCAAGAAGACACGCTCATCACTGCTGGCGTGGTCAACGAGCAAGACTTCGCGGTCAAGACTGCCGACCTGCGGCAGCAGCTGCAGGACCTGCCGGCGCACGATCCGAAGCGAGTCGGCATTCAGCAGCAACTCGATCAGCTCTACAACGCCAGATTCAACAAGCAGCCTTCCCGCCTCGGCGCGTAAGCGCTCCCGCCAAATAGTCGGGAAACCGACACCCAGCAACTCCGACCATCACAGGCATCCCGGTAGCAATACCGGGCCGGCCTGCGGTGGCGCGCAGATACCCGGCCAGCCCCAGGCGCAGCAATGCCGATGCACGCCAGGAACCCCGGCCCGCACAGCGGATACCCGGAAGGCACACCCGAATCCGCATTGGAGTGCATCGTATGTCCCAGTTCATCACCGAAGCGTTCGTGCAGCAGTTCGCTGACAACTTCAAGCACGTCGCGCAACAGAAAATGTCCCGCTTCGAAGGAGCGGTGACCATCGAGCCCAACATCGTGGGCATGTCGAAGTCCGTGAACCGCCTTGGCCAGCGCACCGCGCAGCGCCGCACTCAGCGCCACGGCGATACCCCGATCAACGACCAGCCGCACTCGACCCGGTTCGTGGACCTCTACGACTGGGAAGACGGCGACATGGTCGACGACCAGGACAAGATCCGCATGCTGGTCGACCCGACCTCGGACTACGTCCAGGCCATGGTTGCTGGCATGAACCGCGCCAAGGACGACGTGATCATCTCGGCCTTTGGTGGGCCGGCCCGTTCCAGCGCAACTGGCAGCGTGATTCTGCCGGCTTCGCAGAAGATCGCAGTGGGCGGTACTGGTCTCACCAAGGCCAAGATCATTCAGGCCAAGAAGATCTTCCGCCAGAACGAGGCCGACGAGGAAAACGGCGAAGAGCTCTACATGGGCTACCACGCCAACGCCCTGGTCGACATTCTGGCCGACACCCAGCTCACCAGCGCCGACTTCATGGCCATCAAGATGCTGCAGGAGGGTAGCCTCAAGGGCACCTGGCTGGGCTTCCGCTGGATCCCGTCCGAGCGTTTCGTGAAGGTCGGGAACACTCGCTTCGTGTACGCCTGGGCCAAGTCCGGTGTGACGCTGGGCAAGGGCAAGGAGATCACCACCCGCGTTGGCGAGGATCCGGGCAAAGGCTTCAACGTCCGGATCTACGCCAAGCAGAGTCTGGGTGCCGTGCGCGTGGAAGAAGAGAAGGTCGTCGAGATCGCCGCGAACGACCCGTAAGGGGCTTCGCTGTTCTCGCCCTCAACCCCATTCAGGAGTAACACTATGGCAAACGGCAACGGCTCTCTGGCAGCGGCCCGCGTGGCATTCCCGCAGACCCTGACCAAACCCAACCTCCAGGGCGGCGACGTCCAGATCTTCATCAGCACCTACACCGTCCCGGCGTCCGGCGGCCCCGGCATCGGCGAGTACATCTCGTGGGGCTTCCTGCCCTTCAACGCTCGCCTGATGCCAACCACCAAGCTGTATTTCGCTGCCGGCGCGGCATCTTCCACCCTCAACCTGGGCGACCCAGTGACCCCGGCGCGTTACCTGGCAGCCACTGCCGTGACCACCGCCGGTAGCGCAGTGGCCGAAGCGCAGTACGCCAACGGCGCGCTGTTCGACGTGCTGGTCACCAAACCAGGCGATGCCACCGACACCAGCGAACTTCGCTCTGTGGTCGCCGGTGCCGCACTGCAAGCCGGGCAGGTAATCACCCTGGTTGCGCAGTACGCCCAGCAGAACTGATCGGGCTGCCATGGATGGCGTTTTCTTTGCCGGGGCCTAGTGCCCCGGTTTCTTTATGTGGAGGGCCTCGGCATGGCGATGGTTACCGGTGTCTCGATTTGCTCCAATGCGCTGCTGATGCTTGGCTCTCAGCCGATCAACGACTTTGCAGACCAGAACAACCTTGATCGCGCAAGGCTTTGCGCGAACCTCTACCCCTACCAGCGCGACAGCGTGCTGCGGGCCCACCCCTGGAACTGCTGCATCACCCGTGTCCAGCTTGCGCCCATTGCTGACGCACCTGCGTTCGAGTGGGCCTACGCCTTCGAGCTGCCGGCCGACTGCCTGAGAGTTCTGGAGGTTGGCTATGGCGGGTGCCAGATCGACTACCTGGTCGAGAAGCGCAGCATCCTAACGAATGACCCGGCGGTTGACCTGCGCTACGTCTTCCGCAACGAGGTAGAAAGCACCTGGGATTCGCACCTTGTCGACTTGATGACCACCGCCATGGCCGCGGTGCTCGCGTATCCGGTCACCCAGTCCACTTCCGAGCGCGATAGCCGACGTGCTGAACTGGTCCAGGCCACCCGCCAGGCCAAGGCCGTAGATGGCCAGGAAGATCCGCCACAGACCCTGGGCAATGAGCACCTGCTTGGGGCTCGGTTCGCCAATGGCTGGAGTACTCGCTGATGGCGCGCCTCACGCTGAACCAGACCAACTTCACCGCCGGGGAGATCTCCCCGCGCATGTACGGCCGCGTCGATATCGCCCGGTACCAGAATGGCGCCATGGCAGTTGAGAACGCCTGGCCAGTTGTGCATGGCGGCGCAATGCGGCGGTACGGCACGCTGTACTGCGCAGCAGCCAAGTACCCCAACAAGCTGTCGATCGTCATTCCCTACGTCTTCAACACCCAGCAGGCGTACATCGTCGAGTTCGGCGACTTGTACGTGCGGTTCTTCTTCCCCAACGGCAGCCAGATCGAGTCCTCCCCGGGCGTGCCGCTGGAGTTGGTCAGCCCATACACGGAAGCCATGCTGCGTGAGCTGGAGTACGTGCAGGGTGCCGACACCATGTTCATCTTCCATCCCTCGGTGCCCATTCACCGGCTACGGCGAGTGACCAATACCGCGTGGACCCTTGCCCCGGCGCCATTCGTTACGACGCCGTTTTCAGAGTCTGGAATCAAGTTCACTACGTCGGCGACGCTTTCCGATGCATCCGTTGGCATCGGGCGCACATTCACTTCATCAGCATCAGCATTCCTCGCGGCCGACGTCGGGCGGCAGATCACCGCAGGTGGCGGTATCGCCGAAATCACATCGGTAACCAGTGCGACAGTGGCAACGGTAACCGTGCTTGTTGCATTCGCTTCAACGTCAATAACCGCCTGGGACATGACGCTTTCTCCGCAAACTGTCTGCACCCCATCAGCAAAGGATCCCGTCGGGTCTGCGATAACGCTCTCACTGAGCGTGGCCGGGTGGAGGCCTAGCGACGTCGGCAAGTTCGTCAAAATCAATGAGGGGCTTGTAAAGATCAGCAGCTACACAAACGCGACAGCGGTAGGGGCGATCATCAAGGTGGCTCTCACGTCGACGGTGGGTTCGTCTGCCGGCGCCTGGTCTCTTGAGTCCTCGGTGTGGGATGCAGTCAATGGCTATCCCGCTACCGGCACGCTGTACGAGCAGCGCCTTGCATGCGGTGGATCGACGAACTACCCGCAAACCGTGTGGATGAGCCGAACCGGCGAATACCTGAACTTCGAGAGCGGCACGAAAGACGACGACGCCATGTCGTTCACCATTGCCAGCGACCAGATCAACCCGATTTCCCACATGAGCCAGGTCCGCGCTTTGATCGCGCTTACCTACGGCGGTGAGTTCACGCTGATCGGCGGTGTCGAGAAGCCCATCACGCCGACCAACGTCCAGGTCAAGAACCAGTCGGCCTACGGCTGCAACAAGGTGCGCCCTGTGCGGATCGGCAACGAGCTGTACTTCGTGCAGCGCTCGAACCGCAAGCTGCGGGCCATGGCCTACAAGTACGACTCCGATGCCTTCGGCTCTCCCGATATGTCCGTGCTGTCCGAGCATGCAACCGAGTCCGGCATCGTCTCGATGACGTACCAGCAGGAGCCCGAATCGATCCTGTTCATGGTCCGGAATGACGGCGTGATGGCGACGATGACCGTGGACCGCGACCAGGACGTTGTTGGCTGGGCCAGGCAGATCACCGACGGTTCCTATGAGTCCGTGGCCTCGATCCCGACCGCCGATGGAGATCAGGTGTTCGCCGTTGTGCGCCGTGTGGTGAATGGCGCGACGGTTCGCTACATCGAACGTTTCGTTGACGGTTGCCACGTAGATGCCGGCGTGTCTGCCAGCAACCCAGCAGGCCAGACGGTTTGGGGTGGCCTGTCCCACCTGGAAGGCAAGATCGTGGACGTGGTGGCAGATGGCGTGCCCATGCCGCAGATGGCTGTTACTGCTGGGCAGATCACCTTGCCGCGCAGTGCAAAGACCCTGCAGGCCGGCCTGCACTACACAACCCGGGTGAAGACGCTCACGCCAGAGGTCCAGGGGCAGGGCGGAAGCGCCCAGGGCAACAGCATGCGGGTTGGGGAGATAACGCTGCGCTTCCTGAACACCACGGGATGCCGTGTAACCGGGCAAGGCGGACTCAACCAGGTCGTCACGTTCCGAAATTTTGGGTCCGAGGTGCTCGATCAGCCTCCACCGTCGTTCACCGGGATCAAGCGCCTGGAAAGTCTTGGCTGGGATCGGGGAGAGGCCTCAATCGAGATTACCCAGGAACTGCCGCTTCCCTTCCACCTGCTGTGCGTCATCAAGAAGATGACCATCAACGATTGAGGCGCCGACATGATCAGGCCTGCAACTCATGAAGACATTCCGCGCCTCGTAGAGCTGGGCGCGGTCATGCATTCGACCACCTGCTACAGCCACCAGGTGTACTCGCCCGAGAAGGTACATGCCTTCCTGGGCGATCTCATTTCCGGCGCAGGGGTGATATTTGCCGCGGAAGTCGGCGGCCAGGTGGTCGGGGCCATCTGCGGAGCCCTCACCGAGCAGTGGTTCAACGGCGACCTGATCGCCTTCGAGCACTGCGTATTTGTTGAGCCCTCGAAGCGCCAAGGCCTTATCGCAATGCGGATGATTCTGGCCTTCCAGGAGTGGGCACGCATCAAGGGGGCCAAGGAGGTTTACATGGGCGTGACCACTGGCCCTGGCTCGTCGCGGACTGCCCGCCTATACAGCCGCATGGGTTTCAAGTTCAACGGGCCACTGATGCACCTGGAGATTCCCCAATGAGCAACACAACCGTTATTCGTCGCTGCACTGTCGCCGAGATCGAGCAGGCCGGGGCGCTACCTGAGCTGCTGGCGGCATATGGCGATGAATCGCGCATCCCTGAATTCGGTGAGGTGGAGGCGAACTTCGGCGCCTACCGCGCAATGGAGGCCTCGGGCGCACTGCACGTGGTCGGCGTGTTCGCGCCCGGGCTTGTTGGCCTGGCCTCGATGCTGGTCTACGGCCTGCCGCACTATGCAGGCCGCCGCATCTGCACGATGGAGTCGTTCTTTGTTGATCCCGCCCACCGCGCTGGCGGCACCGGGCTCAAGCTGCTGCGCGCCGCAGAGCGCTGTGCCGCCGACCTGGGCGCTACGGCCATGATGGTCAGCGCCCCAGCTGGCGGCCGCCTGGCCGAAGTCCTTCCGCGCAGCGGGTACCGCGAGACCAACCGCGTATTCCTGAGGGCCCTGGTATGAACCTGCTCCCAGTAATGAGCAGCGATGAAGTCGCCAAGGTCAGGGCGCTGGAATCCCACCTGGCGCAGTTGCCGCAGGTAGAGATCAAGACGCAGCACCACTTCCATGCCGGCGTCTACGCCAGAACGATCCGCATCCCTGCGGGTGTCATGCTGACCGGCGCTCTGATCAAGATCCCGACGCTGCTGGTGCTGTCTGGCCACGCCACCGTGTTCATTGGTGGAAAGTCGGTTGAGCTGCATGGCTATCACGTCATCCCAGGCCAGTCCGGCCGCAAGCAGGCATTCTTGGCCCATGCGGACACCGACCTGACCATGACATTTGCCACCAGCGCCAAAACGGTCGAGCAGGCCGAGATCGAATTCACCGACGAAACCGAACTGCTCATGTCCCGTCATCAGGCCGATGACGCCATCGTGATCACAGGGGAATAACCATGTCCGGAGCAACCACAGCCACCTACGTTGCCGCTGCGGCCGTTGCTGCGTCGGCCGCATATTCTGCTTACTCCTCGATACAGCAGGGCAAGCAGGCCGAAATGAACGCCGACGCGCAGGCAGAGCAGGCCAGGATTGATGCCGACACTGCTGTATCGGCCGCCAACGTCGAGGCCTCGAAGATCCGCAAGATGGCTCGCACGCAGGTCAGCGAGGCGCGGGCATCCCTGGCCGGATCTGGTGTGATGGTCGACGAGGGCACGCCGCTCAACATCAACGAGGAGATCACCAAGAACGCCGAGGAAGACGCGGTGATGACCATCCTCAATGCCGAGAGCGATCGCGACCGAGGCCTCGCGAATTCCCGAAACATCAAGCGCGGAGGTGAGCAGGCCAGGGCGGCAGCGAATTCTCAGGCAGCTGGCTCTGTGCTCTCGGCTGGTGCCCAGCTGGGCATGGCCTGGAAGTCCTCGGCGAATGGAACGGCCAGCAAGCCGGGAGGTAAGGCGTAATGGCACAAATCCCAATCGGCCCACGCCAAGGGCGCGTGCTGCCCAAGGCGCAGCAAGGCCAGGTCATCACCTACGACAACAGTGGCGAGGCCCAGGCTGCCCGGCAGATCGCCGGCACAGTGCAGCAGACTGCGCTCGGCATCCTTGATCAGCAGCGCCAAGAGGACAAGGCCCTGGCCCGGGTGAAGGCCAGCAATGCGCTGTTCGAGCGCGAAACGCAGATCGGTGCAATCAATGCCGACCTGGCCGAACAGGTGCGCCTGGGCACGCTTGGCCACGACAAACTGGAAGAGGCCTACAACGGCGCTGTGGCCAAGCTCGAACCGCTCAAGATGGACGGTTTGAGCGAGGCTGAGCAAGAAGGCATGGGCCTTGCCCAGCAGCGCCTGCAACTCGCCGGCCAGGAGGGGGTTCGTAAGCTGGCAATCGGCGCTCGTACCGATGCCGCCAAGGGCGACCTGGCCACCCGGTTGGATCTACTTGGTAAAGAATCCGCAATGCCTGGCGCTGACATTGGCAAGCTCAACGCCCGACTGGATAGCCATGACGTGGATACCGCTGGGCGCTTGGCTTACGGCGAGTTGTGGGCGGCGCGAAAGCAGCAGGCCAAGGACGACAACTGGGCAACCCAGGCTACGCAGCGGGTTGTCACTGCCGGGAACAATCTCGGAGAGCTCAAAAAGCTGCAGTACGATCTCACCGACGAGAAGGGCTTCTACGCCGGGAAGCTCGACCCTGAGAAGCGTAACCAACAGTTGAACACTGTTACCGGGCGGATCTTCCAGGTACAGGAACACCAGCAGCGCCAGGCAGAAATGCGCGAGATGAAGGCAATGCGCGTTCTCGACCAGATGGACAGGCAGGCTGCCACCGGCATCCCGCCCAGCGTAACCGAGCAGCAGCGCTGGCAGACTGCCCTGTCTGGCACGTCATTCGCTGGCGAGTACAACACCCGCGTCAAGCAGATGAACGAGGTACAGCAGGTGCTGCGCCTGCCGCTGGCAGACCAACAGGCCTATATCCAGCAGAAGCGGCAGCAGGTCGCGGCCAGTGGTGCATCGGTCGACCAGATCAACAACCTTGAGCGCCTGGATCGCGCTGTCACTTCGAATATGGAGCAGATGCGGGACCAACCACTGGTGTGGAACGCCACCCGCACTGGCAGCCAGGTTGAGCCGTTGGACTTCAGCGGTATCGCCACACCCGAGGGGCAGATGACCCTAGTTGGTCAGCTGGGTGGGCGCTTCGACACCCTGAACGCCATGCGCCGGCAGGTGGGCATCGAAGTCAGCCGGAACCCGTTCCTGCCTCAAGAGGCCACCATGCTCAAGGCTGCGCTCGAACAGTTCGACGACGGCACCAAGCTACAGATCCTCGGCGCCATCGCGGGGGCTGCCCCGAGCGGTAACGACCTGTCGGGCACGCTCAAGACGTTGGCCGCTGACAAGCCGCCCCTGATGATGGCCGGCCTGGCCCAGGCGCAGCAGCTCAAGGACGCTGACGGCACGGAGGTGGCGCCAACGATCCTGCGCGGGGCGAAGGTGCTAGCCGACAAGTCCAGCATCATGCCGAACGATGCGCAGATGGGACGGGCGTTTGATGAACTGGTGGGGCAGGCCATCCCCGCCGGCACTCAGGAGCGAGAGCGAGCGTTCGGTGTGTTCAAGTCCATCTACGCTGGCCTAGCTGGTCCTGCTGGGAAAGCGCACCAGAAGAGCGAAGAAGCCCTGGACGAGACATTGGCGAGCAAGGCTATCAACATGGCAACCGGCGGCATCACCAGTTACGCCGGCTCCAAGGTCGTGAAGCCCTACGGCTGGAGCAACAGCAGGTTCAGCGATGCTGTGGACAGCCAGCTGCAAGGCTTCGCTGAAAGCACCAAGATCCCGCTGGGATCGCTCGAGCGCCTGCCGCTTTCCCCGGTGCCAGGCCGCGACGGCTCGTACTACATGATGAACGCGGGCCGCCCCCAGGTTGATCCGCAGACCGGCAACCCTATCGTGGTGAAACTCCAATGACCTGGCTCAATGGCGCTGTAGACGAGTCCGACATCCTCAATCGGCAGCAGGCGCTGGAGTTCACCAGCGAGATGCCGCAGCCTGGTTTCTGGCAGGGCAGCCTCGACGTAATTGGCCCAGGCCTCAAGCGGGGCGGTATCGAGGCGGCTAACACGGTGGCATCCGGGCTTGTCGAGCTGGCAGGTACCGAGGTGGTCAGCACGCTGGCTACAGGCCTGGGTGCCGGGTACACGCCGGGCTTTGATGCTGATCGCCATGCCGCTGCTGCTGCCCATGGCGCCGAGGAGCTGACCGCAGAGATCGGCCGCGACACGGCCGAGTCGGTCAAGGACCTGCGCCCTGATCCGACCGAGGTAGGCATGGCTGGCCAGATCATCGGGGAACTGTCCGCGATCCTGCCGCGAACCATTGCCGGTGCGGTCACTGGCGGCTTGCCTGGCGCTGCTGCTGCAGCCGGTGCACCTGCTGGCTATTCCAAGACGCAGATGGCCATGGCCGAAGGCATCGATCCAGGCACTGCTAGGCTGCTGGGTGCAGCAGAGGGTGTGACCACCGGCGTAGGTGCTGCTCTCCCTGCCGCTCGCTTCGTTGGGCCGGTGCTGGGCGATGCGGCTATTGCCGTGGGCGCGAACGTCGGCCTGGGTATCGCGCACCGTGGCGCTTCGGCCGAGATCCTGCGCGCCAATGGTTACGAGGCCCAGGCCGCCCAGTACGAAATGCTTAACAAGACTGCGCTGGCCACTGACCTTGTGATGGGGCTGGCATTCTTTGGCGTTGGCCGGGCCACGTACCGACGCCCCACGCCTGACCAGATCGACGCCGCACTCACCGACCGCAATGCCCAGCACGCCGATTTCGACACGGCGCCGGGCCTGGCGGTGGACGCGAGTGCAACAGTAGCCCACCAGGATGCTTTGGCGGCGGCCGTCGCATCGATCAACCGCGGCGAGCCGGTGGTACTGCCGGACAGCATCCACAGCGCTGAATTCATTCGTGGGAGCGAGGCCCCGGCACCCAAGGCGCCTAGCCGCGAAGAGGCGCTGGCCACTGCCAGGCAGGAACTGGAACCAACCGTTCGTGCCGAACTTGAAGGGGAGACCGTTGGCTTGCTGCCCAACGTTGCCGACGTCCGTACCGAGCTGGCAGGGGTTCAGCGATCCCTGGACGACCTGGACGGCACGTTCCGTGAGCGCGCCAAGCAGGCTCAGGTCGATGGAATGAGCCGCAAGCAGGCCGAGGCCGCCGCCCGCCAGGAGATCGCGCAGGAACGCCAGCAGCTGACTGAGCGTGTTACTGCGCTTGAGAACTCCCTGCAAGGCAACCGCACCGGCGAATTGGCGCGGGGCGAGCTGGCCGCGATTGCACGCGGCGAAACCTCGGGGCGCCTGCAACAACGTATCGAGGCCCGTGCCGACGAGATCATGCGCGGCTTCGAGCGATCGCCATTGGCTGCTGGCGTTGCTCGTGCTCGAGAACGCCTAACCCCCCGCCAGATGAACGAACGCGCTGCACGCGAGGAAATCGACACCCTGGTGCGCGAGCATGAAGCGAGCCTTCCCCGCGATCCCGCTCCCACAGCGAGAAGCCAAGAACCACAGGCCGCGCCGGCGCCCAGATCTACCCAGGAAGGAAGCCCCGCTCCCACAGCGAGAAGCCAAGAACCACAGGCCGCGCCGGCGCCCAGATCTACCCAGGAAGGAAGCCCCGCTCCCACGGCCAGGCCGGCGGAGGGCAGCCCCGCGGCCCGCGAAGGTGGCGAGGCCAGGCCAGAAGGTGAGCCGCCAGAGCTTCAGGTTCTGCGCGATGCAGTAGCCCGCAACCCGGAAGCGGTGGTGAATACCGGCTACGACGCCGACGGCAAGCCGACAACGGCGCGGGCGGATGAAGTGCTGGCCGAGATAGAAGCCGAACACCAGGCCGGAACCCGTGAGGCCAAGTCCTACCTGGCTGCAATCACCTGCATGCTGAGGTTCTAAATAGTCGGGAAACCGTCTATCTCCAAGCCATAGGCTTGCCTCCATCCCCAAAGGAGCAAGCCCATGGCCATGAACCCCCAGTGCATCAAAGAGGTCGAGCAGGCCATCGGCCGCCCGCTCAAGAAGGCCGAGGCCCAGGCCATCGAGGACAAGATCAGCTTTCATGTCCGCGACCTTGCCCGCACTGACCCCACCCGATTCAACTCGATGACCGCCGCAGATCGGCAGCTCGCCGCAGCCCAGGCCGCGATGGCTGATCACATGGCATCCGTCGACAAGGCTGCCCAGCGCAAAGGGCTGAACCTGCTGGCCCAAACCCGCGAACTTGCCAACCAGGCTGACCGCGCCGCCGTACTGGGCGGCAAGCAGCCGTTCACCACGGCGTTATTCGAGCGCCTGCGCCAGATCGACAACCGCATCAAGGGCGAGCGCAACCGGGCGTTCGGCTCGATCATGGATGTGATTGACGCGGCAGCTCCGCGATTCCTGGGCATGATCACCAACAAGGTCGCCGAGCGCGACTTCGTTCATGAGGTGTTCGGGCAGGCCACCGGCAACCAGGTGGCTGCCAAGGCAGCCAAGGCCTGGCGCGAACAGATGGACGCCCTGCGCGAGCGGATGAACGCCGCAGGCGCCATGATCGGCCGGCTTGACTATGGCTGGCTGCCGCAGCCGCACAGCCTTGTGAAGGTCCGCAACGCCACAGCTGATGCTTGGGCATCCTTCGTACTGAATCGCCTGGACCGTCGCCGCTACCTCAACGAGGACGGTACGCAGATGACCGACGCCCAGGTAACCGACTTCCTGCTGGCTGCACACGAAACCCTGCGCACCGATGGGCTCAACAAGATGACGCCGGGTAGCGGCCAGGGAGCAAGCCGGGCCGGCAAGTTCGACGACGCCCACCGGCATATCCATTTCCGCGACGGTGACGCCTACCTCGAGTACATGCGCGACTTCGGGCCGACCTCAGTTTTCGAGGCTATGCAGGGCTCCGTGCACGCCCAGGTCAAGGACTCTGTGCTGATTGAGCAGTTCGGGCCCAACTCGGCGCAGACCTACCGCCTGCTGCTGGACACCGCCCGGGTGAAGGACGGTATCGGTGATGGGTGGTTCTCTGGTACCGAGTTCGGCGCTACGCCGGACATGGTTTGGAACGTGCTGAACGGAACCCTTGGCGTTCCGGTCAATGCCAGGTTCGCCGAATTCAACCAGGGTATCCGCAACTTCATGGTTGCCGCTAAGCTGCAGGCCACGCTGATCGCTTCGGTGGTTGGTGACCTGCAATCGCTGGCGATCACCAGCGCCTACCACGGGCTGCCCCTGGGCAAGACCCTGGTAAGCGCCGTGAAGAGCGTTTCGGCAGATTACCGGGCCGAGGCCGCACGCATGTCGCTGGGCATGGACAGCATCACCAACGACCTGGTGACATTCCACACCGATAACCTATCCGCCGGCTGGACCAGCAAGCTGGCCAACGCCACCATGAAAATGACACTGCTGGAGGGCTGGACCACTGCGATGCGCCGTGGATTCTCTGTGCAGATCATGTCGCGCATGGCAGCCGATACCCGCGGGGCGTGGGGCGCAGACGCCAAGCTGCAAGCGCGCCTGGAGCGCTACGGCATCACCAAGGAAGACTGGGATGTGTGGCAGGCAGCCAGGCCAGAGGAATGGCGCGGGCAGCAGATGCTGACGCCTGAATCCATCGCCAGCCTGCAAGGGTTCAGCGCCAAGCAGAAGAACGACGCTATCGGCAAGCTGCTGGGCTACATCCAGAACGAATCCGAGTTCACCTCGATCCTGCCAGGCCTTATGACCCGCGCAACCATGCGGCAGAACACCCAGTCCGGCACCATCGGTGGCGAAAGCCTGCGCCACCTGACGCTGTTCAAGTCGTTCGGCGTGGCCATGTTCGAGCGCCACTGGGCACGGGCCATGCAGATCGAGAGCACGGGCGGGCGCCTGGCCTACTCGGCATCCCTGTTCACCGGCCTGCTGATGGCTGGCGCAGTGACCAACCAGCTCATGGACATCATGAACGGCCGCGACCCTCGAAACATGGATGACCCCAAGTTCTGGGTGCAGGCCATGCTGCGTGGCGGCGGTGTCGGCATCTTCGGCGACATCATGAACACCGGCCTGGGCGGCGATAACCGTGGCGGGCAGTCCAACCTGACCGGCCTTCTGGGGCCTGTGTACGGCACGGCGGCCGATATCGGCCTGACCGCTGGCAGCGTGTTCAAGGAGGGCACCGAGCCGAAGGACGTCGGTGCCAACGCCCTGCGCATCGGATACCAGAACACCCCATTCATCCGCAGCTGGTACACCAAGGCGGCATTCGAACACGCAGTCTTCCATGACATGCAAGAGCTGCTATCCCCCGGCTACCTGCAACGCATGAAGCGCCGGGCCAAGACGGACTTCGGCCAAGGCTTCTGGTGGTCGCCAGGCCAATCGCTGCCGGAGCGCGCGCCAAACCTCAACACCGCAGTAGGAGGTCGCTGATATGCGTGATGACCAGATCGTGCGCTTGCAGGCGCTGACCGAGCGCCTGGGCGAGGTGGTGATTACCGAGCTTGACCCGCACGTCTGGCCGGGGGCCGGCAAGCTGCCTGCCGAGCTGACCCAGGAGGAGCGAGGCAACAGGTACTGGGCCAAGAAGAATGCTGCCGCGACCATGACGCTGCTGCTCAAGGCGGTGAACATCGCCGGCCTGCTGAACCGCCAGAAGCCGGCGCCGGACGCTGGTGCTGCCGTTGATGAACTGGACGGCGAGCTGGCGGCCGCCGAGCGCGAGGCTCAGGCCATCATCGAGCGGATGCAGCGAAACGGTAATGTCCACTGAGCCCGAGAAGCCCGCAGCGAAAGTAGGATTTCTGGTCTTCTTCCTAATCTGGGCAAATCGCCGGAAGTGGGCAGTCCCTGATATCCACATCAGGGCTGTTCTGTGGCTGGAATCCAAGGGTGAGCTGGCGGTGCTGCGCTGTTTCCGTGGCTTCGGCAAGTCCACCATTCTGGCCATCTACAACGCCTGGCGGTACTACCGCGACCCCACGTTCCGCATCCTGCACCAGTCCGAGTCGGACGGCACCGCCTACAAAACCAGTCGCGACACCCAGAACGTCATCCGCAACCACCCGCTGACCCGCCACATGCTGCCGCCCAACAAGGGCCAAGTAGAGCAGTGGTGGGTCGAGGGCGCCGCTGACTTCCGGAACTCGTCCATGTACGCACGCGGCATCCTGTCGAACGTCACATCTGCCCGTGCCGACGAGTGCCAGAACGACGATGTGGAGGTGCCGAAGAATATCCAGACGCCCGAGGCGCGGGAGAAGCTGCGATATCGCCTTGGCGAGCAGACGCACATCCTGGTACCTGGCGGAAGTCAGCTATACATCGGCACGCCGCACACCCATGACAGCCTCTACGACGAGATGGAGGCCATGGGCGCTGACTGCCTGACCATTCGCATGTTCGCCCAGGAGTTCCGCATCGAGCAGGCAAAGGATGCGGCCTACGCCATCCCGTTTGTGCCGGAGGTGGTGTTCTCGGGTATCGGGAAGTTGGCGCGGGTGCTGCAGCCCGGCAAGGACTACCAGCTGACCAAGGCCGGCATTGCCTTCATGGATCCGCCTGGAACGTTGATCGACTGCTATGCCGGCAGTGCTTGGCCTGAGCGGTTCAGCATGACCGAGCTGCAGAAGCGCCGGCGCAAAACCCGCACGATCAACGAATGGGACAGCCAGTACCAGCTGCATAGCAAGCCGGTGACCGAAGTGCGCCTGGACCCGGCTCGCATGATCCCGTACGACATGGAGCCGGTCATCCGCTACGCCAACGGCGCCTGCGCCATGTACCTGGGGCCGGTGCAGATTGTGGGCGCCGCTGCCTACTGGGATTGCTCACTGGGCAAAGTGAAGTCGGACGCATCGGCCTTCTCGCTGATCCTGACCGATGATCGTGGCCAGCTCTACTGGCAGGTCTGCAAGGCGCTCGAAGGCGAGATCGCCACCTTCGACGAGCGCACCGGAAAGATCACCGGAGGCCAGGTCCACCAGGTGCGCGAGATGGTCATCAAGTACCAGATCCCCAGGGTGGTGGTGGAAACGAACGGTCCGGGCGGCTTCGTCCCCACCATCCTGCGTCAGGCCCTGAAAGGCACGGGCTGTGGGGTAGGTGAGGAACACAGCAGCACCAACAAGCAGAAGCGCATCTTGGATGCCCTGGAGTCTCCGCTGTCGGCCCGCTTCCTGTGGGCGCATGTCGATGTGGTGCGCGGCCCGCTCTGGGACCAGATGCGCGACTTCAACCCGGCTGTGAAAGATCAGGCCGATGACTTCCTCGACTCCGGCGCCGGCGCAATCGCACAAACCCCGGTACGCATAGGGCGGATAGTCGGGAAACCGACAGAGGTACGGCGGGACGATTGGCGCACCAATGCGGGCGTGCACGAGGTGCAGGTGGACTACTGAGCCCGCGAGTCAAAGGGGCGCGCCATGTCTGTACCAGCCGGACCAACCTTCAAACGCTACGTCGCCAGCGGCGTGGCCACCGTGTATCCCATCCCGTTCCTTGTGCTCGACGCCGCAGACCTACAGATCACCCTGGACGGGGTGCTTGTGACTTCCGGCTTCACCCTGACCGGGATTGGCAACCCGACCAGCACCTGCACGTTTTCTGTAGCGCCGACAGGTGACCTGCTGTTCCAGCAGAACATTCCTTTCCAGCGCCTGAACGACTACCAGGAGCTCGGCGACTTCATGGCCAGCACCGTCAACCGGGACCTAGACCGGTTATGGCTGGCGGTCAAGCAGCTGAGTGGTGGAACCTCTCGTGCACTCACCGTCAGCCCGCTCGAGCCGGAAGGGATTCCCCCGATTCCGCTGAAGGCGGCCAGGGCACTACGAGTTCTTGCCTTCAACTCTGTCGGCGACCCGATTGTCTCGACCCTCACCCTACAGCAGCTGGAAGAGCAGCCAGCACTGGCGCTGGCTTCCGCCCAGGCTGCCGCCGCCTCTGCGTCAGCTGCGGCTGGATCGGCGTCGTCAGCCAGCACATCCGCCAGTTCGGCAGCTGCCAGCGCGGCGTCAGTGGTTGGTGCTGCGGTGCCGATGTTTCAGGTGTCGTGGTGGCCTGGCACTCGAGCAGCAATCCCGAATGGGTACGTTCCAGGTGATGGCCAGGCGCTGAGTCGTACAGCGTTTCCAGATGCCTGGGCCGCAATCAACGCGGGAAACATGCCGACTGCAACGGATGCAGCGTGGAACAGCACGCCGGCCGAGCGCGGTAAGTACACAGCAGGTGACGGATCCACAACGTTTCGTGTACCTGACTACAACGGCAAGACCGCAGGATCGATTGCCCCACTGATGGTGCGAGGGGATGGCGCTGTTGGCTTTTCCACCGGGTCCATCCGTCAGGATCAGATGCAATTGATCACCGGAGATATCGGGGGTGTGCAGGCCAGGCCGGACACTACCAATGGAGTCTTCACGAGAGCGGTCGCGGCAACAAATAACTGGATTGGAACAGCGTCCAGCCTGGATAACATCCGTGTCGGGTTTGACTCTTCGCGAGTGGCGCGCACAGGTAGCGAAACATTCCCTACGCACGTTGTAGGCTGCTGGATCATCAAACTGTTTGGCGCGGTCACCAACCCTGGAGCGGTGGATGTTGTGGCGCTTGCCTCTGCTCTTGCCACTCTGACGGCTGATTTTCAGAACTCCCGCGCCGGCTCATTCGCCAACACCTTCCTGCACGTTGAGGACCGGAAGGCAACGAACACAGCAGGTGGCACGGCCACGGCTGCGACCTGGACCACCCGCGACCTGAATAGCGTCCGTGTGAACCGCATTCCAGGATCCTCCGTTGCATCGAACCAGATCACTCTTCCGGCCGGCACTTATCGGTTCGATGCGAGGGCCCCAGCCATTGGTGTCGGGGCACATCAGATCCGATTACGCAACATCACGGACGCTGCCGACGTTGATACCGGAAGTAGCGGTTTCTCTGTGTCCAGCGGACTGAACGCTATGACAGATTCAGTTATCGGTGGGGAGTTCACGATTGCCGCAACCAAGGTCTTCGAAATCCAGCACAACGTGGGCACCACCAGGGCAACCAATGGCTTCGGCGCCGCTGCAAACCTGGGGACCACCGAGATCTACACACAGGCCAAGTTCTGGAGGCTCGCATGATGGACGTAGCACTGGCTCTTGAGGACTTGGTGCCGGCCGCATGCCGTGGCGGCAGCCTCACCGACAACACCCGTGAGCAGTACGAGGCGTTGCGCTGGGAAGACGAGCGCCCACAGCCGACCTGGGAGCAGCTGGAAGCGGCATGGGCCGCACGACTGCCGGTAATCGAGCGCGAGGACTTTAAAGAGGAGCGCCGCAAGGCGGTGGCGGCGATCACTGTGGAGCTGGACGGCCAGGTCTTCGATGGCAACGAAGCCAGCCAGAACCGCATGGCCCGGGCGATCCTGGCGCTTGAGGATGGCCAGGAAACCCCGTGGGTGCTTCATGACAACACCGTTATCACCGTTACCCGCGACAAGCTGCTGGCCGCTCTGCGCCTGGCCGGCAAGCGACAAACCGAGCTGTGGATACCACCTGAACAGGAGTAGCACCATGTACTGCGGCGTTTTCTGGCATACCGACGTAACCAAACTGGTGATTCTGGACGAGATGGGGATGCCGTTCCCGCTCCAGTTCGACGTCAGCCTTATCCCAACTGCGGCGAGAGCCGTTGACCTGGCCGACACGAACAGCGCGGTCAGCCTTCTGCAATCTGCCGTCGGCACGCTGAACACCGGGCTGGCCACCGCCAGCACCAATGCGAGCAACGCATTGTCGGCGGCGAACTCGGCGACAGCCACTGCTGCCAATGCCCAGGCTGCGGCCACTGCTGCCGGCCAGGCCGTTGCCGCGCTGGCTGCGCCAATGAAATGGGAGGTGATCACCGTCACCCTGGGGGCGGGCGGCACCGCGAATGCAACGTTCGCCAAGACCTACACCGAGGTTCCGCTTGTTCTGCCGATGACCCGCTTTGTCGGCGACCAGATGTTCGCTGCCGTGGCCGGGGCCGCTTCGCTGACCGGTGTCACCGTTACCGGCAAGCGTTCGCGGGGTACGCTGCTGCTGACCTCCGGCCCGTTCGAGCCGGCGGCATCGGGCGACGTTGTTCAGCTTGCTGTACTGGGACGCTGACCGGGGGACAATCCTGGGACACCGAATGTCCCAAATAGCCATGAATGTTCCTGAGTGAAAATGATGGTGCGCGCCAGTAGTTACGGGGCATACAGGCTGTAGGTCGCGAAATTACTGGGGTGGATAACGGATTGCAAATCCGTCTACGCCGGTTCGATTCCGACCTCGGCCTCCATATTCGAAAGCCCCGCAGATTAACGTCTGCGGGGTTTTTCTTTGCGGGTCGAAAAAGCCGATCATTTCCGCATAATTAGGCATCGTTTCCGCATCAGCGCATTACTTGGTGGGGCTGACGGCGTCGACCCGGCGGTAAACCCGCGCGCTGATTCCTTCTTTCGAGTGCCCTAAGTCAGTCGCTCAGTCCCGTGCTGGGCTTTTCGCATCAGGCGCTCACCCCTCGCCGCGATGCTTCCAAGCGTGGTGCCTGCCCAGGTCACTGGCATGAAATTCCCGCGTGAGATGCGCCTTCTTCAGCTCCTCAACCCAGGCAATGGCCTCGGCACGTTCTCGAGCGCGGATCGCATCAACAGCCTCTGCCCAGTGCTCCAGCGCCTCGGCAAACCTCCGCTTCTCATTCTCGGGCATCTCGGCACCCTTCGCGTGAGTGGTTGGAAGGGGTAAGGGTAGACCAAATGGAAGTGATGCTTGGGGCGATTGTCGGCAAGTGGCCAACGTAAAGCCCGGCGCTGGGCCGGGCTTGGGTTGCATGCCATGTCAAAGGGTTGATGCTTGCATCGTTGCGCGGAGCAGAGCTAGATCCTTGGTCGGTATGACATAGGTTTTGGAGAGCATGTCACCGACTCGTTGGCATCGTGCGGACTGCGCATAGATGAAGATCGTTATGATCCCTAGCGGAGCCTCGATGTGTCTGGTGAGTCCTCGAATCAGGGCTTGTACAAGCGTAGGTGGGTCGCCTGCTCCGTTGATGACGGTCAGCCCAAATACAAGCTTCCCCGGTGTCCTGCCTTTAAGAAGCCATTCCCATAGCGGGTACAGGAAGAGGTAGACAAAGACCAGTTCAAACCCTGCGAACAACAGACGTTCTTGCTTGGCAAGCCACAGGCCGAGAAGAACAATTGCTCCGTAGTCGATGATGTACGCCCCTATGCGTTTCATCAGAAGGGACGTCCTTGAGACTTCCATCAGGTGCTCCGTGTTGTGGTAAGTAGCGAATGAGTACGGCGCGGGAACTGACCGGGCTTGGGGTTACTTGAAGTTGCGCTCGTAGATAAGTTCGTAGCAGCGGCGCGCTACAGTCGCGAAGTACACTGGTAAAAATGAGTGGCGCAGGACTTGGCTTGGGCGTTCGTCATGAGTGAGGCATTTCGAGCATGCACGTGTTGAGGCGGGTCTTGCTGTATCGGCAGCGGCTGGCTGACGTTTATCCTTGAGTCGCGAGATTCTTGTGCTGTGGCGCTGCAATGGTAGATTGCCCTCATCAACAAGAAGGATGCCTGGAAATTGGAAATGGCCCAGGAATCGTGCCTTGCGGTAATTGCAGTCGCGCCGTTTCAGTTTTGTTTTGGAGCTGAATACTTTGGCCTACCAAATAGGGAATGTGGCAATGGGCAAAAGATTGGAAAAGTTTAGAGCCTGGCTCACGCCCCGTCGGCGGCTGTGGGCGGGAATAGGCATGTACGCACTGGTGATTGTGGTGCCGATGCTCAGCCCGGGAACCAGCTTGAGTTTCCTGGTGGGGCCGGCGTGTATCATCTTTCTCAGTAGCTTCATGTGCAGGCCCGCCAGCAAGCGCTGAGGTGCTGCCAGGTCCTGGCAAGTCTGTGGTGCTCTGGCCCGAAGTTCGCCCCCGGTTGTGATAGATTCCCGCCATTAACAAGGAGGTGAAACATGGCAACCAGAGGCAAGGATCATCAGATCGACAATATCGAATTCAATGTCAGCGATATTGAGCGCAGCAAGGCGTTTTACGGTACGGTTTTCAACTGGCAGTTCGTGGACTATGGCCCGACCTATACCGAGTTTACGGATGGGCGATTGACGGGCGGTTTCACCACGGGTGAGCCCGTCAGGCCTGGTGGCCCGCTGGTGATCCTGTATGCGGATGATCTGGCCGAGACGCAACATCGGCTTGAGGCTGTTGGGGCAGAGATCAGCAGGACTGTGTTCGCATTTCCGGGCGGTAAGCGCTTCCACTTCATCGATCCGGATGGTTACGAGCTCGCGGTCTGGACTTCTGTGGATTGAAGCGACCAGGCTGAAACAGCGAACAAAAGAAAACCCGCCATCTAGGCGGGTTAAACAGAACGTATCGAAGCAAGGCCAGTCTGCCGTTACAGATGTCAGAATTTTGTGAAGGCCCGGCAGGTCAGGTTTCAATAACCGTTACTGAATTTTTCATCAATCATGCGTCTTTCTACTGCGTAGCGCTTCGGGCCTTTTGCGTCGGCGCGGCTGTTTTCTTCGATGGCGAGGCCATGCAATGCTGCGCCGATGGCCACGACTCAACTGTCATCCTGTTCTGCTGTGGTCGTCGGAAGCGGCCAAGCCCATCAGCACGGCTGGGCCCGGGCAAAAAAAGCCCGCCAGGGCTGGCGGGCTGGAACGTGCTTGAAGGGAGAGCCTTGAGGTTGCGCCTGATCGGTTAAGTCAGGGTTAACTATCCGCTGCATTGACCGCTGGCGCCGAAGCGCCTATACAGGCGGCCTGTAGTGTGTGGAGTGTGTGATGTACGAAGAAGACGATTTGCCTGAGCCCGAGCACGACCATCTGCTTGACCACGAATTTCACGACAGCTTCGACCCTGAGGCGGATGCGCAAGGAGCGCTGGATGAAGTCGAGGAAGACGAGGAACTGCAGGATGATTTCGATGACGAAGAGGATCACCCGGCCTGGCACGATGACTGCGACGATTGACGTCGCAGCCATCGCGTATTGATCCGGCGGTCAGTGGCGGTCGAGCGAAAAGCGCCCGGGGCCGCTGACGGCCAGTGCCAGCAGCCCGCCAACGATGCTCAGGTTTTTCAGGAACTGAGTCATGTTGGCGCTGCGTTCGGGGTCGACCATGTTCCAGAACGGGTGGCCGAGCAGCGCGGTGCCCAGCACGAACAGGGCGAACAGCAGCGCCAGTGGCCGGGTATAGAAACCGAGGATCAGCAGGATGGCGACCAGGAACTCCATGATCACCGCCACCCCGGCAGCCAGCATCGGGGCCGGTGCGCCGAGGGAGGTCATGTAGCCGACCGTGCCCTCGAAGCCGGTCAGCTTGCCCCAGCCGGCGAGTACGAACAGGATCATCAGGAAGATCCGGGCAAGCAGCAGAATGAAGTCGCGTTGGCCTTCGAGCAGTGCATAGCGCATGGCGGCGCTCCGATGGACGGGGACAGTTTCCACTCTAGCAGCTGCCAGGCGGAATTCCGCTGGGCATGAAAAAGGCGCCGCAAGGGCGCCTTCATCGAAAACAGATGGTGCGAGTGGCGGGACTCGAACCCGCAAGGCTCACGCCGACAGATTTTAAGTCTGCTGTGTATACCAATTCCACCACACTCGCACTGTTGACCGCCGCGCCTCATGAATAGATGGCCCTGGCAATCAAGCGCGCTTTATAACCCATTGTTATAGAAGCGTCAACCAGCCTGCAGGTTCAGGGTGTGATGGTGTGGGCGATACCGCGCAGCTCACAGGCAGAATCGCGCAAATCCTCAACATGGTTGTCCATGGTTCGCGCATCTGTCTTATGGATTGAATGACGCAGATACAGGGCGTGGCCATCCAGTACCTGGCAAAGAGTGTCGAGTTCGGCAGCCGTGTGCAGCAGGTCGTCCTGAAGGCGTTGCAGGCGTTGATTCGAGGGCATGTGGTGCGTCCTTGCAGCTAAGCGAAGCGCCACTATAGGTCAATTGACAGGAGGCTGTCATTGCGCCACCTTTGCGCCATTGGATCCAAGTGAGTAAGCCATGATGTCCCCGTTTTCCCCAGGCCAGGCCAGCGCAGCAGGGCGTGTTGTGCGCCCGAAGCTGTTCTGGCGTGTGTTGTTTCTGCTGGTTTGCCTGCTGGCGGCCTTCCTCTTCGTCGGCTTGATCGGATTGGGTAGCTATCTTGTGGTGCTTGGCCTGGATGAATTGCGTTCAGCGTCTCAACGGCTCATGGCCCTGGGTGGCGGTGCGTTGATCCTGCTGGTCGGCCTGTGGCTGCTCAAAGTGGCAATGCCGCGCAGGCTGGTGCCGACGATGCGTGAGCCTGAAGTTGACGGTCGTCGCATGGGGTAGGGTGCTTGCAGGACTTTTGACTACGCTCAGTATGTCCTTATCGCGGTGCTTGGGGAGTTCGCATGCCAGCAACGGACCGGCCCGCCCAGTCAGTGATGCCCGAAGCGCGCTATGAACAGCTGGTTCAGGCGGTGGTGGACTATGCCATCTACATGCTCGACCCAGATGGCCATGTGGTGTCGTGGAACGCCGGTGCCCAACGGATCAAGGGTTATCGCGCCGACGAGGTGATCGGCAAGCATTTCTCCCTGTTCTTCACCGCCGAAGATTGTGCCGAGGGCCGCCCCGAGCGTCTGTTGCGCCAGGCCTTGGAACAGGGCGTGGCGCAGGATGAGGGCTGGCGTGTACGCAAGGATGGCACGCAATTCTGGGCCCTGGCCGCGTTGGACGTCATTCGCGACGAGCAGGGCCAGATCATCGGCCTGGCCAAGGTCACGCGCGACATCACCGATCGCCGGGATTCCGCGCTGCAACTGGACGCCATGCGCGCCCAACTGTTCCAGGCGCAGAAACTCGAGGCCCTCGGCCAGCTGACCGGCGGCCTGGCCCACGACTTCAACAACCTGCTGACCATCATCCTCAGCTCCGCCCGCCTGGCCATCAACAGTCACGACCCCGGCCGCACCCGGCGTATGCTCGAGCACATTCTCGATGCCGGGCAGCGGGGCACCCAGTTGACCCAGCAACTGCTCAGCTTTGCCCGCTATCGGCAGCTGAGCGTCGCACGGATTTCGCCTGCCGAGGTGGCCGGGTCCATTCGCGCGCTGGCGGAACACGCGTTGCCTCCCGATATCGAACTGGTCGAACAGATCCGGGCAGGGCTGCCTGCGATTGAAGTGGATGCCGGGCAGTTGCAGATGGTACTGCTGAACATGATGTTCAATGCCCGGGATGCGATCGGCACGGCGGGGCGGATCGACCTGGTGGTCGACAGTGTGGAGTTGGCCGGCGAAGTGGAGGGCTTGCAAGGCCGTTACGTGCGTTTCGACGTGCGCGACGATGGCGAGGGTATCGATCCGCAGGTGTTGCCACGTATCTTCGAGCCGTTTTTCACCACCAAACCGTTCGGCAAAGGCACCGGTCTGGGGCTCAGCCAGGCCTATGGGTTCGCCAGGCAGAGCAATGGCGCCATCCGCGTTGCCAGCCGGCCCGGCAAGGGGACCTGCATGAGCCTGTACCTGCCGGCATGCCTCGATGATCAACCGCACACAGGCGAGTAAAGCATCATGGTTGAACAGCTCAAGCGACTGGCCACCGGTATTGAAGGCCTCGATGCCCTGCTCAAGGGCGGGCTGGTGGTGGGGGCGTCCTATATCGTCCAGGGGCATCCGGGTTCGGGCAAGACCATCCTGGCCAACCAACTTGCTTGCAACCATGTCCGCGAAGGTGGGCGGGTGCTGGTGGCCACCTTGCTCAGTGAGTCCCATGAGCGTTTGTTCCAGTACCTGTCGACCCTGACGTTTTTCGATCAGACGCTGGTGGGCGACAGCATTCAGTTCGTCAGCGCCTTCGACACCCTTGAGCAGGATGGCCTCGACGCTGTGGTGCGGCTGCTGCGCCAGGAGATCGCCCGGCAGCAGGCCAGCCTGCTGGTCGTCGATGGCCTGCTCAACGCCCGCTCACGGGCGGAAACCAGCCTCGACACCAAGAAGTTCGTTTCCGAATTGCAGGGGCATGCCGCTTTTGCCGGATGCACTGTCCTGCTGCTGACCAGCGCTCGCCTGGAGGAGGGCAGCCCCGAGCACACCATGGTCGATGGCGTCATCGAGCTGGGCGAGCACCTGGTCGGCAGCACGGCGGTGCGTCATGTCCAACTGCGCAAGACCCGCGGCAGCGGGGCGATGTCGGGGCGCCACGAATGCCTGATCAGCGAGGCTGGGTTGCAGGTCTTCCCGCGGCTGGAATCACTGTACAGCCACCCCAGCCAGCCTGGTGCGCAGGCGCTGAGCCGCGCAACTACCGGGGTGAGCGACCTGGATCGCATGCTCGGCGGCGGTTTGGCTGAAGGTTCCGTGAGCCTGTTGATGGGGCCGTCCGGGGTCGGCAAAAGCGCCTTGGGCATCGCGTTTCTGGCAGCGTCCGATGAGCACGCACCTGGGCTGCACTTCGGGTTCTACGAGACGCCCGCTCGCCTGCGTCTCAAAGCTCAAGCACTGGGCTTCGACATCGCCAGGCAGGAGCGTGACGGGGTCGTGCAGCTCAGTTGGCAACCCACCACTGAGGGGATGCTGGATGAGGTAGGCGCCCGTTTGCTTGAGCAGGTGCGAGCGCTGGGCGCCAAGCGCGTGGTGATCGACAGCCTCGGCGCGTTCGGGCGCCTGGCGTTGGAGCCTGGGCGCTTGAACGCGTTCTTCCGCGCCCTGACCGGTGAGCTGCGCGCACGTGAGGTGACCGTCCTGCTCACCTGGGAGATGCGTGATATTTTCGGCGCCGAGATCACCGCCCCGGCACCGGACCTGTCGAGCATCGTCGACAATCTGGTGCTGATGCGCTTCGCCGAACTCGATGCCAGGCTGCACCGCGTGCTGTCGATCGTCAAAGTGCGCGACAGCGATCACGACCCAACGTTGCAGGCGCTGCACCTGGGGCCGCAGGGGATCACCCTGGGGCGGGCTTTCGATGGCGCAAGCGGCGTGCTCAGCGGCACAGCGGTCCCGCAGGAAGATCGCTGATGGGATGACGCCATGAACACCATCCTGATCGTCGATGACGAGTACCTGATCGCCGATATCCTCGGTTTTGCCCTGGAGGACGAAGGCTATCAGGTGGAAAAGGCCAGCAACGGGCGCAAAGCCCTGGAGGCCTTGAAAGGGCGGCACGAAGGCAGGCATGTGGAATTGGTGATCACCGATTACATGATGCCGGTCATGAGTGGTGTGGAACTCGTGCGGGCTATTCGCACTGAGCTGGATCTGCCGCACCTGCCGGTCATTCTCATGAGTGGTGCGCAGGCCGACAAGAAGCTGATCCGCCCCGAACTGTTCGCCGCGGTGTTCGACAAGCCATTCGACATGGACAGAATGATCGCCAAGGTGCGCGAGCTGCTGGGCACCTGAGGTTCAGGATGGGCGCCCCGCGTGGGCGGGCAATCGATCAGACGCGTCCGTGCGGCTTGATGCGTGGGTTATCAGTGTTTCTCGTCGCCTTTCTCCGGGGCAGGGCTGCCTGCCTGGATACGCTTGTAAATCTCTTCACGGTGCACCTGGACATCCTTCGGCGCATCGATGCCGATCCTCACTTGCATCCCCTTGACTCCCAGAATGGTGACTTTGATGTCGTCGTTGATGACGATGCTTTCGCCGACCTTACGGGTGAGTATCAGCATGTAGTTCTCCTTGGTGATGTAAAAACCGCCGGGCCATTTACCACAACGGTGGGAGCTTTGTCCCTCTTCCTTTCCATTAAAGACGCTTTCGGCGGATAGTAATTCCTCCGTCAGACAATTTATGCCTGTCTCTAGTTGCAGGTGCTGGTGGACAGATGCTGTCCATCAGCGAAGGTGCTCGGTGGCAAGGATAGGGTGGTTGACGTCATATGGGAAATTTCCTTGTTTGATAAGTGAAATAGCCGAGCTCAATGATCGTTTGCGCCCAGTGCCTGCAGAAAAACCAGCAGCGCCGCTTCCTCGGGCTCCAAACCCTTGCGCTGGCGTGCCCGCGGCAGCTGTGCCAGGCGCCCGAGCTGGAAATGCTCGAACAGCGCGGGGTGGATATAGCAGCGGCGGCAAACGGCCGGCGTATTGCCCAGGCGGTTGGCCACTTGGCGCACGGTTGCCGCCACCTGGCGCCGGGCTTCGCTGTCGGGCTCCCAGGCCAGTGGCCTTAGCAGGCTCAGGGCCAGGCTGCTGCCGGCCCAGGTGCGGTAGTCCTTGGCGGTGAAGTCGGCGCCGGTCAACTGCTGGAGAAACTGGTTCACCTCGGTCGAACCGATGCGGTGGCGTTGCCCGTCATCGTCCAGGTACTGGAACAGCGCCTGGCCAGGGAGTTCCATGCAGCGCTTGAGCAGTGCCGCCAGGCGTCGGTCATGCAACGTGACGTCGTGTTCGACACCGCGCTTGCCGCGGAACTGGAAGCGGATGGTGCTGCCCCGAACCTTTACGTGACGGCAGTTCAGCGTGGTCAGCCCGTAGGAGCGATTGTCGCGCAGGTACTGCCGGTTGCCGATGCGAATGAGCGTCGCGTCGAGCAGGCTGATTACCAGCGCCATCACTTTTTCCCGGTCCATCCCGCGGCGTGCCAGGTGTTCGTCCAACCGCTTGCGCAAGGCGGGCAGGGCTTGGGCGAAGGCTAGCAGGCGCCCGTACTTGTACTGGTCGCGCTGTTCGCGCCATTGCTGATGGTAGCGGTACTGTTTACGCCCCCGGGCATCGCGGCCGGTGGCCTGTAAATGGCCCAGCGGGTCGGTGCAGATCCACACCTCGGTATAGGCTGGGGGGATCACCAGCGCCGCGATGCGTGCCAGGGTCTCTGCATCGCGCACCTGCCGGCCCGAGGCATCGAAGTAGAGGAATCGCTCGCCTCGCCGGCGCCGGCTCAACCCGGGTTGGTTATCGTCGACATAGTGCAGGGCGGCGGGTAGCGGGCTGTCGGGCATCGGTGCAGTCCATCGAGCGGTCATGCAGCAATGGACAATCGCCACTGCGGCGTTGCTCAACCGAGTAGCGCCACCGACTTGATCTGCGCCCACAGATGCTGGCCCGGCTGCACGCCGAGTTGTTCTGCCGAGTAGCGGGTGATGCGCGCCAGCAGGGGGCTGCCGCTGGCGTCCAGGCTCACCATCACATGGGCCGGGTTGTCTGCCGCGCGGCATTCGCGCACCCGTACCGGCAGGCGGTTGAGAATGCTCGATGCGCCGTCGGCGCTCAGCGCCAGGCTCACATCGCGGGCCTGCACCTTCAGCCGCAGGGTGCTGCCCATATGCAAGGCAGGATGGGCGATGCGCAACAGCGGACCTTCGCCGCCGGGCAAGCGCAGGTCGAACAGCTCAAAGTGCGGGTCGTGGCCGACCACCACGCCTTCGAGGACCACGCCGGCATCCTCGCCCTGGGCCAGCGACAGGTCCAGGCGTGCCAGGGTCTGGCCGATCGGGCCGCTGGCCAGGGCCTTGCCCTGCTCCAGCAGCACCAGATGGTCGGCCAGGCGCGCGACTTCGTCCTGGGCATGGCTGACGTAGATAAGCGGGATATCCAGCTCGTCATGCAGGCGTTCCAGATAGGGCAGGATTTCACGCTTGCGCGCACTGTCCAGGGCCGCCAGCGGTTCGTCCATCAGCAGCAGCCGCGGGCTGCTGAGCAATGCCCGGGCAATGCCGACACGTTGGGCCTCGCCGCCCGACAAGGTCGCAGGCTTGCGCTCGAGCAGATGGCCGATGCCCAGCAGTTGGCAGGCCTGCTCCAGCTTGATCTTGCGCTCACTGGGGGCGATGCGGCGCCAGCCGAACTCCAGGTTGCCGCGCACCGACAGGTGCGCGAACAAGCTGGCTTCCTGGAACACATAACCCACAGGGCGTTTGTGCGGGGCAATGAAATGCCCGCGCGCGCTGTCTTCCCAGACCTCGCCGTTGACCTCGATGTAGGCACTGGCGGCACGTTCCAGGCCCGCCAGGCAACGCAGGCACGAGGTCTTGCCCGAGCCGGAATGGCCAAACAGCGCGCTGATGCCACGCCCGGGCAGGCGCAGGTCGACATCCAGGGTGAAATCGTCGCGCGCAAGCGTGAGGCGCGCCTGTATCGAAGCACTCATTTCAGCTCCAGCCAGCCTTGCCACGCCGGCCGGCGTAAAGCATCAGCAGTACCAGGAAGGAGAACAGCAGCATGGCCCCGGCCAGCCAGTGGGCCTGGTCATAGGCCATGGCCTCGACGTGATCGAAGATCTGCACCGAGACCACACGGGTCTTGTCGGGGATATTGCCACCGATCATCAGCACCACGCCGAACTCGCCCACGGTATGGGCGAAGCCGAGAATGCTGGCGGTGATGAAACCGGGGCGTGCCAGCGGCAGCACCACATGGACGAAGGTATCCCAGGGGCTGGCGCGCAGGGTCGCGGCCACCTCCAGCGGGCGCTGGCCAATGGCGCTGAAGGCGTTTTGCAGGGGCTGGACCACGAACGGCATGGAATACACCACCGAGCCGATCACCAGCCCGGCGAAACTGAACACCACGCTGCCCAGGCCCAGCGCCTGGGTGGCTTGGCCGATCCAGCCATGGGGGCCAAGCGTCAGCAGCAGGTAGAAGCCGATCACCGTCGGTGGCAGCACCAGGGGCAGCGCCACCACCGCGCCGATCGGCCCGCGCAGCCAGGAGCGGGTGCGTGCCAGCCACCAGGCGATGGGCGTGCCCACCACCAGCAGGATGGCGGTGGTCAGGCTGGCCAGCTTGATGGTCAGCCAGATCGCACCCAGGTCACTGGCGTCGAGCGGCATCAGATTTCATAGCCGTAGGACTTGATCACGGCGGCTGCCTTCGGCCCCTTGAGGTAGTCGACCAGCGCCTTGGCTGCCGGGTTGTCCTTGCCTTTGTTCAGGATCACCGCATCCTGGCGGATCGGCTCGTGCATCGAGGCCGGGACGATCCACGCCGAGCCGCTCTCGACCTTGCCGTCCTTGTAGATCTGCGACAGGGCGACGAAGCCCAGCTCGGCATTGCCGGTGGAAACGAACTGGAACGCCTGGGTGATGTTCTGGCCCTCGACGAGCTTGGCCTTGGTGGCCTCGGTCAGCTTGAGCTTGTCCAGCACCTGGGTGGCGGCCAGGCCGTAGGGGGCGGTCTTGGGGTTGGCGATGGACAGGTGCTTGAAGTCGTTTTTCTTCAGTACTTCACCCTTGGCGTCAACATAGCCCGGTTTGGCCGACCACAGCGCCAGGGTGCCGATGGCATAGGTGAAGCGCGAGCCTGCAACGGTTTCCTTTTCCTGCTCGAGCTTGGCCGGGGTGCTGTCGTCGGCGGCGAGGAACACTTCGAACGGCGCGCCGTTCTTGATCTGTGCGTAGAACTGGCCGGTGGCGCCGTACGCGGCGACCAGCTTGTGGCCGGTGTCTTTTTCGAAGTCCTTGGCGATGGCCTGGATGGGGGCGGTGAAGTTGGCTGCCACGGCAACCTGGACTTCATCGGCCCAGGCACTGTTGAGTGAGAACAGGCTGGCCAGGGTGGCGGCGGCCAGGTGGGTCAGGCGAATACGCATCGAGAAGGCTCCTAGGGGCGGATGGTTATCGTTATGGTGCTGACTATATAGCGATAAGCCATCCGTCGGGAAGGGCCGTGCGGGTAAAAACTTGATCAGCGAGTCAAGATTCTAATCGCCCCGTTGGCAATTTCAAGCGTCAGCTCGCCCGCGTCGAGGTGTTTGCCCAGGCGCAGGGCCTGACCGGACCACAGATTGCTGAAATCACTGTTGCCCTGTGGGTCGGTAATCGCCCGCAGTGGCATCAATGCACCGCCTGCCAGGGGGAAGTGCGGGGCCAGTGCGCTCATGGGCCCCAGCTCGCGCATGATGCGGTTGTTGATGCCGCGCGCAGGGCGCCCGGTGAACAGGTTGGTCAATGCGGTATCGCTGGCCGGCGCGTTGTCCAGTGCACGGCGATGCGCCGGCGAGACCTTGGCCTGTGGGCAGAACAGGTAGGCGGTGCCGATCTGCACAGCCGAGGCCCCCAGGGCGAGGGCGGCGAGCAGGCCGCGGTGATCGGCAATGCCACCGGCGGCGATCACCGGTACGCGCACCGCATCCGCCACCTGGGGCACCAGGGCGAAGGTGCCGATCTGGCTGGTGATATCGTCGCTGAGGAACATGCCGCGGTGGCCGCCTGCTTCGAAGCCCATGGCGATGATCGCGTCGCAGCCGTGCTGCTCGAGCCAGATGGCTTCCTCGACCGTGGTGGCGCTGGACAGCACCTTGGCCCCGGTTGCCTTGACCCGTTGCAGCAATTCGGCGGCGGGCAGGCCGAAATGGAAGCTGACCACCTCCGGGCGCATTGCCTCCACCAGTTGGCAGCTCTGCGCGTCGAACGGCGCACGGTTGGACACCGGCGTGGGCGCGTCGAAGTCGGCGCCGGTCTCGTCGTAGTAGGGCTTGAGCGCCTGCTTCCAGCGCGCATCGCGTTCGGGGTCCGGTGCTGGCGGCTGGTGGCAGAAGAAATTGAGGTTGAGCGGGCCGCTGCACGCGGCGCGGAAGGCCTCGATTTCCCCTCGTAGCTGGTCGTGGGTCAGCATGGCGCAGGGCAGGGCGCCCAGGCCGCCGGCGTTGCCGACGGCAATGGCCATCGCCGAGCCGCTGGCGCCGGCCATGGGCGCCTGCAGGATGGGCACCTCGATGTTCAGCAGGTCGAGGATGCGGCGGTCTGGCCAGGTGCTCATGGGCGACTCCTTGAGTGCGGCGGGATCGGGGCGGTCTTACAGGGCCTTGCTGACCTGAATGTCGCTGATCTTCTCGGCGTCGTCGCCGTGGATCTTGCGCAGGGCCTGCTGCGCCTGCTCCAGGGAGGCATCGGGCATCAGGGCGAAATCCCAGCGGCGTTCGCCGTCGAGCTTGTACTTGATCACATACTTGATGGTCTGGGTCATGCGGGCGTTATCCGAGTTTCGACGAGGAGCGGCGAATGATCTTGATCTTGTGCGTCAGGCTCGGCTTGCGGGTTACCGAGATCGGGCGCGTGGTGACGGTATCGATGGTGATGTTCCAGAAACCGGTGCTGGGCACGGTGATTTTTGCCGGGAACTTCTCGAAGTGGCCGCCGTGGTAAGTGTGTCGCCCGCCATTCTTGAAGCTGCGGAAGTTGGCGTCGTTCATCAGGCGGATGTTGCAGCGCTGGGAGCATTCGATGACGACGATGTCGTCCTCGTTCAGGTGCTCGCGCTGGTGTACGAATTTCATGGGGTGCTCCGCAAGGGTTGTTTCTGCAAAGGCGAAAGATACCACGATGTGGCGCTACACTTGCGACCGGGCTCGGGCGGGCGGGGAGATTTCTGCCAGGTCGGGGAGCAATTGCGCCTGGCTGCGGTCAGAGGGTGACCTTTGCAATTGGAGTAGCGTAAATGAAATGGCTGGTAGCGGCGGTGGCGCTGGTGCTGGGGGGCTGCGCAAGCGTGAGTGAGCTTGAGCAGTCCCACGAAACCATGGATGTAATGTCTGGCAAGACGCCCCGTGAATACGCCGATTGCGTCAAGCGCAAGCTGGCGGACAGTCGTGACCCGTTGGGCGAAGAAGTGCGCGGCGACGGCCTGCGCCTGATCGTGCCGCAAAAACTGTCGGCCAGCGCAGGGCCGGCGGCGCTGCTGGACATCGACAAGCGTGGTAGCGGCAGTGCGATCAAGGTTCACGAGCGTTTGAGCAATTTCCCCCTGCGCCTGGGGGATGTGCGCACCGCGGCGACCGAGTGCATCTCCGGTTCTTGATCCAGCGCAGTCATTGATCGATTAAACGGCAGATTGCCGATTTCCTTCCCGGTGACACGTTGTCGCATACCGGGGATAAGCCCTAGTATTTCTGGGCTTATGTCGTTTGAGCCTAAGCTTATAACAAGGAAAATGGAGTCTTCCGTGATGAAATCCCTGAGTCGTGTCGTGATCGGCGGTTGGCTGATCCTGGCCTGGCCCACGGCGTATGCCGCCGACGGGCAACAGGTCTTCAACCAGGGCGGGCAGAACCCCGCCGCCATGGCCTGCCTGGGCTGCCATGGGCCGGACGGCAAAGGCATTGCCGCAGCCGGCTTCCCCCGCCTTGCCGGTTTGCCTGCCGGCTACCTTGCCAAGCAACTGCGGGATTTTCGCCAGGGCAGCCGCAAGCAACCGGTGATGGAGCCGCTGGCCAAGGCGCTGAGTGATGCGGAAATCGACGCCGTCAGCACCTACCTGGCGGCGCTCCCGGCCGATGGCGCCGCCGAGCTGCGCCGCCAGCAGATTGCCGGCGATGCGGTATCCCGTCTGGCCCTGTATGGCGACTGGGGCCGGCAGATCCCTGGTTGCGTGCAGTGCCATGGGCCGGGTGGCGGCGGGGTCGGCGAACACTTCCCGCCCCTGACCGGGCAACCGGCCGGCTACCTGGTGGCCCAGCTCAACGCCTGGCGCGACGGCAGCCGCAGCAACGACCCCAACCAGTTGATGGTCAACGTGGCCAAGGCCATGACCGATGCCGAGGTCAAGGCGATAGCCGAGTATTTCGCCAACGCAGCAAGCCCGTCCCCCAGCCAGGAGGTCAAGCCATGAAAACCATGATCCCCGCTGTGCTGTTGCTGGCCATGGGCAGTGCCCAGGCCGCGCCGATTGCCATGGAAGATCAATCGCAGCTCAAGGTGCCGGGCGTGCAGGCCGCGCCGCAGTTCGTGGCGCCCGCCGAAAGCGCCATCCCCGACAACGCCTTTGGCAAGATGGTCCGCCAAGGCCATGCATTGTTCGTCGATACCCGCCGCTTGATGCCCGACGCCGTGGGCAATGGCCTGAACTGCAGCAATTGCCACCTTGACCAGGGCCGCATGGCCCACTCGGCGCCGTTGTGGGGCGCTTATCCGATGTACCCGGCCTATCGCAAGAAAAACGACAAGGTCAACACCTTCGCCGAGCGCATCCAGGGTTGTTTCCAGTTCAGCATGAATGGCAAGCCACCGGCGGCCGACAGCCCGCAGATGACTGCGCTGAGTGTGTATGCCTACTGGCTTTCGACCCAGGCGCCGACCGGCGTCGAGATCGCCGGCCGTGGCTACCCCGACGTTGCGCAGCCCGCGGGCGGCTACGACTTCAAGCGTGGCCAGCAGGTGTACCGCGAGCAATGCGCGATCTGCCACGGTGACAACGGTGAAGGGCAGAAGGTCGCCGGGGAATACGTGATGCCGCCGTTGTGGGGCAAGGACTCGTACAACTGGGGGGCGGGCATGCACCGCATCAACACCGCGGCGTCGTTCATCAAGTACAACATGCCGCTGGGCAAGCCTGGCAGCCTGAGCGACCAGCAGGCCTGGGATGTGGCAGCGTGGATCAACCGCCACGAGCGGCCGCAGGATCCACGGTTGGTGGAGGGCTCGATCGAGAAGACGCGATTGAAGTTCCATGCCAACGACGGGGTCAACCTGTACGGGCAGAAGGTCGATGGGGTGCTGGTGGGGCAGGGCACCGGCGGTTGATCCTGGGCTAGAAACGAACCAGCCCGCCATGAGGCGGGCCGGTCGATGCAGCAGGTGACGATCAGCGGCGGCGGAACAGCGGCAGCGGCTCGTCGGTGGCGCCCTGGTAGGTCACCGAGAAGTCCTTCAGGCTCTGCAGCGCGTCTTCCGGGTCCTTGTCGGCACGGATGGCGAACGCATCGAAGCCACAGCGGGCCATGTAGAACAGCTGGTCGCGCAGCACGTCGCCGATGGCGCGCAGCTCACCCTTGAACTTGTAACGGTCACGCAGCAGGCGCGCATTGGAATAGTTGCGCCCGTCGGTGAAGGCCGGGAAGTTCAGGGCGATGACCTGGAAGTGCTGGACGTCAGCGCCGATCTCTTCCGCTTCCTCGTCGCTGTCCAGCCAGATGCCCAGGCCGCCGTCGCGGGCCTTGAGCATGCTCGGATGGTCACGCCACAGTTGCAGCGGCACGATGTAGTCGTCGCAGTTGGTCAGCTCGTCGATCGAGACGTCCTTGGGCAGCAGGTGCCAGGTTTCGTCGACGATCTGGTTGTTCTTAATGATTCGCTGCATAGACGCGTTCCTTGAAGGGGTCGATGCCGATCCGCTGGTAGGTGTCGATGAAGCGCTCGTCTTCGGTGCGTTGCTCGACATACACGTTGATCAGCTTCTCGATCACGTCGGCCATGTCATCCTGGGCGAACGAAGGGCCGAGGATCTTGCCCAGGCTGGCGTCGCGCGCGGCGTTGCCGCCCAGCGAAACCTGGTAGAACTCCTCGCCTTTCTTGTCCACCCCGAGGATGCCGATGTGGCCGACGTGGTGGTGGCCGCAGGCGTTCATGCAGCCGGAGATGTTCAGGTCGAGCTCGCCGATGTCGAACAGGTAGTCCAGGTCGTCGAAGCGACGCTGGATGGATTCGGCGATCGGGATCGACTTGGCGTTGGCCAGCGAGCAGAAATCACCGCCCGGGCAGCAGATGATGTCGGTCAGCAGGCCGATGTTCGGCGTGGCGAAGCCTTGCTCGCGCAGTTCCAGCCACAGGGCGTGCAGCTGGCGCTGCTCGACGTCGGCGAGGATGATGTTCTGCTCGTGCGAGGTGCGCAGGTAGCCGAAGCTGTAGCGCTCGGCGAAGTCGGCGACGGCGTCCAGCTGCTTGTCGGTCAGGTCGCCCGGGGCGACGCCGGTGGGCTTGAGCGACAGGGTGACGGCGACGTAGCCCGGCTTCTTGTGCGCGCGGGTGTTGCGCGAACGCCAGCGGGCAAAGCCTGGGTGCTCGGCATCCAGTGCGCTGTAGTCCTGGTTGTCGAGCGCCAGGTACTCAGGGTCGATGAAGTGGCGCGCCACGCGCTGCACTTCGGCCTCGGTCAGGGTGGTGTCGCCACCGCGCAGGTGGGCCATTTCGGCCTCGACCTTCTCGGCGAACACTTCCGGGGTGAGGGCCTTGACCAGGATCTTGATCCGCGCCTTGTACTTGTTGTCACGGCGGCCGTAACGGTTGTACACGCGCAGGATCGCGTCCAGGTAGCTGAGCAGCTCCTGCCACGGCAGGAACTCGTTGATGAAAGCGCCGATCACCGGGGTACGGCCCAGGCCGCCGCCCACCAGCACGCGGAAGCCCAGCTCGCCGGCAGCGTTACGCACCGGCTCAAGGCCGATGTCGTGCACTTCGATGGCGGCGCGGTCGTCGCTCGAACCGTTGACGGCAATCTTGAACTTGCGCGGCAGGTAGGCGAATTCCGGGTGGAAGGTGGTCCACTGGCGGACGATCTCGCACCATGGGCGCGGGTCCACCAGTTCGTCGGCGGCGACACCGGCGAACTGGTCGGTGGTGACGTTGCGCAGGCAGTTGCCGCTGGTCTGGATCGCGTGCATCTGCACGGTGGCCAGCTCAGCCAGGATGTCCGGGATGTCTTCCAGCGCCGGCCAGTTGTACTGCACGTTCTGGCGGGTGCTGATATGCGCGTAGCCCTTGTCGTAGTCGCGGGCGATCTTCGCCAGCATACGGGCCTGCGTCGCGTTCAGCTGGCCATAGGGCACGGCGACGCGCAGCATCGGGGCGAAGCGTTGGACATAGAGCCCGTTCTGCAGGCGCAGCGGGCGGAATTCTTCTTCGCTCAGCTCACCGGCCAGGTAGCGGCGGGTCTGATCACGGAACTGCTTGACGCGGTCCTCGATGATCCGCTGATCGTACTCGTCGTATACGTACATAAAAGTCCTGTCTCAGGCTGCATGCAGCTAATCGCGCGCACGGCCGCGCACTCCGGAGCGGAGCGGGGGAACGATAGCAGAGTGGGTTTATGCGCTAAAGTGATGTTTTTGCATATGAAAAGAACCATTTGGACTAAGTGAGACTGACTGCCATTTGCCCGCTCTGCGCCGCGCTACGCGTATACTCCGCCGTTTGCTCCCCAGGGATGTAACCGCATGCTCAAGGCCTTGTGCCAGGGCCTGTGCCTGAGCCTGCCACTGGCGGCGGGCGCACAGGCCGCTTCGGTGGTATTTCTCAACCCAGGCTTGTCCAACGAGACGTTCTGGGTCGACTACTCACGCTTCATGCAGGCCGCCGCCACGGACCTGGGCATGCAACTGCGCGTGCAGTACAGCGAACGCCGGGCCGACCTCGCCCTGACCCAGGCCCGCGCCGTGCTGCAGGGGCCAGAACGCCCGGACTACCTGGTGCTGGTCAACGAACAGTACGTCGCCCCCGAGATCATCCGCCTGTCCCGCGGCACCGGGGTCAAGCTGTTCCTGGTCAACAACGGCCTGACGGACAGCCAGGCGCGCAGCATCCAGGCCCAGCCCGACAAGTACCCCGAAGTGCTCGGCACCCTGACCAACAACGACGAAGCGGCCGGCTACCAGATGCTCAAGGCGATGGTGGCGAAACTGCCGCCCTCGTCCGAGCCGGTCGACCTGCTGGCCTTTGCCGGGGTCAAGACCACCCCGGCCTCGCAACTGCGCGAGCAGGGTATGCGCCGCGCGCTGGCAGACTTCCCGCAGGTGCGCCTGCGCCAGGTGGTGTATGGCGGCTGGAACCGCCAGCGCGCCTTCGAACAGGCGCAGGTGCTGCTGGAGCGCTATCCCCAGACCCGGCTGGTGTGGTCGGCCAACGATGAAATGGCCTTCGGCGCCATGCGGGCCTTCGAGCAGGCGGGCAAGGTGCCGGGGCGCGATGCCGTGTTCAGTGCGGTGAACAGCTCGCCAGAAGCCCTGCGCGCACTGATCGACGGGCGCCTGGGTGTGTTGATGGGCGGTCATTTCACCCTGGGCGGCTGGGCCATGGTCATGCTGCACGACGATGCCATGGGCCTGGCGGTGAATCGCGACGGATTGCGCGAGCACCAGGTGCCGGTCTTGCAACTGATCGACTCGGCCAAGGCTCGGCGTTGGCTGCAGTTGCTGGAGCAGGGCGGCCACGGCGTCGACTTTCATCACTACAGCGCCGAAGGGCGGCCGGCCAACTACCGCTACCCGTTTCTCACGTCGCCCGTCGACTATTGAAAGTCCCTGCTTGAGCGAAGGACATTGCTGGACTTAACTGCTGCTTGTGAAGTGCATTCCCATAACCACTACAAGAGGCAATGCAATGGGAAACTCAACCAAGGTCCGCAAAGCTGACAGCAGTGTCGACGCCTGGGCGATCCTGTGCCTGATCGTGCTGGTGGTGGTCACCGCCGTGTATTGGGTCAGCCACCAGTAACGGGCCGCCATAAACCGTGAAACAAACCTGAACCGCCCGCGGAGTGGATATCCGCGGGCGGTTTGCGTTCAGCATCCATTTCATCGTGGCCTGACAGCTTGCGTGCTCTTGTAGGAGCGGCCTTGTGTCGCGATGGGCTGCAAAGCAGCCCCGGCGATAGTGAATGGAGTAAAGATCGCCGGGGCCGCTGCGCAGCCCATTCGCGGCACAAGGCCGCTCCTACAGGGATTGCATGTGTGTCTAGCGCGCAGTCAGATGCATCGCCAGTTGCACCAGCCCGATCAGCACGAAGATGAAGACCAGGGTGAACAGCGTGCCCATCACGATGAAGTGGCTGGCCTTGCCGTAGGTGAAGTCGCGGGCGCGGTTCTTGCCGCTTTGCACGCCGAAGGCGGCGGCGAGGATGCTCTGCAGCATCTGCCAGAAGGTGGGCGGTTTGCCTTGGCTGGAATCGTCCATGGTTGGCTCCTTGGGTCAGAGGCAATCAGGGACAGTGTAGGTGAATGTTCCGAGCCCATCGCCGGCAAGCCGGCTCCCA
>NZ_QKVM01000044.1 GCF_003231305.1 Pseudomonas sichuanensis | reverse complement strand
CCCCGCGATTTTTTGCATTAAGTTTCAATTCAGCGATCGTCGGTAATCTGGTGCCATCAAAACGCAAACAGGACCCGATCACCATGAAAGCCCGCTACCTGCCCCTGATCCTCGCCCCGCTGTTCAGCACCGCCGCCCTGGCCACCAGCTACACCGGCCCAGGTGCTCAGGCTGTGACCACCGTCGCCGCCGCCAAAGAAGCCGCCGACGACACCCCGGTAGTGCTGCAAGGCTTCGTGACCAAGAAGATCAACAACGACGACCGCTACGAGTTCAAGGACAACACCGGCACCATCACCGTCGAAATCGACGACGAAGACCTGCCGCCGACGCCGTTCAACGACAAGACCAAGGTCAAGCTGACCGGCGAGGTGGAGAAGCACCTGATGAGTCGTGAAGTGGATGTGGATATCGTCGAGATCATCAACTGATCCGAAGTTTCATACATGAAAGCGTGGGAGCGGGCTTGCCCCGCGATAGCGTCAGCAGGTGCTTTCTTCGCTTCCTGATATGACGCCATCGCGGGGCAAGCCCGCTCCCACGCGTTCATGCTGTCTTCGGCGCCAACCTGCTCAAATGCACCGCCACCAGCAGCGCCACCGCCAACAGGCTGCCGATGAACAGCCCGATCCCATTCCAGCCCCACTGGTGCCAGAACACCCCGCCCGCCGTCCCCGCCACGCTCGACCCCGCGTAATAGCAGAACAGGTACAACGAAGACGCCTGCCCCTTGGCCTTCAGCGCCCGCCGGCCGATCCAGCTGCTGGCCACCGAATGCGCGCCGAAGAAACCGAAGGTGAACACCAGCATGCCGACGATGATCAGCGCCAGCGGGCTGGCCAGGGTCAGCAGCAGGCCGCCGGCCATCACCAGGATGCTGGCCCAGAACACTTTGCGCCGGCCCAGTTTGTCGGCCAGCGCGCCGACCTGCGCCGAGCTGTAGATCCCCGACAGGTAGACCACCGAGAGCAAGCCGACCAGCGCCTGGTTCATGTGATAAGGGCCGGCCAGCAGGCGGTAGCCGATGTAGTTGAACAGGGTGACGAAGGCGCCCATCAGCAGGAAGGCTTCGAGGAACAGCCAGGGCAGCCCGGCGTCCTTGAAATGCATGACGAAGCCGTCCAGCAGGCTGCGCGGGTTCATGGCCTGAGGGCGGAAGTTGCGCGACTCGGGCAGCACCTTCCAGAACACCACGGCCGCCGCCAATGCCAGGCCACCGATCACCAGCATCGCCGTGTGCCAGCTGACGAAGTCGATCAGCACCCCGGTGATCAGCCGCCCGCTCATGCCGCCGATGGCGTTGCCGCCGATGTACAGGCCCATGGCCAGGCCGATGTGCTGGGGGTGGATCTCTTCGCTCAGGTAAGTCATTGCCACCGCCGCTAGACCACTCAGCGCCAGGCCCACCAGCGCGCGGCTGGCCAGCACCAGCTCCCAGCTCGGCATCACCGCGCTGGCCAAGGTCGCCAGGGCCGCGCACAGCAGCGCGCAGACCATCACCGGCTTGCGCCCGATACGGTCGGAAATCGGCCCGGTCACCAGCAGCCCGATGGCCAGCATGGCGGTGGACACCGACAGCACCAGACTGCTCTGCGCCGCGTTGATGGCGAACTCCTGGGACAGCAGCGGCATCATCGGCTGTACGCAATACAGCAGGGCAAAGGTGGCGAAGCCGCCGCTGAACAGCGCCAGCACGGTTTTCATGAAGGCGGGCGTGCCTTTCTCGATCCAGATGTCGTTGCAGGCAGGTTCGGGTTCGACGGGCATGGGGGCGACGGCAGATCTCACGGAGGGTACCTCGGGGCGTTGCGATGGAAAAATCATATAGCTGGCTAATGATTACATCCAATATATTGTTCGACCTGTTTAAGACGTTTAACGACCTGTTCGGAGCCGATCATGGAGCTGCGTCACCTGCGTTATTTCATCGCCGTGGCCGAAGAGCTGCACTTCGGCCGCGCCGCCCAGCAACTGGGCATCTCGCAACCGCCGCTGAGCCAGCAGATCCAGGCCCTGGAGCAGGAGCTGGGCGCACGTCTGTTCGAACGCACCAACCGTCGGGTCGAGCTCAGCGAGGCCGGGCGGTTGTTCCTCGACGAAGCCCGCCAGGTGCTGGCCCAGGTGGAGAAGGCCGCCGACGTGGCCCGGCGTGCGCAACTCGGGGAACTGGGGGAGCTGAAGATCGGCTTCACCTCCTCGGCGCCCTTCACCTCGAAGTTGCCCAAAGCGTTGCACTCGTTCCGCCAGCAGTTTCCGGCGGTGCACCTGAACCTCAAGGAAATGAGCAGCCGCGATGTCGCCGAAGCGGTGCTCGACGAGTCCATCGAAGTCGGCCTGATGCGGCCGATGCCCTTGCCCCAGGGGCTGGAGGTCAACGAATTGCTGCGCGAGCCGTTGGTGGCGGTGATCAACGCCTCGCACCCGCTAGCCACAGGCAGCGAACAGGGCCTGCACATGCAGGCGCTGGCCGACCAGCCGTTCGTGTTCTTCCCGCGCAGCTACGGCAGCGGCCTGCACGCGCAGCTGCTGAGCCTGGCGCGCCGGGCCGGCTTCAGCCCGCACTTCGCCCAGGAAGCGGGCGAGGCGATGACCATCATCGGCCTGGTATCGGCGGGGTTGGGGGTGTCGGTGCTGCCAGCGTCGTTCCAGCGCATGCGCATCGACGGGGTGGTCTACAGGACCTTGCTGGATGAGGGCGCCGACACCGCCGTGTGGCTGGTACGGCGTGTCGGCGAGGGCTCGGCGATGGCGCGCGCCTTTGCCGAACTGCTGGGCGGGCAGCGGATCACGCCACCCGCCTGAGCCGGTCAGTCGACGTGGGCCAGCTCGCCGCGCAGGGCTACCGCGCTGACCAGCATGCCGGCGCGGCACTGGAACTTCTCCGGGTCCTTGTACAGGTCGCGCTGGTCGACGCTGGCGATGTTCACCACGGCGTTGGCGTCAGCTTCCTGGGCGGCACGCTGCAGGGTGGCCAGCGCCGATTGCAGGGCCCAGAAGCAGGCCTCGCTGTCGCTCTTGTTGCTGCCGTTGGTCTTGCGGCTGCTGCTTACCGTGCGCAGGGTGCGCACCGAAGTCGGCAGTGCTTCGCCGGCCAGGTAGAACTTCACGCTGCCGTCGAGCAGGCCGGCTTCGGTGGCGCGTTTCACACCCTCGCGAAAGCTCAGGTAGGTCGGCCCGTCGACGCCCTGGTTGACGATGCCCAGCGCATTGACCGCCTCGATGTCCGGGTTGAACGACAGCTCCTTGAGCACGTTGTCGCGCAGGCGGTTGATCCAGCGGTTGTAGTTGCCGTGGATCTTGCCGTCCTTGTAGTCCAGGCCCCAGCTGCTGCGGTAGACGATCTGGAACTCGGTGGGGCTGTAGGGGATGTCGACCTCGGCATGGTGACGACCGCGCACGGTGATGGCCGCCTTGACCATGCCCGGGCGCACCGACTGGACGATCCACTGGCGGTCGTTGAGTGCGGTGACGATCGCCCGTTTCATCTGGTCGTCGCTGAAATTCAGGCTGCTGGCGAAGTCTTCCTTGGCGTTGTACACCGGCTTGCTGGTGCACCCGCTGAAGACCAGGGCCATGGCCAGCAAGGCGAGGGTGCGGTGGATCCGAGTCATTCCTTTCACTCCATGGTTTTGCGTGTCAGGGCCAGCGGCGGAAGATCAACGAGGTGTTGACGCCGCCGAAGGCGAAGTTGTTGTTCATCACGAATTCGTGGCTCATGGCGCGGAAGGCGCCTTGCAGGTAGTCGAGTTCGCCGCACAGCGGGTCGACCTTGTCGAGGTTGAGCGTGGGGGCGTACTGCTCGCGGTTCATCATCTCGATGCTGAACCACGATTCCAGGGCGCCGCAGGCACCCAGGGTGTGGCCTAGGTAGCTCTTCTGCGAGCTGATCGGCATGCGCGGGCCGAACAGGCCGCTGGTGGCCAGGGTCTCGGCGATATCGCCCTGCTCGGTGGCAGTGCCATGGCCGTTCACATAACCGATCGCCTCGGGCGCCAGGCCCGCGTCTTCCAGCGCCAGTTCCATGGCTCGGCGCATGGTCACTTGCTCTGGCCGGGTGATGTGCTGGCCGTCGGCATTGCTGCCAAAGCCCACCACTTCGGCGTGGATCCGCGCGCCGCGGGCCAAGGCATGCTCCAGCTCTTCGAGCACCAGCATGCCGCCGCCCTCGCCGATCACCAGGCCGTCGCGGTCCAGGTCGTAGGGGCGTGGGCTCAGGTGCGGGGTGTCGTTCTTCAGGCTGGTGGCATAGAGCGCGTCGAACACCATGGCCTCGGTGGGGCACAGCTCTTCGGCACCGCCGGCGAGCATCAGCGGCAGGCGCCCGAACTTGATCGCCTCATAGGCGTAGCCGACGCCCTGGCTGCCGCTGGTGCAGGCGCTGGACGTCGGGATCAGGCGCCCGGTCAGGCCGAAGTAGATGCTGATGTTGGCCGCTGTGGTGTGCGGCATCATGCGCACGTAGGAGTTGGCGTTCAGGCCCTCCGAGGTGGAGTTGAGCAGCATGTTGCCGAAGGTCTTGATCTCGTCGGTGCTGCCGGTGGACGAACCGCAGGCCACGCCCATGCGCCCATCACGGATGCTCGGCTCGTCGAGCAGCCCGGCGTCGGCCAGTGCCCGCTCGGCGGCGGCCACCGCCAGGCGTGACACCCGGCCCATGCTGCGCAATTGCTTGCGGGTCCAGTGCGCGGGCACCTGGAAGTCATCGATGGGCCCGGCCAGGCGGGTGTTGAGTTCGCTGTAGCGGTCCCATTCGTCCATGCGCCGAATGCCGCTGCGCCCGGCGGCGAAATGCGCGGCGATGCTTGCCCAGTCGTTGCCCAGGGCGGTAATGCCGGCCATGCCGGTGACCACGACGCGGCGCATCAGCACAGCCCTCCGTTGACCGCCAGCACCTGGCGGGTGATGTAGGCCGCCTCGGGCGACATCAGGAAGTTCACCGCGCCGGCCACTTCTTCCGGGGTGCCCATGCGCCCGGCCGGGATCATCTTCAGCAGTTCATCGACCGGCACGTTTTCGTCGAGCATGGCCGTGTCGATCAGGCCGGGGGCCACGCAGTTGACCGTGATGCGGCGCTTGCCCAGCTCGATCGCCAGGGCCTTCGCGGCACCGATCAGGCCGGCCTTGGAGGCGCTGTAGTTGACCTGGCCACGGTTGCCGATCAGCCCCGACACCGAGGTGATGCAGACGATGCGCCCCGGCGCGCGGCGGCGGATCATCGGCATCGTCAGCGGGTGCAGGACGTTGTAGAAACCGTCGAGGTTGGTGCGCATCACCTGGTCCCAGTCGTCGTCGCTCAGCGCCGGGAAGGCGCCGTCGCGGGTCAGCCCGGCATTGCACACCACGCCGTAGTAGGCGCCGTGGGCTTCGACATCGGCTTCCAACACTGCCTTGCAACTGGCGCGGTCGGCCACGTCGAACTGCAGCACCCGGGCCTGCTGGCCGAGTGCGCGCACTTCGGCGGCCACGGCATCGGCCTCGGCACGGCCGCTGCGACAGTGCAGCACCAGGTCGAAGCCGGCCTGTGCCAGGCGCAGGGCAACGGCCCGACCGATGCCACGGCTGGAGCCGGTAACGAGAATGCTGTCAGTCATGCTGGGGTTCCTCTGGGCCGGCTTCGGCCAGGTAGCGGTCGGGCTGTGGCGGGCGGTACACATTCAGGCGGGCCGTGGCATGGATGCCGGGGCCGCGCAGGTGGCATTCGAACACGCCCATGCCGTTGTCGTCTTCCAGCGAGCGCTGCGCGTGGATCGACAGTTCGACGCCGGCGGGGAAGTGCTCGACGGCGCATTCGAACTTGCGCGTGCCCAGCAGAAAGCCCAGCTCCACCGGCAGGCCCTGGCGACGGGCGCGGCAGCCGGCGAAGGCGGCCACGCTCTGGGCCATCAGCTCCAGGCCTAGCCAGGCCGGCAGGCTGCCGTCGGCGCGGTTGAACAGGCCGCCTGGGCGCACCGTGGTGCGGGTGTGGATCTGCTCGTCGTCGCAGCTGTCGATCTGCTCGATGAGGATCATGTCACCGGCATGGGGCAGCAGCTCGGCCAGGGGCCAGGGGATCATGGGGCGTCTCCGAGAATCAGGCTGACATTGTTGCCGCCAAAGGCGAACGAGTTGCTCATCAGGTACCGCGGGCGTTGCGCGGTCAGCCGCTGGTTGCCGTCGACCAACGCCAGGGCCGGCAATGCCGGGTCCTGCTGGCCATCCCAGGCATGTGGCGGCAGCAGGCCCTGGGGGTTGTGCCCGCTCAGGGCCAGCCAGCAGAACGCCGCTTCCAGCGCGCCGGCGGCGCCAAGGGTGTGGCCGGTCATCGGCTTGCTCGACGAACAGGCCAGGCCGGCGCCGAACAGGCTGTGCACGGCCAGGGCTTCCATGGCGTCGTTGTGTACGGTGGCGGTGCCGTGCAGGTTCAGGTAGCTGATCTGCGCGGGCGTAAGGCCGGCATTGTCCAAGGCTTTGCCCATGGCCTGCAAGGCACCTTTGCCAGTGGGCTCCGGCGCCGAGATATGGTGGGCGTCGGAGCTGGCGCCGGCGCCCAGCAGGGCGATGCGCGGGCCTTGCGGGTTGGCCTCGCGGGTCATCAGCAGCAACGCCGCGCCTTCGCCGATGTTGATCCCGGCGCGGTTGCGCGAGAACGGGTTGCAGCGGGCGTCGCTGACCGCCTCCAGGGCACTGAAACCGTTGAGGGTCAGGCCGCACAGGCTGTCGACGCCACCGCACAGCACGGCATCGCACAGCCCCAGGTCGAGCAGGCGGCGCGCGCTCATCAGCGCCCGGGCGCTGGAAGTGCAGGCGGTGGAAATCACATAGGCCGGGCCGCTCAGTTGCAGCCAGTCGGCGAGGAAGTTGGCCGGGGCACTGAGCTCTTGCTGGGCGTACTGGTAGCCCTCGGGAAAGCGCTGCTCGCGCAGGTAGTGGGCGATGCCGTCGCTGGCCTCGGCGATCCCCGAGGTGCTGGTGCCCAGCACCACGCCGAGCCGATGGGCGCCGTGGCGATCGATCGCTTCACGGATCGCCGGCTCGATCTGCAGCGCGGCGCTGTACAGCAGCTGGTTGTTGCGGCTGTGGTGCTCGGGCAGCGGCAGCTCGGGCAGCGGGGTGCTGACGGCGCCCACCGGCAGGCTGCGCTCGGGCACCCAGCCCGCTTGCGTCAGCATGCCCGAACAGTCGCCGGCAAACAGCCGGCGGGCGATGTCGGCCTGGCCGTGGCCGAGGGCACAGACCAGGCCCAGGGCATTGAGATAGGCGCTCATGGGGTGTTCTCGTCGGGCAAGGGGCTTACGTGATAGCGCAGCCCTTGGCCCAGGTTCAAGGTAAAGGTATCGGCGCCCTGGTAGCGCACCTGCCAGCGCTCGCCGAGCCAGCGTCGGTCACCCTGCTGGCGGGCCTGGGGGTAGGCCTGTGGCAATTGCTGCGCCGGGGTCAGGGCGAACAGCACGGCGGCGAACAGCTCGCGCGCCGCCGGGTTCGGCGGCAGCAGCCCGTCGGCCTGCCACTGCTGGCCATCGAGCAACTGGCGGGCCTGGGGGATGCCCAGCAGATCGAGCAGCGACCAGCGCAGGCGGGTGTCTTCGCGCTGGATCACCAGCAGCCAGTCCTGGCGTTGCCCGGCCTGCTCCCGTTCGACGTGCAACTGGCGTGGCAGTTCCAGCGCAGGCGGTTGCTCAGGCAGGGGCGGCCGCGCGGCGCAGGCACCGAGCAGCAGGCAGCAGAGCATGGCCAGCAAGGCTTTCATGGGGTCTCCTGCGCTTTACGCGCGACCACGTTGAGCAAGGTCTCTTCGCGTTGCCCGACCGGCGGCGGGTTACGCAGCCCGAAGCGTTCGAGCAGGCCGAAGTCCTTGGCGCGGCTCCACCACAGGTACGGGTACGAGACATGCCGTGGCGCAAACTCGAAGCCTTGGGCGCTGAGCATCTGCAAGTAGCCCTCGGCGCTCTTTTGCACGTGCATCGGGTGGCGGAACAGCCAGCGGATCACCCAGGTATCGATATACGCCTCGGTGGACTCGGCGAACAGCAGGTAGCCGCCCGGCTTGAGCACCCGGTGGAATTCGGCCAGGGCTTTTTCCTGCTCCACCAGGTGGTGGAAGGTCTGGTGGCAGAACAGGATATCGACGCTGGCATCGGCGTGGGGCAGCGCGGCGCAGTCGCTGCCATGCAGTTCCACCGCGATGCCCAGGCGTTCGGCCTCGGCGGCGCTGAGCGCCAGGCTGTGCGGGTCGGCGTCGGTGCCCAGCAGGCGCGAAGGGGCGAACACCTGGTGCAGGTGGCGGAACGACTTGCCCTGGCCGCAGCCGACATCCAGCAGCACCGGCGCGGCCGGCGGGTTGCCGTCGAACAGCCGGCGCAGGTCGTTGATCGCCACCCGCAGCACATGGTGCTGCCAGGTGTGGCTGCGCAGGAACCAGAACCCGAAACGGGTTTCCTCGACATAGGTGTCGCTGAAAAAGGCCTTGGACGTGCTGCTGTTCATGGCGGTGGATGCGCTCCTTCGCGGGTGGCGGCCCAGGGGGCCAGCAGGAAACTGAAAGCCAGGCCCAGGCTTACTGCCAGGCCGAAGTTGCTGACCGCCGGAGTGCTCGACAACGCCAGCAGGCCGAATTACAGCCAGGTGGTCGCTGCCGCCAGCAGGGTGCCCAGCAGGCTCACGGCGGCGCCGCCGATGCGCTCGTGCATGAGGATGGCGTAGTCGACGCTGATGGCCGTCACCAGCAGCAGGCCGAACAGGCTGAACAGGGTCAGCGGCTGGCCCAGCCAGCCGAGGCTGGCCAGGCTGCACAGCGCCGCCAGCAGCGGCAGGGCGACGATGCGCAGGGCGCCGCGCAGGCCGAACGGCAGCACCAGCAGCACCACGATCAGCAGGCACGACAGCAGCTTGAGTTCGGCGGCGCTGAGCTGGGTGGCGGCGAACAGCTGGTTCAGCTCGCCGAGGCGGTCGACCAGTTGCACGCCGGGCAGGTCATCGGTCTGCAGGCGCAGCAAGGCGGTGTCGCCCAGGCCTTGCAGGCTGACGATGGCCGCCACGCCGTCGCCGTCCGGGCCCAGCCACAAGGGCCGCCAGGCTTCGCCCAGCGGGCCGGCCAGCATGTCGTCGATGCCTTGCGGCGCCAGCTGTTGCAGGTGCTGGAGCTCGCCTGCCAGGGCGGCCTGAGGTACGCCCAGTGCCAGCAAGGGTTGCCAATGTGCCGGCAGCTGGCCGAGGGCCTGTTGCAGCTGGGCCTGTTGCGCAGGGCTGGCGAGCAGCTGGCTGAGGCTCATGTAGCCCTTGAGCTTGCCCAGCTCGACCAGTTCGCCCAGCTTGCCGCTCAGCGCCTGCAGGCGTTCGAGCAGTTGCTGCGGGTCGTCGCCGCGCACCAGGTAGAACTGGCTGGTGGGCTGGTAGCCGGTGATGCGCGCCACGGCCTGTGCCTCTTGCAGCAACTGCGGCGGGCTGGCGACCCACTGGCGGATGTCGTTGCGGCTGTCCAGGCGCCACAGGCCGGCGGCGCAGAACAGCAGCACCAGGCTCAGCAGCACCCCGCTCGGCACCTTGACCAGCAGGCGTTCACGCAGCGTGGTCAGGGTTTGCGCGATGCGCAGCGGCCACTGCGCCGGGCGCAACTCGACGCCCGCAAGCAGCGCGGGCAGCAGGCACACCGCGCTGAGGTAGGCGCCCAGCAGCCCGGCGGCGGAAAACGCGGCGATCTGGGTCAGCGCCGGGAACGGCGTGAACGCCAGGGCCAGGTAGCCGATGGCGCTGGTCGCCAGGCTCAGGCTCAGCCCCGGCAGGGTCAGGCGCAGGGCCGGCCAGCTGTGCCAGGGCTTGAGGCTCCAGCTCTTGGACAGGTAGTGCAGCGGGTAGTCCACCGCCACGCCGATCAGGCTCGAACCCAGCACCAGGGTCATCACGTGCATCTGCCCGAACAGCGCCACGCACACCACCGCGCCGAACAGCATGCCCACCAGCACCGGCACGAAGGCCAGCAACACGCGCCAGCGGCGGAAGGCCAACAGCAACAGCAGCAGGATGCCCAGCGTGGCGCCACCGCCGACCCAGGTGATCTCGCGGCTGGCCTGCTGCTGGCCGGCGGCGGCGTACAGCAGGCCGCTGGCCGCCAGCAGCCGGGTGCCATGTTGGTCGGCGTCGAGGCGGCTGGCGGCGAGCAGTTCGGCCACCTGCAACGGCAGGTGCATGTCGAAGGCGTTGCCTTGGGTGCGGGCCCGCAGCAGCACCCACTGCTGGCCGTCGGCCTCGGCGACCAGCGCACCGCTGGCGGTGTCCAGCTGCACGTTGACCGGCAGCGGCTGGCTGTTCTGGATGCGCCCGGTGAGGCCCAGCCAGTCGTCCTGGCTGGGCACCAGGCTGAAACCGGCGAAGGGGTCGAACAGGCTGTTCACGCGCTGTTCGATGAAGGCCTGCGGCTGGTTGATCAACTGCTCGCGGTCGTTCGCCGAGAGCAGGGCCAGGCGGCCTTGCAGCAGTTGCGCGCGCAACGCCGAGAGGTCGGTCTGCAGGCGCCACTGGACCTTTTCGAACAGGCCACTGCCTTGCCACTGCGTGGCCAGGCGCTCGGCCAGCGCCAGTGCCTGTTCACGCTCGGGGTGGCCGACCAGCACCAGCATTTCGCGGTTGAGCGGCTCCTGCATGCGCTGTTCGGCCCGCTTTACCAGCGGGTCCTGGGTGGCGCCGGGCACCAGGGTCATCAAGTCGGCCGACAGCGGCGCGCCGCGGTGCCACTGCCAGCCGGCGATGGCCAGCATCACCAGCAGCAAGCCGAGGAACAGGCGCGGCAGCAGGCGTTCAATCGGCAAAATCGCTGCGCTCCGTGTCGCTCAGGGCCGTTGCCGCCGTGCTCGCCGGCATGCGCAGCAGGGTGCTGTCGCCCTGGGTTTCGCTCAGCTCGATGCGCTCCACGTACTGGCCGCCAGCGATGTCGATGCGCGTGAACACCTGCTTGAGCAGCAGCGAGCGCGGCGTCAGGCGCAGTTGCCAGTGCCCGGCGTCGCCGGACAGGGCCAGTTCGAAATCACGTTGCAGGCCACTGCTGTCGCCCTGCAGCACGGCGAAGAACAGGCGGTTTTGCTCGGCCCCGGCGCTGCGGCTGGGCAGGGTTTGCCAGCCGTTCGGGTCGCGCCGGGCGATGCCCTGGGCGTCGATGCGGTAATCCTGGCGCAGCGGGGTGTCCAGCAGCCACAGCAGGCCGTGGTCACGGGCGAGAACGAAGCGGCCCTTGCTCAGCAGCGGCTGGGGCAGGGCGCGCAGGTGTTTTTCCTGGATGAACGGGCCCTTGACCACAGCGGGCTGGCTGAGCTGCTTCTGCAGGTCGTCGAGGGTGAAGGCCAGGGTCAGGGGGCTGGCGAGCAGCAATGCAAATGCAGCCATCACACGGGCTGCGCTGTTGTAGGAGCGGCCTTGTGCCGCGAAAGGGCCGCAGAGCGGCCCCAGCAATCTGTGCATCACTGCCGAAAACCTGGGGCCGCTGCGCGACCCTTTCGCGGCACAAGGCCGCTCCCACAACAGCCTGCGCAGGCTCAAGAAAGCGTGACTCATGGCAACACCTTGGCAACCGCATCGAGCATCACCTGCGGCGAGGCCAGTTGCATCTCGCCGCTGTCGATATGCACGGCCACCTGCACGGTGCTGGCACGGGTCATGCGCTCGCCGGTTTCGGCATCGCTGATCAGGTAATGGATCTTCAAGCGGTTCTCCCACTCCACCAGGCTGGCGCGTACGCTCAGCCGCTGCCCGAAGGTGGCACCGCGGATGTAGCGCAGTTGCAGGTCGATCACCGGCCAGTGGTAACCGGAGGCCTGCATGCCTCGGTAATCGTGCTGCAGGCGCTCGAGCAAGGCGCAGCGGGCGACCTCCAGGTACTTGACGTAATGCCCGTGCCAGACGATGTGCATGCTGTCCACGTCGAAGAACGGCACGACGATTTCGCTGTCGACGTGAAACACCCCGGGGTTACGCATGCAGCCTCCAGTGGCGCTGGCCGATACGGGTCAGGCACAGGCGCAGGTCGTGTTCCAGGGCGCGGTCCTCGATGACCGGGGCGAAGTCGGCCAGCAGCAGCTGGTGCATCTGTTCCAGCGCTGGCGGCAACGGCCGGGCGTCGGCCTGACGGGCCCGCAGCCAGACGCCCTGGTTGGCCGCCAGCAAGGTGGCGGCGGCGACCTGCTCGGTCAGCTCCAGCACCCGCAGGGCATCGCGCGCGGCAATGGTGCCCATGCTCACCTTGTCCTGGTTGTGGCATTCGGTGGAGCGTGAGAACACGCTGGCCGGCATGGTCTGCTTGAGGGCTTCGGCGGTCCAGGCGCTGGCGCCGATCTGCACCGCCTTGAAACCGTGGTTGAGCATGGCCCGCTCGGCTTCGGCGCCGGACAGGTTGCTCGGCAGGCCGTGGTTGTAGCGCACGTCCACCAGCAGCGCGAGCTGTCGGTCGAGCAGGTCGGCGACGTTGGCCACCAGGGTTTTCAGGCTGTCCATGGCGAAGGCGATATGCCCGCCGTAGAAGTGCCCGCCGTGCAGCACGCGCTCGGCGTCGCCGTCGATGATCGGGTTGTCGTTGGCGCTGTTCAGCTCGGTTTCGATGAAGCCGCGCAGCCAGCCCAGGCTGTCGGCCAGCACGCCGAGCACATGGGGCGCGCAGCGCAGCGAGTAGCGATCCTGCAGGCGGTGCAGCGACGGCAGCGGCGCGTCGATGGCCAGGTCCTGGCGCAGCCAGGCGGCCACCTGGGTCTGGCCCGGGTGCGGCTTGGCGGCGAACAGGCGCTCGTCGAAGTGCTCGGGGTTGCCCTGCAGGGCGATCACGTTGAGCGCAGTGATGCGCGTGGCCAGTTGCAGCAGGTAGTCGGCGCGGGCGAAGGCCAGGCAGGCCAGGCCGGTCATCACCGCGGTGCCGTTCATCAGCGCCAGCGCTTCCTTGGGCCGCAGCACCAGCGGTTGCCAGCCCAGCTCGCGGTGCACCTCGGCACTGCTGCGGCGCTCGCCTTGGTACAGCACCTCGCGCTCGCCGGACAGGGTGGCGGCCACGTAGGACAGCGGCGTCAAGTCGCCGCTGGCACCCACCGAGCCCTCTTCGGGGATCAGCGGCAGGATGTCGTGTGCGAGGAACAGTTGCAGGCGCTCCAGCAGCTCCATGCGCACCCCCGACACGCCATGGCTCAGCGAGCGCAGGCGCGCCGCCAGCACCGCGCGGGTGGCCGGCGCATCGAGCAGGCGGCCCAGGCCGCAGCCGTGGAAGGTATACAGGTGACGCGGCAGGCTTTCGACATGCTCCAGCGGCACGGCCACCACGCAGGAGTCGCCGTAGCCGGTGGTGACCCCGTAGATCACCCCTTCCTGGTCGAGCAGGGTGTCGAGAAAGCGCGCGCCACGGGCGATGCGCTCGCGGTACGCGGCGTCGTCCTGCAGGCGGGTAGCGGCGCGGCGCTCGGCCACTGCCAGCACGTCCTCGATGGCCAGCGGCGCTTCGCCGAAGGTGACAGGCTCATGGGGTTGCATCGTCATCGCTCTTCCAGAAAGGGTAGAAATTGAACCATTGCAGGGGCGCCTGGAGGCAGTAATGGGCCAGGCGCTCGGCGTAGCGGGCCGTCCATTGCTGGATCACCTGGTCACGTTCGGCACGCCGCCATTGCAGCTGTTCGGCGAAAGGTTCCAGGGTGATCTGGTAGCGGCCGTCGAGCTTGAGGCAGAACAGCAGGTTGACCGGGCAGCGAAGCAGCCCGGCCAGCAGCCACGGGCCTTGCGGGAACGCAGCCGGCTGGCCGAGAAAGTCCACGGTGGCGGTGCGCGCGCCATGCAGCGGCACGCGGTCGCCGGCGATCGCCAGCCACTCGCCGCGCTCCAGGCGTTGCGAGAGCTGCAGCATGATCGCCGGGTCCAGCTCGCTGACCTGGATCAGCCGCAGGTGGGTGGCCCCGGCCTCGCCCAGCAGGCGGTTGAACTGCTCGGCATGGCGGGTGTGCACCAGCACGTTCATGGTCACCTGCTCGCCCAGTTCGGCCAACGCCCGGCACACCTCGAGGTTGCCCAGGTGGGCGCCCACCAGCAGTTGCCCGCGTTCGCCGCGCAACTGCCCGCGCAATCCGGCCGGGTCGACGATATCGATGTCTTCAAGGCGCAGGCGGCCGTTCCACACGTCGAGCTTGTCCAGCAAGGCGTCGGCGAAGGCCATGAACTGGCGAAACACCTGCCACTGGCTGGGCGCTGGCGTCTGCCCGGCGCTGTACCGGTGCAGGCGCTGCTGATACTGCCAGGCGCTGCGCCGGGCGCGCCGGCCGAACAGGAAGAAGTAGGCGACGATCACGTGGATCAGCGGGCTGAGCAGCCGGCGCCCGAGCAGGCGTGCCAGCAGCGCGGTCAGTTGCATCAGCCGAAAGCTCCCGCGCTCGCGTTGCGCGGCCCAGTGCTGCTCGCTCATCGCTGCCACCGCCGCCAGAGAATCACTGGGCTGCGCAGGAGCATGCCGAAGAACAGCTTGGCGTGCATCTTCGAGATCAGCGCGTTGTCGTGCACCAGGCGAAAGTGCGACAGGCCGTCCTGCGGGTAGTGCACCCGGGTCGGCAGCCAGCGCATCGGCTGGTTGCGCCAGGCCAGGCGCACCAGGATCTCGGGGTCGAAATCCATGCGTTTGCCCAGTTTGACGCTGTCGATCAGCGCCAGGGTGGGCGGTAGCGGGTAGACACGAAAACCGCACATGGAGTCGGGGATGGCCAGTGACAGGCTGTTGATCCACACCCACACGTGGGTGAGGTAGCGGGCGTACAGGCGGCCCTTGGGCACACTGGCGTCGTACTGTGGATAACCGCACACCAGCGCCTGTGGATAAATCTGCGACTGGGCCAGGAAATGGCCGACATCGGCCAGGTCGTGCTGGCCGTCGGCGTCCACCTGCAGGGCGTGGCTGAAGCCCAGCCGCGCGGCCTCGCGCAGCCCGGCCATCACCGCGCCGCCCTTGCCCTGGTTGACCGTCAGTTGCACCAGGTGCACATCCGCGCGCTCGGCCAGCTGGCGCAGCACCTCGGCGCACGGGGCATGGCTGGCGTCGTCCACCAGCACACAGGGCAGGCCGGCGCGCAGCAGGTCGTCGACCACCTTGGGCACGGCCTGTTCATGGTTGTACACCGGGATTACCGCGCAGGGTTTATGCACCGACGGCCTCCAGCAGGATGCGGCCGCTGGCGCAGGGTTGGCCGGCGCGGGTGTAGCTGAAGTACAGCTTGCCGCGCTCCGGCTCGAAGCGCAGGTCCAGCTGCAGCGCGTCGCCGGGGCGCACCAGTTGCTGAAACTTGAGCACTTCCATGCCGGCGAAGCGCAGGTTGGCGGCCAGCAGGGGGGCAGCGAGGGCGATGGCCCAGTCGAGCTGGACCACGCCGGGCAATACCGGGGTCTGCGGGAAATGGCCGGTGAAACAGGGCAAGTCCAGTGGCACGGTCAGGCGCAGTTGCAGCTGGTTGTCCTCACGGGCCTGTGCCTCGACCTCGGGGGCCTGGCTGCGAGCGGCCAGCAGCAACGCCGAGACCTCGGCCTGGGGCAGCTTGCCCTGGGCGTTGCACGGCAGCTGGCGCAGCAGGCGCCAGCGCCGGGGCAGGGCGATGGCCTCGCAGTGTTCGGCCAGGTGCGCACGCAGGCCCTCCAGCAGTGCGCGGCGCCCCTGGTTACGCAGCACATGCAGGCCTTCGGCGCTTGGCACCAGCAGGGCACCGAGGAAGGCGCGGCCTTCTTCGATCACCCCCAGGCGCGCCTCGGCGACCCAGGCGTGGGCGCACAGGGCCTGTTCGAGCATGGGCAGGGAGATGCGTTTTTCTTCCAGCTTGACGGTGCGGTCGAGGCGGCCGAGCAGGCGGAAGCGCCCGTCGCTGGCGAACTCGACGGCATCGGCGCTTTGCTCGACGTGGCCGGCAGGCAGGTAGGGCGAGGCGATACGCAGGGCGCCTTCGGCATCCTGGCTGAGTTCCACGTCGGCGAACGGCTGCCACAGGGCTTCACCCTGGCGCCAGGCGATGCCGCCGGTTTCGGAGCTGCCGAGGATTTCCGTCGGCCACTGGCCGAGGCGCTGGTGCAGGCGTTCGGCGGCTTCGGCGGGCAGTTCGCCGCCGGAGGAGAATACCCGCCGCACCGCGCTCAGCCCGGGCCAGTCGAGGTTGTCGCCCATGCGCTTGAGCAGCGCCGGGCTGGCCACCCAGGCGAACGCCGGGTGTTCGCGGCTGGCGCGTTGCAGGTCTTCGGGGAACGGCAGGGCCCGGCGGGCGAAGCCGCGCCCGGCGCACAGCGGCCACAGCACACGCAGCAGCAGGCCGTAGATGTGCTGGGTGGCGACGCTGCCGAGAATGTGCGCATCGCCCAAGGATGCGCCCCACAACTGCTCCAGGGCGATGACTTCGTTGCCGAGCTGGCGCAGGCATTTGTCGATGCGCTTGGGCTCGCCGCTGGAGCCCGAGGTGCACAGGCTGATGCGGCACTGGTCGGGGTCGAGGTCGGCGCTGGCCAGTGGCGCGCCCAGCAGGTCGTCGAGCTGTGGGTCGCCCGGCTGGTCGCTGAGCCACAGGTCGACCTGGGCCTGCCAGCGGGCGCGGGTCTGCGCTTGCAGGTCGGCGGTCAACAGCACCTGCGCCCCGGCGCGCCAGGCGCCGAGCAGGGCGATGGCCAGCGTCGCGGCGTCGTCCACATGCACCGCCAGGCGGCGCACGCCCCGGGCTTGCAGGCCGCCGGCCAGGCACAGGGCTTGCCGGCGCAGCGCGGCGTGGTCCAGGGCCGGCGCCTCGGTCACCGGGCGTGGGGTGGCCAGCGGGCGCAACAGGTGTTCGAGGTTGATCCAGTTCATGAGCGTCCTCGCACACGTTGACGTATCAGCCATTCCACGGCGAACAGCAGGCCCATCGCGGCGTAGGCGATCAGGCCGTTGTACAGGGTCCACCAGGCCAGCGGCGCCCACAGTGTCAGGCCGGCGGCGATCAGGCCGTTGACCAGGAAGAACAAGCACCAGGCCTGGGTCACCCGCCGTGTATAGCGCACCGCTGCCGGTGGCAGTTCGGGTTCGCGCAGCCGCGCCAGGCGCTCGGCCATTGGCATGCCATGCAGCAGGCTGGTGCCGAACAGGCCGAGCATGCAGCTGCTGATCAGCACCGGGTACCAGCGCAGCAGTTGCGCGCTGTCGGACAGCGCCAGCAGCGCGCAGAAGCCCAGCGCCGCCAGTGCCATCCACAGGCCTGCGGGGCGTTGTCGCGCGCTCAGGGCGCGGGCCAGCCACAGGCCGCCGAGCAGCAGGGCGAACTGCCACGGGGCGAAGTGGCCCAGGCCGTAGTGCACGGCGAACGGATAAAGCACGCCGGCCAGCAGCAGGCCGAGGCCGACCAGGCGTTTCATGCCGCGCTGTTTACCAGGCGATGAACCGCTTCGACCACATCGTTGACGGTGCGTACCGACTTGAAGTCCTCGGCGCTGATCTTCTTGCCGGTCTTGCGCTTGATGTGGTCGAGCAGGTCGATGGCGTCGATGCTGTCGATTTCCAGGTCCTGGTACAGGTGCGATTGCAGGCTGATGCGTTCGGGCTCGAGCTCGAACAGCTCGACCAGGGCGTCACGGAGGGTGTTGAAGATGTCTTCGCGGGTTTGCATGGTGCGGTCTCAGGCGGCCTGGCGGGCGGTGATGAACGCCGCGAGGGTGGCGACGTTGGTGAAATGGCTGCGGGTGTCCTTGGCATCGGCGTCGATCTTGATGCCGTAGCGCTTCTGGATCGCCAGGCCCAGTTCGAGGGCGTCCACCGAGTCCAGGCCCAGGCCTTCGCCGAACAGTGTCTGCGCGTCGTCGATGTCCTGCACGCTGATGTCTTCCAGGCCCAGGGCGTCGATGATCAGTTGCTTGATGTCACGGTTCAGGTCGTGTTGTGCATCGCTCATCGGTGGCGAGCTCCTTGTTGTAGTACTGGTGCAGGTAATCGTTGAGTTTGCGCGACGCCAGGGGCGCCGGGCCAAGGCTGGCGAAGGCCTGGGGATCGATGTCGGCGCCGACGCGCAGGGTGAAGTGCACGCGCCGCCGGGGGATGCGGTACCAGGGCTCGTGCTTGGTCAGGGTGGTGGGGCTGACCTGGATGATCACCGGTGTGATGATTTTCGCACCGCGCAGGGCGATCGCGGCGGCGCCACGATGGAAGGCCGGGGCCTGGCCGGGCGGGGTGCGGGTGCCTTCGGGGAAGATCACCAGCGGCTGGCCCTGCTGCAGCGAGGCGGCGGCGCTGTCGAGCATGTCCAGGCTGCCGTCGTTGCCGATGTACTGCGCCTCGCGCACCGGCCCACGGGTGAAGGGGTTGCCGAACAGGCTGTGCTTGACCACGCAGTTGGCGTCGCGCACCCGCCCGAGCAGGAACACCACGTCGATCAGTGAAGGGTGGTTGGCGATGATCAACTGCCCGCGTCGGCCCAGGCGTTCGGCGCCGCTGATCTCGAAGGTGAGCACACCGAGGCCGCGCATGATCAGGATGAACCGCCAGAACAGCCAGCCGATGGTGCGCCGGGCGCGCTGGCGATGCTGTTCGCCACTGCCCGGCAGGCAGGCCAGCAGCGGGAACACCAGCAGGCGCAGGCACAGCCCGCCCAGGCCGAACAGCAGGAAGCTCAGGGCGGTGGCCGCCAGGCGCCACAGGTAGGCGTCGCGGGGGCGGTTCATGGCTGACGTTGCCAGTTCCATGTGCGACGGCTCCAGGTGTGGGAAAAGGCGTTCTGGCCGTTGAGCGAGGCGTGCAGCCAGGCCAGGGCATGGGGCAACTCGGGGGCTGGCGCCGTGTGTGCCGGCCCCAGGGACAACTGCCATTGCTGGCCGGGGGTGAGCAGCAGTGCCACGGCGTAGGCGAACGGCACGTCGCTGATGCAGGGCGCGTAGGCGGCCGGGGGTTGTTCCTCGGTGACGATCAGCAGCACCGCCGGCGCACCTTCGGCGAGCAGCGCGGCGGCTTCCACGGCGCCTTGCTCGAAGCCGTCGCCGGCAGCGGCCAGGGCGGTCATCTCGCAGGTTTGCCCGCGCATGATCGACCACAGGCCGATCATCGCGTTGTGCACCGACAGGCTGAACTGGGTCGGCGACAAGGGCTGCTGGCTGGCCAGTTCGCTGAGGATCGAGAAGGTGCGCGGGGTTTCACCATGCCGCGAGACGAACACCAGCGGCAGGTTGGCGTGGCCTTCGGCCAGGGGCCAGCCGACGGCAAAGGCCATGCGCGCCATATGGCTCAGGCGGCGGCGCTGCAACGCCGGCAGGAACGCCACGTCCGGTGCCTGCTCGGCACCGGGCTCGGGTTCGGCGCCGTCCGCCCAGGCCTGCCAGTCGGCAGGGCTCTGCAGGCCTGGGGCCCAGGCACGCCATTGGCTGATGTCGAAGGTGATCATGATGAGTGTGACGTTTCCGCCCTGAGGGAGTTCCTGTCCGTGGGAATGACTCGGAGCACGCGCCGTGCGGGCTGGGCGCACGGGAAGGTGGCGCGCATTATCCCGGTGCACGGGACGTGTATCAATCCACATGATGGCTATCGGACAACATCCACACGCATATGCGTCATGTCCTCTTCCGTGGCGGCTCGGTTTCCGACAGTCGGTTACTCGCAGGTTGTCGGGCTGCCTACCGTCAACTTGAGCTAACAACGCTGGCCAATGGCGCAGTGTCGCCACATACTCGGGCATTCGTTGATACACGGAGGTCTGACATGCGGCGCGTGGTGTTCAATCAGAAAGGTGGCGTGGGCAAATCGAGCATTGCCTGCAATCTCGCGGCGGTGAGTGCCAGCGAAGGCTACCGGACCCTGCTGATCGACCTGGATGCCCAGGCCAACTCGACCCAGTACCTGACTGGCCTGACCGGCGACGACATTCCCATGGGCATTGCCGACTTCTTCAAGCAGTCGCTGTCCAGCGGCCCGTTCGCCAAGAAGAACAAGGTCGATATCTACGAAACACCGTTCGACAACCTGCATGTGGTCACCGCCACGGCAGAGCTGGCCGACCTGCAGCCCAAGCTCGAGGCCAAGCACAAGATCAACAAGCTGCGCAAACTGCTCGAAGAGCTGGACGAGGACTACGAGCGGATCTACATCGATACCCCGCCGGCCCTCAATTTTTACGCCGTTTCCGCGCTGATTGCCGCTGATCGCGTGTTGATTCCCTTCGACTGCGACAGCTTCTCGCGCCAGGCGCTGTATGGCCTGCTGGCGGAGATCGACGACTTGAAGGAAGACCACAACGATGAGCTGGTGGTGGAAGGCATCGTGGTCAACCAGTTCCAGTCACGCGCCAGCCTGCCGCAGCAGATGCTCGACGAACTGCTGGCCGAGGGGCTGCCGGTGCTGCCGGTGTACCTGAGCAGCTCTGTGAAGATGCGCGAGTCCCACCATGCCAGCTTGCCGCTGATCCATTTGGAGCCTCGGCACAAGCTGACTCAGCAGTTTGTTGAGTTGCATGATTTGCTGGAGCGGAGTGCGTGAGGGCTTTCAGGGGTTCGCCGGAAGTTCTTCAGCGCCTATGAGATCGAGCGCCGCCCGCGCGGCGCATCGCGGCACAAGGCCGCTCCTACATCTGTTTCGGGCCAGTCCCTCCTGTGCCATCACCTGGTCCGCCTTGTTGGTTCGACGCGGTTTCAGTGTGTGCGTTGCAGCCGCCTCACATGACTCAAGGCATGCACTAAGGCAGGCGCCGATACTTTCACAGGAATAATTGGCCCGAAACAAATGTAGGAGCGGCCTTGTGCCGCGATGCGCCGCGCGGGCGGCGCTCGATTTGATAGGCGCTGCAAAACTTTCGCCGAACACCTGTCAGCCCTGATGCAATCCCCCTCAAACCCCCTGGCTACGCACCCATTCCAGCAACGACTGCAACGGAAACGCCCCCGCCTGGCGCGCCACTTCGCGCCCATTCCTGAACAGAATCAAACTGGGGATCGAGCGAATGCCCAGTTGCCCGGCGAGGTTGCGGTTGGCTTCGCTGTCCAGCTTCGCCAGGCGGCAGCGGCCAGTCAGCTGGCGGGCGGCCTGTTCGAAGGTCGGCGCGAAGCTCTTGCACGGCCCACACCAGTCGGCCCAGACATCCAGCAACAGCGGCAGGTCGCCCTTGATCTGGGCGGCGTAGGTGGCTTCGGTCAACTCGAACGGGGTGCTCAACAACACGTCCTGTTTGCAGCGGCCACATTTCGGGGTGTCGCCCAGGCGTTCGGCGGGGATGCGGTTGAGGCCGTTGCAGTGGGGGCAGGGGATAACCAGGGGTGCAGTCATGAATAGCTCCAAAGGGGCATTGTGGGAGCGGGCTTGCCCCGCGATGGCGGCAGATCAGGCAGTGTTGTTGCAGCGGCTGACGCTATCGCGGGGCAAGCCCGCTCCCACGGGTCATCTTTCAAAATGGGGGGAGGTTCAGGACGAGCAACTGATCTCCAGATGCTTGCCCCACTCCGGCGGCCGCTCGGCATAAGCCTGCATGCCAGCCTGTTCCTCGAACGGCGTGCTCAACACCTGATGCAGCCGCCGCACCTCACTGTAGTCACCCGCCTCAGCCGCTTCGATGGCCTTCTGCGCCAGGTAGTTGCGCAGCACATACAGCGGGTTGACCGCATGCATCCGCTCACGCCGCCCTTCGGCATTGCCCGGCTCGCGCTGGCAGCGCGCCAGGTACTCAGTGCTCCAGGCATCGAAACCGGCCAGGTCGACGAAGTCATCGCGTACCACTTGCAGGGCTTCGGCCACAGGCCGCTCACCGAGCCTGCGGAAGAACAAGGTGTAGTCCACGCCCCCGCTCTGCATGCGCTGCAGCAGGCGTTCGACCAGCGCCATGTCGTCATCTTCGGCCGTTGTCAGGCCCAGGCGGCGACGCATCAGGTCCAGGTAGTGGGCCTGGTAAAGCGGCAGGAACAGCGCCAGCACTTCCTTGAGCGGCTCGACTTCGATCACCGTGGTCAGGGCCTGGGCCAGGGCGCTGAGGTTCCAGTGGGCAATCGGTACCTGGTTGGCGTAGCTGTAGCGGCCACGGTCGTCGGAATGGTTGCAGATGAAGTTGGCGTCGAAGTCGTCGAGGAAGGCGTAAGGGCCGAAGTCGAAGGTGATGCCGAGGATCGACATGTTGTCGGTGTTCATCACCCCATGGCAGAAGCCATAGGCCTGCCAGCGGGCGATCAGCTCGGCGTTGCGCTCGACGATGGTGCGGAACATGGCCAGGTAGGGCTGCTCGGCGTTGCGGCATTCGGGGTAGTGCTGCTCCAGTACATGGTCGATCAGCACCCGCTGCTGCTCGGGCTGCTTGGTGTAGTAGAAGTATTCGAAGTGGCCGAAGCGCACGTGGCTCTGGGCCAGGCGCAGGAGCATGGCGGCACTTTCGCGGGTTTCGCGCCACACCGGGGTGCTCGAGCCGATCACGCACAGTGCGCGGCTGCTGGGGATGCCCAGGGCGTGCAGGGCTTCGGAGGCGAGGAATTCACGGATCGACGAGCGCAGCACCGCGCGGCCGTCGCCCATGCGCGAGTAGGGGGTTTGGCCGGCACCCTTGAGGTGCAGGTCCCAGTGCTCACCGGCGTCGTTGAGTACTTCGCCCAGCAGCAGGCCGCGGCCATCGCCCAGGCGCGGGTTGTACGAGCCGAACTGGTGGCCGGAATAGACCATCGCCCGTGGGTCGGCCTCCTCCCATAGCTTGTGGCCGCCGAACAGCTCGGCGAACACCGGCAGCTCAGCCTGGGCCGGGTCGAGGTCGAGCAGGGCCATGGCCGATGTGCTGGCGACGACCAGGCGTGGCTCGGCGATCGGCTCGGGCAGGACCTGGGTGGAGAAGGCGTCGCCGAGCTGGGCGAAGCGGTTGTCGAAGACGAGTTGATCGAGGGCTTTCACGGGCCTGCTCCGCTGTTGGACCGATCGCGGGGCAAGCCCGCTCCCACGCCAGTCACGTGGGAGCGGGCTTGCCCCGCGATGCGATCATGAATCCTGCGCATCATTCTCAAGGGCGCGGCGCTTGGCGTCCACTCAACTGGGCGCGGTGCCATCGGTCTTTGGATTTTCCATCGGGATCAGCTGTTGCTTGCCCCCCTTTTGGTCCATCAGGAACACCTCCACCTGGCGTACCGAGATCTTGATGCCATGCGCCTTGAACTCGCGATTGATGTAGCGGTTGAGCTCATCCAGCGTCGGGTTGCGGTCGCCCAGGTCGCGCACGTGCATGCGCAGTTCATGGTCCAGCGAACTCTCGCCGAAATTGAGGAAGTACACGATCGGCTCCGGGTCCTTGAGCACCCGCGGGTTCTCGTGGGCGCCCTTGAGCAGGATATCGCGCACCAGGTCCAGGTCCGAGCCGTAGTCGATGCCCAGTTTCAGCGTCACCCGGGTGACCGTGTCGGTCAGCGACCAGTTGATCAGCTGGCCGGTGATGAAGGTCTTGTTGGGGACGATGATGTCCTTGCGGTCGAAGTCGGTGATGGTGGTGGCACGGATGCGGATCTTGCTCACCGTGCCGGACAGGTTGCCGATGGTGATGGTGTCGCCGATCCGCACCGGGCGCTCGAACAGGATCATGATGCCGGAGATGAAGTTGGCGAAGATCTCCTGCATGCCGAAGCCCAGGCCCACCGACAGCGCCGCGACCAGCCATTGCAGCTTGTCCCAGCTGACGCCGAGGGTCGACAGGGTGCTGACGATGCCGACCCCGACGATGATGTACGACAGCAGCGTGGTGGTGGCGTAGGCGCTGCCCTGGGCCAGGTTCAGCCGCGACAGCACCAGCACTTCGAGCAGGCCCGGCAAGTTGCCGGCCAGGGCGAAGGTGATGCCGACGATCACCAGTGCCCCCAGCAGGTCGCCGAGGCTGATCGGCACCATGCTGGCGGCGGCGCCAGTGCCGCTGGTGTATTCGTAGAGGGTGAAGTTGTTGAGGTAGGAGAACACCGAAATCAGGTCCGCCCACACCCAGTACAGGCCGGCGATGAACCCCCCCAGCAGGGCCAGGCGGATCAGGCGCAGGGACTGCTGGTTGACCTGCTCGATGTCCAGGGTCGGCTCTTCGACCGGTACCTCGCCGTCCAGGCCTTCCTTGACCGCCTGGCGTTTGCTCAGGGCGCGCTGGTAGGCGAGGCGCCGTGCCGCCACCGACAGGCCACGCACGAAGGCGGCCTCGATCACCAGCCAGAACAGCAGCAGATAGAGGGTGTAGATCAGGCGGTCGGTGAGTTTGAGCGCGGTGTAGTAGTAGCCGAAGCACACCGCCACGAACAGGGCGATGGGCAGGGCGGTGAAGGCCACCCCGACCGCGCGGCGGAACAGCGAGGTGTCGCGGTGCGCCGGGCTGCTCAGCAGCAGGCGGCTGAGCAGCCAGGCCATCAGGGCATAGCAGGCCAGCACCACGCCGATGCCCAGCACGTCGTCGGCCAGTGCCGAGGGCTGGTGCTCGGCCACCGCCACCACGCCCACCAGGGCCAGCACCACGGTGCCCAGCCGGCGCACCCAGCCACGCAGGAACTCGACCTGCGGCTTGTGCCAGCGGAAGTGGATTTCGGCCACGCCGCCCGGGGCGAGGATGCGGTAGGCGGTGTAGAACACCAGCCAGGCCTGGGCCAGTTGCCAGAGTGCGGCGCCGAGGTTGGCGTTCTGCCCGCGGGCATCGATCTGCAGGGCGTAGCTGCCGAGCGCCAGGCCCAGGGCCACCGGCATGGCCAGGAGGATGTTGATCAGGATCGCCTGGGGCGTGTGCCACTGGCTGTCACGTTTGAAGTGGCCGATGTCCTGGTGAACCTTGCCCAGGCGCTGATACAGATACTTGCGTCGCCACAGCAGGGCGCCGATCACCAGCAGCAGCGGCAGGAACAGCAGCGGGCGCTGGCTGAGGCCGTCGGCCAGCTCCTTGATCCCCGAGCCCCAGGGCAGGCTGGCGACCTGCTCGGCCAGGCGCTCCGGCACGAAGCGCAGCCATTCCCAGTCCAGCGGCTTGTTGCTGGGGATCCAGAACATCTGCTCATCCAGGGTGGTGCGCAGGTTCTGGGCGGTGCTGAGCAGTTGCTTCTGGTTCAGTTGCAGGGTGATCGATTCGTTGAGCAGCGCGGAGAGTTCGCGGTTCAGGCGTTCGAGCAGGTCGCCGCGGGTGATCGCCACTTCCAGCAGGGCCTTGCGCAACTGCGGTGTGGCGTCTTCCTGCGGCTGGTTGGCCAGCAGCTTGTCCACATAGCTGGATGGGCTGCTCATCTGCTCGCGTTGCTGGTTGATCTCGAACTGGTACAGGCGGATATCGGCAATCTGGTCGGCCAGGTCGCGGTCGACTTTCAGGTGCGGCAGGGCCTGCTTCTGCTTGTAGAGGATCTTTGACAGCAGCAGGCTGCCCTTGAGCACGTTGATCTGCTCGTCCAGCGCCTGGTCGGCCTGGGTCAGGCTGTCCAGCTGCTGCTTGGTCCTGAGGTTCTGCTGGGTCAGCTCGTTCAGGCGGTCGGTGCTTTTGAGCAGGTAATCCGACAGTTTGAGGTTGGCGGTGCTCTCGTTGGCCAGCACGGTGCTGCCGCCGGCCTTCTGCGCTTCGATCGACTGCTGGGTGACGGCCTGCTGGGATTGGGCCAGGCGCTTGTCGTTGATCAGCGTCTGCAGGTCCTGGATCTCTTGCTCCAGCCGCGCGGCGCGGGCGATCAGCAGGTCGTGACGGGCGTTGCCCAGGTCTTGCAGCAGGCTGTTGGCGGCCAGTTCCTGGCGACGCAGCAGGGTCAGGGCGTTGAGCGAGGCCAGCTCGGCGTTGAGCTGGTTGCGCAGGTCGCTGGTCAGCGCCTTGCCGCCGTCCTTGCCGCTCTTAAGGCTGTTGTTGATCTGCTGGGCGCGGGTCTGGTTGCTGCTGATCTCGGCCTGGGCCCGTTCGGGCCGGGTCTGCGAGTTGATGATCAGGCTGTTGGCTTCGGACAGGGCTTTTTGCAGCTCGCCCTGCTGGGTGCTGCGCTCGCTGAGCATCTGTTCGAGCTGCGGCACCGTAAGGTTGGCGTAGCGTTGGGCCACGGGTAGGGCGCTGGCGCCCTTGAGCTTGATCAGCTCGCGCTGGCTGTCGCGGGTTTCCTGGGGGGCAGTGGCCAGTTGCTGCTTGAGGGCTTCGAGCTTCTGCTCGCTGTCCTCCTTGCTGGCCAGCAGCGCCAGGGTCTGCTCCAGCACTTGCTGCACGGCTTTCTGTTCGGCTTCGGGCAGCTTGCGCTCGGCGATCTTGTCGAGGCTGTTCTGGACGCCCGAGGTGGTCGGGACTTCCGCCGCGGTGGCCGCGAACGAGAGGGTCAGGCACAGCCCCAGCAGGGCTGCGCGGCAGTAATGGCGCAGGGACATAGGCAGGATTCTTGTGCTTCGGGGCAAATCGGAGTTTAGAGGAACAAGCCGGGGCCAGGCCGGGTACCTTCCGGGAATCTGACGCCGACTTTCTGGATCTTGTTCCCGTCCATGACCGCGACGGTCCAGATCGTGCCGTGCCATTCGATCTGGTCGCCTACTACTGGAGCGCCTCCGACCTTCTGTCGGATGAACTGCGCCAGCGGCATTTTCGCGTCCAGGCCGTCGAGTTTCAGGCCATAAAGTGCGGCCACCGCGCCCAGTTCGGCATCGCCTTCGAGCACGAAGTCTCCGAAGAAACGCAGGTCCAGGCCGCGTTGCGGTGCCTGGCTGAACAGCTTGCCCAGCGCCGGCAGGTTGTGTTCGTGGCCGATCACGCAGAGCATGTCGCCAACCTCCAGGACGGTACTGCCTGAGGGGTGCAGCAGTTGTTCGCTGCGAAACAGCGCGGCGATGCGCGTGCCCTCGGGCATCTTCAGTTCGCGCAGGGCGGCGCCGATGCACCATTTCTCGGCGCCCAGGCGGTAGACGAACAGCTCCCACTCGCTGGTGATGTGCACTTCCAGCGCCGAGCGCGAAATCGGTGCCGGGTCTGGCGGTACCGTGACCTTGAGCAGCTTGGCCATCCACGGCAGGCTGGTGCCTTGCACCAGCAGCGACACCAGCACGATGAAGAACGCCAGGTTGAAGAACAGCTGCGCGTCCGGCAGCCCGGCCATCAGCGGGAACACCGCGAGGATGATCGGTACCGCGCCGCGCAGGCCGACCCAGCTGATGAAGCCCTTTTCACGGCCATGGAAGGCCTTGAACGGCAGCAGCGCGGCGACCACCGACAGCGGCCTTGCAACCACGATCATCCACAGCGCCAGGCCCAGTGCCGGCAGGGCGATGGGCAGCAGGTCGTGGGGCGTGACCAACAGGCCCAGCACCAGGAACATGCCGATCTGCGCCAGCCAGGCCATGCCGTCGAGCATGTGCAGGATGCCGTGGCGGCTGCGCACCGGCTTGTTGCCCAGCACCAGGCCGCACAGGTAGACGGCGAGGAAGCCGCTGCCGTGCAGGGCGTTGGTCAGCGAGAACACCGCAAGGCCGCCGGCTATCACCAGGATCGGGTACAGGCCGCCGGCCAGGTTGATGCGGTTGACCAGCTGCAGCATCAGCCAGCCGCCGCCCAGGCCCAGCAGCGTACCGATGCCGAATTCGCGCAAAAGGTGGGTGAGCAGGCTCCAGTGCAGGCCGGTCTGGCCGCTGGCGATCATGTCGATCAGGGTGACGGTGAGGAACACCGCCATCGGGTCGTTGCTGCCCGACTCGATTTCCAGGGTGGCCGTGACCCGTTCGTTGAGGCCCTTGCCGCCGAGCAGCGAGAACACCGCTGCGGCGTCGGTGGAGCCGACGATGGCGCCGATCAGCAGGCCCTGGATCATGCTCAGGTTGAACAGCCAGGCGGCGACCATGCCGGTCAGCGCGGTGGTGATCATCACGCCCACCGTGGCCAGCGACAGCGCCGGCCACAAGGCTACGCGAAAGCTGGCTACCCGGGTGCGCAGGCCGCCGTCGAGCAGGATCACCGCCAGCGCCAGGTTGCCCACCAGGTAGGCGGTCGGGTAGTTGTTGAAGATGATGCCGCCGCCATCCACGCCAGCGACCATGCCGACGGCGAGGATGATGACCAGGATCGGGATGCCTAGGCGCGATGACAGCGAGCTGACCAGGATACTTGCACCCACCAGCAATGCGCCGATCAAGAACAGGCTGTTGATGGTGCTTGCATCCAAAGGCAGGTACTCCGGGACAGCGGGGAATGAGGGACGTGCAGCCGTGAACTAGCAGGTCGCGTGCCAATCGATTCTAACCTGATGAATTGGCAGCCTGTAAAGCGTTTCTGCAGATGTAAAAAAGGCACCTCGAGAGGTGCCTTTTCTTGTGTTGCCTATGCGGGCCCTTCGCGGGTGAACCCGCTCCCACAGGGAGATCACTGGCCTCAAGGGCAGTGCGGAACCTGTGGGAGCGGGTTTACCCGCGAAGGGGCCGGAGCAGGCTTACGCCTGCTTCACTTCACGCATCGGCTTGCCCTTCACCGGTGCATCGCCCGCCACGTAGTACTTGGCGGTGCTGCGCGCCAGCGGCTTGCGGCCACGGATCTTGTCGGAGATTTTCTCGGCGATCATGATCGTGGTGGCGTTGAGGTTGCCGGTGATGATCAGCGGCATGATCGATGCGTCGACCACACGCAGGCCCTGCATGCCATGCACGCGGCCTTCGCCATCCACTACCGCCATGTCGTCGGTGCCCATCTTGCACGAGCAGGACGGGTGGAAGGCGGTTTCGGCGTGCTCACGGATGAACTTGTCCAGCTCTTCATCGGTTTGCACGTGGGCGCCCGGGCTGATCTCACGACCGCGGTACGGGTCCAGCGCCGGCTGGGCCATGATTTCGCGGGTCAGGCGGATGCCGTCGCGGAACTCCTGCCAGTCCTGCTCGGTGGACATGTAGTTGAACAGGATGCTCGGGTGCTGGCGCGGGTTCTTCGACTTGGCCTGGATGCGACCACGGGCCGGCGAGCGCATGGAGCCCATGTGCGCCTGGAAACCGTGCTCTTTCACGCCGTTGGAGCCGTTGTAGTTAATCGCTACCGGCAGGAAGTGGTACTGGATGTTCGGCCACTTGAACTCAGGGCGAGTACGGATGAAACCACCGGCCTCGAACTGGTTGCTGGCGCCGATGCCGGTGCCGTTGAACATCCACTCGGCGCCAATGGCCGGCTGGTTCCACCACAGCAGCGATGGGTACAGCGATACCGGCTGGGTGCAGGCGTACTGCAGGTACAGCTCCAGGTGGTCCTGCAGGTTCTCGCCGACGCCCGGCAGGTCGTGCACGACCGGGATGTCGAGGCTTTCCAGCAGGGCGCGCGGGCCGACGCCGGAACGCTGCAGCAGCTGCGGCGAGGCAATGGCGCCGGAGCTGACGATGACTTCCTTGCGCGCACGGGCTTCGACGCGCTCTTCGCTGTCGCCAACCAGGTAGGTCACGCCAACGGCACGCTTGCCGTCGAACAGCACGCGGTCGCTCAGGGCGTGGGTGACGATGGTCAGGTTCGGGCGCTTCTTGGCCTGGTCCAGGTAACCACGGGCGGTGCTGGAGCGGCGGCCGTTCTTGGTCACCGAACGGTCCATCGGGCCGAAGCCTTCCTGCTGGTAGCCGTTCAAGTCTTCGGTGCGCGGGTAGCCGGCTTGCACGCCGGCTTCGACCATGGCGTGGAACAGCGGGTTGTTGCCGGCCTTAGGCGTGGCAACGCTGACCGGGCCTTCGCCGCCGTGGTAGTCGTTGGGGCCGATGTCGCGGGTTTCCGCTTTGCGGAAGTACGGCAGGCAGTCCAGGTAGGTCCAGTCCTCGAGGCCTGGCAGTTCAGCCCAGCCGTCGAAGTCCATGGCGTTGCCGCGGATGTAGCACATGCCGTTGATCAGCGAAGAGCCACCCAGGCCCTTGCCGCGGCCACATTCCATGCGGCGGCCGTCCATGTGCGGCTCCGGGTCGGTCTCGTAGGCCCAGTTATAGCGGCGGCCCTGCAGCGGGAAGGCCAGGGCGGCCGGCATCTGGGTGCGGAAGTCGAAGCGGTAGTCGGGGCCGCCGGCTTCCAGCAGCAGGACGGTGACGCTGGCGTCTTCGGTCAGGCGGGTGGCCAGGGTGTTACCGGCGGAGCCGGCACCGACGATGATGTAATCGAATTCATGGGACATGAAAGTACCCTCGTTTGGCGGTGATCAGGGAGCGGGAACGCCCGTGCGCAAGGGCACGGGCGTGGCGGGACAGGGCCTTAGAAGACCGAGTTGTAGCCGCCCAGCTCGACCTGGACCGACTTGATGCGAGTGTATTGAGCCAGCGAGCTGACGCCGTTCTCACGGCCGACGCCCGACTGCTTGTAGCCGCCAACCGGCATTTCTGCCGGCGACTCGCCCCAGGCGTTGATCCAGCAGATGCCGGCTTCCAGCTGGTGGATGATGCGGTGGGCGCGGCTGATGTCGTTGGTGCAGACACCGGCGGCCAGGCCGTATTCGGTGTCGTTGGCACGGCGGATGACTTCTTCCTCGGTCTCGTAGCTGAGGATGCTCATCACTGGGCCGAAGATCTCTTCCTTGACGATGGTCATGTCGTCGGTGCAGTCGGTGAACACGGTCGGGGCGACGAACGCGCCCTTGGCGAATTCACCCTCGGTCAGACGCTCGCCGCCGCACAGCACGCGGGCACCTTCTTGTTTGCCCTTGGCGATGTAGCCCAGCACGCTTTCCATGTGGGCGAAGCTGACCAGTGGGCCGAAGTTGGTGTTCTCGTCTTCCGGGTTGCCGACGCGGATGCGGGCAACGCGCTCGGCGATCTTGGCTTCGAAGGCCGCTTTCATCGAGGCGGGGATGAACACGCGGGTGCCGTTGGTGCAGACCTGACCGGAGCTGTAGAAGTTGGCCATCATGGCGATGTCGGCGGCCTTGTCCAGGTCGGCGTCGGCGCAGATGATCAGCGGCGACTTGCCGCCCAGCTCCATGGTGACTTCCTTGAGCGTCGAGCTCGAGGCGCTGGCCATGACTTTCTTGCCGGTGGTGGTGCCGCCGGTGAACGAGACTTTCTCGATGCGCGGGTGCTCGGTCAGCCAGGTGCCGACTTCGCGGCCGCTGCCGGTCAGGACGTTGAACACGCCGTTCGGCAGGCCGGCTTCGGTGTAGATCTCGGCCAGTTTCAGGGTGGTCAGCGAGGTGACTTCCGATGGCTTGAAGATCATCGCGTTGCCGGCGGCCAGGGCCGGGGCGGATTTCCACAGGGCGATCTGGATCGGGTAGTTCCACGCGCCGATACCGGCGGTCACGCCCAGCGGCTCGCGGCGGGTGTAGACGAAGGACGATTCGCGCAGCGGGATCTGCTCGCCTTCGATGGCCGGTACCAGGCCTGCGTAGTACTCCAGCACGTCGGCGCCGGTGACGATGTCGACGTAGCGGGTTTCGGAGTACGACTTGCCGGTGTCCAGGGTTTCCAGCTGGGCCAGCTCGTCGTTGCGCTCGCGCAGGATGTCGACGGCGCGGCGCAGGATGCGCGAACGCTGCATGGCAGTCATGGCGGCCCAGACTTTCTGGCCGCGTTCGGCGCTTTCGACGGCCTTCTCGACGTCCGCCTGGGTGGCGCGCTGCACGTGGGCGAGGACTTCGCCGGTGGCCGGGTTGATGGCTTCGAAGGTGGCATCGCTGCCAGCGTCGACGTAAGCGCCATCAATGTAGAGTTTTTGCGTTCCGAAACGGGCCATAGTGTCCTCGCAAGTGCAGTGTGTGGTTGGCTGCCGCGTCACGCTCCTGCCGGTTGGCCAGTGGCTGTGCGCGGTGGTTCAGCGGCCTGGTCCGTTGGTGTCCAGGGTGTGCTGTTTAGCCAGTTGTAGATCCATGTATTCGTAAGCAATCCGTATCGCCTGGTCGGTGTCGAATGCGTCACCCGACAAGGCGCCACGCAACCAGAGGCCGTCGATCAGGGCCGCCAGCCCGCGGGCAGCCTTGCGCGCATGGTAGAGCGGCAGGGCGCGGCGGAACTGGCAGCACAGGTTGGAATACAGGCGGTGATCGTTGATCCGCTGCAACCTGTGCAAAGACGGCTGGTGCATGCTGGAGGCCCAGAAGGCCAGCCAGGTTTTCATTGCCGGGCCGTTCACCTGGCTCGCATCGAAGTTGCCTTCGATGATCACCTTCAGGTGAGCGCGCGGGCTGTCGTCCGTCAGGGCCTGGCGACGTGCGGCCACGCCTTCGTTGAGCATGCTCATGATGTAGCCCATCGTCGCTGCGATCAGGCCGTTCTTGTCCTGAAAGTAGTGACTGATGATGCCGTTCGACACGCCGGCCAAACGGGCAATCAGCGCAATGCTGGCGTCCCCCAGTCCGACCTGATCGACCGCCTGCAAGGTGGCTTCGATCAACTGCTGGCGGCGGATGGGTTGCATACCGACCTTGGGCATCTTGCTATCTCCTCAGGCCTGCGAGCAGACGACGGGCGGCTGACTCGGCGAAGGCCAGTCTATTTTGTTTTGATTGAACGTTCAATCAATAAAGAATAAGCTCTGCGACAATTTGTGCCATTGACAGTTTTCAAGCGGTCAACGGGACACGGATTGACACCCCAGGAAATCGCGTAACCCCCGGAATACAAGGCGTTGACGGGCATGAGCGATGCAAAGACAGATTCTGCCGAGCGGTCACAGGCTGCGCGGTCGGCCCTTGGAGCGGGCCTGGTGGCTGTGGCGAATGCGCACACTCCTCAACGGAGATGCGCGTCGGCGACAGGTCACCCGTCTGTTTTCTTGCAACGTTTCTAATCGGGATCACGGTTTCCAGGGTGCCTTTTATAACACCTGACGCTGTAGGGCTATTGCACCAATTGCGTCAGACATAACTGTTTAGCCTCCACTGCCGCACTGCCCGGAGCATTCGTGCAATGAGTTCTGCCTCCCTAACCAACCCCCCTGCCGAGCGGGTACGGGTCAACCGCGTGGTGTTCTTCACCTCGGCGCTGCTGATCCTCGTTCTGACGGCCTTGCTGATCGCTGTACCCGAAACCGCCGGCCAGGTGCTCGGTGTCGCCCAGAAATGGCTGACCCGCACCTTCGGCTGGTACTACATGCTGGTAATCTGCGGTTACCTGCTGTTCGTCGTTTACCTGGCCTTCTCCGATTACGGCAAGCTCAAGCTGGGCGGCAAGGACGACACCCCCGATTTCAGCTACGGCGCCTGGGCCGGCATGCTGTTCTCCTCCGGTATCGGTATTTCGCTGCTGTACTTCGGCGCGTCCGAGCCGCTGGACCATTACTTCAACCCACCGGAAGGCACGCCTGCCAGCCTCGAGGCCGCGCGCCAGGGCCTGCAGCTGACCTTCCTGCACTGGGGCCTGCACGGCTGGGCGATCTACGCCCTGGTGGGTCTGGCCGTGGGTTACTTCGCCTACCGCCACAACCAGCCGCTGGCGCTGCGCTCGGCGTTGTACCCGCTGGTCGGTGAGCGCTGGGTCAAGGGCGGTGCCGGCCATGCCGTGGACATCTTCGGCATGTTCGTCACCCTGCTGGGCCTGGTGACCAACTTAGGGATTGGTTCGATGCAGGTGGCCTCGGGCCTCGAGTACCTGTTCGGCATGGACCACAGCAAGACCAACCTGCTGGCGGTGATCCTGACCATGGCCGGCGTGGCCACCATCGCTGCGGTGTCGGGCGTGGAAAACGGCATTCGTCGTCTGTCCAACCTGAACATCCTGCTGTTCAGCGGCCTGCTGATCTTCGTGCTGCTGGCCGGCAACACCCTGCACCTGTTCAACGCCTTCGTGCAGAACATCGGTGATTACCTCAACGGCATCGTGCTGAAGACCTTCGACCTTTATGTCTACGAAGGCGCGGGTGACAAGTCCGAGCGCTGGCTGGGCCTGTGGACCGTGTTCTACTGGGCCTGGTGGATCTCCTGGGGCCCGTTCGTCGGCATGTTCATCGCCCGTATTTCCAAGGGCCGTACCGTGCGCCAGCTGGTCAGCGGCGTGCTGCTGATCCCGCTGGGCTTCACCCTGGCCTGGCTGTCGATCTTCGGCAACACCGCGCTGGACCTGGTGATCAACCAGGGCGCCGTGGAGCTGGGCAAGACCGCGCTCGAACAGCCGTCGATGTCGATCTACCAGCTACTCGAATACTTCCCGGCGTCGAAAATCGTCATCGGTGTGGCGGTGTTCGTCGGCTTCGTGCTGTTCCTCACCCCGGCCGACTCGGGCGCGGTGATGATGGCCAACCTGTCGTGCAAAGGCGGCAAGGTGGACGAAGACGCCCCGCACTGGATGGTGGTGTTCTGGTCGGTGGTGATCACCCTGGTGACCATCGGCCTGCTGTTCGCCGGTAACTTCGAAGCCATGCAGACCATGGTGGTGCTGGCGGGCCTGCCGTTCTCGGTGGTGCTGGTGCTGTTCATGTTCGGCCTGATGAAGGCGATGAAGCAGGACGTCGCCGTCGAGAGCGAGCGCGCCGAACTGGCCGCCCGTGGTCGTCGCGGTTTCAGCGAGCGCCTGAGCCAGCTGGACCTGCAGCCGACCCAGGCCGTGGTGCAGCGCTTCATGGACAAGCAGGTCAGCCCGGCGCTCAAGGAAGCTGCCGAACAGCTGCGTACCCTGGGCTTCGAGGTCGAGACCCGTGTTGGCCAGTCGCGCAACATGATGGGCCTGCGGGTGATGATGGAAGAGGGTAACCCCTTCGTCTACGAAGCCAGCCTGGACGGTTACCTGGCCGCGCCGAGCGAGGCGCCGGTCGAAGGCGAGCCAGAGGTGCAGCAGCGCTTCTACCGCGCCGAGGTGTACCTGCACGACGGCAGCCAGGAATACGACCTGATGGGCTTCACCCGCGAGCAGATCGTGCGTGACGTGCTGGATCAGTTCGAAAGCCACCGCCAGTTGCTGGGGCGTGTGTACAGCTGATCGCTGTTGCTGTGAGGCAGAGGCCCGGTTCGCAGGAATCGGGCCTCTGTCGTTTCTGGCCGGTGATCGTTCCGGTGGGCGAGCGACCTGCGCAGCATTAAGTAGTGCCTCGCGCCTTTCGCGAAATCGCACCCTCGGTGATTCATTCATCACCAAGGGTGACCTCGCATGCCAATCGAAACCAGAACCACACCGGACTACCAGCGCGCGGTGTCGCTGGCGTTCGCTGATCGCCCGACCCTGCGCCAGCTGGCCTCGCAGCAGGCCTTGCAAGTGCTTGCCGCGCATCTAGGCAGCATTGCCGCTGCCGAATTGCCGGATGCAGGCCCAGTCATCCTGGACATACCCTACGACGGGGCTGTCACTGGCCAGTACCGCCCTTATGATTCCTGGTTCTCTCGGCCACTGGTCGATGCCTTGCTCGATGCCCTGCGTCAGGGCTGCAAGCTGGAGGCGATGGGGTTGGCAGGTGGCAGTTTCTATGTCCGAGTTGCACTGCCGTACTTCATGCGCAATACCGCCGGTGAGCCGTTGGAATTCACCTCGGTAGCTGCGGACGGCGTACTGGCCGAGCTGAACCAACTGGTGTCGACGCTGCCAGAGCGGTTTCGCCAGGCCCAGGTCGACTATTGGGCGGCCGTCGGCTTCCATGGCGTCAGCCGGGATCGCTGGCTTGCGCAGGTCATCAAGTCGACCCTGTTGCAAAGCCTGCCCCTGCAGGACCTCGATGCCCAGCAACGTGACTGCGTGTTGGGGCTGCTCAAGGGTGGGGCGCAGCTACCCTTGGTGTTCAGCGTCGAGGTGCAACTGAATGATGGCGCTGACAGCGTCAACCTTCTGCAGACGCAACTGCTCGTGCGCGGCGAGTGGGACGAAGGCGAGCAGCTGCTGTGGTGCGCACCCAGCGGGGTGATCAAAGGGTTTTCCGGCTACGATGCCTTCGCCACGGCATTGCGCGATGAGTTGGCCGAGACCCAGCGTTTTACCTCGTTGACTTGGCGGCGCCATGAATGCACGGGCGACGTGTTTGCCGTGCAGTGCAGCCTGTTGCTTGAGCGCATGCTGGGCCAGGTGGATCGCTGGCAGGTTTCGACGTTCGATGATACGGCGTCGCTGGAGCAGTTCTATTCGAGCTCCAGCGACCCGGCACAGTGGTTCGTCGCGGGTTATCACGCTGCGGACGAGGCCAGCGCCTCGACGCCATTTGGGCTCTACCGCGCGCAGGCGCAAGATAAATTTGCGTTCCAGCGCGGGTTGTTCGAGCTGGCGTTGGCGCAGGCGGAGTCGCAGGGCAGCTCTGCCCTCGAGGGTGTCGAAGACCTGTACAGCTACACCGAAACGCAACTCAGGCAGCAGATGCTGTTGGATCGACCCGATGCAGCGAGCTACTGCGCCGACGACCTGCTGCTGACCCTGACCACTGCGCGAGGCGTGCCCGGAGGGGCGGGTGTGGGCCCTGGAGATGGCGTCGTCGAAACCCGCAGCATCACCCTGACCGAGTTCGCCATCGGTAACCTCAGCGGGCTGGGCGATGCGCTGATCACGAAAATCGAGCATCGCGACGGGCAACAGATCGCCCCCTGGTTGACTGTCGACTATCTGCGATCACTGGTCGAGCGCGTCGATATCGGCGGTCGCTACCCCACCTATGTGGCCGAGCAGCTCGACCCTGCCCTGCAGCCAGAGCGGGTCACCCGCTTTGCCCGCGAATGGCGCTGCTCTCTGCTGTTCAGTGCCCTCAGTGCCAAGCTGGGCGGCATGCTGAGCGAGGCAGGCCTGCAAGCAATCGTCGACTATTGTGCCGGGCGGGTAGATGCCCAGCGCCCCAGAACCACGCTGATGCCGCTGGCGTTCCAGCGCGCGGAGGATCATCCGGCCCCGGATCTGGTCATGGGCATGTTCGTGCTGCACTCGGTCGAGCCGTTTTCGTTGGTCCTTTATCGGCCGCTGTACGGCCAGCAGGCCTTGACCGAGTTTTCGGGGTTCGAGGCGCTGATGGCCGCGGTTGGCGACGATCAGGCGCTGCGCGAAAGTGTCCTGCAATGGCTCGATCCCCAGGCTCGCGCGGTATACGACCATGGCGGGTTCTACGAACCACACCTGGGGACGCCGATCGTCGATGCCTCGCTGTTACCGGCCCGGGCAGATCCGCCGACCTTGGCCCGGATGCCTTGGGTCGTGGAAGTCGACCGGCTGATGTACGACGCCAATCGCCGCTTGCTGGTTGAGTTGGCCGGGCGGCAATCGGTCTCTACTCGCCTGAGCCGCTGGGCCCTGTTACAGCGGGGCGCCTGGTTGCTGTTCGATGTGGCCACGTTGTTGTTGCGCGGGCCGATTGCCACGGTCGCCTGGCTGGCGCAGTCGGTGCTGGGGGTTGTGCACGATACGCAGGCATTCACCGAAGGCAGCGAGTTCGAGCGCAGCGCGGCGGTGGTGGATGCGCTGCTGAATCTGGGCATGGCGCTGGCCCATGTACGCTTGCCGACGGTCGACCTTGTCGGGCCGGCGCCCTTGACGAAACCACTGCCACGGCTTGCCTTGGCCGGCACTGACAGCGCGCTGGCGGTAATGCCCGTACAAAACGAGGCGTCCCAGCTGGCCGATCGTTCGAGCCAGGTGCTGGATTTCTCCTGGCGAGGCGCACAGGGGGTCAATGTGCTGACCTCCGAGCAGCGTACGTCGCTTCGCCGTCTGGCTTCGGCCGTGGAACTGACGGGTGTTTCGCCGGATGCCTCGGGGGTCTATCAGGTGCAGGGCCGGCAATGCGTCATCCTTGCCGGTGATACCTACCAGATCCAATTGCAGGGAAGCGCTGCACGCATCGTGGGGCCGCAGGATGAGCATGGGCCCTGGCTTGTCCGGGAGCAGGGAAACTGGCGCATCGATACCGCGCTGCGACTGGCGGGGGGCGGGCCTAAGAGTCGTCGGGAGCTGGCGCAAAAGAAGAACCAGAGCGATTTCGAGCAGTTGAACCAGCGCCAGAACGGGTTGCTTGCAGAACGCAACACCCTGGGTGGTTTCTTCGAGGCGAGCAAGGACAAGGCCAGGGCCAAGGAAGCGGAACTCGACCGGCTGCGCCAGCTTGCCGAGTCGATCACCGATCCGAGCCTGGCAGCGAAGTTCGATGAGCGGATTGCCAGTGTCCAGGGGGAAGTTGCCAGTGCGAAGGCGCTTTCCCTGGATGACCTCAAGAAGTTGGTGGACTGCACCATAAGGTTGGATGACGTGCTGACTTCAATGAGTGAGCAGCGCTTTGCGTCTCAGATGCTGTTTGCTGTGCTTCCCCGTCAGCGCGGCATCATACGCCATGAGTTGATCGATTACGGCGTGGGGTTCTACAACGAGACCGTGATGCAGGTGAACGAAGCCGATCTGCCTGATGTGCTCGATGGTATGGTCGCCAAGCCTGAGAGTGCAGAAGAGCTGCAGCACTATCGGTTTGCCAGGGCGCAGTTGGAAAAGGTGCTGAGCTGGCAGCTGGATCTGATCGAAGTGTCCGAGGTGCTGGATGTGCTGATCGAGAGCTTGCAGAAAGACGGTCTGGTGCTCTGGGATGCGGCGCTCGATGCGAGGGTGGAGAAGCGTGCAGTCCTGAAGTTTCTGCAAGATAGCCGCAAGGTCAGCGGTGTCGGCTTGCGCCTGCGCAGCTTGCTGGATCTTGGTGAACTGAGCCTGGGGCGTGCTGCCCCGGTGGACGAGCGGGAACTGATCCAGGCGCTGGATTATCTGGCGGGTGACGAGCTCAAGAGCGCAGGCGCCGCCCATGAAGAGTTGATCACTGCCGACGGCCTGCCATTGACCACGCAACAGCAGGTGCTGAGCAGCACCTTGGATACCTACCGGAGTACCCGGGCACGCTTGGATTATCTGGCCGAAACATCTCCCGAGCTGTTGGTAGATGCCAAGGTCGCGCAATACAAGGACGTGCTGCACAGGCTGACCAGCCAGGCCGAGCAGCTGCTGGCGCAGGTGGTGCGCGAGCTTGAGCTATCGATTCCGGCGCAGCCCAGGACGCGTTTGTATGCCCAGCGCCCTGGCACCTTGCGCATGGCGCGCACCTATGACGGGCGCAGCGTGGTGGGCGAGGAAGTCGAGGTTTCTGGCGAGCGGGTTGTCCAGCAGCATGATGTCACGGGTCAGCAGGTGCTGCGCACGTTCCGTCAGGACGGCGATACGTTCGTCGAGCAACGTCCTGCTGTGGAGCAGGAGCAAGGCACCGAGGTAACGGTCGATGCCGGTTTCGCCAGAGGGAGGGCCAGGGCCGCGTTGAAGCAGGTCGACGGTGTGATTCGCCTGGTGCGCCAGTATGCCAAGGCAGAGGACCCGTTTGGTATCCGCACCATCATCGACAATCATGTCAGCCAGCTGGAGGAGGCCGGGAAGCTGCTGAAGCGGGCTGGCATCGAAAGCGAGTTCGGCAGTCGTCTGGCCGACGACATCGAGCGCCTGGAGTCGGTGCAGCGGGACTACCTGATTTCCACTTACACCTCGACCAGCCATCCTTCGGCCGGCAGCCTCAGGTTCCTGGTTGAACAGGAGCAGGTCCGGATCACTCGGACCGTGACCCGCAAGCCACTGGAGGCCAGTGATTTTCTCGACGTGTTCGAGATTCGGCGCGTGCCTGCGCCCGGCAAGGCCAAGGGTGCGGGGTTATGGGAAGCACACTTCCATTACCCGGCCGCCGACGCGCCTGTGCGGCAGTTCAGCAAGGGGCATCTCAAACTGTGGGCGCAGCGCACGCTGGGGCGAGAGGCACAGCTGCGCGCGGCTACCAGCAGCGGTGAGCTGCTGGCCATCTATCGCGGCAATCTGCGCTGGGCGGATGTCGAGGGCCTGATTCCCTTCGAGTGAAGAGCTGGCGCGCACTTACAGCAGGCAAGTGCCTGTGCTACCGGCCTTCAGCGGTTCTGATACACGCCCTGTCGGCCATGTGCCGGCATCGCCCTGTTACTGCGTTCGGCGATCATCTGGCGCAATGGAATCAGCTCGATGCCTTGGTGTTTGAGACTGGGCATCGCGCTTTCCAGCACTTGCAGCGTCTGTGGGTAAGGATGCCCGATCAGCACCGCCGAGCCCTGCTTGCGGGCGAGCGCGATGCCTTGCTGCAACTGGGCGGCGATGGCCTCTGGCGTGCGCACGTCATCCAGAAATACATCCCGCGACACATGCGCCAGGCCGATGCGCTGGGCCTCGGCCGCCGCCACGGTGGCGGCGCTGGTGCGGCTGTCGACGAAGAACAGGTGGCGTTGCTGCAGTTCGCCCATCAGCCAGGCCATGGGTTCACGTTGTGCCGTCATGCGGCTGCCCATGTGGTTGTTGATGCCCGCGGCGTACGGCACCTTGGCCAGCGCGGCGTCCAGGCGCCGGGCCAGTTCTTCGATGGGAGTGCCGGGGTGCCAGGCATAGGGGCCGGTGGCCGGGTCCATGGGCATGTGCAGGATCACCGTCTTGCCGGCCTTGTGGGCCTGGCGGGCGAAGTCGCTGGCGTGGGGCGTGTCGGGCATGATCGCCATCGTGACCGGGCCGGGAAGGGCGAGGGTGCGCTGGTCGCGCTCGCTGCTTTGGCCGAGGTCGTCGATGATGATGCTCAGGTAGGCCTTGGCCGGGGCCGCGTGTGCGGCGCCGGCCAGCAGGCAGAACAGCAGGGACAGCAGGTAACGCATGGGGTGTGCTTATTCGCCCTTAGTGATGTTCAGGCCCTTGAGCAGGCTGAGGGCCTGGCTGAGCTGGAAGTCGTTGTCCTGCGGGCGCTCCTTGCGCTTGGCGCTGCCGGTCGGGCGGTCGGCGCCGCCGTTGCCGTTGCCCAGGTGGCCCTGCAGGTCGGCTTCCTTGAAGTTTTCGGTGTCGGTTTCGGCGGTGAGCTTGGCCGGGCGCACTTCGATGTCGGGGACGATGCCCTGGGCCTGGATCGAGCGACCGTTGGGGGTGAAGTACAGCGCGGTGGTGAGCTTGAGCGCGCGGTCGTTGGCCAGCGGCAGCACGGTCTGCACCGAGCCCTTGCCAAAGCTGTCGGTGCCCATCAGCACGGCGCGTTTCTGATCCTGCAGGGCACCGGCGACGATCTCCGAAGCCGAGGCGCTGCCGCCGTTGATCAGGACCACCAGCGGTACGCCCTCGCTGGCGTCGGCCGGGTCGGCCGAGAAGCGCAGCTCGGAGTTGGCGATGCGGCCTTTGGTATAGACGATCAGGCCTTTGGTGAGGAAGTGGTCGGCCACTTCCACCGCGGCTTGCAGCACGCCGCCGGGGTTGTTGCGCAGGTCGAGCACCACGCCGCGCAGCTTCTTGCCGTTGTCCTTGCGCAGCTTGGCCAGAGCCTTGCCCACCTCTTCGCCAGTCTTGACCTGGAACTGGGTGATGCGGATATAGCCGTAGTCGTTCTCCAGCAGCTGGCTCTTCACGCTCTTGACCTGGATCACCGCGCGGGTGAGGGTCACGTCGAACGGCGTGCCGCCGTCGCGCACCAGCGTGAGGACGATCTTCTCACCGACCTTGCCGCGCATCTTGTCGACTGCTTCGGTCATGGTCTGGCCACGGGTCGGGGCGCCGTTGATCTTGACGATCAGGTCACCGGCCTGCACACCGGCGCGGGAGGCCGGGGTGTCGTCGATCGGCGAGACGACCTTGATGAAGCCGTCTTCCTGGCCGACTTCGATCCCCAGGCCACCGAATTCGCCGCTGGTGCTCTCCTGCAGCTCCTGGAAGTCTTCAGGGCCGAGGTAGGCCGAGTGCGGGTCGAGGTTGCTGAGCATGCCCTTGATGGCGTTTTCCAGCAGGGTCTTGTCGTCGACGGGTTCTACGTACGCGGCCTTGATGCGGTCCATGACCTCGGCGAAGGTGCGCAGCTCCTCAAGCGGCAGTGGCGCCTTGGCGGTCACCTCGGTGGCCGGTACCGTGGCCGGCTTGGCGGCAGCGGCAGGCTTGGCCGGCTCGGCGGCGAGCGCCAGGGGCGCGCCGATGACCAGGGCAATGGTCAGGGCCAGCTGGGTGAGGCGAGGCGAGTGCAGCATGTCGAACGAACTCCTGATCCTGTAGGCGCCCCTTTCGGGAGCATCGGCCCGGCGTTTTCACGCGCCGCGCCGTAAAAGTAGTCGGTGCCTGGTGACCTGTGTAGCTGATTTACTTGCTCAACTTCGTTGCCATTCCTGGCAAACCCTTGGACTCGAACTCGAGCAAGGTAATCAGCCACACAGGCCACTAACCTCGGCACCATTGCGCAGGGTCGGTGGGCCGTCCCTGCTGGCGAATCGCGAAGTACAAACCGGCGCTGTCCTGGCCGCCGCTGTCGCCGACAGTGGAGATGGCTTCGCCGGCCTTGACGATGTCGCCGGCGCTCTTGAGCAGGCTCTGGTTGTGGCCGTACAGGCTCAGGTAACCATTGCCGTGGTCGAGAATGACCAGAAGCCCGGCGCCGCGCAACCAGTCGGCGAATACCACGCGTCCGCCGTGTACGGCGCGTACCTGGGTACCGGCGCTGGCGCTGATCATCACGCCATCCCACTTGGCCCGGGCATCGCTGCCGCGCATGTCACCGAAGCGTGCCAGCAGTCGACCATTGACTGGCCATGGAAGTTTTCCCCGGGCGGCGGAAAATGCACCGCCATAGCTGGCGCCGTCGCTGGAAACCACCGGGCCAAGCGTGGTGCGGGCCTTTTTCGGGGGCTCTTCCGGTTCCGCTTGCTGGTTGCGCGCGGCGGCGGCCAGTGCCTGTTCCTTGCGGCGCTTTTCTTCTTCCTGCTTGGCAAGCAGGGCGCGCTGGCGTGCTTCTTCCGCCTCGCGGGCCTGGCGTGCCAGGGTTTCCTCGATGGTCTTGAGCACTTTGCCCAGGTCGGCCTGGTCCTGCTCGCGGGACTGCAGCTTCTGATCGCGCTCTTTCATGTCGCTGTTGAGCTTGGCCAGTACCTGCTGGCGCTTGTCGCGTTCGCCGACCAGCGCCTGGCGGCGGCTGTCGAGGTCGGCGCGCTGGGTGAGCAGTTGCTCCTGCTGGCGGCCGATGTCCTGCTCGACGTTGGCCAGCTGGCGCAAGGTCTCGTTGAAGGTGCGCAGTTGTTCGGTGCGCGCCTTGCTCAGGTAGTCGTAGTAGGTGAGGGTGCGGGCGAATTTCTCGGGGTTCTGCTGGTTGAGCAGCAGCTTGAGGTATTCCTCGCGGCCGTTGTTCTGGTAGGCCGAACGGGCCTGGACGGCAATCAGGCGTTGTTGTTCAACGCGGGCGCTCTGGAGTTTTTTTTTCTCGTGATCAAGGCGCTCCAGCTCGCCCTCGGTCTTTTTTAGTTCTTGCTGCAGTGCCTCCACCTGTTTTTCCAGGTTGCCGATGTCGGTCTCGGTGGACTTGAGGTCTTTCTGCACGCCGGACTTCTCCTCCTGGAGCTTGCCCAGCATCTTCTTCAGCTCGGCAATGTCCTGGCGGGTGGCGTCCAGCTGTTGCTGGGTCTGTGCGCGCTCGTCGGCGAAAGCCGGGGCGAGCAGGCATGACAGGGCGAGTAGGAACAGGGCGCGGAGCATGGGGTTGGGCGTACCAAGGATGGAGACTGGCCTAGTATGCCCGCGCGGGCTTGCAAAAAAAACGCCTCGCGGCATGTGCAGCGAGGCGTTTGTCTGGAATTCATGCGCAAATGTGATCGCAATGCTCGTGGGAGCGGGCTTGCCCCGCGATCGCTATCGCGGGGCAAGCCCGCTCCCACGACCTGTTACAGGTCGACCAGGATTGAGGTACCGGTCATTTCTGCAGGCTTTTCCATCCCCAGCAGCTTGAGCATGGTCGGCGCCACGTCGGCCAGCACGCCGCCGTCACGCACCTTGACCTTGCGCTTGCCGACATAGATGAACGGCACGGGCTCGCTGGTATGGGCGGTGTGCGCCTGGCCGGTGCAGGCGTCTTCCATCTGTTCGACGTTACCGTGGTCGGCGGTGATCAGCGCTTCGCCGTCGACCTTTTCCAGTGCCTCGACAATGCGGCCGACACAGGTGTCCAGGGCCTCGACCGCCTTGACCGCTGCCTCGAACACGCCGGTGTGGCCGACCATGTCGCCGTTGGCATAGTTGACCACGATCACGTCAAAACGCTGCTGCTCGATGGCCTCGACGATGCGGTCGGTCACCTCGGGGGCGTTCATTTCAGGCTGCAGGTCGTAGGTGGCGACCTTCGGTGACGGGATCAGGATGCGCTCTTCGCCTTCGAACGGCTCCTCGCGGCCACCGGAGAAGAAGAAGGTGACGTGGGCGTATTTCTCGGTTTCGGCGATGCGCAGCTGGGTCTTGCCGTTCTTCGCCAGGTACTCGCCGAGCACATTGTTCAGGCTGGACGGGGCAAAGGCCGCTGGCGCCGGGATTTTCGCCGAGTACTGGGTCAGGCCGATGTAGGCGGCCAGTTTCGGCAGGCGGGCGCGGGGGAATTCGTTGAAGTCAGGCTCGACGAACACCCGCGACAGCTCGCGGGCACGGTCGGCGCGGAAGTTCATGAAGATGACGGCGTCGCCATCCTCGACCTTGACCGCTTCGCCGATGCGCGTGGCCTTGACGAACTCGTCGCTCTCGTCACGGGCGTAGGCTGCCTCGAGGCCGGCCACGGCGCTGTCGGCGGTGTATTGGGCGGTGCTGTCGACGATCAGGTCGTAGGCGGCTTGTACGCGGTCCCAGCGGTTGTCGCGGTCCATCGCGTAGTAGCGGCCGATCAGGCTGGCGATACGGCCCTTGCCCAGCTTGGCAAAGGTGGCGTCGAGCAGTTCGATGGACGACTGGGCGCTGCGCGGCGGGGTGTCGCGGCCGTCGAGGAAGGCGTGCAGGTAGATCTTCTCGGCGCCACGCTGGGCGGCCAGTTCGGCCATGGCCACCAGGTGGTCCTGGTGGCTGTGCACGCCACCGTCGGAGAGCAGGCCGAGGATATGCACGGCCTTGCCGGCACCGACAGCCTTGTCCACCGCGCCGGCGAGCACCGGGTTTTCGAAGAATTCGCCGTCGCGGATGGCTTTGGTGACCCGGGTGAAGTCCTGGTACACCACGCGGCCGGCGCCAAGGTTCATGTGACCGACTTCAGAGTTGCCCATCTGCCCGTCGGGCAGGCCCACGTCCATGCCGGACCCCGAGATCAGACCGTGCGGCTGGGTGGCGCGCAGGCGGTCGTAGACCGGTGTGTTGGCGGCGAAGATGGCGTTGTATTCGGGGCTTTCGCTGTGTCCGAAGCCATCCAGGATAATCAGGACCAAGGGTTTAGGCGTACTCGTCATCAATCAAACTCACGGTTGTTCAAAGATGATAAAGACACGCATTTTAGGGCAAATCCGCCACCGACGGCGAATATTCCTCCCCTTGTCCGACCAGCGCTGTCGGATATGCAGCATGAAGCCGGTTTTGCCGGTGGCCCAGCGGGCTTTGGCGGTCATGGGGGGCTGTGTATACTGGCCGCCATTTTCAATCGCCTGGAACACCCCCGATGGTTGCTCACCTGATTCAATTCGCGACAGATCACTTCATCCTGGTGGCGATCTTCGTCGTTCTGCTGGTCCTGCTGCTGATCAACGAAGTGCGTCGTGGTGGCCAGAGCCTGAGCAACGGCCAGCTGACCGCGCTGGTCAACGCCGACAAGGCGCTGGTCATCGATATTCGTCCTGCCAAGGAGTATTCCGCCGGGCACATCGTCGGTGCGGTGAACATCCCGCAGGACAAGCTGGTCAATCGCATGACCGAGCTGGAAAAACATAAAGAGAAGACCCTGATCGTCGTCGACGCGATGGGCCAGCAGTCCGGCACCATCTGCCGCGAACTGCTCAAGGCTGGTTACACCGCGGCCAAGCTCAGCGGTGGCGTGTCCAGCTGGAAAGCCGATAACCTGCCCCTGGTGAAGTGATATGAAGCCCGTCATCGTCTACTCCAGCGACTACTGCCCCTACTGCATGCGCGCCAAGTACCTGCTCGAGAGCAAGGGCGTGGCGTTCGAAGAGATCAAGGTCGACGGCAAGCCGCAGCTGCGCGCCGAAATGAGCCAGAAGGCCGGCCGTACTTCGGTACCGCAGATCTGGATCGGCAGTACGCACGTCGGTGGATGCGATGACCTCTATGCCCTGGAGCGCGCGGGCAAGCTCGACGCGCTGCTGGCGGCCTGACTTTGCACTGCATTCGAAAACATTAGGATAAGGATCTGCCATGACTGACCAACAGACCAACGGCGCGGCTGCAGACAACAGCCCACAGTTCTCCCTGCAGCGCATCTACGTGCGCGATCTGTCGTTCGAGGCTCCGAAGAGCCCGCAGATCTTCCGTCAGCAGTGGGAGCCGAATGTCTCGCTGGACCTGAACACCCGCCAGAAAGCCCTGGAAGGCGACTTCCATGAAGTGGTGCTGACCCTGTCGGTCACTGTGAAGAACGGTGAAGAAGTGGCGTTCATCGCCGAAGTGCAACAGGCCGGCATCTTCCTGATCGCAGGCCTCGACGCGGCCTCGATGAGCCACACCCTCGGCGCGTTCTGCCCGAACATCCTGTTCCCGTACGCCCGTGAGACCCTGGACAGCCTGGTGACCCGTGGCTCGTTCCCGGCGCTGATGCTGTCGCCGGTCAACTTCGACGCCCTGTACGCGCAAGAAATGCAGCGCATGCAGGAAGCCGGTGAAGTGCCGACCATGCAGTAATTGCAGCGGTCATGAAAAAGGGCGACTTCGGTCGCCCTTTTTTGTTTGCCTGCACTGGCCTCTTCGCGGGTAAACCCGCTCCCACCGGTTATAGCTCCACCTGTGGGAGCGGGTTTACCCGCGAAGAGGCCAGTTCAGGTGAAGCATCAACTGCCGGCAAACCCGTTCTGCCGCCACGCCTCGTACACCGTCACCGCCACGGTGTTGGACAGGTTCAAACTGCGGCACCCCGGCCGCATCGGCAAACGCAGGCGCTGCTTCGCCGGCAGGCTTTCCAGTACCTCGGCCGGCAGGCCGCGGCTCTCGGGGCCGAACAGGAAGGCATCGCCCGGTTGATAGGCAACTTCGTGGAACGGGTGCGAGCCTTTGGTGGTGAAGGCGAACAGCCGCGGGTTGCCCAGGCTTTCCAGGCATCCGGCCAGGCTTTCGTGGCGCTTGAGCGTGGCATACTCGTGGTAATCCAGCCCGGCGCGGCGCAGGCGCTTGTCGTCCAGTTCGAAGCTGATCGGTTCGATCAGGTGCAGGGCGCAGCCGCTGTTGGCGCACAGGCGGATGATGTTGCCGGTATTCGGCGGAATTTCAGGTTGAAAGAGGATGACGTGAAACATGCACGGCTCCAAGCGTGAAGATGACGGGCATTCTACCCCTGAACCCGATGTGCGTTCGAAGGCGTTCCCGAAGATGATCCTGTCGCTGGCCATCGTCGGCTTGATGGTGGGCCTGATGATCGGCCGCCTGACTGCCCCGGACGAGCGGGTGCTGCAGCAGGTCGAGGTGGTGCAGGATGGCCTGGACCTGTGGTTCAACGAAGAACCCCAGCTGCATGGCGAGAACGTCGAAGGCACCGTGGCGCTGGCGTTCCAGGCCGAGGGCAAGGCCCAGCGCGGCCAGTTGCTTTTGCAGGGCAAACCGGTGGGTTGGCGGGTGCAGAAGGGCAAGGAAGGCTTGCTGCTGACGCTGATCGCCGCGCGCCCCCTGCAAGGGGAATGGTCAGGTGCTGAGGACGACGGGCGCTGGAAGGTGCAGGTGAGGCTGCACGAATAAAAGAGGGGATTTCCCGGCCTGCCTGTACCGAGGTCCCCAAAGCGGGTTGCCGTGGCGAATAAAAGGGGGATTTCCCGGCCTGCCTGTACCAGGGTCCCCGAAACGGTGTTGCTGCTGCGAATAAAAGAGGGGCTATCCCGGCCTGCCTGTACCGAGGCCCCCGAAACTGGAGTTGCAGTAGTTATTGCAGGGGGCGTGCCAGTTTTGAAATGCCCGGAAATACTGGGCTTCAGGGCGAATTGGCCGGGTTTCGAGGGGATTTGTGCCTTTATCGGGTGCGCCGGGCACAGGATCGGTGCAACAGGCCAGAAATAGCTGGGGCCGCTTTGCGGCCCTTTCGCGGCACGAGGCCGCTCCTACAGACGATTGCGTTCTTTCTGTAGGAGCGGCCTAGTGCCGCGAAAGGGCTGCGAAGCAGCCCCAGAAATCTAACAGGTGACCCGAAAGATCAGTGGTCTTCACCCTCGTCTTCGTCTCCACCATCGACCTTCATCCCCAACTCCTTGATCTTGCGCGTCAGGGTATTGCGCCCCCAGCCCAGCAAGACCGCTGCATCACGACGCCGCCCGGCGGTGTGCTTGAGCGCGGTCTCGATCATGATCCGCTCGAAGCTGGGCACGGCGCTGTCCAGCAGGCTCGACTGGCCTCGGGCCAGGGCCTGGTCAGCCCACTGGCGCAGGGCCTGCTCCCAGTTGGTCACCGGCGCTGCGTCCTGCGGCAGGTTGAGCAACTCCGGCGGCAGGTCGCCGATCAGCACCTCGCGGCTGGAGGCCATCACGGTGATCCAGCGGCAAGTGTTTTCCAGCTGGCGGACGTTGCCCGGCCACGGCAGGTTGCGGATGAACTCTTCGGTTTCCGGCTTGAGCAGCTTGGGCTCGACCGCCAGCTCCTGGGCGGCGCGGCCGAGGAAGTGGCGGGCCAGGGTCGGGATGTCTTCGCGGCGGTCGGACAGGCGCGGGATATGGATGCGGATCACATTGAGGCGGTGGAACAGGTCTTCGCGAAACTTGCCGGCCTGTACCAAGGTTTCCAGGTTCTGGTGGGTCGCGGCGATGATGCGCACATCGACCTTCACCGGCACGTGGCCACCGACCCGGTAGAACTCGCCGTCGGCCAGAACGCGCAACAGGCGGGTCTGGGTGTCGGCGGGCATGTCGCCGATTTCGTCGAGGAACAGCGTGCCGCCGTCGGCCTGCTCGAAGCGGCCACGGCGCAGGTTGGCGGCGCCGGTGAACGCGCCTTTTTCATGGCCGAACAGCTCGGACTCCATCAGGTCCTTGGGGATCGCCGCCATGTTCAGGGCGATGAACGGCGCAGCCGCGCGCGGGCTGTGGCGGTGCAGGGCATGGGCCACCAGCTCTTTGCCGGTACCCGATTCGCCGTTGATCAGCACGGTGATGTTGGAGTGGCTCAGGCGGCCGATGGCGCGGAACACCTCCTGCATCGCCGGTGCTTCACCAATGATCTCGGGGGTGCGGGCCAGTGCCTGGGGCACCTCCAGCGCTTGCTGTTCCTGAGCGTGCTGGTTGGCGCGCTTGACCAGCGACACCGCCTCGTCGACGTCGAACGGCTTGGGCAGGTATTCGAAGGCACCGCCCTGGTAGGAGGCCACGGCACTGTCCAGGTCGGAGTGCGCGGTCATGATGATGACCGGCAGGCCCGGATGCTGGTCGCGAATCTGTGCCAGCAGGTCGAGGCCGCTGGCACCGGGCATGCGGATATCGGAAATGATCACATCAGGCTGCTGGCGTGCCAGGCGGCCCATCACGCCATCGGCGCTGTCGAAGCTCTGGGTGGTCATGCCCTCCTGCTGCAGGGCTTTCTCCAGGACCCAGCGGATGGAGCGATCATCATCGACGATCCAGACGGTTTCACTTCGGCTCATGAGGCGGTGGCTCCTTGTTCCAGGGGCAGGTAGATCGAGAAGGTGGTGTGGCCGGGGTGGCTTTCACACTCGATCAGGCCCTGGTGCTGGCTGATGATGTTCTGGGTAATGGCAAGGCCCAGCCCGGTACCGTCCGGGCGGCCGCTGACCATGGGGTAGAAGAGGGTGTCCTGCAGTTCTGCGGGGATGCCCGGGCCGTTGTCGACGATCTCGACCCGGGCCACCAGGCGATGCCGCACGTGGGCGATGGTGAACTGGCGTACGGCGCGGCTGCGCAGGGTGATGCGGCCCAGGCGCAGCTCGTTCTGCCCGCCAATGGCCTGCATGGCATTGCGTACGATGTTGAGCACGGCCTGGATCATCTGCTCGCGGTCGATCAGCACGTCCGGCAGGCTCGGGTCGTAGTCGCGCACCAGGGTGATGCCGCCCTGGCTTTCCGCCTCCACCAGGCTGCACACGCGCTCCAGCACTTCGTGGATGTTGGTCATCGACAGCGACGGCAGCTTGTTCGAGCCGAGCATGCGGTCGACCAGGTTACGCAGCCGGTCGGCCTCCTCGATGATCACGTTGGTGTAGTCGCGCAGGCCATCGTTGGGCAGTTCGCGGGCCAGCAGCTGCGCCGCGCCGCGAATGCCGCCCAGCGGGTTCTTGATTTCGTGGGCCAGGCCGCGCACCAGCATCTTGGTGGTTTCCTGCTTGCTCAGCTGGGCCTCTTCCTTGGTGATGCGCAGCAGGCGGTCACGCGGGTGCACTTCGAGCAGCAACAGGGTATTGCCCTGGTGCAGGATCGGCGTGACGGCGTAGTCGACGGTGATGCTCTGGCCGGTCAGCGAGGTCAACTGGGCTTCGCGCTTGGTGAACGGATGCGCCTGCTCCACCGCCTGGCGCAGCGAGTTGAGTGCCTCGGTCGATTCGGTGAACAGCTCGCTGATGAACTGCCCATGGCTGCGCTGGCCACTGACGGCCAGGAGCATTTCCGCCGCCGGGTTCATGTACTCAAGGCGCAGCTCGGCGTTGAGCAGGAGCGTGGCCGTGGTCAGGTTGTCCAGAAGCAGACGGTGCTGTGCATCGCTGATGGTCATAAGGCGTCGTTGACCTCTGTTGGCACTCTTTTGGCGCCCCGGCAAGGCCCAGGGCGCGCACGGATGACGTGCTGGATGCGGTGAAAATGCAAGAACCAAACCAAGGCTCTGAAAAGAAGCGGAAATGGCGCATAAAAGCCTGTATTCGCGCTAATTCAGGACATAAAGCCCTGGTTAACCGATTCATGTGAACCAAAGTGGGGTGCATGCTGGGGCATCAGGCCTGGCGATGCACCAATATGGAGCATAGGGCGCTCGTCAGGTTTTGCACAGCTGGCTGCTGGCGCAAACCTAGGCAAGGTGCTGCTCGATGGCATCGAGCAGGAAGTCGAGAATTGAAGTGGGCGGTGGCGGTGTGCTGCAGTCCGACAGTGCGAGGCAGCAGGTCGATGAGGGCGATGCAGAAATGGAAACGGCCTCCCTGAGGAGGCCGTCCTGATGTCACCGACGCGGGGCGTCGATCAGATCAGCAGCTGTAGTACAGCTCGTATTCCAGCGGGTGCACGAAGGTACGGACCTTGATCTCTTCTTCCGATTTCAGCTCGATGTAGGCATCGATGAAGTCGTCGGAGAACACGCCGCCCTTGGTCAGGAACGCACGGCCCTTGTCCAGCTCTTCCAGGGCTTCTTTCAGGCTGCCGCACACCTGTGGGATCTCTTTCGCCTCTTCAGGCGGCAGGTCGTACAGGTTCTTGTCGGCGGCGTCGCCTGGGTGGATCTTGTTCTGGATACCGTCCAGGCCGGCCATCAGCAGGGCGGCGAAGCACAGGTACGGGTTGGCCGCCGGGTCCGGGAAGCGCGCTTCGATGCGGCGGGCTTTCGGGCTGGAAACGTAAGGGATACGGATCGAGGCGGAGCGGTTGCGAGCCGAGTAGGCGAGCATTACTGGGGCTTCGAAGCCAGGTACCAGACGCTTGTAGGAGTTGGTGGCCGGGTTGGTGAAGCCGTTCAGGGCCTTACCGTGCTTGATGATGCCGCCGATGAAGTACAGGGCGGTGTCGGACAGGCCGGCATAGCCTTCGCCGGCGAAGGTGTTCTTGCCGTCTTTCCAGATCGACATGTGCACGTGCATGCCCGAGCCGTTGTCGCCGTACAGTGGCTTAGGCATGAAGGTAGCGGTGCGGCCGTAGGCGTCGGCAACGTTGTGCACGACGTACTTCAGCGCTTGAACTTCGTCGGCCTTCTTCACCAGGGTGTTGAACTTGACGCCGATTTCGTTCTGGCCGGCAGTCGCCACTTCGTGGTGGTGAACTTCGACGGTCTGGCCCATCTCTTCCAGTGCGTTGCACATGGCGGTACGGATTTCGTGGTCGTGGTCGAACGGCGGAACCGGGAAGTAGCCGCCTTTGACGCCTGGACGGTGGCCTTTGTTGCCGCCTTCCACGTCCTGGTCGGACATCCACGAGCCTTGCTCGGAGTAGATCTTGAACATCGAGCCGGAGATGTCGGACTTGAACTTCACTTCGTCGAAGATGAAGAACTCAGGCTCTGGGCCGGCGAACACGGTGTCGCCGATCAGCGTGGCTTTGAGGTGCTCTTCGGCGCGACGGGCGATGGCGCGTGGGTCGCGGTCATAGCCCTGCATGCTGGCAGGGTCGATGATGTCGCAGGTGAGGATCAGGGTCGGCTCTTCGGTGAACGGGTCCAGCACGGCGGTGGAGTCGTCCGGCAGCAGGATCATGTCGGAGGCTTCGATGCCTTTCCAGCCAGCGATGGAGGAACCGTCGAACATCTTGCCGGTTTCGAAGAAGTCTTCGTCCAGGCCATCACGCGCCGGCATGGTCACGTGGTGCTGAGTACCTTTGGTGTCCGTGAAACGCAGATCAATCCACTTGACGTCATGATCTTTGATGAGTTGAACCGACTTCGACATGTTGTCCTCCGGATGGTCTAGAGCGCGGTGGGCCGCTGCTCTGGAAAAAGGGTGTTGCCAGGCGCGGATAGTCGGCCAAGCGTACCTGCCTCACAAGAGAGCAAATTGCATGCCAGTGCCCGAAAATGGCGAGCTGCAGACAAAAAGCGGCGTTGGCGGGCATAAAGGGTAGCCGCGGGAGAAAATCGTGCACGCATTGGGGGCGGTCGGAAGGCTGAATGCACCATGGTGGTGCACAGAGAGCCGTGCAATGCGTTATATAGGCCCATCGCTACCTGGAGGGCGCCACGGTCTTTGTAGGAGCGGCCTTGTGCCGCGAAAGGGCCGCAAGGCGGCCCCGGCAATCTATGTAGTGACACCGGGGCTGCTGCGCAGCCCTTTCGCGGCACAAGGCCGCTCCTACAGCGGGCGTGCAAGTGCACTGTGTGGGAGCCGGCTTGCCGGCGAAGAGGCCGGTGCTACCAAGATAAATCCAACCTTCTGTACAAAAGTTGGTCAAAACCTGAGCAATTTCCGATATAATTCGCGCCCCTCATTTTCGGCAGGCCCTGCGCGCGCTGTTAAACCAATGAAACTTATCGTCAAAGTCTTCCCAGAAATCACCATCAAGAGCCGACCGGTGCGCAAGCGCTTCATCCGTCAGCTCAGCAAGAACATCCGCAACGTGCTCAAGGACCTCGATCCTGAGCTCGCGGTCGATGGTGTCTGGGACAATCTCGAGGTGGTCACCCGCATCGAGGACGAAAAGATCCAGCGCGAAATGATCGAGCGCCTGCGCTGCACCCCGGGCATCACCCACTTCCTGCAGGTGCAGGAGTACCCGCTGGGCGACTTCGACGACATCGTCGAGAAGTGCAAGCAGCACTTCGGTCACCTGCTGGCCGGCAAGTACTTCGCCGTGCGCTGCAAGCGTGGCGGCCACCACGACTTCACCTCGATGGACGTCGACCGCTATGTCGGCAGCCAGCTGCGCCAGCAATGCGGCGCTGCCGGCATCGAGCTGAAGAAGCCCGAAGTGCTGGTGCGCATCGAGATCCGCGACCAGCGCCTGTACGTGATCCACAACCAGCACAACGGCATCGGCGGCTACCCGCTGGGCGCCCTGGAGCAGACCCTGGTGCTGATGTCCGGTGGCTTCGACTCCACCGTGGCGGCCTACCAGATGATGCGCCGTGGCCTGATGACGCACTTCTGCTTCTTCAACCTGGGCGGGCGCGCCCACGAGCTGGGCGTGATGGAAGTGGCGCACTTCCTGTGGAAGAAGTACGGCAGCAGCCAGCGCGTGCTGTTCATCAGCGTGCCGTTCGAGGAAGTGGTCGGCGAAATCCTCAACAAGGTCGACAACAGCTACATGGGCGTGACCCTCAAGCGCATGATGCTGCGCGGTGCCGCGCACATGGCCGAGCGCCTGCAGATCGACGCGCTGGTCACCGGCGAGGCGATCTCGCAAGTGTCCAGCCAGACCCTGCCGAACCTGTCGATCATCGACTCGGCCACCGACAAGCTGGTGCTGCGCCCGCTGCTGGCCAGCCACAAGCAGGACATCATCGACCAGGCCACCGAAATCGGCACCGCCGACTTCGCCAAGCACATGCCCGAGTACTGCGGCGTGATTTCGGTGAACCCGACCACGCATGCCAAGCGTCACCGCATGGAGCACGAAGAAAAGCAGTTCGACATGGCGGTGCTCGAGCGTGCCCTGGAGCGCGCCAAGTTCATCTCCATCGACCACGTGATCGACGAGTTGGGCAAGGACATCGAGATCGAGGAAGTGGCCGAGGCACTGCCGGGCCAGATCATCATCGACATTCGTCACCCCGACGCCCAGGAAGACGAACCTCTGGCACTGGACGGTATCGAAGTCCAGGCCATGCCGTTCTACGCGATCAACAGCAAGTTCAAGCACCTAGACCCCACGCGCCAGTACCTGCTGTATTGCGACAAAGGTGTGATGAGCCGTTTGCACGCACACCACCTGCTCAGTGAGGGACATGCCAATGTGCGTGTTTATCGTCCGACATAAGACCCCAGGGCTGTATGGCGGCAGTATCCGCCATCGCCCTCCCGACCATCGGGCCCGCTGAGCCTCAAAGCGTACATATTCGCCGCCTACACTGGCGGCAACCGAATCCTCTGATCGAGATACAGTTGTGATCGAAAATCTGCGTAACATCGCCATCATCGCCCACGTTGACCATGGTAAAACCACCCTGGTCGACAAACTCCTGCGTCAGTCCGGCACCCTGGAGCGTAACGAGCTCAACGACGAGCGCGTCATGGACTCCAACGACCAGGAAAAAGAGCGCGGCATTACCATTCTGGCGAAGAACACCGCCATCAACTGGAACGGCTACCACATCAACATCGTCGACACCCCCGGCCACGCCGACTTCGGTGGCGAGGTTGAGCGTGTAATGTCGATGGTCGACTCCGTGCTGCTGCTGGTCGACGCCCAGGACGGCCCGATGCCGCAAACCCGCTTCGTGACCAAGAAGGCTTTCGAAGCTGGCCTGAAGCCAATCGTCGTGATCAACAAGGTCGACCGTCCGGGCGCGCGTCCTGACTGGGTTCTGGACCAGATCTTCGACCTGTTCGACAACCTCGGTGCCACCGACGAACAGCTGGACTTCAAAGTCGTCTACGCCTCGGCCCTGAACGGCATCGCCGGTCTGGACCACACCGCCATGGGCGAAGACATGACCGCCCTGTACCAGTCGATCGTCGACAACGTACCGGCGCCGGACGTTGACCGTGACGGCTCGTTCCAGATGCAGATCTCGGCTCTGGACTACAACAGCTTCCTCGGCGTTATCGGTGTTGGCCGTATCGCCCGTGGTCGCGTCAAGCCGAACACCCCGGTTGTCGCCATCGACACCAACGGCAAGAAGCGTAACGGCCGTATCCTGAAGCTGATGGGCCACCACGGCCTGCACCGCGTCGACGTCGAAGAAGCCCAGGCTGGCGACATCGTCTGCATCAGCGGTTTCGACGAGCTGTTCATCTCCGACACCCTGTGCGCCCCGGACGCGGTAGAGGCGATGAAGCCGCTGACCGTCGACGAGCCGACCGTTTCGATGACCTTCCAGGTCAACGACTCGCCGTTCTGCGGTAAAGAAGGCAAGTTCGTCACCAGCCGTAACATCAAGGACCGTCTGGACAAAGAACTGCTGTACAACGTTGCCCTGCGCGTCCAGGAAACCGACTCCCCAGACAAGTTCAAGGTCTCGGGCCGTGGTGAGCTGCACCTGTCGGTACTGATCGAAACCATGCGTCGTGAAGGCTTCGAGATGGCCGTAGGCCGTCCTGAAGTGATCATCCGCGAAGTCGACGGCGTCAAGCAGGAACCGTTCGAGAACGTCACCATCGACATCCCTGAAGAAGCCCAGGGCAAGGTCATGGAAGAGATGGGCCTGCGTAAGGGCGACCTGACCAACATGGTGCCGGATGGCAAGGGCCGTGTACGCCTGGAATACAACATTCCAGCCCGTGGTCTGATCGGTTTCCGTAACCAGTTCCTGACCCTGACCAACGGTGCAGGCATCCTGACCTCGATCTTCGATCGCTACGACACCATGAAGTCCGGCCAGATGTCCGGCCGCCTGAACGGTGTACTGGTTTCGGTCGAGACCGGCAAGGCACTGACCTACTCGCTGGAAACCCTGCAGGCGCGCGGCAAGCTGTTCGTCGAGCACGGCCAGGAGATCTACAACGGTCAGATCATCGGCCTGAACAGCCGTGACAACGACCTGGGCGTGAACCCGACCAAAGGCAAGAAGCTCGACAACATGCGTGCTTCGGGCAAAGACGAAGTCATCGCCCTGGTGCCGCCGGTTCGCCACACCCTGGAACAGGCCCTGGAATTCATCCAGGACGACGAGCTGTGCGAAGTCACGCCGAAGTCGATCCGTCTGCGCAAGAAGATCCTGGACGAAGGCGAGCGTACCCGCGCTGCCAAGAAAGCCAAGAACTGAGTTAGCTCAGGCGCAATGAAAACGCCCCCGGTCGAAAGGCCGGGGGCGTTTTTGTTTGCCTTGAGATTTTGGGGCCGCTTTGCGGCCCTTTCGCGGCACAAGGCCGCTCCTACAGG
>NZ_QKVM01000043.1 GCF_003231305.1 Pseudomonas sichuanensis | reverse complement strand
GGGCCGGTACAAGCGACGGCATAACCAAAGTCATTTTTATTCTTTAGCCCTCGCAGAACCACCCGCTATAGTCGCAGGCACTCTGTCTACACCCTTTCAATAACAAGGACGCAACGTGAAAAAACTCTTCAGCGCCTCGCTGCTCGCCGCAGGCCTTGCCCTGGGCAACCTCGCCCAGGCCGCCCCGACCCTGCTCAACGTTTCCTACGACGTGATGCGCGACTTCTACAAGGACTACAACCCGGCGTTCCAGAAGCACTGGGAGAAGGAACACAACGAGAAGGTCAACCTGCAGATGTCCTTCGGCGGCTCGAGCAAGCAGGCGCGGGCAGTGATCGACGGCCTGCCGGCCGATGTCATCACCATGAACATGGCCACCGACATCAATGCCCTGGCCGACAACGGCAAGCTGGTGCCGGACAACTGGGTGACCCGCCTGCCGAACAACAGCGCGCCGTTCACCTCGGCCACCGTGTTCATCGTGCGCAAGGGCAACCCGAAAGCGCTGAAAGACTGGCCCGACCTGCTCAAGGACGGCGTGCAGGTGATCGTGCCCAACCCCAAGACTTCGGGTAACGGCCGCTACACCTACCTCTCGGCCTGGGGCTATGTGCTCAAGCAGGGCGGCGACGAAAGCAAGGCCCGCGACTTCGTCGGCAAGCTGTTCAAGCAGGCGCCGGTGCTCGATACCGGTGGCCGTGCCGCCACCACCACCTTCATGACCAACCAGATCGGCGACGTGCTGGTGACCTTCGAGAACGAAGCCGAAATGATCGCCCGCGAGTTCGGCCGCGACCAGTTCGAAGTGGTCTACCCAAGCGTCTCGGCCGAAGCCGAGCCGCCGGTGAGCGTGGTCGACAAGGTGGTGGCCAAGAAAGGCACCCAGGCCGTGGCCGAGGAATACCTGAAGTACCTGTGGTCGCCTGAAGCCCAGGAAATCGCCGCCAACAACTACCTGCGCCCGCGTGACGCCACGGTACTGACCAAGTACACCGACCGCTTCCCGAAAGTGGACTTCCTGTCGGTGGAGAAGACCTTCGGTGACTGGCGCACCGTGCAGAAGACCCACTTCAACGACGGTGGCGTGTTCGACCAGATCTACACCAACCAGCAGTAATCGATGTAAGCAGGGCTGGCCTCTTCGCGGGTAAACCCGCTCCCACAGGGACCCCACACCACTCAGGCCTGCGGTGATCCTGTGGGAGCGGGTTTACCCGCGAAGAGGCCGGCAAAGGCAATATCACCCCTGGCGGAATACCAGGGCCTTCAACCCACCCTCCGGGTCCGCATCGGGAAACTCCGGCGGGTTCTCCAGCCGCTCGACAAACGCCAGCCCCGGCGCATGCTCGGCCATGCCGTCAATCAGAAACTGCGACTCGATCCCCGGGTCGTTGACACAGGCCAACACCGTCCCACCCTCGCTCAGCAACTCTGGCAAGCGTCGCAGGATCTTCCCGTAGTCCTGGGTCAGCACGAAGCTGCCGCGCTGAAAGGTTGGCGGGTCGATGATGATCAGATCGTACGGCCCGTACTTGCGCACCTTGCCCCACGACTTGAACAGCTCGTGCCCCAGGTACGCCACGCGCGAGGCGTCATGGCCGTTGAGGCGGTGGTTGTCACGGCCACGGGACAACGCCGACTTGGCCATGTCCAGGTTGACCACCTGCTCGGCGCCACCGGCGATCGCCGCCACCGAAAACCCGCAGGTATAGGCGAACAGGTTGAGCACCCGCTTGCCCGCCGCCTGCTCGCGCACCCAGCGCCGGCCGTAGCGCATGTCGAGGAACAGGCCGTTGTTCTGGCGCACGCCCAGGTCGAGCAGGTACTTCAGGCCATCCTCGGTGACTTCGCGCTGCTGGCAGGGTTCACCGAGCAGCCACTGGCCTGGGCTGTCGGGCAGGTAGCGGTGCTGCAACAGCATGGCCTGGCCAGTCCACTGCGGGCGTTCGGCCAGGCTGCGCAGCATCGCCTCGAGCTCAGCCAGCTGGCCCTCGGGTGGCTCACGGAACAGTGCGACCGACAGCACACCGTCGAGCCAGTCGACGGTGATCTGCTCCAGCCCCGGCCAGCAACGGCCACGGCCATGGAACAGACGGCGGGTCTCAGTCGGGGCAGGATCGAGGGCGGCGAGCAGGTGTTGCTCAAGGGTGGCGATGGCTGGGCTCATATCGGTCATGGGTCGGGCAAAAGCGCCATTCTACCTGCTGGGGCCCGCGCCGCCATCGAATGCCGAACGTTCAGCCCAAGCCGCGCGCGTCCAGATACCCGGCCAGGTAGTCGATGAACGCCAGCACCTTGCCCGTGGCCCGACGGTGGCTCGGGTACACGGCCAGGATCTGCGGGCCGAAGGCGTCCGGGTCGATTGTGTAATCCGCCATCACCTGCACCAGCCGCCCATCGGCCAGGTACGGCGCGCCGCTCCACATGGGCACGTGGAACAAGCCGCCCCCGGCCAGCGCGCTGGCCAGCAGCAGGTCGTAGTTGTCGCTTTCCAGTCGCGCGTTGGCAGGCTGGAGCAGGCTGAGCCGTTCGCCGTCCTTTTCCACCCACCAGTAAGTCCGGCTCAAGGCGGCATGCCGGTACAACAGCCAGTCGTGCCGGTCGAGGGTCTGCGGGGTGACGGGCAGCGGATTGCGCGCCAGGTACGTGGGGCTGGCGCACAGTGTCAGGCAGTTGCGCCCGACCGCCTTGCCGATCAACCCCGGCAAATCGCCCCGGCCCTCGCGCAGGGCCAGGTCGTAGCCGCTTTCGACCAGGTCGACGAAGGCGTCGCTCAGGTCCACGCGCAGGCGGATCTGCGGGTACTCGCGCAGAAAGCCCGCGCACACCTCATCGAGAAACGCCCGGCCATAGGCCAGTGGCGCGGTCAGGCGCAGGATGCCGTGCAGGCCATGCTGGATCTGCCCCACCACCTCACCCACCTCGTGCAGGCGCATCAACACCTGGCGCGCGGTCTCCAGGTACACCCTGCCCGCTTCGGTGAGCACCGTGCGCCGGGTGCTGCGCTCGAACAGGCGCACCCCCAGCTCCGCCTCCAGGTGGCTGACGGCCTTGGTCAACGCCGACGGGGTCTTGCCCAACTGCTCCGCGGCGCGGCTGAAACTGCCGTGCTCGGCAGTGGCGACGAACATGCTGACAGCGGCGAACTTGTCCATGGTTTTTCCTGGCAGGCAAAAGCGTTTTTCGCGTTTCGGGCATTCTGCCGGCCCGAGCCAGTGGCTAGTCTCGCCGGCAAGCCCAAAAAAACAAGAGGTTCGTCGATGAAAGCTTTCAAACCCACCCTGCTGGCGGCGGCGCTGGCTTTTGCCTCGTTGGACGTCATGGCCGCCGCCGACCTGGTGTTGCTCAACGGCAAGCTGTACACCGCCGACCCCGCCCAGCCATCGGCCCAGGCCATGGCCGTGGCGGACGGCAAGGTGCTCAAGGTGGGCAGCGATAGCGAGATCAAGGCCCTGGCCGACGCCTCGACCCAGGTCGTCGACCTGGCCGGCAAGCGCCTGCTGCCCGGCATGATCGACAGCCACAACCACGCCATCTTCGGCGGCCTGGAACTGTCGGCGGCCAACCTCGACAGCGAAGAAGGGGTCAGCACCCAAGACTTCGAACAACGCCTGCGCGGCTGGCGCGACGATGGTCGGGCGCGCCTGGGCGACGTACTGGTGGTGGTCGGAGTGAGCTCGACCTACTGGGCCAAAGCCGAAGAACTGGGCCGCACCTTCAACCATGGCGAGTGGCAGAACGTGCCGGTGGTGTTCATCGGCAGCGACCACCACACCGCCTGGGCCAACCAGGCCATGCTCGAACGCGCGGGGATCGACGCCCGCCTGCTGGCCAGCCTGCCGGCGGCCGAACGCGGCACCTTGGGCAAGCGCAAGGACGGCAGCCCCAACGGTTTCGCCGTGGACGCCGGCTGGGACCGCATCGCCGCCGCCATGCCCGCGCACAGCGCCGAGGCGCTGCTGCACGCCGCCGACGCCGCGGTGAAGTACAACAACAGCTTCGGCATCACCGCCTGGATGGACCCGGCCGCCAACGCCGCCCCGGGCGAGTCGCTGTTCAGCCTCAAACCCACGGAGAAATCGGTTGGCGTATTGCCGGCCTACAAGGCGCTGGCCGCCCAGGGCGGTCTGAACGCCCACGTCGCCGCCCTGCTGGTGGCCAACCCGAAAAGCACCCCGGCCGACCTCGATACCCTGGACAAGGTGCGCCAGCAGTTCCAGGGCATCCCCAACCTCACCCTGCCGGGGATCAAGATCTTCGCCGACGGCGTGGTCGAGTACCCGGCGCAGAGCGCAGCCATGCTCGAGCCCTACCGCAACACCCACGGCAACGGCGAGCTGCTGATCGACCCGGCGCACTTCGGCGAACTGGTCAGCGCCGCCGACGCCCGCGGCTGGCTGGTGCACATCCACGCCATCGGCGACCGCGCGGTGCGCGAGTCGCTCAACGGCATCGCACAGGCGCGCAAGGACCGCCACAGCGGCGTCACCCATTCGCTGACCCACCTGCAACTGGTCAACCCCGCCGAGTTCGCCCGCCTCAAACCGCTGGACGTGATCGCCTCGATGCAACTGCTGTGGGCCTCGGCCGACGAGTACACCGTGGACATGGTCAAACCCTATGTCAGCAGCGCGATCTACCCCTACCAGTACCCGGCCCATTCGCTGCTCAGCCATGGTGCCACCATCGCCGGCGCCAGCGACTGGTCGGTGTCTTCGCCCAACCCGTGGCTGGCGATCCACCAGGCCATCACCCGCGAAGGCCCCAAGGGCGTGCTCAACGCCGCCGAGCGCATCGACCGCCAGACCCTGTTGCAGGCCTACACCCTCAACGCGGCCAAGGCCATCGGCCTGGACCGGCAGATCGGCTCGCTGACCCCCGGCAAACAGGCCGACTTCATCATCCTCGACCGCGACGTGCTCAGCGTCGCCGATCAGGACCTGGCCGACACCCGCGTGCTGCAGACCTGGTTCGGCGGCCGCGAAGTGTACAAAGCCGACCTCTGACCCCGTCGCCCCCTGCCCGGCTCCCGGCGGGGGCCTGGCCCAGCCGTGCCCCGCATCTACCGACAATCACAACAACAGGTATCGCCATGCGCCGCCTCACCCTGCTCGCCCTCACCCTGGCCCCCCTCGCCTGCCAGGCCGTGCCACTGAACGACGACTTCAGCCTGGAGTTCGACCTCGCCCTGCACAGCGACTACCGCAACCGCGGCATCTCGCAGACCCAGAACGACCCCGCCGCCCAGTTCGGCGCCACCTTGCAGCACGCCAGCGGCCTGTACCTCGGCGCCTGGACCTCCAATGTCGACTTCGGCTTCGGCTCCAAGACGCGCCAGGAGGTGGACTACTACGCCGGCTGGTACTGGCAGGCCAGCGATGAGGTGAGCCTGGACCTGGGCTACCTGAAGTACACCTACCCCAAGTCGAGCCTGTACAACCAGAGCGAGTACTACGCCGCGCTGACGGCCTACGGCTTCAAGCTGGCCGCCAATTATTCCGACAACGCCGGCAACCTGTTCGGCGAGGACCAGGACACCCTCTACACCTATGTCGGCTACGAAGCTCAACTGCCACTGGAGGTAGGCTTGCAGCTGCGCTACGGGCGCATGGACTTCAAGGACCCGATGTTCATCTCGGCCAGCGAGCGCACGGCCGACAGCTACCGCGAATGGGAAGTGAAGCTGACCCGCGCCTTCGCCGGGGTCGACTGGAGCCTGGCCTATGTCGACACCGACCTGTCGCAAGCCGAATGCGCCAGCAGCTATGGCTTCGACGATGTCTGTTCGGCGACGCTGGTAGCCAGCGTCGCCAGGAAGTTCTGAAGCGGCCCGCTGCTAAGGCCTGGCCACGCCCTTGGCGCGCGCCGGGCGCAACCACCAGCCCTGCTGCATGCCCGCCGCCGCCAACAGGATCAGGCCCACCCCCAGCCATTGCAACGGCACCAGTCGATGCCCGAAGGCCACCCAGTCCACCAGGATCGCCGCGATCGGGTAGATGAACGACAGTGCGCCGGTCAGCGCGGTGGGCAGGCGCTGGATGGCGCTGTACAGCAGCACGTACATCAGCCCGGTATGGACGATGCCCAGGGTCACCAGGCTGCCCAATGCCGGCCACTCACCCGGCAGGCCGCCGAGCTTCACCCACGGCGCCAGCAGCAACACCCCGGTGCTCACCTGGATCAGCGCGATCAGGTGCGGCGGCGTGCCGGTCAGGCGCTTGATGATCAGAGCCGCCAGCGCATAAAGGAACGCGGCCCCCAGCGCCAGGCCGATGCCCAGCAAGTACTCGCTGCCGCTGGCTTGCCCGGCGCCATGGGCGCTGACGATGGCCAGCATGCCGACAAAGGCCACGCCCAGCCAGGTCAGCTTGGCCAGGGTGATCTTCTCGCCGAGAAACAGCGCCGCCAGCCCCACCAGCATGAACGGCTGAACGTTGTACACCGCCGTGCCGATGGCGATCGATGCCCGCGAGTAAGAGGCGAACAGCAGCACCCAGTTGCCGACGATCGCCACCCCGCTGGCCACCGCCAGCAGGAAGGTGGCGCGGGTCAGCACGCCGGGCTTGAGAAAGCCCATGGCCGCGCAGATCAGCAGCAAGGTGCCGGCGCCGAACACGCAGCGCCAGAACACCACTTCCAGCACCGGTTGCCCGGACACCAGCACGAACCAGCCGATGGTCCCGGAGATCAGCATGGCGGCGACCATTTCCAGGGAGCCGCGACGCAGCGAATTGTCCATCTCACACCTCCTGTACACGATGGCCACAGTATGCGCGGGGTGCTGCTGGGCCTTCCAGCGGATAGCGAAGGCAAATTCACCAGTTCGCCTTTACTATCAAGGCCAATCACCCGTATTGCCTAACGAGGTAGCCATGACTGACGACATCGACCAGCTATTGATCAATGCCTTGATGGAGGACTCTCGCCGCTCGCTCAAGGCCCTGGCGCAGATCAGCGGGCTGTCGGCGCCCAGCGTCAGCGAGCGCCTGCGCCGCCTGGAGGAACGTGGCGTGCTGCGTGGCTATACGGTGGAGGTGGACCCACGCTGCTTTGGTTACCAGTTGCAGGCCATCGTGCGCGTGCGCCCACTGCCTGGGCAGTTGCAGGAAGTGGAACGGCAGATTGTCGCCATCCCCGAGTTCACCGAATGCGACAAGGTTACGGGGGAGGACTGCTTCATCGCCCGGCTGCATGTGCGCTCGATGGAGCAGCTGGATACCCTGCTCGACCGGCTCAATGTGCTGGCCGAGACCAATACCGCGATCATCAAGAAGACCCCGGTGAAGCGCAGGCTGCCGCCGATGGCGTGACGGCTGGCGCCGCAGCCGCTGCGCAGGGCTTGAGACATGCACCAAGGCGGACAGCGGTGATGGCCCAGGCTTAACGGCCCGAAACAGATGTAGGAGCGGCCTTGCGCCGCGATGCGCCGCGCGGGCGGCGCTCGATCTGATAGGCGCTGAAGGAACATCGGCGGGCACCTGGTGGCCCACATGCGATTTCAAGACAGGCCCTTAGGCGTCACACCGTTGGCCCTGGGTAGTCAGGATCGGGTAACGGCCACCAGATGCCTGCCGGGAGATTGGGTGAAGGCCACCAGGTGCCTGGCGATGATTTTGTAGCGCCTACAAGATCGAGCGCCGCCCGCGCGGCGCATCGCGGCGCAAGGCCGCTCCTACATCTGTTTCGGGCCAGTCATTCCTGTGAGGTCACCGCTGTCCGCCTTGTTGGCATGGCGCTATATCTCTGTGCGCGCTGAAATGCGCCTACGAAGACCGGCCAATATCCATGCAACGTGTGCAACTCCTGACTTCGCCAACTTTCACGAAAAATCAGATTAAAGCCCTTACTTGTAGTCCATTTCCCAAACATACTGTTGCCGCCTTTTTTCCGTTGCGGTCGCTTTGGCATCACCCTAGTCTCGGCGAGTCGCTGAATTCGGCGATCGGCTTTGACAGGCCGCGACGGTACTTAGGTATGCAGCGCCTCAATGGCAGCTGTACGTGCGGGCACGCTTGCGTGCGCCGGAACTTCCTATGTCCGCCGGTCTGTCAACCCACGTACAGCTGCCACCCTTCTGTTTGACAGCGGGCAGGTGGTGGCTCCTTTAGAGATATAGGAGCTCAAATGTTAAAGATCGTCCCCGATCCACCCCACAACCATCACTCCCTCGAAGACACCCTGATCCAGGCCACGGAGTACGCCCTGTGCGCTCAGGCCGTGGCGCATCAGGCCATTTCGGTCCAGCAGCCCAAGTCCCCCGCGTCGATTCTGATCATGGCGTTGATGCATGAGATCGAGGCGCTACGGGTGCTGCTCGAGTCGGCATTGATTCAGGTGCAGATGCCGCAGATGGAGCGCCGGGCGTTCCACTAGGCCGTTGGTCATGTGTCGCCTGGGCTGGCGCTATCGCGGGGCAAGTCGCATCGGCGCACCGCCGCTCCCACGCCACCCCCAGCCCGCAGGGTTATGCCTGCATCCGTGGGAGCGGGCTTGACCCGCGATGGGGCCCGCCCAGGCATCGATCATTTCAGGGAGAGTGAGCAATGAACACAGACGACACCACGCCCCGCACCACTGCGGGCAAGACCAAGTTCTACCAAGGCGAAGGCATGACCGCCCCGCTGTTCTGTATCGAACCCGGCATCCCCTGCCAGCACGCGCGCGACCAGGCCTCGGAACTGATGGGCTGCGTGCGCGACCTGACCATCACCGGGATCATGGAGGAAAAACCGCAACTGCTCTGGGCGTCGTATTACCTGAGCGCGCTGGCCAAGGCACTGATGGATGATGCGGAGCTGGGGATGAAGCACTGAGGGGTGGATTGCCCGTGAGACAGGCGCATCGGTATCAGCGCGCACCGCAATATCGCGTCATGCCAACAAGGCGGACAGCGGTGACCTCACAGGAATGACTGGCCCGAAACAGATGTGGGAGCGGGTTTACCCGCGAAGCGCCGCGCGGGCGGCGCTCGATCTCATAGGCGCTACAAAAGCATCGCCAGGCACCTGCTGGCCTTCACCCAATCTCCCGCCATGCGCCTGGTGGCCGTTACCCGATCCTGAATACCCAAGGCCGGCGGTGTGACGCCCAGGGGCCTGTCTTGAAATCGCATATGGGCCACTAGGTGCTCGCCGAAGTTTCTGCAGCGCCTATGAGATCGAGCGCCGCCCGCGCGGCGCTTCGCGGGTAAACCCGCTCCCACATTTGTTTCGGGCCAGTCTTTCCTGTGCCATCACCTGGTCTGCCTTGTTGGTACGACGCGGCATCGCTGTGCGCGCCGAATGAGCTAGCTTGCCGGCGAAAGTCCTGCACACACGCCCTGGCGATTTTTTGTACACACAAATGTCACCTTAAGTGCCATTTTTGTGTGCACTTTTGCGAAGCAGCGCCCCATTAGGTTACACACTAGGGCCAACTAATTTTGACCAATTGATCAACTAATTCGCATCTCGAAAAATTTAAACTGTTCATTCGGTCAACTTATAAATCCTTACTTTCAGCTACTTATACTTCGACTAGCCAAATTCAAAATGATGGCCACCTGAAACTTGGATTCACCCTGGCATAGAACTGGCTTTTGTGTGTTCGTGTTTTGTATACAAGTTAAACAAAACATAAATACACAAGAACCCGCAGCGTCGCCCCGAACCGCGACCGCCGCGCCCAGAACCCAGTGATGCCAACGCCTGCACCGACGAGATGGCGAGCCCGTGCGCCAGCGCCCGCTCATCGCAGTCACACGCATCAGGAGCCGCCGGAATGAGTAGCAGCCTCCCCCTTGCCCCTGAACTTTCCGTTGCCAGCACCAGCCCCGCCTCAACCACCCTCGAAGGCCACCCGGCCGACCTCGAACTGAGCCCGCGCCTGCATAACCGCGATCTCGCCCCGACCAAAGCCGAAGGCCGGCGCTGGGGCGGCTACAGCATCTTCGCGCTGTGGACCAACGACGTGCACAACATCGCCAACTACTCCTTCGCCATGGGGCTGTTCGCCCTTGGCCTGGGCGGCTGGCAGATCCTCCTGTCGCTGGCGATCGGCGCGGCGCTGGTGTACTTCTTCATGAACCTGTCCGGCTACATGGGGCAGAAAACCGGTGTGCCGTTCCCGGTGATCAGCCGCATCGCCTTCGGCATCCATGGCGCGCAGATCCCGGCGCTGATCCGCGCGGTGATCGCCATCGCCTGGTTCGGTATCCAGACCTATCTCGCTTCGGTGGTGCTGCGGGTGCTGCTCACGGCCGTCTGGCCGCAAGTGGCCGCCTATGACCACGACAGCATCCTCGGCCTGTCGAGCCTGGGCTGGGTGTGCTTCGTGTCGATCTGGCTGGTGCAGCTGGTGATCCTCGCCTACGGCATGGAAATGGTGCGCCGCTACGAAGCCTTCGCCGGCCCGGTGATCCTGCTCACCGTGGCCTGCCTGGCGGTGTTCATGTACTTCAAGGCCGACGCGCGCATCGCCTGGTCGGTTGCCGAACCGCTGAGCGGTTACGAGATGTGGCGCAACATCTTTGCCGGCGGCGCTCTGTGGCTGGCGATCTACGGCACCCTGGTGCTGAACTTCTGCGACTTCGCCCGCAGCTCGCCGTGCCGCAAGACCATCCGCGTCGGCAACTTCTGGGGCTTGCCGGTGAACATCCTGGTGTTCGCCGCCATCACCGTGGTGTTGTGCGGCGCGCAGTTCCAGATCAACGGCCAGATCATCGACAGCCCGACGCAGATCGTCGCCAGCATCCCCAACACCCTGTTCCTGGTGCTGGGCTGCATGGCCTTCCTGATCGTCACCGTGGCAGTGAACATCATGGCCAACTTCGTCGCCCCGGCCTTCGTGCTCAGCAACCTGGCGCCACGCCACCTGAACTTCCGCCGTGCCGGCCTGATCAGCGCCACCCTGGCGGTGCTGATCCTGCCGTGGAACCTGTACAACAGCCCACTGGTGATCGTGTACTTCCTGTCGGGGCTGGGCGCCCTGCTCGGCCCGCTGTACGGCGTGATCATGGCCGACTACTGGCTGCTGCGTAAGGGCCGCATCAACGTGCCCGAGCTGTACAGCGAGAACCCCGCCGGCGCCTACCACTACACCAAGGGCATCAACCTGCGCGCCCTCGCCGCGTTCATCCCCGCCGCGCTCTTGGCCATCGTCCTGGCCCTGGTGCCTAACTTCCACAGTGTCGCGCCGTTCTCCTGGCTGATCGGGGCCGGCATCGCCGCCGCCCTGTACCTGCTGATCGCTCCGCGCCACGTCCAGTACCACGACGTCAGCGGCGAGTGCATCGCCGTCGACCACAGCAGCCACTGAATTCAGGGAGATCCGTCATGCGTATTCTGATCGCCAACGTCAACACCACCGCCGCCATCACCGAGGCCATCGCCGAGCAGGCGCGCAGCGTCGCCGCGCCGGGCACCGAGATCGTCGGCCTGACGCCCTGGTTCGGTGCCGAATCGGTGGAAGGCAATTTCGAGAGTTACCTGGCCGCCATCGCCGTGATGGACCGGGTGCTGGCCTATGACCAGCCCTACGACGCCGTCATCCAGGCCGGCTACGGCGAACATGGCCGCGAAGGCCTGCAGGAGTTGCTCAACGTACCGGTGGTGGACATCACCGACGCCGCCGCCAGCACAGCGATGTACCTGGGCCACGCCTACTCCGTGGTGACGACCCTGGACCGCACCGTGCCGCTGATCGAGGACCGTCTGAAACTGTCGGGCCTGTACGACCGCTGCGCCTCGGTGCGTGCCAGCGGGCTGGCGGTACTGGAGCTGGAGGCCGACCCAAGGCGGGCCGTTGAAGCCATCGTCGAGCAGGCCGAACGCGCCGTACAGGAGGACAAGGCCGAGGTGATCTGCCTGGGTTGTGGCGGCATGGCCGGGCTTGACGAAGAAATTCGCCAGCGCACCGGGGTGCCGGTTGTGGATGGCGTGAGTGCGGCGGTGACCATTGCCGAGTCACTGGTGCGCCTGGGCCTGAGCACCTCCAAGGTGCGCACCTATGCCACGCCGCGGGCGAAGAAAGTGGTGGGCTGGCCGATGCGCTTCGGGCGTTGACTCGGCCCCAACTTACAGACAGCAGTCTGGCGAGCCGCTTACTGCGGCTCCTGCCAGGGCGCCAGATGACGCACCAGATTCTGGCATCCGTCAACGCAACGCTCTGCCCAGACTCGTTGTGGCATGAATCTGCAACCTTGGCATTACGCTGAACTGCCTGCAAAACGCAACTTCAGCATTATCACTACTCGCAATCGCAAGTCCCACCTGTCAATTCTGTCAGTTGTGCCGTTGAACGAGCCGCCCGTTTAATGAGACTGCATCAGGGAAGTTTGTGCCATGTCCCTGGGCCAAGTGCGTGCTGCTAGCGCTCGACCATGATGCACTCATGTGCCTGTTAGAGGCTTGAACCATGAAACGGCTCATTACCTTGCTGATGTTCTTCGCATTGACGATGTGGGGATGTGCAGAACACCCCACGATATCCACCAAAACCCAAAGCGGCCCAGAAGTCGCCGCAGCACTCAATGCGCGCTACCTGAGTACGGTCAGCAATTGTGGCAGTGGCAGCGCACCCGCATTTCTCTGCTCCGGCGTCATCCTGCGTTCAACGGTGTATTCAGATGCCTACGACTCATGGGACCCCAGCCCCGGGTCGCACAGGCAAGGGAGCGTCTCGTTTTCCTATCTGCGCAGGGACAACAATTTCGATCGATTCTGGAGTGCAAAAAATGGCTTGGTTTTCTATCCGATCTTCGAAACCCCAGCCGGGAAGCTTAAACTGCCAATCCTGTGCTTCTTTCCCATCGATGGCGGAAGCGACAATCGCGCAGAACACCGCTGCGGCGCCTACCCAGGCATTCCCGAGTCAGACAAGTGCGATCGCCTGGGTATCTACACTGCGGAACAATACGTTGCCAAATATCCACCGACTACCGGCTGGGGAAGGACATGCGGATGGGACGTACGCGACGAACTGAACCAGTACGCTGTGCAGAATTTCAATGAAGGGATGCGCTCGAAACGACTCGATACAGGTTACTTCACTGTATGGAATGAGTTGGTGGTGCAAGCCTGGTCAGACGATGCCGATGCCCAAGTACCTATCCAGGCGTTCTTCTACATGGACAGCGTAAGCTTGACCCTTGCCAAAAAGGACAAAGAGAAATACCGGACCAAGACCGGAATCATCGTCCCTCTGATTCAACTCCGATTGCCAACAACGCCCTCGGAAACCGCCACGTTCGCTTATCTGGAGGCTGATCAATAGGCCTGCCCCGCTTGCTCTCCAAGTGCTAAACCGCCCCTATTGGAGCGCGTCCAACGACGGTGCGGTTGGTCACCCCATCTTCCTGACCAACCGCTCTGCACTGCCACAGGCCAAGGTGAACCCCAACGCCCCATGCCCCAGGTTCAACCACAGGTTGCGGTACGCCGTCGCCCCGATGATCGGCACCCCGGTCGGCGTCGCCGGCCGCATCCCCGCCCACTCCACCGCCTGGCCATAATCGGCCGCCCCGGGCAGCGTCTCCCCCGCCAGACGGCGCATGCTGCGCAGCCTGCCAGCGTCCACCGTTTCGTCGTAGCCGACGATGTCCACCATCGCCGCCACCCGAAGCTGCTGGCCCAGCCGCGCATAGACGATCTTGCGCTCGTAGTCGGTCAGGCTCACGTCAGGCGCCCGATGCGCCTCGGTGACAGGTGCGGTCAGGCTGTAACCCTTGAGTGGATAAACCGGCAGGTTCAGGCCGGGCAATGCCAGGCTGACGCTGCGGTGCCCGGCGCACAGCACCAGGCGCTGTACGTCCAACTGACGATCAGCAAGCGCCAGCGCCACCACTTCGTCCTTGCGCCGTATCAGCCGAGTCACCGCCTGGCCCAGGTGCAGCCGGCAATGCCCCGACGCTTGCAGCCGCTCGGCCAGACGCAGGCAGAAGCGGTGACAATCGGCGACTTCCTCGTCCGGGGTGAACACACCGCCGATAAAAGGCGCCTCGGCCAACGCCGGGTCGAGCAGACGCAATTGCCCGGCATCCAGTACCTGCTGATTGAGTGGGTCGAGCAACTGTTCGCGCCCAAGGGCGAAAGCCTGCCGGGTGCGAAAGGCCACCAGTTTGCCGTTGCGCCGCCAGGCAAAATCCGTCAGGCCGTCCTCCTCGCGCCAACGCGCCAGCGCCGCCTGGCTCTCAAGGGCCAAGCTCAGCAACTGGGCCGCATTGCGCCGATTGACCCCTGTGCGGCAGGCCATGACGAAGGCCGCCAGCCAGCGCCACTGGGCCGGGTCCAGGCGCAGGCGCAAGCGTAAGGGCGAATCGCCCCGCAACAGCCAGCCAAGCGCCTGCCAGGGCACCCCGGCATCGGCCAGCGGCGCCACATAGCGGTACGACAGCTGCCCGCCATTGGCAAAACTGGTGGCACTGGCCAGGCTGTCACGGGCTTCGACCAGGTCGACCGAGTACCCCTCGCGCACCAGTGCATAGGCGGTCGCCAGGCCGACCACCCCTCCTCCGATCACAGTTACCCGCTGGCTCATCCGTACATCCCTGTGCATGGGTTCAGCGCAAGACAGTAACAGCAGCTCAGGTCGGGCAGCCAGACGCACCGTTGTCGAGGCCCTGGCGCACATTACGGCTGAGCAGGCTGGCCTTGCCGTCATGCCAGGTCAGGGTGAGCACATACAAGGTGTCGAAGTCGTCACCGCTCCAGTCCTGGGTGATCACCCGATCCTCACCCAGGGCCTTTCCGGCCACGGCATTGATCAGTTCCGGCAGGTAACCATGGGACCAGGCGGTATAGACCGTGGCATTGCGATACTTGTCGCGCAGCAGTTCCCTGGCCAGGCCATCGGTGTCGTTGGCGCCGTAGTCGATGTTCACCGGCAGGCCCAGGCGAATGGCACTGGGGGTGATGGTCATCAGTGGGCGGATATAGCTGTAGCTCTGGTCCTGGCTACCCTCCTCGACATGCCGCGAGGGGTTGGCGGCGAACACGTAGTCGGCCTTGCCGAAACGCTCCGGCAGCAAGGTGGCCAGGTCGATGGCACGGTTGAGCCCCTGGCAGTTCAACTGGCCCAAGCCTTCGCCAGGCTTCTCGGCGTGGCGCAGGAACACCAGAGTCAGGGTGCCATCCACCGGTTGCGCCCGGCTTTCGACCACATCCATTGCCAGGGGCACGGCCGCAGCGGTGAGCATCAGGCTCAACAGCAGGTGACGACGACGGCGAACGAAGGGGGGCAGTTTCATCTACGGCAGGCTCTTGTGGCAGAAGGTATCGAGGCTCGCCACATGGCCTGCCGCCGATGCCGCAGGCGCCCTTGCAGTGGATGCCATCCCTGGCCGCGCGTGAGGGTCAGAGTGCCCTCGCCCCGTTTGGTTCCTCCCTGGGTGCAACTGCCGTTCCGTGGCCAGTGACCACGTTAGTAGAGGACTGTTGCCAAATGATGTCCCGTGCCTCAATCGTCCCGGGTCAGCACTTCGAGCAGTTCGATCTCGAAAGTCAGGTCGGAATTAGGCGGGATCGAGCCCACGCTGCGCTCGCCATAACCCAGGTGTGCCGGTACCAGCAGCTTGCGTTTGCCGCCCACGCGCATGCCCATCAGGCCCTGGTCCCAGCCCTTGATCACCCGGCCGGTGCCGATCACGCACTGGAACGGCTTGCCGCGCGTCCAGGACGAATCGAACTCGCTGCCGTCGGCCAAGGTGCCGCGATACTGGGTGGTGATCAGCGCACCCTTGACCACGGCCTTGCCGTTGCCTTCCTCAAGATCGATGACTTGCAGCTCACTGCTCATGGCAGGTTCCTCGAAGCGGTTTTTCGTGGCCGCCCTTTTCGCAGGAATGCGCCTGTTTGGCAAGGCAGGTTGCCTCAGGTCGGGGCGAACTGCTCGAAGACCTGCTGGCCGGTGAGGTCCTTGGTTTCGTTCTTGAAGCAGTACCAGGTGGGCTTTTCATCGATGAAGATCTGCTCGGTGAAGGTCCAGCTTTCTTCACCATCGAGCAGTCCGACTGGCACAACGTACAGCTCGCTTTCTTTCAAGCGGTAGAACAGGTGCGTGCCGCATTGGCCGCAGAAACCGCGCTGGGCCCATGGCGAGGAGTCGTAGACGCTGGGCGCCGGGCCCTCGATCTGCGGCGGCGCGGCGCACTGCACCGCCAGCAGCGGGCCGCCGGTCCATTTGCGGCACATGCTGCAGTGGCAGGCGCTGACATGGGTGTTGTCGACGGTGACCTTCAAGCGGGTCGCACCGCACAGACAGGTGCCGTGTTTTTCCAGGGGCATGAGAGGGCTCCTTGCTGTTGTTTTGGGGCACTGGAGTATAGCTTTGGCTTCCAGAACGGATAGACCCACCATTTTCGCAACCAACACCCCGTACAACTCAGCAGGACTCAAACAAATACAAACCCACGCAGATAAAGCGCCCCTCGCCCACTGATGATGACCCGCCCATTCCCCACTACCTCACAGCGCAATTGCCCTCGCCGCCTGCCACCCTGCTCGCACAACAAGACCTTCTTGCCCAACCGATCTGCCCAGTAAGGGGCCAGCGAAGTATGCGCCGACCCGGTGACTGGGTCTTCATTAACCCCAACCCGTGGCCCAAACCACCGCGTGACGAAATCGAACCCCCGCCCCGGCGCCGTAACGGCAATCCCTCGCACGTCGAAGGACGACAGCGCGGCATAGTCAGGCTCAAGCCCGTCGATCAGCGCGGCATCCTCGATTACCACCACATAATCGTCCGTGCGATACAGCGCAGTGGCCTCGGCCAACCCAAGGGACTCCAGCAATCCCGCAGGCATCGCCACCTCGACCGGCTGCTTGGCCGGGAAATCCATGGCCAGCAGCCCATCGGCAGCACGGCTGACCCTCAACTCGCCGCTACGGGTATTGAACCGCAGCACCTCGGCTCGCTCGCCCAGTTGCTCGAACAGCACCCAGGCCGCCGCCAGCGTCGCATGGCCACACAGGTCGACCTCCACTGCCGGAGTGAACCAGCGCAGGTCGAAGGCTTCGCCATTGCGAACAAAATAGGCGGTTTCCGACAGATTGTTCTCTTCGGCGATGCGTTGCAGCAGGTCGTCCGGCAACCACTGCTCCAGCGGGATTACCGCAGCAGGATTGCCGCCGAAAGGCGCGGATGAAAAGGCATCGACCTGGAAGATCTCGAGTTGCATGGAAAAACTCCTGAAGCCCGGCGAGGTGCCGGGCAGACATCGAAAAAGGTTCAGCCGCGAACAGGCGTGAGCACCGGCTGGCCAGCGAAGAACGCTTCCAGGTTGCGCAGCACCAGGGTCACGGTGTCACGGGCAGCTTCCGGTGACTGGCCGGCGACATGCGGGGTAAGTACGGTGTTGCCCAGCGCCTTGAGCTCATCGGGCACGGCAGGCTCGTCATCGAACACATCCAGCGCGGCGCCGGCGATAGCGCCCTGCTGCAGGGCAGCGACCAATGCCTGGGTATCCACCACACTGGCCCGGGCAATGTTGACCAGATAGCCCTCGGCGCCCAAGGCCTCGAGCACCTGGGCATCCACCAGGTGGCGAGTGCCGTTGCCGCCCGGAGTGGCCACCACGAGGATGTCCACCGCGTCGGCCAGGTGCAGCGGGCTGTCGTACCAGGTGTAGGGCACATCGGTGCGCGGGGTGCGGCTGTGGTAGCTGACGTTCATGTCGAAGCCCAGGGCAGCGCGCCGGGCGATGGCCTGGCCGACTGCGCCAAGGCCGATGATGCCCAGGCGCTTGCCACTCACCGACGGGCTGATCACCCGGTTCCATTTACCCCTGCGAGTGCTGGCATCGGCTCTTGGGATGTCCCGCAGCAGAGCCAGCAGCAGGGCCATGGCATGGTCGGCCACCGCCCCGGCATTGGCGCCGGCGCCATTGGTGACAGTGATGCCACGGGCCGCGGCCGCGGCCAGGTCGACCTGCTCGTAGCCGGCACCGATCACGCAGATGATCCGCAAGTTAACCAGTCGATCGATTTCGACAGCCGTCAGACCAAGCGGGCCACGGGTAAGCACCACGTCAATCTCTGCCGCATGACGGGCAACGGCTTCGGCTCGCAACTGCTGCGATGGCGCACGGATCAACCGGTACCCTGCCCGCTCCAGCAGGGGAAGATAATCATCGACGGTTTCCACCAGAACCAGGACTGTCTTTCGCATGCCACCTCCAGTTCAATTCGGCAGCCATTATGCAGAACTGCCGGGGAAGGCGGTCAAATAACAACTCGAAAATGCTTGCCCTGGGTCGCCAGTTCCGCTGGCGCAGCTGCAGGCCCCTAGCCTCCACGTCACCTGGCCACCTAGCAATTTTGCCAGTTGTCGATTGGGCCACGTGAACTTAGTTTTATAAACACCCCAACTTGGCTAGACAAGAAAAGGCACGCAGCGCCGGCCAGCACACAATAATTTCTCTGGAAGATCACTTGCCATGAAAATCTTCACGATACTTGGCCTTGCGCTTCTGTTGGTTGCATGCACCCAGTTGCAGCCTGTACCACCTGCACACATTACTGTGGATGGGCCGACAACCGCTCAAGCCTTGAATGCGCGATATGCTGATACTCGGCAAAACTGCGGCACCCCGAGCGTTCCAGCATTTTTATGCAGCGGCGTGGTTATTCGCGCCACCGCATACTCGACCGCTTACGACCCCTGGGATGCCAGCCCGACTGCACAGGCCAGGGACGGCGTGTCGTTTTCATATCTACGCCAAGATTCAAAGTTTGGCCAACTGGTGTTCAACCAAACCAATGGTTTTATCTTCTATCCCGTGTTCGACATGCCGCCCGACAAGGTAAAACTGGAAGTTTTCTGCTCGTTCGTCATCGATGGTTGGACTAATAGCAGACCCGATCATGGGTGCGGTACCTACCCTGGACATCCGGTGAGCCAGCTGTGTCATTTGAGCAATATCCTCACCGCGGCCGACTGGCAAAATCACTATCGTGCAGTTGGTGGAGTGAGTCAGAGCCTGTGCGGTTTCAACGTGCGTGACAGTGCCAACGACCACGCGGGCCCCTCGTTCTACCAGAGCCTCCTCGCCAAAAGTACCGGCAGCCTGGCAAGCACACTGTTCGTCCAGCAGAACGAAATAATCATCAAGTCCTGGACGGACGATACCGATGGCCGTTTGCCGATCCAGGCCTTCTTCTACTTGAACAACAGTGCTACCGGCCTGGCAGAGGCCAAGGACATCAAACGGCGATTCCTGGCCAAGACAGGCATCGACCTTCCATTGATCCGGGTCACACTGCCGCAAACAGCTTCCGCAGATGCGCACTTCGATTATGTCGCCGCTGACAACAGGCGCGAGCAGGTCACATCAACACCCGTGCGCCCTGCGCCGCGAACCCAGGTTCCGGAATCCGGGCGATGCCCATCCGGCCTTGCGCCTTGCGCTTGATTGAACGATCGCAAGCCATAGCACGTTATCCGCTGCCACAGGAGACTGCATATGCTCGGCAAGTCGCAAACCAACAGCGCCATCTCCTTGCCCCTGAATTTCAAAGTGCAGTCGAACAGTTCGAAACCGCTGCCCGCCCCCTCGGTGGATGGGGTGTCCAACGGGCTCATCGACGGCGCCCTTACGTTCACCACGGTCCGTATCCCCCAATACCCAGGCATGAGCGTGGGTGACATCATCACGGTAATCTGGTCCGCGCCTCTGCCGACCCAAGGGACGGTCACGGTACAGGTCACTGGGCCGCAAACGTTGAAAATCGATGGCACATTCATTGCCGGCAACCTGAACAAGAACGTTTCGGTTACCTACTCAGTCTCCGGAAGAGGCACCTCCGAGCCCCCCGTTGTGTTCCACGTGCAACCTGCGACGATCGTTCCCGGTGAGCTGCTCATCCCAAAAGCGCCGAACAAGCGACTGAATGTTCATAACGACATGTACGAAGATGACTTTCTTGTCGTCGAAGTTCCGCCCTATTCGGGCATGGCGCAGGGCCAGTCCATCACGGTTGAGTGGATTGGCCCGTATTTCACTTGGACAAGTCCCGTTCAGTGGGTCGACAGTGTGCGGCGTTACCAGTTCAACATCCCCAGGCTTGAGGTAGTCGATGCCATCGGTAGTTCCATGAGTGTGCGCTACACCGTCAACAACACCTTCCTGTCACCGATGTTCCAGTTGATCATCGATGGACAAGGAATGAACATGCCGCCACCGCAGTTCAACACGCTGGGCGGTGGACGTTACTCGGTTTCGCTACTTTCGCCTGATCAGCAGGTGGGGCACACCGGGCGCGTGCGCTGTTCAGGCTCGACAGTCCATGATTCGCAAAACCAGCAGCTAGAACCTGGCCGCAGAGAAGACTTCGACATTCCTGCGGCATGGGTCAATCAGAATGCAGGGCGTGATGTCTTGATCAATTACTCGATCTACCGCGGCAACGGTGAAAAGCTCAGGTTCTCTCGAGTGCTTCGAAGGAAATTGTGACACCACACCGAAACTGGCCAGACTCATATCAGCACGATGCGGGTTGGCAACTCACTGAGCAAAAGCCCGACCCAGGCCACCCGGCACACCACTGCTGTCGGTGTCCTGCCACGGGCCGTTGGGGCTCAGCGACCAGCTCCAGCCGTTGTTCCAGCGGTAATAGGTGCGTTGGCGGTAGAAGGTGTTGGGCTGCTTTTCCAGCACATAGACACCCAGCTTCGGGTCCCAGTGGCTGGCGCCGCCGGGTGGCGGGGCAAAACTGGCGGAGGTGCGCGGCATCGGCTTGGGCGACACTGCCGGGCTGCCGGGTGTGGGCTTGCTGCCCGGCAGCGGCTTGACCGCCGGCCCCTGGTGCGGCGGTGGCGTGCCCTGGATCGGCGGCAGCGGCTCGCGTTCGCCCGGCTGATGCACCGTACACGCGGAAAGACCCAGTGCCAGGGTGATCAGGGTCAGGCGGACGGTGCTGTTCATGGCGCTGCTCTCTTATGAATCGGGGCTGTCGATGGTCAGGTGCTGGGTGGCCTGGGTGCCGGTGGCCAGCGGGGCACTCTGGCCCTTCCATTCACCCTGGGTCGGCTGGCCGGCACGGGAGACACGGGCAACCAGTTGGACTTCAGCGTAGTCCGACAGTTTCATCTGCGGCATCATCGCGTCGGCGTCCGACAGCTCCACCTCGATCGGCAACTGCGCCACGGTCACCCGCTTGGCCGCCAGCGGCATGGGCGGGCCATTGCTGGCGCGGGCGAAGATGAACACGGTGTCGTCCGGGCGCACCTTGTCCTTGAGCGCGGCGGCCAGCTCTACCCGCACTTTCAGACGTGCGCTTTGCTCGACCTTGCCGCCGCCAGCCTTGAGCTTGTCTGCGGCGCGGTCGATGCCGCCCTGCAGCGCGGCACGCGAGGCATCGCCCTCGGGCAGCTGCGCCAGCAGGCGCTGCCAGAAGCCGATGGCTTCCTGGTAACGCTGCCCTTCGAACGCGGCAATACCGCGCAGACCAAGGCTGGTGACTTCCTGCGGGTCGGCCTTCAAGGCCTCCTCGGTCAGCGCTTGCAGCTGCGGGCTCCACTGCTTGTCGGCGGCGAAGTACAGCGCCTGGGCCCATTGCCCGAGCAGCTCCGGCTGGCGCCCGGCCAGGGACACTGCGCGCTCGAAGGCCTTGGCGGCATCCGCCGGGCGCTGATCGGCCATATAGGTGCGGCCCAGGATGTACAGGGCTTCGGCCGAGTCCGGCTGGGCCTGCACCGCCCGCTCCAGGCGTGAGGTCATTTCCTGCATGGATTGCGGCGCCTTGGCGAACTCCTGGGTCAGCTCGACCTTGTCGGCGGCGCCGAAGTGCAGGTACAGCCCCAGCGCCATGGCAGGCACCAGCACCGCCGCCAGCAGCGGGATGGCCTTGCCCAGGTGGCCCTGGCGGGCGGCGCCGTCGCGTTCGGTGTCGGCCAGCAGCTCGCGGGCCGCTTCGTCGCGGCCCTTGGCCAGTTGTTCGGCGTCGAGCACCCCAGCCTGCTGCTGGGCAGCCAGCTCGGCGACACGTTCTTCGAACAGCGCCACGTTGAGTGCGGTACGGTCCTGCTCGGCCTGCTGGCGGCGGCGGCCACGCAGGATCGGGAGCAGCAGAAATGCCAGGGCGGCGAGCAGCAGCAGGCCCGCGCTAAGCCAGAATTCAGTCATGGGTACGGTCTTTTTCCAGCAGTTTGGCGAGACGCTCGCGTTCGTCGGCAGACAATTCGGCGGGGCCAGCTGCGGCTTGGCCACGGCGGCGGCGCACGATCAGCGCCAGCACCACGAAACCACCGGCCAGCAGGATGCCCGGGCCGAACCAGAGCAGGAAGGTGCGCCCACTGAGCGCCGGTTTGTAGCGCACGAAGTCGCCATAGCGATCGACCATGAAGTCGACGATCTGCTGATTGCTCTTGTTCTCGCCAAGCATGCGGAAGATCTCGCGGCGCAGGTCGGCGGCGATCGGTGCGTTGGAGTCGGCGATGTCCTGGTTCTGGCACTTGGGGCAGCGCAGTTCCTTGGTCAGCTGCTGATAGCGCTCACGCTCGGCTTCGTCGCGAAACTGATAGGTGTCGATGGCCGCCCGGGCGGCGCCGGCCAGGCTCAAGCCCAGCACGGCGGCGGCTAACCAGCGCTTCATGGCCTGGCCTCATCGACCAGGCCCTGGTACAGCGGCGCCAGCTGCTCGCGCCACACCGTGGCATCGACCACACCGACGTGCTTGTAGCGGATGATGCCCTTGGCATCGACCAGGAAGGTTTCCGGCGCGCCGTACACGCCCAGGTCCAGGCCCAGCGAGCCTTGCGGGTCGGCGATATTGAGCTGGTAGGGGTTGTGGAACTCGGCCAGCCATTTCAACGCGGCGGCATTGTCGTCCTTGTAGTTGACCCCGTGGATCACCACACCCTGCTCGGCCAGCTGGTTGAGGTACGGGTGCTCGACCTTGCACGATGGGCACCAGGTGCCCCATACGTTGACCAGCGCCGGGCGGCCGAGCAGGTCGGCCTGGGTCAGCGTGCGGTCGCCCTGCACAGTGCCCAGCGAGAAGGCCGGGAACGGCTTGCCGATCATCGCCGAGGGCAGCTCGTCGGGCTTGAGGAACAGCCCTTTGTAAAGAAAGACCGCCACCAGCAGGAACACCGCCAGTGGCACCACCATGATCCAACGCTTCATGCAGTCGCTCCAGACACGCCCAGGGCCTCACGCACCCGGGTCTTGACCTTGACGCGGTAGCGTCGGTCGAAGGCCGCCAGCAAGCCGCCCAGGCCGGTCAGCAGACCGCCCAGCCAGATCCAGCGGACATAGGGTTTGATATGCACCCGCACCGCCCAGGCACCGTTTTCCAGCGGCTCGCCCAGGGCGACATACAGGTCGCGGGTAAAGCCGGCATCGATGCCGGCCTCGGTCATCATCGACTGCTGCACGGTGTACAGGCGTTTTTCCGGGTGCAGTACCGAGACTTCCCGGCCCTCGCGGGAAACCCGCACGGTGCCTTTGTCGGAGATGAAGTTCGGGCCCTCGAAGTGCTTGGCGCCTTCGAACAGGAAGTGGTAGCCGCCCAGCTCGACCGTCTCGCCCGGCGCCATGCGCAGGTCGCGCTCGGCGCTGTTGTTGCTCGACAGCACCACGCCCAGGGCGCACACCACCAGGCCGAGGTGGGCCAGCTGCATGCCCCAGTAGCTGCGGCCAAGGCCGCCCAGGCCTTTGAACAGGCCCTTGTGGCGGGTCTTGTCGAGAATGTCGCGTACGCCGCTCAGGACCACCCAGGCCGCCAAGGCGAATACGCTCAGGGCCGGCCAGTCGAAGTCATCGACGAGCCACCCTGCGAGCGGCGCCAGCACGGCGCTGCCGATCAGCACCGGGGTCATCATGCTCGCCAGCCATTTGCCGGGGGTGTCCTTCCAGCGCACCACCACACCCACGCCCAGCACCAGCATCAGCAGCGCCATCAGCGGCAGGAACAAGGCGTCGAAGTAAGGCGGGCCGACCGACAGCTTGGCCCCGGTCAGGGCATCGAGCACCAGCGGGTAGAGGGTGCCGAGCAGGATCATCGAGGCCGCCACCACCAGTACCAGGTTGTTGGCCAGCAGCAGGGTTTCCCGCGACCACAGGGCGAAGCCGACCTGGCTCTTGACCACCGGTGCGCGCAGGGCGAACAGGGTGAGCGAGCCTCCGACCACGAACAGCAGGAAGATCAGGATGAAGACACCGCGCGCCGGGTCGGAGGCGAACGCGTGCACCGACGTCAGCACGCCGGAACGGACCAGGAAGGTGCCCAGCAGGCTCAGCGAGAACGCCGCGATGGCCAGCAGCACGGTCCAGCTCTTGAACACGCCGCGCTTTTCGGTGACCGCCAGCGAATGGATCAGCGCCGTGCCCACCAACCAGGGCATGAACGAGGCGTTTTCCACCGGGTCCCAGAACCACCAGCCGCCCCAGCCCAGTTCGTAGTAGGCCCACCACGAGCCGAGGGTGATGCCCACCCCGAGGAAGGCCCAGGCCACGATGGTCCAGGGCCGCGACCAGCGCGCCCAGGCAGCGTCCAGGCGCCCGCCGAGCAGCGCGGCAATGGCGAAGGCGAAGGCTACCGAGAAGCCCACGTAGCCCATGTACAGCATCGGCGGGTGGACGATCAGGCCGAAGTCCTGCAGCAGCGGGTTGAGGTCGCGACCGTCGCCTGGCACCTGCGGCAACAGGCGCGAGAACGGGTTGGACGTGATGATCAAAAAGCTCAGGAAGCCGACGCTGATCATGCCCATCACCGCCAGCACCCGGGCCAGCATCACCTGCGGCAGTTGGCGCGAGAAGATCGACACGGCGAAGGTCCAGCCACCGAGGATCAGCGCCCACAGCAACAGCGAGCCCTCGTGGGCGCCCCATACGGCGCTGAACTTGTAGTACCAGGGCAAGGCGCTGTTGGAGTTGCTGGCCACATAGGCGACCGAGAAGTTGTCGGTCATGAAGGCGTGGGTCAGGCAGGCGAAGGCAAAGGCGAGGAAGGCAAACTGCCCCCAGGCCGCCGGGCGCGCCAGGCTCATCCACAGGCTGTCGCCGCGCCAGGCGCCAAGCAAGGGCACCGTGGCCTGCACGACAGCGAAGCAGATCGCCAGGATCATCGCCAACTGGCCGAGTTCGGGGATCACCAGGGCCGCGTTCATGGCTTGGCCTCCGCCTGGCCGCTTTCTTTCAGGGCCTTGCTGACTTCCGGCGGCATGTATTTCTCGTCGTGCTTGGCCAGCACTTCGTCAGCCACCACCACGCCGTCGGCGTTGAGCTTGCCCAGCGCGACGATGCCCTGCCCTTCGCGGAACAGGTCGGGGAGGATGCCGCGGTAGGTGATCGGCACGGACTTGGCGTAGTCGGTGACCACGAAGCGCACGTCCAGCGAGTCCGCCGAGCGCTGCACCGAGCCCTTCTCGACCATGCCGCCGGCGCGGATGCGGGTGTCCAGCGGCGCTTCGCCGTTGGCGATCTGCGTGGGGGTATAGAACAGGTTGATGTTCTGCTGCAGGGCACTGAGGGCAAAGCCCACGGCCACGCCGACACCGGCCAGCAGGCCGAGGATGATGAACAGGCGTTTCTTGCGCTGCGGATTCACGGTTTGCTCTCCCGGCGCAGACGGCGCGCCTCTTCTTGCAGGTAGCGACGGCGGGCCAGCAGGGGCGCGGCGACATTCAGCGCCAGCACCGCCAGGCAGATGCCGTAGGCCGACCAGACGTACAGGCCATGGTGGCCCATGGCGAGGAAATCATTGAACGAGGCGAAGCTCATCGTGCTGCCCCCCGGCCCAGGCTATTCATTACCTCATCCTTGACCCAGCTGGCGCGGGCTTCGCGCTTGAGCACTTCAAGGCGCATGCGCAGCAACAGCACCACGCCGAAGAAGCAGTAGAAACCCAGCGCCGTGAGCAGCAACGGCAGCCACATCTCCACCGGCATCGCCGGTTTTTCGGTGAGGGTGAAGGTGGCGCCCTGGTGCAGGGTGTTCCACCACTCCACCGAGTACTTGATGATCGGGATGTTGATCACGCCGACGATGGCCAGCACCGCGCAGGCCTTGGCCGCGCTGTCGCGGTTACTGATGGCCTGGCCCAGGGCGATGATGCCGAAATACAGGAACAGCAGAATCAGCATCGAGGTCAGGCGCGCGTCCCACACCCACCAACTGCCCCAGGTCGGCTTGCCCCAGATGGCGCCGGTCACCAGCGCCACGGCGGTCATCCAGGCGCCGATGGGCGCTGCGCATTGCAGGGCGACGTCGGCCAGTTTCATCTTCCACACCAGCCCCACCACCCCGGCAACCGCCAGCAGCACGTAGCAGGACTGCGCCAGCATCGCTGCCGGCACGTGGATATAGATGATGCGGAAACTGTTGCCCTGCTGGTAGTCCTGGGGGGCGAAGGCCAGGCCCCAGGTGATGCCCACCAGCAGCAGCAGGATGGCGGAAACGGTCAGCCACGGCAGCATGCGGCCGCTGATGGCATAGAACCATTTGGGGGAACCCAGCTTGTGGAACCACGTCCAGCTTATTTTCATCAGGGTACATCCAGGGTGTTGGCCAGGCTGCAATGCCCGGAACTCGTTATTCGCCGACGCTGATCTTCAGGCCGGCGGCGATCGCAAAGGGTGCCAGTGTCACCGCCAGGGCCGTCAGGCTGGCAAGCCAGAGCAGGTGGCCGGTAGCCGGCATATTCTGCAACGCCGCCTGCAACGCACCACTGCCCAGGATCAATACAGGGATATACAACGGCAGAATCAGCAACGCCAGCAGCAAACCGCCGCGCTTGAGACCGACTGTCAGCGCCGCCCCCACCGCGCCCAGCAGGCTCAGCACCGGCGTGCCCAGCAACAGCGAAGCGAGCAGCACCGGCAGGCAACTGGCCGGCAAGCCGAGCATCAGCGCCAGCAGTGGCGCCAACAATACCAGCGCCAGGCCGGAAAAGATCCAGTGCGCCAGGACCTTGGCCAGCACCAGCAGCGCCAGAGGGTGCGGCGACAGCACCCACTGCTCCAGCGAGCCGTCCTCGAAGTCGCTGCGAAACAGCCCGTCCAGCGACAGCAACACCGCCAACAATGCCGCGACCCAGACCAGCCCCGGCGACAAGGTTTGCAACAATTGCGTCTCGGGGCCCACCGCCAGGGGGAACAACGCGACCACTATGGCGAAGAACACCAGTGGGTTGGCCAGCTCCGCCGGGCGGCGGAACAACAGGCGCGCTTCGCGGCGCAACAGCAGAAGGAATACGCTCATGCCGCCCATTGCCCCAGGTTCAGTTCACGGTAACCGGCCGGCGTGTGCGCCAGGGTGTGGTGGGTGGTCAGTACCACCGTGCCGCCCTGCTCGCAGTGCGCCGCCAGGTGCGCCTCGAGCTGGGCGACGCCCTGCTTGTCGAGGGCGGTGAACGGCTCGTCGAGAATCCACAGCGGCGGGCTGTCCAGGTATAACCGCGCCAGTGCCACGCGCCGTTGCTGGCCGGCTGACAGGGTATGGCACGGCACATCCTCGAAACCGCGCAGGCCGACGGCCTCCAGCGCGCGCCAGATGGCTTCGCGGCCCGCCGGCTGGTGCAGCGCGCAGAGCCAGGCGAGGTTCTCTTCGGCGGTGAGCAAGTCCTTGATGCCGGCGGCGTGCCCGATCCAGATGAGGATGCTGGCCAGGGCGTGGCGCTGCTCGGCCAATGGCTGGCCGCCGAGCAGGATCTGCCCGGCGGTGGGCTGCATCAGCCCGGCCAGCAGGCGCAACAGGCTGGTCTTGCCGCTGCCGTTGGGGCCGGCGATCTGCAGCATGTCGCCAGGGCGCAGTTCGAAGTCCAGGTGCTCGAACAGCAGTCGCCAGTCGCGCTCGCAGGCCAGGCCTGCGGCTTGGAGGTGAAGGGTCACGGTTTCGCCTTATTCAGATTGGGCACATGATCTGCGCCGCCTCTTCGCGGGTAAACCCGCTCCCACAAGGACCAACGCAATCCTTGTGGGAGCGGGTTCACCCGCGAAGCAGGCGACACCGGTCTTAAACCCTGTGTCTCAAGTCGCCCCCTGCCCTGCCGTTATACTGGCAGGCGGGCGGCCGGCATTATTACACGCGCTGCCCCGCTGCCAAGAGGGCGGGTTCGACAGGTTGTATACAATCATGACTGAAATCAATAGTCTCGGCGCACAAACTGTGCCAAGCCCCCAGGCGACCAGGGCCGCCCTGACCGGTGAACTGCTGCGCCTGCTGCAATCGCAGCCCGGGCTGCTGGCACCGGGCGAGACTGCGCGCGCCGAAGTCATGTCGCTGCGCCAGGTCGGCCAGGAGTTCCAGCTCCTGCTGCGGCTGACCCAGACCAACGGCAACCAGACCCAGCTGCAGGCCAGCACCAGCCAGCCGCTGCCCCAGGGCAGCCTGATCAATGTCACCCAGACCGACAGCAACCGCCTCGCGGTGCTGGTGCAGCAGGCCAACGCCAGCAACATCGCCACCCTCACCCGCCTCGACACCCGCCAGATGCCGGTCGGCACCTTGCTGCAAGGCAAAGTGCTGACCAGCCAGGCACTGCCGCAGCCCCCAGGCGAAGCAGCCAGCTTCCGTTCGCTGGTGAGCCTGCTCAACAGCAGCCAGGCCGGGGCCACCCTGACCATCGACAGCCCGCGCCCGCTACCGGTCGGCAGCCTGCTCAGCGCCCTGGTGCAAGGCGACCAGTCGCTGCGTTTCGTGCCCCTTAGCGGCCGCCAGGATCAACTGGCGATCGCCCAGCACCTGGTTACCCAGCAAGGGCAGCAGGCGTCACTGCCGGGGCTGCTCAGCGGCCTGCAGCAGATCGCCCGCTCGCCAGACGCCGGTGTGGAACTGCGTGCCAGCGCCGAGCGCCTGCTGGCCAGCCTGCCGGACGCGCGGCAACTGGGCGACCCAAAGCAGCTCGCCCAGGCACTGAACAACAGCGGCGCGTTCCTGGAAACCAAGCTGCTCGGCGGGCTCGCCAGCGGCGTGGCACCCGACCTCAAGGCACAGCTGGTGCGCCTGATCGCCCAGTTGCCGCCGCCAGCGGCCAGCTCGACACTCAGCCCGATGCTGACCGGCGCCTCTCTGGCCCAGGCGCTGCCGGGTTTTGCCCGCAGCGCACTGGGCATGCTCGGCCAGGTCAGCCCACGTCCACAGTCCGGGCCCTTCCCGCTGCCCGCACGGCTGCTGCAGAAGCTGGAGCAAGAAGGCGATCTGCAGCAACTGCTGCGCCTGGCCGCCGGCGCCGTATCGCGCCTGCAAAGCCATGCGCTGTCCAGCCTGCAGCAATCCGGCCAACTGGAAAACGGCAACCTGCAGACCACCTGGCAGACGGAAATTCCCATCCGCCACGGCCAGGAATTCATCCCCCTGCAGGTCAAGCTGCAACGCGAGGAAACCCCGCAGCAGCAAGCCGACCGTGAACGCGAACAGCACGAACAGCGTGATCCGCTGGCCGCACTGTGGCGCATCGAGCTGGCCTTCGACCTGGCCCCCCTTGGCCCCTTGCAGGTCCAGGCGCAACTGTCCCAGGGGCGCCTGTCCGGCCAGCTCTGGGCCGAGCAGGAGCGCACGGCACGGCTGATCGACAGCCAGCTCGGCGCCCTGCGCGAACGCCTGCTGGCCCGCGGCCTGGATGTCGGCGACCTGGAATGCCATCCCGGCACGCCACCGCAAGGCCCACGCACACGCCTGGAACAACGTTGGGTGGATGAGAACGCATGAAACAGCAACCACCGCGCCAGGCCATTGCCCTGAGCTACGACGGCCAGCAGGCCCCCACCTTGAGTGCCAAGGGCGACGACGAACTGGCCGAAGCCATCCTTGCCCTTGCCCGCGAGCATGAAGTGCCGATCTACGAGAATGCCGAGCTGGTACGCCTGCTGGCGCGCCTGGAACTGGGCGAGCAGATCCCCGAAGCGCTGTACCTGACCATCGCCGAGATCATCGCCTTTGCCTGGCAACTGCGCGGCAGGGTGCCGGCCGGCTTCGACGACACACCGGCGGGTGAACGGGACATCACCCCGTCGGTACTCGCCCTGCCCGAACCGCGACGATAACTATGTAGGGCCCGCCCACGCCCGGCGCCTGCCACCTTCGCCAGCCCATCAACGGCTAAGGTGATCTACCTTGAATACTCCCATCGTCAACAACGCGGGCGTGCAGTACGTCCGCGACCATCTGCGCCACTTTCCTCGCCCCGACCGCATCGTTGCCGACGCCCTCAAGGCCTGGGCGGCCCAGCGCCACCTGATGCTGAACCCCGACCAGGTCGATGTGGTGACCCTGCACTACCAGTCAGGCAGCGATGCTGGCTGGGACGGTATCGTCGTGCAGAAGCAGAGCCTGACCCAGGCCATGCTGTCGAACTGGCAAGGCGAATCCAACAACAACCTGGTTGGCGGACTGTTCGGCGAACCCTGGGCCGGGCATTTTCCCGGCAAGATCCGCCTGGTCGAAAACTTGCGTGAGCGCGAGTGGTACGGCAACGGCGCCGCCTACGAGGTGTACAACGGCCTGTTCCGACGCTCGCAGCCCCAGGAATACAGTCACAAGACCCATATCGATGTGCCGGCCGAGGACCTGCAGCAATTCATCTGGAACCTGGATTTCCATACCCGCTACAAGGCCTTGCTGAACAACTACTGGTTCGCGCATCTGGACAGCTACCGCGTCAGCGCGCAGATCAACTTCCTCGCTGCCTGCAACAAGCAGGCAGAGGAAGGCAGCCTCAGCCGTGCTGGCGTACGCCTCGCCTGGCAGGCCGCTGGAGTGGCCACCCGCCCGCCCAGCGTCCAGGTCTTCCCACTCAACGTTTACGGCTACAGCGCAACCGACCTGCTGTGCATCGAGGACAAGGCCACCGGTTTGACGCTGCTGTACATTCCAGGCAATGCCTCGCCCCTGCATGAGTTCTCCAACGAGCCCCTGCTCAAGGACTGGTTCGCGCAGCAGTGCAAGGACCTGCAAAAACGCCAGGCGCTGATGGAACACTTCGCCCAGGCCGATACGCCGGACGGCCTGAGCTACAGCGGCCTGGCGACGGCCCTCGATGGCCTGGCGGTCTACCCGCACAGCAACGACCTGCCCCCTCAACGCCCAGGTTTCACCACCGAAGGGCATTGGACACCGCGCGATTATGTGAACTACAAGACCGAGACCTTCAGCCCTCCCATCGAAGGCGATCTGTTCCTCGCCCTGGCCAAGCGTCAAAAACGCCGCAGCTACCAGGACGCGGACTTCATCGCCACCGACCGCAGCGAGGTGCTCAAGGCGCGCTGGCGCGGTTACCTGAAGTCGGCGCTCGACTACCTGGCGCCCCTGGCGTTGGTGGTACCGGAGCTGGCCCCCCTGTTTGCCGTGGGGGGTGTCACGCAATTCGGCCTCGGCCTGGACCAGGCCATCCATGGCAAGAGCCAGCAAGAGCAGGCCACAGGCGTGCAGGGCGCCATGTTCGGCTTGCTCAATGCCGTACCGCTGCTGCATCGGCTCGCCCAGGAGGCGCCCTTGCTACTGCGCTTCAAGGACGAACACTTCGTCATGCCCAGCCAGGTCAATGGCCAATTGGGCTATCCCATGGGGCCGGTCACGCCGCCGCACTTTCCGGAAGCGATAGCCGAGTACTTTCACAGCCCCGAGCCCATCGCACCACTGGCAGACGCCGATCCGCTGGTCAGCAGCAGGGTCAGCCGCATGCCGCGCTACGACGGCACGCCCGACAGCCTGTACGCGACGATCGACGGCTATGTCACCGAAATGATCTACGACGTGGAATTCGATGCGTTCATCCGAGAGGACGAACTCAACCATGTGGTCCCTACCTTCCATGTACCGGATCCGCAGGCCGATAGCCTGATGGAAGTCGATGTGCGCACTCGCCCGGTCACTCACGCCATGCGCATGGGCTCGCTGCGTGCGCTGGGTATCGACCTGCGCCTGCCGGTCGAGTACCCCACCATCGACTCCACGGCCCTGCAGCCGATTCCCAGGCAGGTTTCGAGCATCTGGGTCGGTGACAAGGTCATCAGCCGGGCACTGTTGGAGAACCTGGGCAGCAACGCCCGACGACTGAGTGAAAGCCAGTATGCCTACCGGCTGTTCCTGTCGAACGCGACCCCCGAGGCATATCGCGAGAACCTGCGCCTGCTCGCCGAGCATGCGCCGACCCTGCGGATCGTGCCCCTGGAAGAGCACCCGTTCTACGCCAGCTTCCAGCGCAGCCCCTACTTCGCCCAATATCAGGCCGCCATCGACGGCAATGGCGGCGTGGCCACCAACTTCTCGTCGGCCTGCGATGTGCTGCGCTACCCGTTGCTCGACCACGAGGGTGGTCTGTACATGGACGTGGACGACACCCTGCGCGAACCCGGCAGGCCGCTGATGATCAATGGCCAGCCAAGGGGCGAGCCGGGCGAGGCCATCGATACGGTCGAGCTGCTCGCCCCCGGCGACGGCCTGGTGCTGCACCCGCCGGTGTCCAACGAAAAGCTTGGCATGCACCTGCAGTTCAACACCACACCGCTCGGTAGCCACCCTGGCAACCCACTGCTCAAGGCCATCTCGGAAGAAATGCATGCACGGTTTGCCGCCGAGCCAGGCTTCTATGACAGTCGACCTGATCCCCGGCTCAACCCTCAGGCAGCCTATGAGTACGCGGCGAAACTGAACAGGCTGACAGGCCCGGCCATGCTCACCAGCGTGATCGACCGGCACCTGCCGCTGCAGGCCACATTGCGCCAGGTTACCAACCTGTATGGCATGCCCCGGGTCAATGCCGGCCATTTCATCGATACGCTGCGCTTCAGCCAGTTGCAGCAGCAATGGCTGCCACTGGGCAGAATCGTCAGGATTGGCGGCAGCCACTCCTGGGCCACCACTTGATAGGGCTCACGGCAATCGGGGCCACGCTGCGCGCGATGGGCTGCAAGGCAGCCCCGATAGCGACCCTGGGCGGATCACTCGCCGTGGTGCAACTTGCGCATCAGCTCGGCCTCGGCCTGGGTCAGGCCGCAGGTTTGCGTGAGCTCCTCGACACTGGCCCCCATGCCCACCAGTTTGGCGGCCTGTGTGAAGGTGACACTGTTGGGGTCGCGCTGTTCCAGTTGCTGGAGCTTCTCCGGCAACGGCGCGACCACCGCGCGCAGTTCGTGAATGGCCTCGCCCATGCGCACGGTGCCGTTCTGGTAGTCGTCCAGGCGCTTGCCCAGATCCTTGATGCGCTGGTCACGCAGCGCATCGCCCTGGGCCTGCTGTGCCGCCAGCTCGCGCTGGCGCTTGCTGTAATTGAGGAAGAACCACAGGCTCAGCGCCCACAGCAGCGCCAGGAGGATGACAGCAGCCTCGAAAATCAACTCAGATGCTCTCCAGCTCGGACCACTCTTCCTCGGTCATCATCTTGTCCAGCTCGACCAGGATCAGCAGCTCGCCGTTTTTGTTGCAGACGCCCTGGATGAACTTGGCCGACTCTTCGTTACCGACGTTCGGCGCGGTCTCGATTTCCGACTGACGCAGGTACACCACTTCAGCGACGCTGTCGACGAGGATGCCGACTACCTGCTTGTCCGCCTCGATGATGACGATGCGGGTATTGTCGGTGATGTCCGAAGGCATCAGGCCGAAGCGCTGGCGGGTGTCGATCACCGTCACCACGTTGCCGCGCAGGTTGATGATGCCCAGCACGTAGCTGGGTGCGCCCGGCACCGGAGCGATCTCGGTGTAGCGCAGCACTTCCTGAACCTGCATGACGTTGATGCCGTAGGACTCATTGTCCAGACGGAAAGTAACCCACTGCAGAATCGGATCTTCGGAACCTTGTGCAGACGACTTCTTCATTCCCCTAGCCCTCTCAATCCGCCCTCGGCGGTGTGCTCTGTATAGCCGCGGCAGTTGCGGCGTTGATTCATTTGTGTTTGGTGTTCATCTGCTTGACCGCGCCACTGGCGATCAGCTCGGCCAGTTCGGCGACGTCGAGCAGCGCGCACATGTGTTCGATCACCGTGCCGGCCAGCCACGGGCGTTGGCCGCGCTGGCTGCGCCACTTGATCTCGCTCGGGTCCAGGCGCAGCGAACGGCTGACCTGGTGCACCGCCAGCCCCCATTCGTAGCCCTGCACCGAAATCACGTACTGCAGGCCCTGGCGAAAGTCCTCGCGGTAGCGGTCGGGCATGACCCAACGTGCGGTATCGAGGACTTTCAGGTTGCCCGCCTGGCAGCTGAGGATGCCGAGGAACCAGTCTGGCTGGCCGAACAGCGGCGTCAGCTCCTGACCGGCCAGCGAGTAGATCGAGCCCAGGCATACCAGCGGCACCGCCAGGGTAAGGCCGGCGACGTCGAACAGCAGGCATTCGAACGGCTCGGCCGCCCAGGCCGGGCGGCCATCGGCGGTGGCCGGCGGCACAGGCGCGGCGGGTGCTGGCAGGTGCACCTCGACCAGTGGTGCGACCGGCTCGGCGGCCTGGACTTCGGTCAACAGCGGGATGCTGGCTTCGGCCAGCACTTGCTGCTCGACCACGCTGACCACTGGCTGGGCCAGCGGCAGAACGGTCGGCAGCACCTTGGCCTGCGGCTCGGCAAAAGGCCGCGCCACTGCCGGTGCCGGCTCGGCCTGGCGACGGGCGTCAGCGGCCTGTTCTTCGCGAACAGCCGCTTCGAATTCGTCGCTGGGCGCCTGGCTGGCCGGCTGCGCGGCAGGCGCAGGCTCCGGCAGCTCGAACGACTCGGTGGCTTCCTGCAGCAGGCCATCCAGGTACGACTGCAGGGCCATTTGCGGTTTGCTGGCGATATGCCGGGCTTGGTTCATCAGGCCACCTGCAGCGCGGAGCGGTAAGTAAGCAGGTGCTTGAGCAGCGCCCGGTAGGCAATGACGCCACGGCTCTTGCCGTCGAACTGCGAGGGCGTGACACCATTGCGGCTGGCATCGCGCAGGCGCGTGTCAACCGGGATGTAGCCCTGCCAGACCTGCTCGCCATAGGTGTCGCGCAGCACTTTCAAGGTGCCCAGCGATGCCTGGGTGCGGCGGTCGAACAGGGTTGGGACGATCTGGTAGGGAAGTGCCTGCTTGCGCGAACGGTTGACCATGGCCAGGGTCCCGACCATGCGCTCCAGGCCCTTGACTGCGAGGAACTCGGTCTGCACCGGGATCACCAGTTGCTGGCAGGCGGCCAGGGCATTGACCATCAGCACGCCGAGCAACGGCGGGCTGTCGATCAGGGCAAAGTCGAAGTCCTGCCACAGCTGCGCCAGACTCTTGGCGATCACCAGGCCCAGGCCACTCTGCCCCGGCGACTGGCGCTCCAGCACCGCCAGCGCGGTGCTCGACGGCAGCAGCGAGATACGTTCGTCACTGGTGGGCAGCAGCAACTGGCCCGGCAGCCCCTCGGGCACCGTGCCTTTATGCAGGAACAGGTCGTAGCAGCTGTGCTCGAGCGCGTCGGGGTTGTGCCCGAAATAGCTGGTCATCGAGCCGTGCGGGTCGAGGTCGACAACGACCACGCGCTTACCCGCCTCGGCCAGCAGGCCGGCCAGGGCGATGGTGGTGGTGGTCTTGCCAACGCCACCCTTTTGATTGGCTACTGCCCAGACTCTCATAGGACAACTCTTGACTCGTTGATGCCGGCGATCACCGGCTTGCGGTGACAGAGAATTGACGAGTTATTGCCCCGCCACCGATGCTGGCGAGGCTGGTGCACTTTGTGTGCCAGCCCGGCGCAAGGCCGCATCCGGCGTGGCGTTGGCACTGCCGCTACCGGTCAGGCTGCGACGCACCTCGAGGTTGCGTGAAATCACCAGCACCACGCGGCGGTTGCGCGCGCGCCCTTCGGCAGTGTCGTTGCCGGCCACCGGCTGGTACTCGCCATAGCCCACCGAGGCCATGCGCGCCGGGTTGACGCCTTCCATCGCCAGCAGGCGAACGATGCTCGCCGCGCGCGCCGAAGACAGCTCCCAGTTGGTCGGGTACTGCGCCGTGCGGATCGGCAGGTTGTCGGTAAAGCCTTCGACGTGCACCGGGTTGGCGAACGGCTTGAGGATCTTCGCCACCTTTTCGACGATCGAGAACGCAACATCGCTGGGCATGGCGTCACCGCTGCCGAACAGCAGCGAGGAGTTGAGCTCGATCTCGATCCACAGCTCGTTGCCCCGCACGGTCATCTGGTCGGACTTGATCAGATCGCCGAACGCATCGCGTACATCGTCGGCAATGCTCTTGAGCGGATCGACACTGGCCTGGGCCAGGCCGGCGTCGGTCTGCTCGCTGTCCTTGACCAGCGGTTCGGCGGGCTTGACCGTGAGCGGGCGCTCATCACCGATGGGGATCGGCTTCATGCTGCGCTCAGGGTCGTTGAACACCCCGATCAGTGCCTGCGAGATCTGCTTGTACTTGCCCTCGTTGATCGAGGAAATCGAGTACATGACCACGAAAAAGGCGAACAGCAAGGTGATGAAGTCGGCGTACGACACCAGCCAGCGCTCGTGGTTTTCATGTTCCTCGGTATGACGACGACGGGCCATGGGTTACTCCATGAAGCCTTGCAGTTTGAGCTCGATCGAACGCGGGTTCTCCCCTTCGGCGATCGACAGCAGGCCTTCGAGCAGCATCTCGCGGTAACGCGACTGGCGCAGAGTGACGGCCTTGAGCTTGTTGGCGATCGGCAGCAGGATCAGGTTGGCACTGGCGACGCCATAAATGGTGGCGACGAATGCCACGGCAATGCCGTTACCCAACTGCGAAGGGTCGGCGAGGTTGCCCATCACGTGGATCAAGCCCATCACCGCACCGATGATACCGATGGTCGGCGCATAGCCGCCCATGCTCTCGAACACCTTGGCCGCTTGGATGTCGCGGGACTCCTGGGTCAGGAAATCCACCTCGAGGACGCTGCGTATGGCTTCCGGCTCGGCGCCGTCGACCAGCAGTTGCAAGCCCTTGCGCGCATAGGGGTCGGGCTCGGCATCCGCCACGCCTTCCAGGCCCAGCAGGCCTTCCTTGCGGGCGGTCAGGCTCCAGTTGACGACACGGTCGATACCGCCGGCCAGGTCCACCCGTGGCGGGAAGAAGATCCAGCGGACGATCTGCAGCGCCCGCTTGAATGACGACAGCGGCGACTGCAGCAGCGCCGCCGCCAGGGTGCCGCCCAGCACGATCAGCGCCGCCGGGCCGTTGAGCAGCGCACCGACATGCCCACCCTCGAGGAAGTTACCGCCAACGATGGCGACGAATGCGAGGATCAGGCCGATCAGGCTCAAGACATCCATCAGACGCACGCCTCGACCAGGTGCTTGCCGATCTCGTCCAGGCTGTACACCGCGTCGGCGAGGTTGGCCTTGACGATCGCCATGGGCATGCCATAGATCACGCAACTGGCCTCATCCTGCGCCCACACGGTGCTGCCGCCCTGCTTGAGCAGGCGCGCACCTTCGCGGCCATCGGCGCCCATGCCGGTGAGCACCACCGACAGCACCTTGTCGCCATAGGACTTGGCGGCGGAGCCAAAGGTGATGTCGACACACGGCTTGTAGTTCAGGCGCTCGTCGCCCGGCAGGATTTTCACCGTGCCACGGCCGTCGACCATCATCTGCTTGCCGCCAGGCGCCAACAGGGCCAGGCCCGGGCGCAGCACGTCGCCGTCCTCGGCTTCCTTGACGCTGATCTTGCACAGCTTGTCCAGGCGTTCGGCGAAGGCCTTGGTAAAGGCCGCCGGCATGTGCTGGATCAGCACGATCGGCGCCGGGAAGCCGGCGGGCAGCTGGGTGAGCACACGCTGCAGCGCGACCGGGCCGCCGGTGGAGGTGCCGATGGCCACCAGTTTGTAAGGCTTGCGCTTGGGTGCCGGCGAATGGGCAGCAGGCGCAGCGGTGCGCACCGGTGCGGCCGGGCGGGCAGGCGCGCTGCCGGCAAAGCTGGTGGCCGGGGCGTGGCTGCTGGCCGGTGCAGGCGCTGCGGCCGGCGCCGGGCTGGAATACGCGCCGAAACGGCGATTGCTGCGCGCAAGGGTGTGCACCTTCTCGCACAGCATTTGCTGGACCTTCTGCGGGTTGCGCGAGATGTCCTCGAAATTCTTCGGCAGGTAGTCCACTGCACCGGCATCCAGTGCATCCAGCGTGACGCGGGCGCCTTCATGGGTCAGCGAGGAGAACATCAACACCGGCGTCGGGCAGCGCTGCATGATGTGCCGCACCGCGGTGATGCCGTCCATCATGGGCATTTCGTAGTCCATGGTGATGACATCGGGCTTGAGCGACAGCGCCTGGTCGATAGCTTCCTTGCCATTGGTCGCGGTACCCACGACCTGGATCGTCGGGTCGGCCGAGAGAATTTCCGAGACACGGCGGCGGAAGAAACCGGAATCATCCACCACCAGGACCTTGACTGCCATAAACACTCCATTAGGTGGCGCACCCACCAGGGCGCGCCGCCGAAATCAAATACGCCGGGCGGCGTAACGCTTGAGCATGCTCGGAACGTCGAGGATCAACGCGATACGGCCGTCACCGGTGATGGTGGCGCCGGACATGCCCGGGGTGCCCTGCAGCATCTTGCCCAGCGGCTTGATCACCACTTCTTCCTGCCCCACCAACTGGTCGACCACGAAGCCGATGCGTTGGGTACCCACCGACAGAATCACCACGTGGCCTTCGTGCTGCTCCTCGTGTGCCTGGTCCTGGACCAGCCAGCGCTTGAGGTAGAACAGCGGCAGCGCCTTGTCGCGAACGATCACCACTTCCTGGCCGTCGACCACGTTGGTGCGCGACAGGTCGAGGTGGAAGATCTCGTTGACGTTGACCAGTGGGAAGGCGAACGCCTGGTTGGCCAGCATCACCATCAAGGTCGGCATGATCGCCAGGGTCAGCGGCACCTTGATGACGATCTTCGAGCCCTGGCCCTTGGCCGAGAAGATGTTGATCGAGCCGTTGAGCTGGGAAATCTTGGTCTTCACCACGTCCATGCCGACACCGCGGCCGGACACGTCGGAGATCTCGGTCTTGGTCGAGAAGCCCGGGGCGAAGATCAGGTTGTAGCAGTCCGATTCGCTCAGGCGGTCGGCGGCGTCCTTGTCCATCAGGCCCTTCTCGACGGCCTTGGCACGCAGCACGCTCGGGTCCATGCCCTTGCCGTCGTCGGAGATCGACAACAGGATGTGGTCGCCTTCCTGTTCCGCCGACAGCACCACGCGGCCGGTACGGGCCTTGCCCGAAGCTTCGCGCTCGTCGGGCATCTCGACGCCATGGTCGACGGCGTTGCGCACCAAGTGCACCAGCGGGTCGGCCAGGGCCTCGACGAGGTTCTTGTCGAGGTCGGTCTCTTCACCGACCAGTTCCAGGTTGATCTCTTTCTTGAGCTGACGCGCCAGGTCACGGACCAGGCGCGGGAAGCGGCCGAAGACCTTCTTGATCGGCTGCATGCGGGTCTTCATGACCGCGGTCTGCAGGTCGGCTGTGACCACGTCGAGGTTGGACACGGCCTTGGACATGGCCTCGTCGCCGCTGTTCAGACCCAGGCGCACCAGGCGGTTACGCACCAGCACCAGTTCGCCGACCATGTTCATGATCTCGTCCAGGCGCGCAGTGTCGACCCGCACCGTGGTTTCCGCTTCGCTGGCGCCGTGCTTCTCGGCGGCCGGGGCCGGGGCACGGGCGGGAGCCGCAGCGGCCGGCTTGGCGGCCGCAGCCGGAGCCGGCGCGGCAGCTGGCGCAGGTGCAGGCTTGGCCACAGGCTTTGCTTCTGCCTTGGGCGCTGCCGCCACGGCGGCAGCGGGTGCTTCGGCAACCACCGCATCGCCGGAGAACTTGCCCTTGCCATGCAGCTGGTCCAGCAGCGCTTCGAATTCATGCTCGCTGATGTCATCGCCCGCAGCTGCAGGCGCGGCACTTGCAGCCGGCGCGGCAGCGCCCTGCAGTGCATCGACGGCGAAGGTACCCTTGCCGTGCAACTGGTCAAGCAACGACTCGAATTCGTCGTCGGTAATCTCGTCGCTGGCTGCAGCGGGAGCGGCGCTGGCCGGTTCGTTGGCCGCCACTTCGGTCGAGAACTGGCCTTTGCCGTGCAACTGGTCGAGCAGGTTTTCGAACTCGGCGTCGGTGATCTCGTCACCGCCGGTGACCGGCGCCTCGCCTTGCATCTGCTCATGCAGCTCGGCTTCGGCCTTGACCGCATCGAGGGAGTTGAGCAGTTGTTCGAACTCGGTGTCGGTGATGTCCGGCTCGGCGCTGGCCTCGACCACAGGCTCGGCCTCGACCACGGCGGCGGGCGCCTGGGCGGTACCCGGTTCGGCCAGGCGCGACAGCGCCGCCAGCAGCTCCGGGGTGGCCGGGGTGACATCGGTGCGCTCACGCACCTGGCCGAACATGCTGTTGACCGTGTCGAGCGCTTCGAGCACCACGTCCATCAGTTCCGCGTCGACCCGGCGCTCACCTTTGCGCAGGATGTCGAACACGTTTTCGGCGATGTGGCAGCACTCCACCAGTTCGTTGAGCTGAAGGAAGCCGGCGCCCCCTTTTACAGTGTGGAAACCGCGGAAAATCGCATTGAGCAGGTCCGCGTCATCGGGCCGGCTTTCCAGCTCGACCAGTTGCTCGGACAACAACTCGAGGATTTCGCCGGCCTCTACCAGGAAATCCTGGAGGATTTCTTCATCGGCGCCGAAGCTCATTAAACGTGCTCCTTAAAAACCCAGGCTGGACAGCAGATCATCGACATCGTCCTGACCGGACACGACGTCTTCACGCTTATCGGCATGAATCTGCGGACCTTCACCCCGAGTCGGATGTTTTTCTTCATCTTTTTCAGCGCGCAGCTGCTGGTGGTCATGTTCGATACCGGCGAAGCGGTCGACCTGGCTGGCCATCAGCACGAGCTTGAGCAGATTGCTTTCTACTTCGGTGACCAGCGCGGTAACCCGCTTGATCACCTGGCCGGTCAGGTCCTGATAGTCCTGAGCCAGCAAGATATCGTTGAGGTGCCCGGCGACCTTGCGGTTGCCTTCGGCACTGTGCGTCAGGAAACTGTCGACGCGCTTGACCAGCTCACGGAATTCCGGCGCCGCCACTTCGCGGCGCATGAAGCGCTGCCAATCGGCGGACAGGTCCTGGGCTTCGCTGGCCAGGCTGTTGAGCACCGGCGTGCTCTCCTCCACCAGGTCCATGGTGCGGTTGGCCGCGCCTTCGGTGAGGCGCACCACGTAGGAAAGGCGCTCGGTGGCATCGGTGATCTGCGAGACCTCCTCGGCCTGCGGCATCGCCGGATCGATCTGGAAACTGACGATCGCACTGTGCAGTTCACGGGTGAGTTTGCCGACTTCCTGATACAAGCCCCGGTCGCGGGTCTGGTTCAACTGATGAATCAGCTGCACCGCATCGCCGAACCGGCCGCGCTCGAGGCTCTCGACCAGTTCCTGGGCATGTTTTTTCAGGGTTGATTCGAACTCACCCAGCGAGTTGTTGGTTGATTCCATGGCGCCCCCTGAGGTGACTCAGCCGTTGACGCGTTCGAAGATCTTCTCGATCTTTTCTTTGAGCACCTGGGCGGTGAAAGGCTTGACCACATAGCCGTTTACCCCGGCCTGGGCCGCTTCGATGATCTGCTCACGCTTGGCTTCGGCGGTCACCATCAGCACCGGCAGGTGCTTCAGACGCTCGTCAGCGCGGACTTTGCGCAGCAGTTCGATACCGGACATGCCCGGCATGTTCCAGTCGGTCACCAGGAAATCGAAGTGGCCGCTTTCCAGCATCGGCAACGCGGTGTTGCCGTCGTCAGCTTCCGAGGTATTGGTGAACCCCAGATCACGCAACAGGTTCTTGATGATCCGCCGCATCGTCGAAAAGTCGTCAACGATGAGGATTTTCATGTCTTTGTTCAAGTAGACCTCCAAGCAGTCTTAAACGCGCTCGGCGCCGAGCGCGCAGTCAATCAATTCGGTAGTGCAAAAAACGACTGCATCGAACCCGGGCTCAACGTGCCCGCCATTCCCCCAGGCGGCCGCGCAAACGCGCCGCGCACTGGCTATGCAACTGGCTGACACGCGATTCGCTGACCCCCAGCACCTCACCGATTTCCTTGAGGTTCAGCTCTTCGTCGTAGTACAGCGCGAGCACCAGGCGCTCACGCTCCGGCAGGTTGGCGATCGCCTCGGCCAGGGCGCGCTGGAAGCGCTCGTCTTCCAGGTCACGCGATGGCTCCAGCTGGCCGCTGGCCCCGTCCTCGTGCAAACCTTCGTGTTCACCGTCCTGCAACAGGTCGTCAAAACTGAACAGGCGGCTGCCCAAGGTGTCGTTCAGAATCCCGTAGTAATCATCGAGACTCAATTGGAGTTCGGCAGCAACCTCGTGATCTTTAGCGTCGCGACCGGTTCTTGCTTCAACCGAGCGCATTGCATCACTGACCATGCGCGTATTGCGGTGCACCGAACGTGGCGCCCAATCCCCCTTGCGCACCTCGTCGAGCATGGCGCCGCGGATGCGGATGCCGGCGTAGGTCTCGAAGCTGGCGCCCTTGCTGGCGTCGTACTTGTTGGCGACTTCCAGCAGGCCGATCATGCCGGCCTGGATCAGGTCCTCGACCTGCACGTTGGCCGGCAGGCGCGCCAGCAGGTGGTAGGCGATGCGCTTGACCAGCGGCGCGTAGCGCTCGACCAGTTCGTACTGGGCGTCCTTCGACGCCTTGCTGTACATCTTGAAGCCGCTCGCACTCATAGCACTGGCCCCGCGCTGGTGGGCTGCACCAGACGCTCGACGAAAAACTCCAGGTGCCCGCGCGGGTTGGCTGGCAGCGGCCAGCTGTCGACCTTCTGCGCGATGGCCTTGAAGGCCAGCGCACACTTGGACCGTGGGAAGGCCTCATAGACCGCCCGCTGCTTCTGCACCGCCTTGCGCACACATTCGTCGTAAGGCACCGCGCCGACGTATTGTAGGGCGACGTCGAGGAAGCGATCCGTGACCTTGGTCAACTTGGCGAACAGGTTGCGCCCTTCCTGCGGGCTCTGCGCCATGTTGGCCAGCACGCGGAAACGGTTCATGCCGTAGTCGCGATTGAGCAGCTTGATCAAGGCGTAGGCATCGGTGATCGAGGTAGGTTCGTCGCAGACCACCAGCAGCACCTCTTGCGCCGCGCGCACGAAGCTGACCACCGACTCGCCGATACCGGCGGCGGTGTCGATCACCAGCACATCGAGGTTGTCGCCGATTTCGCTGAACGCCTGGATCAGGCCGGCGTGCTGGGCCGGCGCCAGGTGCACCATGCTCTGGGTGCCCGAGGCGGCCGGCACGATGCGTACCCCACCCGGGCCCTGCAGCAGCACGTCGCGCAGCTCGCAACGGCCTTCGATGACGTCGGCCAGGGTGCGCTTGGGCGTCAGGCCCAGCAGCACGTCGACATTGGCCAGGCCCAGGTCGGCGTCGAGCAGCATGACCCGGCGGCCGAGCTCGGCCAGCGCCAGGGACAGGTTCACTGAAACGTTGGTCTTGCCGACGCCACCTTTGCCACCGGTGACGGCGATCACCTGTACGGGATGCATGCTACCCATGTCTGTTGTTTACCTTGTCTTGCTTGGACCCAGGCCACATGAGGGGCTTGATGCTCAGCGCCACGGCCAGGCCGGGCAACCCCATGATGTAGGTACTTTGCACAGTGTTCACCCTCACCCCGCCCGCTTGCCGGGGTTGTGGTAGAGATCAGCGAACATGTCGGCCATGGCCTCCTCGCTGGGCTCGTCCTGCATCTGTACGCTCACCGCGCGGCTCACCAACTGGTGTTTGCGCGGCAATTGCAGGTCATCCGGAATGCGTGGCCCGTCGGTCAGGTAGGCAATCGGCAATTCGTGACCGATGGCCAGGCTCAGCACTTCACCGAGGCAAGCCGTTTCATCGAGCTTGGTCAGGATGCAACCGGCCAGGCCGCAGCGCTTGTAGCTGTGGTAGGCGGCGGTGAGCACCTGTTTCTGGCTGGTGGTGGCCAGGACCAGATAGTTCTTCGAGGCGATGCCGCGCCCGGCCAACGTCTCCAGTTGCATGCGCAGCGCCGGGTCGCTGGCCTGCAGGCCGGCGGTATCGATCAGCACCACGCGCTTGCGCAGCAGCGGCTCGAGCGCCTGGGCCAGGGACTCGCCCGGGTCGACGTAGGTAACCGGCACATTGAGGATGCGCCCCAGGGTTTTCAGCTGTTCCTGGGCGCCGATGCGGAAGCTGTCCATGCTCACCAGGGCGATATTGTTCGCGCCGTACTTGAGCACATAGCGTGCGGCCAGCTTTGCCAGGGTAGTGGTCTTGCCCATGCCGGCCGGGCCGACCATGGCGATCACCCCACCCTCCTCGATCGGCTCGACCTCGGGCACGTCGATCATCCGCGCCAGGTGCGCCAGGACCATGCGCCAGGCGTGGCGCGGCTCTTCGATTTCGGCGGTCAACTCCAGCAGTTCCCGGGCCAGCCCACCCGACAAGCCCAGGCGCTGCAGACGGCGCCAGAGGTTGGCCTGTTGTGGCTTGTTGCCCTGCAGCTGGCTCCAGGCCAGCGAACCGAGCTGCACTTCGAGCAGCTCGCGCAGGCCGGTGAGTTCCGAGCGCATGGCGTCGAACAGGCGCGGGTCGACCGGCGCGGCAGCCGGTGCGGCAGGCGCCGCCGGCGCGTCGACATGCGGTTCGACCAGTGGTTCGGAGGCGGTCAGCGACTGGCCGGCGAACAACTGCCGGTTGCCCTCGCCGATTTCGCTGCGCCCGCTGATTTCAGCCTGGGCGGTGACGATGCGCGACTGGGTCTTGCGCAACTCGTCCTCGAGTTCGGCATTCGGCACCCGTGGGGCCAGGGCGGACAGCTTGTAGTCCAGCGCGGCCGTCAACTCGACACCGCCAGCGATGCGCCGGTTGCCGATGATGGCGGCATCGGAGCCAAGCTCATCACGAACCAGCTTCATGGCCTGACGCATATCGGCGGCGAAAAAACGCTTAACTTGCATAACCCACTACCTCAGCCGTTGGGGCCCACGGTGGCAACAATGGTGACTTGCTTGTTGTCAGGTATTTCCTGATACGCCAAAACATGCAAATTCGGTACAGCCAGGCGGCCAAAACGCGACAGCATGGCGCGGATCGGGCCCGCCACCAGGAGGATGGCCGGCTGGCCCTGCATTTCCTGACGCTGGGCCGCCTCGATCAACGAGCGCTGAAGCTTTTCGGCCATGCTCGGCTCAAGAAGAACACCGTCTTCCTGACCTTGCCCGGCCCTTTGCAAACTATTGAGCAAGATCTGTTCCAATCTTGGCTCCAGGGTGATCACAGGCAGCTCGGACTCAACGCCGACAATGCTTTGAACGATAGCGCGGGACAACCCGACCCGCACCACCGCCACCAGCGCGGCGGTATCTTGACTCTTCACTGCGTTGTTTGCGATGGCCTCGGCAATGCTGCGGATGTCGCGTACCGGCACCTGCTCGGAAAGCAACGCCTGCAAAACCTTGAGCAGGCCCGACAAGGAAATGACACCCGGCACCAGCTCCTCGGCCAGTTTCGGCGACGCTTTGGCCAGCACCTGCAGCAACTGCTGGACTTCTTCATGGCCGATCAGCTCATGGCAGTGCTTCTGCAGGATCTGGTTGAGGTGGGTGGCAACCACGGTACTGGCATCCACCACCGTGTAACCCAGCGACTGCGCCTGAGCGCGCTGGCCCACATCGATCCACACCGCCTCCAGGCCGAACGCCGGGTCGCGCGAGGCGATACCGTTGAGCGTGCCGAACACCTGGCCGGGGTTGATCGCCAGTTCACGGTCCGGGTAGATCTCGGCCTCCGCCAGGATCACCCCCATCAGCGTCAGGCGATAGGCACTGGGCTGCAGGTCGAGGTTGTCGCGAATGTGCACGGTGGGCATGAGGAAGCCCAGGTCCTGGGACAGCTTCTTGCGCACGCCCTTGATCCGCGCCAGCAATTGGCCACCCTGGTTGCGATCGACCAGCGGAATCAGGCGGTAACCCACCTCCAGGCCGATCATGTCGATGGGGGTCACGTCATCCCAGCCCAGTTCCTTGGTGTCCATGGCACGCTGCGGCGATGGCAGCAGGTCCTGCTGGCGCTGAATCTCTTCCAGGGCCAGGGCCTTGGCCTTCTGCTGCTTCTTCCACACCAGGTAGGCAGCGCCAGCGGCCACCCCGCCCAGGCTGAGGAAGGCCATGTGCGGCATGCCCGGCACCAGGCCCATGACGATCATCAGCGCGCCGGAAACCGCCAGGGCCTTGGGCGAGTCGAACATCTGCCGATTGATCAGCTTGCCCATGTCCTCGGAGCCCGAAGCACGGGTCACCATGATCGCAGCAGCGGTCGACAGCAGCAGTGATGGCAATTGCGCCACCAAACCGTCACCGATGGTCAGCAGCGCGTAGACCTTGCCGGCATCGCTGAAGGTCATGCCGTGCTGCAGCATGCCGATCAGCATGCCGCCGATGAGGTTGATGAACAGGATCAGCAGGCCGGCGATGGCGTCGCCACGGACGAACTTGCTGGCACCGTCCATCGAACCGTAGAACTCGGCCTCCTGGGCCACTTCGCTACGGCGCGCCTTGGCCTGGGCCTGGTCGATCAGGCCGGCATTGAGGTCGGCGTCGATGGCCATCTGCTTGCCCGGCATGGCGTCAAGGGTGAAACGCGCGCTCACCTCGGAGATACGCCCGGCGCCCTTGGTCACCACCACGAAGTTGATGATCATGAGGATGGCGAACACCACCGCACCGACGACGTAGTTGCCGCCGATCACCACTTCACCGAACGCCTGGATCACCTTGCCCGCGGCACCATGCCCTTCCTGGCCATGCAGCATGACCACCCGGGTGGACGCGACGTTCAGCGCCAGGCGCAACAGCGTGGCCACCAGCAGGATGGTCGGGAAGGCGGCGAAGTCGAGCGGGCGCAGGGCATAGACGCACACCAGCAGGACCACGATCGACAGGGCGATGTTGAAGGTGAAGAACACGTCGAGCAGGAACGGCGGTATCGGCAACATCATCATTGCCAACATCACCAGCAGTAACAGCGGCACGCCGAGGTTGCCCCGGCCGAGACCGGCCAGATTGTTGCGCGCGTTGCTGATTAACTGAGTGCGATCCACCGCGAGTCCTCTTGAAGCAAAACTTTGACGCCTGGGTGGCGCCTGGCGCTGCCTTTGCAAGAAGCTTTCCAACTTTGGGGGAAGGATGGAGAAGTGTTTGATGGCACAGGCTCTTCAGGGTCGTTCCCAGAGTTGGTACCGGCGAACCTGCGAGGTGTTCGCCTTAACAAGTTCTGCGCCTGTGAAATCGAGCGCCGCCCGCGCGGCGCATTGCGGGACAAGCCCGCTCCCACATCTGTTTCGGGCCAGTCTCTCCTGTGCCATTACCTGGTCCGCCTTGTTGGTATGACGCGGCACTACGGTGGGCGTTACCGCCGCCCCACATGACTCAAGGCATGCACCAAGGCAGGCGCTGGTACTTCCACAGGAATAATTGGCCCGAAACAGATGTGGGAGCGGGCTTGTCCCGCGATGCGCCGCGCGGGCGGCGCTCGATTTGTGCCCCAACCCAAAAACCAAGGCGAACACCCGCTGCCCCCGACGCAATCCCCGACAGGCCTCACAGCCCCCATCTTTTCAAGATTTTTACCCCCGCCCATTAGGCCCCGCACCCCCGGATAGATTAAAGTATCCCCCCGCCCGGCAACCGCGCCCCAGCGCACCCCAGGCCCATTCCCAGGAACCGTCGACGATGGAACACCGTGAGGCGCTGAACGCGCTGCGCACCTTTCTCTCCTCCCAGATCCTCGGCCAGGAAAAACTGGTCGAGCGCCTGCTGATCGTGCTGCTGGCCGACGGCCACATGCTGGTGGAAGGGGCCCCGGGCCTGGCCAAGACCAAGGCCATCAAAGAGCTCGCCGAAGGCATCGAAGCCGAGTTCCATCGCATCCAGTTCACCCCCGACCTGCTCCCCGCCGACATCACCGGCACCGAAATCTACCGCCCGGAAACCGGCAGCTTCGTGTTCCAGCAGGGGCCGATCTTCCACAACCTGGTGCTGGCCGACGAAATCAACCGGGCCCCGGCCAAGGTCCAGTCGGCGCTGCTCGAAGCCATGGCCGAGCGCCAGGTCAGCGTCGGGCGCAGCACCTACGAACTGTCGCCGCTGTTCCTGGTGATGGCCACGCAGAACCCGATCGAGCAGGAAGGCACCTACCCGCTACCCGAAGCCCAGCTCGACCGTTTCCTGATGCACGTGAAGATCGGCTTCCCCGATGCCGCGGTCGAACGGCGCATCCTTCAGCAGGCCCGCGGCGAAGCGCTGGGCGGCGAGGTGAAGCCCGAACGGCGGGTCAGCCAGCAGGCCATCTTCGCCGCACGCAAGGAAATCCTCGGCCTGTACATGGCCGACGCCGTGGAGGAATACCTGGTGCAACTGGTGATGGCCACGCGCACCCCGGCCAAGTTCGACAGCGAACTGGCCGACTGGATCGCCTATGGCGCGAGCCCGCGCGGCTCGATCGCCCTGGACCGCTGCGCACGCGCCCACGCCTGGCTGGCCGGGCGCGACTTCGTCAGCCCCGAGGACATCCAGGCGGTGCTGTTCGACGTGCTGCGCCACCGCATCATCCTGTCGTTCGAGGCTGAGGCCGCGGGGGTCGACCAGGACCGCGTGGTGCAGCGCATCCTCGACGTCGTCGCCGTCGCCTGAACCCATGCCCACCCGCTCGCTGGCCGACTCCGGCATCCGCATCGGCCTCGCCGACCTGATCGACATGCGCCACCGCGTGCGCGAGATCCAGCTGTTCTCGCGGCCCGGGCAACGCAGCCCGCTGGTGGGCCTGCACCACTCCAAGCTGCGCGGACGCGGGGTGGACTTCGACCAGGTGCGGGTCTACCAGGCCGGCGACGATGTGCGCAACATCGACTGGCGCGTCACCGCGCGCACCCAGGAGCCGCACACCAAGCTGTTCCATGAGGAGCGCGAGCGGCCGATCTTCATCATGGTCGAACAGAGCCAGCGCCTGTTTTTCGGCTCGGGGCTGATGTTCAAGTCGGTGCTGGCGGCCCAGGCCGCGGCCCTGTTCGGCTGGGCCGCCCTGGGCCACAACGACCGAATCGGCGGGCTGGTGTTCGGTGACAACGAGCACCTGGAGATCAAGCCACGGCGCAGCAAACAAAGCCTGCTGCAGTTGCTCAACCGCCTGGCCAAGGTCAACCAGGCCCTGCATACCGAAGCCCTGCCCCAGGCCGACAGCCTGGGCCTGGCCCTGCGCCGGGCGCGCGAGGTACTGCGCCCGGGCAGCCTGGCCATCGTCATCTGCGACGAACGCGCCCTCAGCGCCAGCGTCGAGCAACACCTGGCGATGCTCTCGCGCCATTGCGATGTGCTGCTGTTGCCGGTCAGCGACCCGCTGGACCACGCCCTGCCCGCCGCCGGCCTGTTGCGCTTCGCCCAGCGCGGTGCGCAACTGGAACTCGACACCCTCGACGCCAACCTGCGCCAGGCTTATCGCCAGCAGGCCGAAGCACGCATCGAGCGCTGGGAGTTGCTGGCGCAAAAACTGCGGGTGGTGCTGATGCCTCTAAGCACCCAGAGCGAAATGATCGAGCAACTGCGCGAATACCTGAATGCCCAGCGCTCCGGGAGCCGCCAATGAGCCCGCTGGATCAGCTGCAGCCACTGATCGCCCCGGCGCCGATCGGCCTCTGGCCGCCGGCGCCGGGCTGGTGGCTGCTGCTGGCCCTGCTGCCGTTGCTGGGCTGGGGTGCCTGGCGCCTGCGCCGCTGGCGCCCGGGCAAGCGCAAGGTGGTGCGTGCCGAACTGCCACTGGACCCGGTGCGCGTCGAAGCGCTGGCGGAGCTGGCGCGCCTGCCGCGCCCCTACGACGGCGTGCCGGCCGGTGCCTGGCTGCAACAGATCAACGCCCTGCTCAAACGCCTGTGCCGCAACCACTACCCCGGCGCCAACAGCCATACCCTCAACGGCCGGCAATGGCTGGCCTTCCTCGACAACCGCTGCCCGGCCGCCGGCCTGACGCGCTGGATGGTGCTGGTCGAAGGCGCCTACAAGCCCGAGTGCAAGCTCGACGACAAAGCCATCGCCGGGCTCGCCCAGGCGGTCGAAACCTGGATTCGCAAGCATGTTTGAACTGGCCTGGCCGTGGCTCCTGGCGCTGTTCCCGCTGCCCTGGCTGGCGCGCCTGCTGCTGCCCGCCGCCGACAGTGGCGAGCCGGTGCTCAAGGTCGGCTTCCTCGACGAGCTCGAAGGCCTGGCCGGGCGCCGCGCACGGCTTAACCTGCCGACCTGGCGCCAACAGGCGCCGTTCATCCTGATCTGGTTGCTGTTGCTGCTGGCCGCCGCCCGCCCGCAATGGCTGGGCGACCCGGTGCCGGTGTCGGCCAGCGGCCGCGACCTGCTGGTGGCGGTGGATGTGTCCGGCTCCATGGACTTCCCCGACATGCAGTGGCAAGGCGAGGAAATCAGCCGGCTGGACCTGGTCAAGGCCTTGATGGGCGACTTCCTCCAGGACCGCCAGGGCGACCGGGTCGGGCTGATCCTGTTCGGCAGCCAGGCCTACCTGCAGGCCCCGCTGACCTTCGACCGGCGTACCGTGCGCACCTTCCTCGACGAAGCGCAGATCGGCATCGCCGGCAAGAACACCGCCGTCGGCGACGCCATCGGCCTGGCGGTCAAGCGCCTGCGCCAGCGCCCGGCACAAAGCCGGGTGCTGGTGCTGATCACCGACGGCGCCAACAACGGCGGGCAGATCCACCCGCTGACCGCCGCCCGCCTGGCGGCCCAGGAAGGCGTGCGCATCTATACCATCGGCATCGGCGCCAACCCCGAGGCCAGCGGCACCCCCGGCCTGCTCGGGCTGAACCCGAGCCTGGACCTGGACGAAGCCTCGCTCAAGGAGATTGCCGACATCACCCACGGCAGCTACTTCCGTGCCCATGACGGCGCAGAACTCAACGCCATCGGCGACACCCTCGACCAGCTGGAGCCGGTGGCCCAGCAACCCACCCAGGCCCGCACCGTCAGCGAGCTTTACGCCTGGCCGCTGGCCCTGGCGCTGCTGCTCAGCGTGCTGCTGGTGGTGGCCGTGCAGTGGCCGGACAACCTGTTGCAACGCCTGCTGCGCAAACCACGCTTTCTGCAGCCGCACCCCGAATGGCGCCAGCGCCTCAAACGCCTGCGCCTGAGGAGGCGGCGATGATCGAACTCTGGCCGCAATGGCTGCGCCCACTCTGGCTGCTGGTAGTGCCCCTGCTCGGCTGGCTGCTGTTCAAGCTCTGGCACCGGCGCAAGCGTGCCGGGCGCTGGCAGCTGATCCTGCCCCAGCAGTTCCACGCCGTGCTGCTCGGCGGCGGCAGCGGCAGCACCAGCAAACTGCCCTGGGTCGCCCTGGGCCTGGCCTGGCTGCTGGTGGTGCTGGCCCTGCTCGGGCCAAGCTGGCAGCGCCTTGAGGAAACCCGCCAGCGCCCCGCCGACCCGCTGGTGATCCTGCTCGAGCTCACCCCGCAGATGCTCGCCGAAGACACCCCGCCCAACCGCCTGGAGCAGGCCCGGCGCAAGATCCTCGACCTGCTCGAACACCGTCGCGACAGCCAGACCGCGCTGGTGGTCTACGCCGGCTCCGCGCACACCCTGGTGCCGCTGTCCGACGACCTGGGCACCACGCGCAACCTGCTCGAATCGATCGACCCGTCGATCATGCCGCAGCCCGGCCAGCGCGCCGACCTGGCCGTGCAAAAAGGCCTCTCGCTGCTGGCCCAGAGCGGCCTTGGCCAGGGCCGCCTGCTGCTGATCGGCTCGGCCCTGAGCGAACAGGAGCGCGACGGCATCACCCAGGCCCTGGGCCGCCAGGGCCCAAGCCTGTTGATGCTGGGCATCGGCAGCAACGAAGGCGCGCCCGTGCGCCAGGCCAACGGCGAGTACCTCAAGGACGACCAGGGCGGCATCCTGCTGCCGCGCCTGGACAGCGCCGCGCTCAAGAGTTTCATCAATGGCACCGGCGGGCGCTACCGCCACGCCCGTATCGACGACCTCGACCTGCGCGGCCTGGGCCTGTTCGACAACCCGCGCCTGCTGCGCAACGACGGCCAGACCGTGCAACTGGACAGCTGGGCCGACCAGGGTTACTGGCTGTTGCTGCCCCTGCTGCTGCTGGCCGCCTGCGCCGGGCGACGCGGCTGGCTGTTCTGCCTGCCGCTGCTGCTGGCGCTGCCGCAACCGAGCCAGGCCTTGGAGTTCAACGACCTGTGGTTGAGGCCAGACCAACAGGGCCAGCAGTTGCTCGAGCGTCAGCAACCGGCGGCGGCCGCACGCCACTTCCAAGACCCGCAATGGCGCGGCATGGCGCTGTACCAGGCCGGCGACTTCGCGGGCGCCGCCGCCGCCTTTGCCCAAGGCAGCGACGCCGCCGCCCACTACAATCGAGGCAATGCCCTGGCCCGCGCCGGCGAATTGGAAGCGGCGCTGGACGCCTACGAACAGGCGCTGGAGCGCCAGCCCGACCTGAAACCGGCGCTGGACAACCAGGCACTGGTCCAGCAACTGCTGCAACAGCGCGAGGCCAAGGCCGAGGAACCGCCGGCCAATGCCGATGCCCAGGACACACCCGGCACCGACAACGAAGGCAACAGCAGTTCATCCAGTGCCCAGGGAACCCCTGGTGCCGATGAGCAGGCCCAGCCAGAGCAGTCCGCCGAAAACGCCAACGGCAACACCAGCCAGGCAGCGCCCGGCACTGCCGGGGGTGATGATGACAGTGTCACCCAGCCGCCGCAGCGGCCGGTCTCCACCAGCCTCGACGCCGAACAGCGCCAGGCCCTGGAACAATGGCTGCGCGAGATCCCCGACAACCCGGCGGAGCTGTTGCGGCGCAAATTCTGGTATGAACAGCAATTGCATCAGGAAACCTCACGATGAGTCGCCTCGGCGTCTTGATTTTTACCCTGCTGTGGACCTTGGCGGCCCAGGCAGAGCTCACCCTTAAGGCCAGCGTCGACCGCACGCGCCTTGAAGCCGGCGAAACCCTGGAGCTCACCCTCGAGAGCCAGGACGTGACCCAGTTCGGCAAACCCGACCTGCATGCCCTCGACGCCGACTTCGAGGTGCGCGGCACGCGCCAGCTCAACAGCCTGCACAGCCTCGACGGCGAAACCCGCGCCAGCACCCGCTGGATCATCACCCTGCTGCCGCGGCGCAGCGGCAGCCTGCGCATCCCCGAACTGCAACTGGGGCAGTCCCACAGCCAGGCCATCGACCTGCAAGTGCAGCAGGCCGACAGCCAGCGCCCGGACGTCGCCTCCCAGGTGTTCGTCGAGACCACCCTGGACAGCAACGAGGTGTATGTGCAGGCCCAGGCCGTGCTCACCCTGCGCATCTATCATTCGGTGGCGCTGTACGACGACAGCAGCCTCAGCCCACTGCAACTGGACAACGCCAAGGTCGACCCGCTGGGTGAGTCGCGTACCTATGAGAAAGACATCAACGGCGTGCGCCACGGGGTGATCGAAACCCGCTACGCGCTCTACCCACAGCAAAGTGGCGAGCTCGAAATCCCACCGCTGCAGTTCACCGCCACCGCTGCCGACAACGGCACGCAAGCGGCCGGCAGCCCTCGGGTCGGCCGCCAGGTACAGGTCAGCTCGCTGCCGTTGCGCCTGATCGTCAAGCCAATCCCCGCCAATTATCCGAAAGACCGCCCTTGGCTGCCGGCACGCAACCTGACCCTGGAAGAGCACTGGTACCCCGACCCGGCCAACCAACCAACCCAGATAGGCGACTCGCTGACGCGCAATGTCACCCTGCGCGCCGACGGGCTGTCGAGCACCCAGTTGCCGCCGCTGCCGGCCACCGAGGCAGTCGGCCTGCGCCGCTACCCGGACCAACCGCTGCTGCGCAACGAGATCAGCGAACGCGGCATGGTCGCCAACCGCGAAGAGCGCGAGGCGCTGGTGCCCACCCACAGTGGCGAGCTGGCCCTGCCGGCGCTGGAGGTGACCTGGTGGAACACCCTCGAGGACCATCTGCAACAGACCAGCCTGCCGGCGCGCACCCTCAGCGTGCAGGACAACCCGGCGCTAAGCGCCGACACCCCGGTCGGCGACAGCAACACCAGCCACCTGTTGTGGCCCTGGCAGCTGGCCACGCTGATCCTGGCCCTGACCACCCTGCTCGGTTTCACCCTGTGGTGGCGCGCCCGCTCGCAGCCGGCGGTGCTGCGCGCCGCGCAGACCGGCCCGAGCCCGCGCACGCTGCTCGACGACCTCAAGCGCGCCTGCCAGGCCAACGACCCCCAGGCCACCCGCCAGGCGCTCGACGCCTGGGCGCGGCAACAGCCGGAGACCCTGGCCGAGATGGCGGCGCGGTTCGTGCCGTTGTCCGATGCGCTGGATGGTTTGAATGGGGCGCTTTACAGCGAGAGTGGCCAGTATTGGCATGGGGATGAGCTGTGGCGGGCGATCGGCGATATTCCCCGGGCCGAGCAGGTGCTGGCGCCGGCGGGTGAGGCGGGGAGCTTGCCGCCGTTGTATCCGAAGTAGCCGTGGGTCTATCGCGTGAGGGCGGCCAAGTGCCTGGCGACAGCCTTGCAGCGCCCTTGAGATCGAGCGCCGCCCGCGCGGCGCTTCGCGGCACAAGGCCGCTCCTACATCTGTTTCGGGCCAGTCTCTCCTGTGCCATTACCTGGTCCGCCTTGTTGGCACGACACGGTTTCAGCGTGTGCATTGCTGCCGCGCCGCATGACTCAAGGCATGCGCCAAGGCGGACAGCGGTACCCTCACAGGCATAATTGGCCCGAAACAGATGTAGGAGCGGCCTTGTGCCGCGAAGCGCCGCGCGGGCGGCGCTCGATCTTGTAGGCGCCACAACTCTTTCGCCGACCACATCACGGCCAAAACCCCGATCCAACCTCAGCACCACACCCCTGGCTCCAATCCCCCCCCCCCGATGGGTTACCATACCGCCCTCACCCAAATGCCCCCCTGCCGCTCATCCAACGGATCTTCCATGCGTCTGTTTCACACCTCCGACTGGCACCTTGGCCAGAGCCTGCATGGCCAGGAACGCGACTTCGAACATGCCTGCTACCTCGACTGGCTACTCGGCCAAGAGATCCCCCGACGCAGGTCCTCGTGCTACCCCAAGCTCAAACCACAGACTACTGCAAGGCATCAAAGCCTTACCTGAATTATCACTTTCTCAAGGTACAACCCTCACAAATGACACCAAGAGAAAAAGCATTCCCAGCCCTATAAATAAACAATAGCTACTCACTTTCATGCAGCATTTCAAATACTCAGGGAAATTTTGCCAGTCGTTAGCGTCCAACCATCCACGGCGGAACCCGTGTGATGGCCAAACCGCAGCAAGGCTCATAGCACTAACGATCAACATCCGAGACCGCAACCTCGTCGCCCCCAAAGAACAAGCTCATCCTGCAGACCACTGCTGCGCCCAAAGCCGCGACACATGACGTAAAAGTGGCGTGAGCCCGCAATATATGAATTAACGATGAGCCCGACAATCAACAAAAGAAATGGAGTCACCAGCAACAGCAACTTTACAACAACAGAGCCCCACTGACATCAATCATATTCAGCATTATAAATAACCCCCATCGAGCTGCTAGCGTTCGGCGTTTTCTGCGCACAAGGAAAGCCCGCATGACCAGCAACCGCTTCAAGGTCATTGCCGCAGGTGATCGCTATGGTCTATCGCATCGTGATCTACCGCAAAGGCCAAGTCCTCGACGGTGACCGCATCACCACAACCTCCATTAATAGCCGAGATGATTGACCCCGCAACTATTATGTCCGTTTCAGCTCAACAAATAGTTCAATGACGGCTGCCCAAGCCAAAGAAACATAGACACAGACAATAGCGGCTCTTATACGCCTCTTGAGATAGGAAGGAAAGTTTTGATAGTCCTCCGAATCCAGATCACCCCGCCTAATCGATAACTCTGGCCAGATTAGCACTCCCGCAATAGCGCCCACCGTCATCAATCGGAGCTTTAATGTAACCCCCCCTCCTCGCCTCAACTCATCATGCAAACATTTACTTCTCTGAAGCGCTTCACACATCAAATCAAAGTGCCTCGAGGAAGCGATATGCGCACTGATTCCTATGCCTGTGAGCCCAGTTAAAAAGGGTGTAATCAATACTGCGATTTTCACACCTGCCGGCCAATCACTCAGATCAATCATAGAATGTCTCGTAAATTGTCTCTCCAACATACTCAGCGGCTTGCCCCAAGAACGAACTGCCTGCAAAAGAACCTGCCCCAACTGTTGCTATTCCGCAGACTGCTCGCCCCCACGGGCCGAAGTAGCAAACGTACTTGATTGCCGACTGCCCGGCCAAAGCGCCAGCTGTTCCTCCGGCCAACCCTCCAGCAAAGCTACCTGTCTCAGTGAACCGAATCCGTTTGCACTCTTCGGTCTCCCCCGCCCGGCACGCCTCGTAGATCTTCATGTACGACGAAGTCGCCCCCACCCCCACCGCCACATGCCCGCCGTACTTCAGGTACTTGGTCATCTTCGCCACCTCATCCAGGTGCGTCGCATACCCAGAG
>NZ_QKVM01000042.1 GCF_003231305.1 Pseudomonas sichuanensis | reverse complement strand
GACTTGCGCAGCAAGTCGGAGGCCGCGCGGGCCCGGAGGACGCCGGAGCGAAGGGACCCGGAGCGCAGCGGAGGGCCGTATGAATGGAGCGAGCGGTTTTTGGTTACTTTTTTCCAAGAAAAAAAGTAACCCGCCGTAAGGGCGGAAAGGTGACTATGCGTCGACATCGTAAATGAATGCACATACAACTCTAAAAACAACCAAACAACCAAACAACAGATGAACGGATCAACAACCTAACCGCAAAATATCTACCGGCAAAATTCCGCCATCAAACCGAACGCCGCCCCTGCATCCCATCACCAATTACCCCCCTCCTCCCAACCCCATCCACCTCCCCAAGAAACCCCGCAATCTCCCGCCGCCCCCGCAAATGAACCACAGGCACCCCAGGCCCAATCGCCACCCGCAGCGCCTCGATCCCCCGCCGGTAGGCCCCATCGAACCCCCAGACAAACTTCAGGAACTCCACAAACTCCCAGTTCAGCCGCTCACTGCAGCCAGCCGGCAAGTCAGCCCGCGGCCGCCGGCTCAACGACCGCAACACCACCCGCTTCAGGCACACCCAGCGCGGCGTATCCAACCAGATGATCAAGTCCGCCCGCGGCAACCGCAGGTCGAACGTACGCCGCGCATAGTTGCCCTCGCACACCCACGCATCCTGCGCCAGCGCCGAGCGCACCTGATCACGGAACACCTCGGCCTCCGGCTCCACCCAGCCCGGCGACCAGAACAACCGGTCCAGGTGCACCACCGGCAACCCCAAGCGCTCGCCGATGGCCCGGGCCAGGGTCGATTTGCCGCTACCGGAATTGCCCAGTATCACGATGCGCTGCATATGCATTCCCTCGCTGCAAAAAAGCCGGCGAGTGTAACGCCGGGGCATGGCGCCGCACAGCGGCTGCCACAAGCCGTTGCCCGCAAAATGCCAGGTGAAGCCACAGGTTTTGCCACAGGACAGGATCAGCATAGAAGCCTTCGGCGGTGATCGCGGCACGACGTTATACTCCCCGCCCCTGCAACCCCGGACCGGACCCCCTTCATGCGCCAAGCCCTGCTCATCGTCGACGTGCAATCCACCTTCAGCCCTTCGGAAAAGCTGGTGGACGGCATCCGCGCGCTGTCGGCGCACATCCCCACCGTCGCCTCGATCGAACTGCACGACGAACAGGCCACGCCGTTCCAGCGCCAGCTCGGCTGGCACCCGGCCAGCGAGGACGTGGCGCTGGTCGAGGCCGACAAGGTGTTCGTCAAGCACGGCTACGGGCAAACCGCCGAAACCCTCGAATACCTCAAGGGCCTGGGCGTCGAGCGCGTGCTGGTGTGCGGCCTGCAGACCGAAACCTGCGTGCTGGCCGCAGGCTTCGCCCTGTTCGATGCGGGGCTGTGCCCGACTTTGATCACCGACCTCACCATGGGCTCGTCGCTGGACCGCTCGGGGCAGCTGGGGATCAGCCTGTGGCAACACCACTTCGGCCAGGTCACCACCGCCGCCGAAGTGATCGCCGGGCTCAAGGGCTGACCTGATACCCCCGCCCCTGCAGGCAACCACTGTAGGCACTGGCCTGGGCCTCGCCCTGGCCGCGGCGGTCCTGGCGACGCTCCTGGCGTTGGCGCATGCCCCCCACGGCGGCACCGGCGGCAGCCGTTTCGCCGGCGCGGTTCTGCCGGTACTGCTGCTTGGCGTCGTCGCTCATGCGGTCGTATACCTCGTCGTGCTGGTTGCCGCGCACCTGGGCACCCGCAGCGCCCGCCACCGCCCCGGCGGCAGCACCTTTGACCCGGCCACCGACATGCGCACTGCCAGGCGCCGAACTGCTGGCGACGCTGTTGCAATCGGCCATGTCCTGCTGCATCTGCTGGCTGCTCTGGCCCTTGAGCGGCGTGACGGTCTGGGCCTGGGCCGATGCCGCCAGCAGCAACAGCAGGCAGCTCCATGTGACTGTTCGCATGCTCCACCTCCACTCGATTGAAGTGCCGACTGACAGGATAGGCCCGCCTGCACCCTGCAAGGCCCCCGGGCAGCGACCTCTCGTCACCCTGAAATAAATTTAAATTGAATTTAAATTTAGACCCGCGCAAGCTCCGGCCACGACCCACCCTCGGAGCCCGACCATGGCCACAACCCCCCGCGAACCGCGCAAGGACGGTGAAGCCACCCGCACGCGCATTCTCGAAGCCGCTGGCGAGCTGTTTGCCGCCCAGGGTTTCGCCGAGTCCAGCAACAAGGCGGTGGCCGCCAAGGCCGAGGTCGACCTGGCCTCGATCAACTACCACTTCGGCAGCCGCAACGGCCTGTACCTGGCGGTGCTCGACGAAGCGCGCCGGCGCTTCCTCGATATCAGCAACCTGCAACGCATCCTCCAGGCACCTCAGCCGGCCACGGACAAACTGCGCGCACTGATCGAACAGGTCGTGCACAAGGCCAGCTCAGGCCGAGGCGCCTGGCACCTGCGAGTGCTTGCCGCCGAACTGCTCACCCCCAGCAGCCATGGCCAGGCCTTGCAGGGCACGGCGCCGCAAAAGCTCATGCTGCTCAAGGGGCTGTTCAGCGAGATCAGCGGCCTCGCCCTCGACGACCCCGCCCTGACCCGCTGCATCCTCTGCGTCACCGCCCCCTGGGCGATGCTGCTGATCGGCCCGCGTGGCGGCTCCGGGGCCGTGCAGGAAATCCTCGGCATGCCCCCCGCGCAAGTCTGCGAGCAGCTGTACCGCTTCGCCCTCGCCGGCCTGCGGGACGCCGGCCAATCTCCCCTCGCCCAGGCCAACCCATGACAACCCCATCCACTGCACTCGAACGCGATGCCCACCCGCCGATCCCCTTGCTGCTCGGCGCCCTGCTGCTGGTGATGTTCCTCGCCGCACTGGACCAGACCATCGTCTCCACCGCCCTGCCCACCATCGTCAGCGAACTGGGCGGGCTGCGCTGGTTGTCCTGGGTGGTCACCGCCTACCTGCTGGCCTCCACCGTGGTGGTGCCGCTGTACGGAAAGTTCGGCGACCTGTATGGCCGCAAGCGCGTGTTGCAGGTGGCCATCGTGCTGTTCCTGGTGGGCTCGGCACTGTGCGGCATGGCCCAGGACATGACCGAGCTGGTGCTGCTGCGCGCCTTGCAGGGGCTCGGTGGTGGCGGGCTGATGGTGGTAGCGATGGCCGCCATCGGCGATGTGATTCCGCCGGCCGAGCGTGGTCGCTACCAGGGCCTGTTCGGCGGCGTGTTCGGCCTGGCCACGGTGGTCGGGCCGCTGATCGGTGGTTTTCTGGTCGAGCAGCTGTCGTGGCGCTGGATCTTCTACATCAACCTGCCTCTGGGCCTGCTGGCGCTGCTGGTGATCGGCAGTGTGTTCCGCCCGCACGTGGCGCGGGTGAAGCACGTGATCGACTACGTTGGCGCGTGCTTCCTCACCCTGACCCTGGCCTGTGTGGTGCTGATCACCAGCCTTGGCGGCAACCTGCTGGCGTGGGGTTCCCTCGATATCCTGTGCCTGTCGCTGTTCGCGCTGATCGGCCTGGTGGGCTTCATCCACGAGCAGCGCCGGGCCGCCGAGCCGATCATGCCGCTGCACCTGTTCGGTCACCGCACCTTCGCCCTGGCCGGGCTGATCGGCTTCATCGTCGGCATGTCGCTGTTCGGCTCGGTGACCTTCCTGCCGCTGTACCTGCAGGTGGTGAAGAACGCCACGCCGACCAGTGCCGGGCTGCAGATGCTGCCGCTGATGGGCGGGCTGCTGGTGGTGTCGGCCATCACCGGGCGGCTGATCAGCCGCTGGGGGCGCTACCGGATGTTCCCGATCCTTGGCACCTTGCTGCAGGCGATTGCCCTGGCCCTGCTCAGCCGGCTCGACGAGCACACGCCGATGGCGGTGATGAACCTGTACATGGGCTTGCTCGGCGCGGGCCTTGGAATGGTCATGCAAGTGCTGGTACTGGCCGTGCAGAACAGCGTCGAGCCGCGGCACATGGGCGTGGCCACTTCGGGGGCGACCCTGTTCCGCTCGATCGGCGGCGCCATCGGCGTATCGGTGTTCGGCGCCCTGTTCTCCCATGCGCTGCTCGAACGCCTGGCGCAGACGTTCCCGGCCGATACCCCGGCGCCGACCAGCCTGTCACCCGAACAGGTGCATGCCCTGGCCGCGCCCCTGCAACAGGCCTACCTCGCCGCCTTCTCCGGGGCCATGCATGGGGTGTTCCTGGTGGCCTGCCTGGTCACCTGCCTGGCCTTTGCGCTGAGCTGGCTGCTGCGTGAAGTGCCGCTGCGCAAGGCGGTGGCCTGAGCGCCGCTGACACATGACGCCCGGTCATGCATGGCCTGACGATCGATCGTTTGTCCGGCCCCGTGGCGCTGCTCTCTAATTCGCGAAAACAACGACACCTCGCACGGACGCGAGACCGCGACGGAGAGAACAACAACAATGTCCCCCACTTCCTCATTGCTCGTGCTGGGCCTGTCGATCGTACTGATCGTGGTGATGATCAGCCGCTTGCGCATACACCCCTTCCTCGCCTTGCTGGCCGCCAGCCTGGTGGTCGGGCTGGGCACCGGCATGCAACCCACGGCGATCATCGGCGCCTTCGAAAAAGGCATGGGCAGCACCCTGGGTTTTCTGGCCGGCATCATTGGCCTGGGCAGCATCCTCGGCAAGCTGCTGGAAGAATCCGGCGGCGCCCGGCGCATCGCCACCACTCTGCTGGGCTGGTGCGGTGAACGCCACGCGCACTGGGCGATGATGCTGATCGGTTTCATCGCCGGCATCCCGGTGTTCTTCGAAGTCGGCTTCGTGCTGCTGGTGCCGCTTTTGTACGTGGTGGCCCGGCAGACCCGGGTGAGCATGCTCTACCTGGGCGTACCGCTGGCGCTGTCGTTGATGGTGGTGCACTGCATGCTGCCGCCGCACCCGGCCGCGACGGCGATCACCGGGCTGCTGGGCGCAGACATCGGCAGGGTGATCCTGTATGGCCTGATCGTCGGCATCCCCACCGCCATCATCGCCGGGCCGTTGTGGGTACGCCTGACCTGTGACCGCGCGCCCTCCCCGGCCCAGCGGCAGTTCCTCGACAGCTGCAGCCAGACCGACGCTGAAGCCGGGCCCATGCCAGGCTTCGCGACCACCCTCAGCGTGGTGCTGCTGCCGCTGGTGGTCATGGTCGGCAAGACCTTCATCGCCGCCCACCTGGCGCAAGGCTCGGCACTGCGCGAATGGGTCAGCTTCATCGGCAACCCGCTGGTGGCCATTGCCCTCTCGGTGCTGTGGGCCTACTGGCAACTGGGCCTGCGCCGTGGCAAGAGCATGGCCCAGCTGCTGGCCCTGACCCAGCGCAGCTTCACGCCACTGGCGGGCATCCTGCTGATCATCGGCGCGGGCGGTGCCTTCAACGACATGCTGGTCGGCAGCGGCATCGGCAAGGTGCTGGCCGATTTGCTGGGCCAGGCCCAGCTCAACCCGATCATCCTGGCCTGGCTGGTGGCGGGGCTCATGCACTTTGCCGTCGGCTCGGCTACCGTAGCCATGATCAGCACCGCCGGGATGGTGCTGCCGATGCTGGGGCAGTCGCCGGAATACGATCGCGCGATCATGGTGGTGGCCATCGGTGCCGGGGCCATTGGCTGGACCCACGTCACCGACTCGGCCTTCTGGATCGTCAAGGAATACCTGGGGCTGTCCCTCGCCGAGGCCCTGAAAAAATTCACCGCAGCCACCGTGCTCGCCTCCTGCGTGGCGTTGCTGGCGACCTTGCTGCTTGCCCGTTTCGTCTGACCTCACTGAACAACCCAGGAAGTACCCATGATTCTCGGAAAAACGCTTGAAGCCTGGTGCCAGAGCCACCCCCTGATCCGCGAGCTGGTGGCCTTGCAGCCGACCCGCTGGTTCAACCCCGGCATCGCCCCTGCCGCCCAGGCGCTGAACGATGTCGGCCTGGACGCCAGCGACGTTGCCGCCGCCAGCGCCCGGCTCGCGCGCTTCGCGCCCTACCTGGCCACGGTGTTCCCGGACACGGCGGCCAACGGAGGCATCATCGAGTCGCCGATCCGCCCGCTGCCCAACCTGCAGCGCGCCCTGCTGCAGGAGGCCGGCCTGCCGCCCAGCGGCCAATTGTGGCTCAAGGCCGACAGCGAGCTGCCGATCTCCGGCTCGATCAAGGCTCGCGGCGGTATCCACGAAGTGCTCAAGCATGCCGAGGACCTGGCGCTGGGTGCCGGGCTGATCACCCTGGACAGCGACTACCGGGCGCTGGCCAGCGACCAAGCGCGGGCGTTCTTCGGGCAGTTCAAGGTGGCCGTCGGCTCCACCGGCAACCTGGGCCTGTCCATCGGCATCATGAGCGCCAGGCTGGGCTTCCAGGCGACCGTGCATATGTCGGCCGATGCGCGTCAGTGGAAGAAGGACAAGCTGCGCAGCCATGGCGTGACGGTGATCGAATACGCCTCGGACTACAGCGTGGCGGTGGAGCAAGGGCGGCAACAGGCCGACGCTGACCCGGCCTGCTACTTCGTCGACGACGAGAACTCGCCGCACCTGTTCCTCGGCTACGCTGTGGCCGCCGAGCGCCTGGCCAGGCAGTTCGCACAAGCGGGGATCCGCGTGGATGCCGAACACCCGCTGTTCGTCTACCTGCCCTGCGGCGTGGGCGGCGGGCCTGGCGGCGTGGCCTTCGGCTTGAAGCTGGTATTCGGTGACCATGTGCATTGCCTGTTCGCCGAACCGACCCATTCGCCGTGCATGCTGCTGGGGGTGTACACCGGGCTGCACGACGCGGTCAGCGTGCAGGACTTCGGCATCGACAACCTCACCGCCGCCGATGGCCTGGCGGTGGGCCGGCCTTCCGGGTTCGTCGGCAAGGCCATGCAGCGGCTGATCGATGGCTACTACACCGTCACCGATGAAGAACTGTATCGCCTGCTGGCCCTGGCCCACGACCTTGAGCAGGCGCGCCTGGAGCCCTCGGCGCTGGCCGGCGTGCCGGGCCTGCTGCAGGTGCTGGGCGCGGCGGATTACCTGGAGCGCAACGGCCTGACACCTGCGCGCATGGCCAAGGCCACGCACCTGGTCTGGGGCACTGGCGGCAGCATGGTGCCTGCCGACGAATATGCCGCCTACCTCGCCAAAGCGCGAAGCTGAAGAGGAGCGCCCATGCCCGCCCCCGCTCACCCGCTCGCGCCGAAACTCAACGGCGCGCACCTGGCCAACCTGCACACCTTCCTGGTGGCGGCCCGGCACCTGAGTTTTGCCCGGGCGGCCGACGAGCTGTGCCTGACCGCCAGCGCAGTGAGCCACCGAATCGGCCGGCTGGAGCAGCAGCTGGCGCTCAAGCTGTTCCACCGTTTGCCGCGCAAGGTCACGCTGACCGAGGACGGCGAGCGCGTGTTCCAGATCATGCAGCGCACCATGGATGCGCTGTCTGAAGCCGTACGCGACCGCGCCCATGGCCAGGTGGCCGGGCAATTGACTTTGTATGTGCGGCCATCGGTGGCGCAGTGCTGGCTGGTGCCGCGGCTGGCCGAGTTCACCATGCAGTACCCGGATATCCAGCTGGACATCCGCGTCGGCAACGAGAGCATCGACTACCGCACCCGCAAGGTCGACCTGGTGCTGTGCTATTCGGACGGGCATTACCCGGGGTTGGTCAGCACGCCGCTGATGACGGAGCGGATCGCGCCGGTGTGTTCCCCTGAATACGCCCGGCGGCATGGGCTGCAGGGCGGCATCCAGGGGTTGGGCGCCTGTACCTTGCTGCACGATGTCGCGGCCTGGGACAACGCGGCGCACGATGCCGAGTGGCGCTCGTGGTTGCAGCGCATGGCGCTGGATGTGCCGCTGCCGGAGCGCTTCCTCACCTTCGACCGCTCCGACCTGTGCACCCTGGCTGCGGTGAACCATGTGGGCATCGCCATTGGCCGTGAACAGTTGGTCAAGGCACGTATCGCCAACGGCGAGCTGATATTGCCGTTTGGCGACTTCGTCGCGGCAGACCGCTGCGGCTATTACCTGGTGCACCCGCCCCACGAGCCGATGCCACGGCGGTTGCAGGTGCTGATCGAGTGGTTGCGGCAATCGGCCATGGGAAGCAACTGACCGCTATGCGGCCTTTCGCAGGCATTTCATGTTCTGTGTAGGAGCGGCCTTGTGCCGCGAAAGGGCTGCGAAGCAGCCCCGACGGTCTATGTCACATGCACGATTGCCGGGGCCGCTTTGCGGCCCTTTCGCGGCACAAGGCCGCTCCTACAGGATGACCGTTCGCGAAGGCGCGCTCAGGCCTGTGCTTCGAACGCCGGGTGATAGCTCACCTGGCCACTGGGTACCGGCCCGGCCAGGGCGAGGGCCTGGAAGTACTCCGCCGGCACACCGGGCAGCGCCAGCGCCGGCTCGGCCTTGAAGCCGAAACGCCCGTAGTAGGCCGGATCACCCAGCACCACACAGCCCTGACCACCCAGGCGCCGCAGCTCGGCCAACGCGGCCTGCATCAACGTCGTACCAATACCCTGGCCCTGGCGCGACGGCGCAACGGAAATCGGCCCCAGGCCGAACCAACCGCTGGCGCCGGATGTGATCGTCACCGGGGAAATGGCGATATGGCCGACCAGCGCCCCACCCTCCTCGGCGACCAGCGACACCGTGAGCTGCCCGGCCTTGCGCAGCGCCGTGACGATGAACTGCTCGGTGTGGCTGCTATGTTCAGCGTTGGCGAAGGCCGCCTCGGTCAGCCGGCTGATGGCGTCAATATCGTCGGGCTGCTCGCCACGAATGTTGAGGTTCAACTGCAGGTTGCTGCGGGTGTCGGCGTCGATCAGCTGGCGCAGCGCCGCGAACAGCGGGGTGGCCGCCGTGTAGCGCTTGCCGTAGCTCAGGTTGAAGGCGTAGTCGAAATCCGGCGGGTTGCGGCCCTGGTTGTGCTGCAGCAGGGTTTCGAGTTTGTCCAGGGCCTTCACCGCCTGGGCTTCTGGCGAGGCCGCGGCTTCGTAGTCTTCCCACAGCGCCAGCAGCTCGGCCTGCAGCGGCGCGTCCAGGCTGGACAGCAGCGTCTTCAGGTCGGTGCGTTCCTGCTCGCTCTTGTCGGGGAACGCATCCTTGCTGACGGCCGGGATATCACCATGGATGGCTTCGCCCAGGTCATGGATGACGCACATCCTGAGCACCTTGAGCAGGTCCAGGCCGGCCAGTTCGTCGGCAAAGGTCATGGCCATCAGGCACAGGCGCCAGGTGTGCTCGGCGGTGCTCTCGGCCCGCCCGGACGAAGTGTGTGCGCTTCTGAGCACGCTTTTGAGCTGCTCCGCCTGGCGCAGGAACTCCAGGCGGCCGTGCAGTTTGTCGATGTCCATGTGGTTACCCTCCAGATTGCAGCCTGGCACCATAAACCATGCGTGCCCGGACAGGTAGAGGGTGTTGCCGGCTCAGTGGGTCGGAGCCTTGCGCCAGGCGCAGAACACCGTGGCCAGCACGATCAGCGCCGCGCCCGCCGCCATGCGCAGCGACGGCTGCTCGCCGAACAGCCACCAGGCACAGGCGATGGCGTACACCGGCTCCAGGGCGATGATCATGCCCGCCGTGCGCGCCTGGAGCCCGTCCAGGCTCTTGACGAACAGGAACTGCGAAAGCCCGGTGCAGAACACCCCCAGCAGCGCCAGGTTGATCCAGTCCGAGGCGCTCAGGCTGCTGGTGGCCAGGTGGCTGAAGGCAAGCGGTGCGACGACGATCGCCACCACCAGGTTCTGCCAGAACGACACCTGCAGGGCGTTCATGCCCGCCGGGCGACGGCGGTTGGCCACCGCCAGCAGGGCGAACGCCAGGCCCGAGGCCAAGCCCCACAGCAGGCCGACGGTGCCGCTGTCGAGCAGGTCGAACGAGGGCACCACCAGCACCAGGCCGGCCGTGACCATCAGCAGCAACAGGGTTTCGACCGCACCGATGCGCTCGCGGAACACGCTCACGTCGATCAGCGCGATGAACGCCGGGAAGCTGGCGAAGCCAAGCGTGGCCACGGCCACGCCACCGACCTTGACCGCCACGAAGAAGGTCAGCCAGTGGGCGGCGAGCAAGCCACCGGTCACGGCCAGCACCGGCAGGTTGCGCCACTTCAGCGCATCGAGCAGGCGCGTGCCCTTGAGCCCGGCGACAAAGCCCAGGGCGATGAAGGCGAAGGTGGCGCGGCCGAAGGTGATCAGGCTGGCATCGGCCTCGATCAGTGCGCCAAGGATGCCGGTAAGGCCGAACAGCACGGCGGCGATATGGGCGACGAGCAACGCATTGCGGTGGCCGCCCGACGAATCGGCGGCAGAAACGGTGGTAGCGATCATGGCAGTCAAGTCTCACAAGCACGCGCGCACCAAGGCCGTCGACGGCAAGGCGCACGTTGGGGGTTGTTCGGTTTTCTAGTTATGGATGCCTGCCGGTGGTCCGGGGCACGGGGCGCCGCAGCGTTGGAATTGTGAGACGAGGCTGCTTACTCGTAGGTGTCGCGCCAGCCAGCCCGTGGCGCAGGGTTGACCGATGGATCAATTATTCGGCTTTGGCGGTGGCGGGAGCAGATTGGCAAAGACGTGTGCTTGTCTGAATGCGACGTGCGCGGTGGCGGAGAGCGACATAGCCCTTGCCCAGATGAGCGCCCCCTTGTAGGAGCGGCCTTGTGCCGCGAAACGCTTGTTCAGTCACGGCCAATCACTCGTAGCAATCAGGTTCAGTAAACAAAGCGTTCTGCGAAGGCCGGATAATTCAGACGCGTCCGGCATACACGCCCTGAGTGTTTTCGTAGGCTGCGATCCTTTCTCTACAAGGAGTGCAGCCCATGGCTTTCAACGGATACATGAGCATCACCGGCAAGCGGCAAGGTCTGATTTCGTCAGGCTGCAATACCCAGGCGTCCATCGGCAACAGGTGCCAGGTCGCGCACCAGGACGAGATCACGGTGATGTCGTTCAGCCACGGTATTTCCAACACGGACAACACCCAGCGCGGCACCCACCACCCGGTCGTGGTCACCAAGCTCATCGACAAGTCCACGCCCTTGCTGGCCCAGGCCGTGGACAGCCGGGAAGTGCTCGACTGCGATATCCAGCTGTATCGCATTCATCCGGCAGGCCATCGGGAGAAGTACTTCTCGGTGAGGCTGGAAGGCGCGGTGATCGTCAGCCAGGAAATGGATGTGCCCCATGCGGTGCTCTTGACCGATCAGGACGCCGAGGAACGGCTGCTTATCAGCTATCGGACCATCAGTTGGATTCATCACGCCGCCGGTACTACCGGGTACGCCAGCTGGGGTGAGCAGCTATGAGCCAGCGCGAGGAATATGGTGAGCGGCTGGATGAGGCGTATTGGGAGGTGAATGCGGCAGCGTCTCGGTTGATCAGCTATGGCTGTGGGGTCAGTGCTAAACACCTGAGCGATCGGCGGTTGCGGATGCAATTCAATCGGGAGTTGGCTTATTACGCGCGGCGTGTGATGGATGATGTGTACGAGCGACGCATCACCCCGGAGCAAGGGCTCGAGCGGATTCAGGCCGAGAAGAAGAGTCTTTACTCGCAGGCGTCGCGGATATTTACCCAGTTGGTAGGCATGGCTGGCGGCGCCTCGCAATTTGCTGAGGGGTTAGGGGGCTGCATAGGGAGTCTTGGTTCCACATGCGTGATTCACGGGGCGCCATTGATCATGCATGGAGGTAACAACCTTTATGAAAATGCCCGGGGTCTCTACGAAGGTCGAACCGATGTGGTCGGGCCTGTGAGGGAGCTCTATCAGGATGCAGCCAAGAGCCTGGGGTATAGCGAGCAGGATGGCAATCTCGCGTACTACACGGCGGATCTTTTCCTGTCGGGGCGGGCGCTGTGGCGAAAGGTTCCAAGGCGAGATGCATGGCGGCTATATCGATATATGGATGCTGACAAAGAGCGAAAAATAAGACAGCTAGGTAAGGGAGGGCTTGCAGTCGAGCTTCCCACATCTGGCCTGACCATTAAGCAATGGGTGGATGAGTACAAAGAATGAAGCTGCTGCTTCTGGGGCTTTTTGCAATATGCGATATCGCAATCAGCTTGCTGCTTAATAGATTTGCTTTCAAGAACCTGGATAGATTTTTGCAATTTTCAGGCTCGTTATTCTTCAATGGTTGCATGGGGGGCGTTTATATTGAAATGATGAGCGGAGAGGGACTTATCCGATTCCCCTATAACTCTATAACTGATTTCGGTTTCTGGTTTGTGATTCTCCTTACTGCGGCAATGTTCTTTTTCCACATTTGGGCTTTTACCTCACGAAGCGTTGACTGATCCCAAGTTTTGCCAAGGCTGAATAGCAGGAGCTATGGTGGCGTTTCATGGGAACGCAAGATGGTTCAATGAAGGATGAGATGCATGGAGGGGCCGACCAGGAAAGGCTATCGTGAAGTTTATAAAAGTTTAGGGAATACCGATGCGGCACTCTCGGCGGGGCGTTGCTCCGGCCTGTTCTAAAAGCGGATTATTGGACCATCCGCTCAGGAGAAGGCCGCCTGGAGGTGGCACTTTAGTAACGCGCTCATCAAGTGACCTCAAGCAACAGAAAAGGGCTGCGAAGCAGCCCCATTCCTACAATGCAAAACTCACGGGCATTGGCAGGTAGACGGCCCGAATACCGGCCCTGCGCACGGATCCTTACCCGGCCCGAACACCGGGCACGAGGCCTGGGCGGTCAGCGAGAAACCTAGGGAAAACAGCACAGCCAACAGCACCTTCTTCATTTTCGACCTCCTGGTCATCTTTCGAACATTCCTTGTTTGCCTCAGGGGCAGACGCACTCGGTGGGGCCGAGCACAGGCCCCGCGCAAGGGTCCGGTTGCGGCCCGAGCACCGCGCAATCGGCGTACGCCGTCATCGAGCACATCCACAGCAGCAGCGATGCCGCCAGCAGTTTGCCTTTCAACATGACCTCCTTGGTCCTGGTCTGTCCTTCGGGATGCCGGCGCATGAGCCGCCGGCCCCGGGACAGCTAAGACCAAACCCGGCAATCGCGCCAGCTTTCGCTGATCAGCCCTGCAACCCCGCCGCCTTCGCCCGCGCCGCATGCAGCTTCTTGTAGCTCTCCACCAAGCGCAGGTGGCGGTCCAGGCCTTCGAGCTTCATGCTGGTCGGGGTCAGGCCGTGGAAACGCACGCTGCCATCCACCGAGCCCAGCACCGCGTCCATGCGCTCGTTGCCGAACATGCGACGCAAGTTGTGCTCGTAATCTTCCATCTCCAGCTCGTCGTCCAGCACCACCTCCAGCACCACGTTCAACGCCTGGTAGAACAACCCGCGCTCAACGGTGTTGTCGTTGAACTGCAGGAACATTTCCACCAGTTCCTTGGCCTCTTCGAAGCGCTGCACCGCCAGCTGGATCAGCAGCTTCAGCTCGAGGATGGTCAGTTGGCCCCACACCGTGTTGTCGTCGAACTCCACGCCGATCAGCGTGGTGATGGTGGTGTAATCATCCACCTCGGCATTGTCCAGGCGCTTGAGCAGCAGCTTCAGCGAGCGGTTGTCGAGGCTGTGCAGGTTGAGGATGTCGGCACGGAAACCCAACGCACGGTTGGTGTTATCCCAGATCAGGTCCTCGACCGGGTAGATCTCCGAGTAGCCCGGCACCAGGATGCGGCAGGCGGTGGCGCCGAGGTCGTCGTACACGGCCATGTACACTTGCTTGCCCATGTCCTGGAGGATGCCGAACAAGGTGTCGGCCTCTTGTACGTTGGAGTCCTCGCCATGGCCGCTGAAGTCCCACTCGACGAATTCGTAGTCGGGCTTGGCGCCGAAGAAGCGCCACGACACCACGCCGCTGGAGTCGATGAAGTGCTCGACGAAGTTGTTCGGTTCGGTCAGTGCCAGGCTGTCGAAGGTCGGCTGCGGCAGGTCGTTCAGGCCTTCGAAGCTGCGGCCCTGCAGCAGTTCGGTGAGACTGCGCTCCAGCGCAACCTCGAAGCTTGGGTGGGCGCCGAACGAGGCGAACACGCCGCCGGTGCGCGGGTTCATCAGGGTCACGCACATCACCGGGAATTCACCGCCCAGCGAGGCGTCCTTGACCAGCACCGGGAAGCCCTGCTCTTCCAGCCCCTGGATACCGGCGACGATGCCCGGGTACTTGGCCAGCACCTCCTGCGGCACGTCCGGCAGGCACAGCTCGTCTTCGAGGATCTCGCGCTTGACCGCCCGTTCGAAGATCTCCGACAGGCACTGCACCTGGGCTTCGGCCAGGGTGTTGCCGGCGCTCATGCCGTTGCTCAGGTACAGGTTTTCGATCAGGTTGGACGGGAAGTACACGGTCTCGCCGTCGGACTGGCGCACGAACGGCAGCGAGCAGATGCCGCGCTCCTTGTTGCCCGAGTTGGTGTCGTACAGATGCGAGCCGCGCAGCTCGCCGTCGGGGTTGAAGATCGCCAGGCAGTGCTGGTCGAGAATTTCTTCTGGCAGCGCGTCCTTGGGCCCGGGCTTGAACCACTGCTCGTTGGGGTAATGCACGAACGGCGCGTTGGCGATGTCCTCGCCCCAGAACTGGTCGTTGTAGAAGAAGTTGCAGTTCAGGCGCTCGATGAACTCGCCCAGCGCCGAGGCCAGCGCGGCTTCCTTGGTGGCCCCCTTGCCGTTGGTGAAGCACATCGGCGACTGCGCGTCGCGCACGTGCAGCGACCACACGTTGGGCACGATGTTGCGCCACGAGGCGATCTCGATCTTCATCCCCAGGTTGGCGAGGATCGCCGACATGTTGGCGATGGTCTGCTCCAGCGGCAGGTCCTTGCCGGGGATGTAGGTGGTGCTGTCCGACACCGGCATCAGCAATGCCTGGGCGTCGGCGTCGAGGTTGTCGACCTGTTCGATGATGAACTCGGGGCCAGTCTGCACCACTTTCTTCACGGTGCAGCGGTCGATGGAGCGCAGGATGCCCTGGCGGTCCTTTTCGCTGATGTCTTCGGGCAGCTCGACCTGGATCTTGAAGATCTGGTTGTAGCGGTTCTCCGGGTCGACGATGTTGTTCTGCGACAGGCGGATGTTCTCGGTGGGGATGTCGCGGGTCTGGCAGTACAGCTTGACGAAGTACGCCGCGCACAGCGCCGAGGACGCCAGGAAGTAGTCGAACGGCCCCGGGGCCGAGCCATCGCCTTTGTAGCGGATCGGCTGGTCGGCGATCACCGTGAAGTCGTCGAACTTGGCTTCGAGACGGAGGTTGTCGAGAAAATTGACCTTGATTTCCATGCGAGGGGGTACCAGGAAGCGGGGCGGGACAGCGGAATGCGAATTGAGGAGCATTATCCGGGATTTTGCTTGAAAAGTGTTGTTCCGGGTGACCAGCACATCTGAGGAAAATAGGCGACAAGCCCGGCTAGCGGCTCATCCGGCTCGCATCTGGGGATCAACCGGAAATGTTCATTGGTCCCTCTGGGCAGCCTTCAAATCCTTCAGGAAGAACTCAACGACCGTGACAACCTCCCGCACCAGCAGCCGGAATGGCTGGCCGATAACACTCAGATTCACCCGGCGCCCCACCTCAAACACGTAATCGGTGTAACCAAACGCCAGCCGAGCGTAGCTGGTGACGGGCTTACCGGTTTCGGCGTAGCTGTCATGCCCGATATATCCCTCCTCCAGCGCCTCGTCGAAACGATACTGGGTCATGACGCCGAGGCTATGGCTGTGCAGATTCCGCAACATCGTGCAAAAAGCCAGGAACCTGAACACTTGCGCGTCAAAGAGTTCCACCGCATGCACGATTGCGGGGTCGATGGAATTGAGGGTGTCTTTGAGCAGCTTGGGCAGACTTTCCTTACGCACTTTGCTGGCCGCACCATTCTTGCTCAGGCCAAGAAACTCGACCAACAGACTCTCCACATAAGCTTCGAGATAGGAGAACACCGAAATGAACTCCAGCTTGTGCAGCTCCCCCAACATGAAAGATGCATCCTTGGAATAATGCAGGCGCGCCTTCGTTGCATCGACAACATTACGAATTTCGGGAAATTGGGCTACCGATTTAGAAGCATTGGCATCCAAGCTGGGATGACAGAAATAAAACTCCGGCATGGTGATTTCGAAGTCATCGTAGCCCCGCTCGGTCCAACGTCGCCCCTCGAGCTCGAACATGTTCTCGAACGCATGGGCGGCCAGCATCGTGGCGTTGAACTGACTGGCAAAGACCCCATACGACTCGCTGTCCCTGAGTGGGTCGACCGCAAGGGCCCCGGTATTCATCTGCTCCAGGCATGCGATCTTCAAGTTGCCATCGATGCCTGAAAGCGTCTCGTAGCGTTCCTTCACCCCTGGGGGGAAGCTAACCCAATCCATGCAATTTGCCCCTTTGAAAACGTTCCTGTTATCCGATACGTCGGCAGTCATCGGCCAGTCCGCGCGGATGCTACCACTGCAGACACCTGCGCAGCATGGTCATAGTCCCCAGCCTTTCGCACGGCCTTGCCCCGTTCGAATCGAGGCTTGGCCAGTCGGTCCGATGCCTGGCTCAAGTGCAATCAGTTCGCTACCATGCCGGGTACTGCGCCGCCAATATTCGATTGCCTACACCCTCGTCGGGGCAAGCCCCTGTCGAAAAACGCCCCCATCACTCAAGTCCAAGGACGGCTATGAAGCGTCGCGCCCCACCTGCATCAGCAGCCCCCGCAGCAAAGAAACCAATGCCCAAGGTGGCCTTCGTCCTTGACGCGCAAGTTGCCGAACACACGGAAGCGGATGCCTACATTCTTCCCCTGGAGTCCAAGTATGACGATTTCGGCCACTACATCCTCTGCCGAATCGGTCTACCGGTATCCGGCATGCCCATCAACTGGTTCGCCGCGCGGTGTGCGGTGCAGGGTGAAGCCAGTACCTTCGCCTTCATACAAACCTTGCTTGAAGGCAGTTGCACCGCCTACTTCGCCGACCAGCTGGGCAAACCCTTCAGGACGCTGCTCAGCGATGCGAAGTCCTACGGCCTCATTCGCCGTATGTTCGGCGTGGAACGAGGCCGCGCTCTGCTTTCGGCGCTGCAGGATATCGCCCTGCAGCCCGGTGCCTCGTACACCCCGTGGCCCGATTTCAAGAAGGACCCGGTGTTCACCCACGCCATGATCCGCTCCAGCGAGTGCTACTTTGCCTTTCGCAAGGGCGAACGCATGTTGCGCGGCCAGCGTGACAACGACACGGACGCTTGTTCGGCGTTTGCGGTCGAGCTCCTGGGTAAGGGCCCAAAGGCGACGTTCAACTTCGAGTTCGACCGGGAGAACCTGCTGCGCGGGCGCATCGCGGTGATCATTGGCGAGAATGGGTGCGGCAAGACCTCGGCCCTGGCCAAGATCGCCAAGGCCATGGTCGACAAGGCAAGCAAGGTGGGCGTGATCCACGACAAGCCCGAGATCAACCAGGTGCTGGCGTTCATCCACACCGCCTCGACCCGGGATTTCGCACCCTCTTCGGCGCAAGGCAGTGCCACCGCCAGGGTTTTCAGGTTCAATCCGGCCACGCCGAGCAAACCCAAGGAGGCACCACTGACCAGCCTGCTGGTGGACGTGGCGCGCGGGCATGACAACCAGGGCGCGCTACTCGATCACTTCGCCGAGATCCTCAAGGACGCATTTCGCGGCCTGCAGCTGTTCATCCCGGTCATCGCGCAACCCACTGAGCACCTGACCCAGGAACACATGCGCAATGTGCGGTTCGAGCAATGGGCGCAAGGCAGCGAGGCGCAAAGGCTGCACAACGCAAGCATGGTCTACGCGGGAGCGCCCCTGATGTTCCGTGACGGGCAAGACAACATTCGGCCCCTGAGCCTCGGGCAACAATCCTTCCTGCGGTTCATCCTCACGGCATTGGCCAATGCCGGGCCGGGTTCGCTGTTCGTCATCGATGAGCCGGAGAACTTCCTGCACCCGAACCTCATATCGCGCTTCATGCGCAGCCTGAACAAGATCCTCTGCGGCACTCGCTCGATCGCCCTGGTCGCGACCCATTCGCCCTTTGTCGTGCGCGAGGTCCAGCGGGCTCAGGTGCATGTGATGCGGCCCATGAACGGCACCACTGCCGTCGTCAAGCCACGCATGCAGACACTCGGTGCGAATGTCGCCTCCATTTCCAATGAAGTGTTTGGCGACGATTTGCCCAACCACCTGTACGAAGACTTGCTGGACCTGGCCCGGGGTCAAGTGAACTCCTTCGAGGAAGTGCTCGAGCGCTTCGCCTCGGAGCTGAGTGTCGAAGCGATGCTGTCACTGCGGCGCAAGATGGAAGGCAACGATGCGCAAGATTGATCCTCCCCACTTCGACGATGACACATTGCTCAACAACCTGATCTATTCACGCTCCCCTCACGCGGTGAGGGTCGAGACGCGACGGCAGGATATCCTCAACCGCTACAAGACATACTTGCGACACGAGGGCAATCCGTGGAACGTGCAGGAGGACCCCTCCTTCGCCCCCATCAAGCACAACCTCGAAGCGCTCTACGCAGCACCTCCGATCGTGCTCGATCCCATCAACGCGCTGAGGAATAGTATCGAAGGCGCTTGCCCTATGTGTGGAAGATCGGCGCTCGGCACCCTGGATCACTATCTGCCGCAATCTACCTATACAGAGTTCGCCTTCTTCTCCAAGAACCTGATCCCCGCCTGTGATCGCTGCAACAACAACCGGGGTGTGCTAGTCAAGGGACACCAGCCTGACGAACGCCCCGTGCACCCTTACTTCGACCTGTTCACCACGGACCGGATACTTTCGGTGAACATCACCGGAGACTTGCGCGCGCCCGAATTCACACCGGTCGCCATCAACCTGACCGGTACACAGCTCGCAACCGTGCAATGGCACGTGGATAACGTGATCACACCAGCGGGTGCACCGGCGTTCTTCGACGGCATGTGGGGCGTGCTGGCAAGCGAGAAGCGCAAATTGCTGCACAACCGCTCGAGTGTGCAGGCCGTACACGAAAGTTTGCTCTGGTTGGCGGAGTACGAGGCCACGCAGAAGCGTTCGCTCAATGCCTGGGAATCGGCGTTCTATCATGGCGTCGCCGCAAACAGCCAGGCGGTGGAGTACATCTTCAACATTTGAGAGGACGCACCGTACAACTACTGAGTCATTGTTCTGATACAGGGCGGCGAAGGATCTGCACCGCCCCATGCCTGGTCAATCGTGCTTGCGCATGCCCATGTGTGCGTCATCCATCAGGGCCTTGGCCAGATCGCCGAGAAAATACCCGGCCCAGACCAGCACCGGGTCGTTTTCCATCACGCCGATGAACGACGCCCGGCGGACGCTGTCGAGCAGTTCGGAGGCCTGGTCCAGGGCGTGGTCGGCGCAGTTGCCGGGCTCTACGCGAAACAGCCGCGTGCCCTCGCCCACGCCCGCGATGCAGGTGGCCGAGCCGACGGTGTAGCCGAGTTTGCCGATGCTTTCGGGTAAGTCGTTTTTCATGTGACAGCCTCGATTGGGGGGGAACTCAGGCGCTCAGTGGAGCGTGTGCTCGCCGGGCTGTGCCCTGCGCTGCAACTGAGCCAGCGCACATTCCATCAGGGTGCGCAGGGCTTCGAGTTCGTGCATCACGGTCATCAGCATGATGGTGGCGGGTGATCGGGGCAGGTAGGTGATGGACTGATGGGCCACGGCCAGGCCGCACAGGGCGTGCTCCATGGCTTCGACCAGGGTGTCTTCGAGGTATTGAGGGGTATCGGGGGAATGGGGTGGGTCGGGAACGATTTTGAGCATGGCGTCAGTCTCTAGTTGTGCTTATCGGACCGCCACCGATCACTTGCAGGTGAATAGGTGGTGGCTACGTACGGGCCTGCAAGACCGGGGCAACTAGAGAAAGCCCGGCTGACCCGAAGGTCACCCGCACGCAGCCACCATAAAGCACAGTCAGGTGCCAGAAGCCGAAGACTGATGGTGTTGCTGATCTAGTTGTCCCGCACGGGCTTGCAGACCCGGCCGCTGAATTTGCAGCGGCGTGGCGAGACTAGACCTCAGTTCGATGGTGCAAAAGCCTTGGAAGCATGCTTCGGAAAGGACCTACGCGGAAGAGGGAAAATCCGATTCATTCATGTAGGACACGGGGCCGTCAGCGCGCACCGCGATTCCGCGTCGTACCAACAAGGCGGACCAGGTGATGGCACAGGAAAGACTGGCCCGAAACAAATGTGGGAGCGGGCTTGTCCCGCGATGCGCCGCGCGGGCGGCGCTCGATCTTGAGAACGCTGCAAATCTGTCGGCTTGCACATGGAGGCCCGCATGCGATCCCACGGCGGGCGACCGAGCATCACAGCGCTGGGCCTGATTAATGATGACCCGGTAATGGCTACCAAGTGCATGTCGGAATATTGGGTGAGGGCCCCCAGGTGTCCGCCGGTAATTTTGCAACGCCTATGAGATCGAGCGCCGCCCGCGCGGCGCATCGCGGCGCAAGGCCGCTCCTACATCTGTTTCGGGCCAGTCTTTCCTGTGCCATCACCTGGTCCGCCTTGTTGGTTCACCTCGATTCAGAGGTGCGCGCTGATGACGCTGCGCCAGACTCAAGACTTACTCCGCCCGAAAACTCCACACAATCTCAACCACCCGCGAAGCCAGCACCAGATAAAGCACACACAAGATCACCTGCAACACCGTGTGATAAGGCAACTTGGCCAACCGATGCAAGGTATCGCTGACATTGAGCAGCAACAGCAATGCCGACACCAGGATCAACCCCCACCCGGTAAAACTGGAAACCCACAGCCCCAGCAAAACCTGCTGATTGCCATGAATAGCCTCGGTCCCCGCCGCAAACAGCAGCGCGCACACCAGCAAGTTCTTGAAGTTGTCGAAAACCTTGGTGCTCAGGTCGGCTTCCAGCAGTTCGAGGTACTTTCGCCACAACCTGCGCATGGGCGGCACTCCCGATTCAGCGGTTATAGCGAATGACGATGCCCTTCAACTTGCGCCCCTCGATGGAACGGATATCGCGGTCCCACAACGGCCCGCTGACATAAGCCGCTACCGGCTGGATGCGGTCGTACACCACCACCACGGCATCGCCGCCAATGCCTGCGGCTTCGCTGCGCAACTTCTGCTCGATTTCACTCACCGAAGCCGACCCATCGGTACCGGCATCGACCACGATCTCGCCCAAGCGCACATGGGGCCGGGTCGGCTCGCTGCGCAGGATCTCCACGTTGCCGGGCAGGGTCGGCGCCGGGTGCGGCGCACCGACGTATTCAGTGGTGCGGGCGTCGATGCTGCTGCAGGCCGTGAGGGCCAGGGCCAATGCGCCCAGCAGCATGGCGGGGACGAAGCGATGCTTGAACATCCGTGAATCTCCTTGGGCAGCGTGGGGGGCGCCAGGAAGAAGGATGGTCGAGAAATGCCTGATGGCAAGTTCAAAGTCCTATCGCGGGGCAAGTCGCATCGGCGCACCGCCGCTCCCACGTTGACGCGCACGGTCCTGTGGGAGCGGGCTTGCCCCGCGATAGCGTCGGCAAAGATTCACGCCGCCCTCGCCCGCTGCCCCTCGCGCACCACCTGCGCCAAGCGCCGCAATCCTTCCTCCAACTGCCCCGGCGCCACATGGCTGAAGTTCAGCCGCAAATGCCCATGATGCCGGTCCGGCGCTGGGAAGAACGGCTCGCCCGGCATGAATGCCACATCCACCGCCAGTGCGGCCGCCAGCAAGGTCCGGGTGTCCAGTGGCTGCTTGAGGGTCAGCCAGAAGAACAGCCCGCCCTCGGGCTGCTGCCAGTCGGCAAGGTCGGCGAAGTGCGTTTGCAGCGCCGCCTGGAACGCATCGCGGCGCTCGCGGTAGTAGTCACGCAGGGTCGCCAGGTGCTGCTGATGCTGTTCACTGCCCAACCACTGCAGCACCTGCCACTGGCCGACGCGGTTGGTGTGCAGGTCGGCGGCCTGCTTGAGCCGCAGCAGGTACGGGAACAGATCAGGGCTGGCGATCAGGTAGCCGACCCGCAACCCCGGCAGCAGGGTTTTCGACACGGTGCCGGTATAGATCCAACTGGCCTTGCGCAGGCGGCTGACGATGGGTGTGGCGCAGGCACCGTCGAAGCTCAATTCACGGTAAGGCTCGTCTTCGATCAGGGTAACGCCGAACTCGTCCAGCAAGGCCGCCACGGCGTCGCGCTTGGCCTCGCTGTAGCGCAGGCCGGACGGGTTCTGGAAGGTCGGGATCAGGTAGATGAACGCCGGGCGGTGCTGTTGCAGGCGCTGGCGCAAGGCGGCCAGGTCCGGCCCGTCGGCTTCCATCGGCACGGCCAGGCAATCGGCGCCGAACAGCTGGAATATCTGCAGCGCGGCCAGGTAGGTCGGGGCTTCCAGCAGTACTTCGGTGCCCTTGTCCAGGTACAGCTTGGCTGCCAGGTCCAGCGCCTGCTGCGAGCCGCTGACCACCAGCACCTGGCTGGCCTGGCAATCGATGCCCAGCGCCCGCGCCTCGGCCGCCAAGGCCTCGCGCAGGGCCGGCTCGCCCTCGCTCATGCCGTACTGGCCCATGGCGACCGGCATTTCATCCCACGCCACCTTGGGCAGCATGGCCTCAGCCGGCAGGCCGCCGGCGAACGACATCACCTCCGGGCGCTGGGCCGCGGCGAGGATTTCACGGATCAGGGAACTCTTGAGGCGCGTGACACGTTCAGAAAAAGCCATGGGATCACCGGTAGCGAGGCGTGGGGGAAATAAGTCAAACTGCTTGACCGAAATTACGACGCCTCTCACGGATAAGTCAACATGCTTGACCTTAAGAACCCAACTTCACAGCAACAAGCCATGGAGGCGTTCTTCTTCGGCTACCAGGCGTTCACCGCCAAGGCTGACGAAATGCTCGAACGCCGGGGCCTGGGCCGGGTGCACCAGCGGATCGTGTTCTTCATCGCCCGTTACCCGAACCTGAGCGTCAAGGAGCTGCTGGCCGTGCTCGGGGTGAGCAAGCAGGCGTTGAACATGCCGCTGCGCCAGCTGATGGAAATGCGCTTGGTGGACAGCCTGGCGTCCGAGGCCGACAAACGCATGCGCCTGCTGCAACTGACCGAAGAAGGCGCGCGCCTGGAGCAGGCCCTGCGCCGCGAGCAGGTGAAGCTGCTGGAGCAGGTGTTCGCCGAGGCCGGGGAAGCGGCGGTCAATGGCTGGATGACGGTCAACCAGGCACTGATCGGGAACCCGCAATGAGCGAAACCTACCAGGGCAGTTGCCTGTGCGCGGCGATCCGCTACGAGCTGCTCGCCCGGCCCAAAGCGGTGACCCATTGCCATTGCAGCCAGTGCCGCAAAGGCCATGGCGCGGCCTTCGCCACCTACGCCAGCGTGCCGCGCAGTGCATTGCGTCTGCACTGCGGTGCCGAGGCGCTCAAAGCCTACCCCTCCTCCGCTGACGTGCTGCGCCAGTTCTGCACTCACTGCGGCACAAGCCTGTTCTGGTCGCGCAGCCAGGGCCCGTTCAGCGACTGGATATCGGTCGCGCTGGGCACCCTGGACACGCCTTTCGTGCCAAGCAAGCAGCAACACACCCACCTGAACTGCAAAGCACCTTGGTTGATGCTTTCGGATGTGCTGCCTGCCGAATAAGGATGGACAGCACAGCAACGATTGTTCCGAAGGCTATGCTCTGCTTAGCCCGTCAATGGAGCGTACAGGACACAGAATGGGACTTTTCGACCGTTTGTTCGGCGGCCGCTTCACCCAACCGCCACCGGATGAGCCGACGCTCAGCGACGCCGCGATCATGCGCGAGCTGCACCCCTACCGCCCAGGTCTCAAGGCCTTCACCCAAGCCCTGCTGGCGCACCTGCCCGAGCAGGAGCGCGCTCGGCTGGTCAGGCGGGTGCTGCGCATCTACGGCCAGGGCGAAGAGCCGGCCAGCGCGTTGAGCCTGGCCTTGCTGGCCCCGGACAAGGCCTTGCCGCTTGAACAGCAGGCGCTGCTGGCCGTGGACTGGAACGGTTTCGACAGTTTCGAGTACCTGGCCCCCTACCTGGTCAAGGCCAGCGGTGTGACCGAACGCTATGCCTATGAACACGACGGCACACAGACCATGGCCCAGGTGCTGAGCGGCTTTGACCATTGGCTGGCGGGCCAGGGCAAACGCTTCCTGCAGCTGGACACCGGCGGCGACGAATACGTGGGTTGCATCGTCGCGGCCGACCAGGTCGACAGCATGATCGAACTGGCACAGCAGGCCGGCATCGAGGCGGGCCTGGAAAGCTTCTGAACACGGCGCTATTCGTTCGCCTGGCGTTTGGCGTTCTTCTTGACGATGGCCTTCATGCGGGTGGCGGCGCGCTGCACCGTCGCCATCTTTTCCGGGCGCTTCATGCCGCGCCATTTGCGGATTTCTTCGCGGGTGCGGCCGCAGCTCACGCACAGCTCGCTGTTGAGCTGGCACAGCGAGACGCAGGGGTTGTCGATGTCTTTGGCCATGGGGTGCTCCGGTTGCGGCCGCGGATGATACGCCAGTTGTGCCGGCCTGCCACCTGCCCAGCCCCAAGCCGACAGCCTGTTGCCTGCAGCGGGGATAGCCCACGGGCGCCAGTTGACGGCAAGACCGGCTCGCCTACGCTGAGAAGACGCATGACTGCTCCCTGACCAGTGGAGGAGTAAAAGTGCCTACAGGACACACACCAACACGAAGCGGCATAGCCCGTTCGTTTGCCATGGCAGTGCTCTATGCATTTCTCTGCATCCCTATTGGCCACGCTTCCAGTTTCGGCACAGAAGCGTTCGCTTCGCTATATCCCTTGCTGGCTCAATTGTCAGACCAGAACAGCGCGGACAACGAAGCGCTTCAGGCCGAAATCGACAAGACCTCAAGCGCCTTTGACGCGATCGTCAAAGAGTTCAATGGCCGTGAGGCCCCCCTTCCCACAGCGTTCAATGCATCGATAGAGGCCTATCGCGAGCAGCTTTCCCGTGCGCTTGGTGCCCACGACCGCAAAGACGCCATTGAAGTCATGAGCGCGGTCCGACAGGACGCCGAGCTGAAACGCCAGTTCCTGTTCAGCACCTCCGGCTTCTCCCCCTTCGACAGGCCGATGCTGGTAACGGTTAGCGTCGTCACCATTCGCGGCGACAAAGACGAGCCGGGTTACACAGTGACCTGCAACCCCTTTCGCGACGCCACGCAGAAAAGCCATGCGCGCTTCCCTTTTGCCTCGGAAACCAACCAGGCGACCCTGCCCATGCCGCCCGGGCGCTATCGGCTGCAACTGTACAAGGGGAAAACACTCCTGCTTAGCCGAGACCTCCTGATCGGCCTGTCGTCCAAACCCACCGAGGAGGTGAGAATAGATGTCTCGAACTTCTGACCCCTCGCCGCCGGATGTAAAAGCGCTTTGGAAGCCGATCCTGGCCCTGTCGACCTGGATTGCCATTACCTTCTGTGCGAACTTCAGCTTCGCCATAAAGCTCTCATCGGTCTCCGACCTCGACAGCACGGTGCTGGCCTGCGCCAATGTACTGGTCGCCCTGATCACCGGGTTCATCACCCTGTTCGCCTACCGGGCGAGCGAGCGCAAAGCCAGGTCGTTCTGGACACGCCTGGCGCTTGTCAGTGGCGCGCTGTTCCTGCTGGCCTTCTTCTCGTTCATGATCCTGCGCTCACTCTGGACCTGCCAATACACCCAGGAAGTACGCCTGGTGATCGGCCTGTCACCGACAGCGGACCTGTTGAGCTACCTGGCAACATTCGACGCGTCGCAGACACCCACATGCTCCGAGCTGCTGGCCGACTACGCCGGGGTGACCGAGCGCATGTACGCCCCCACCGCGCTGATCGCCCGCTTTGTTTCCCTGGTCGTCATATTCCTGGTCATCTGGTGCTCCCTGGCCTGCGCCGTCATCTCCATTGCCTATGGCCTGGCCGCGCCGACACGCCCTGGGGAGAGGTTGAGCCATGCGCCGTGAAAGAACATTCGCGCTCGTCCAGTGCATTTGCCTGCTCTGTGCACTGGCGGTATCGACCAGCGCGCGCAGCGAGACCCTCGATGCTGTCTTCGACGAAATGAAACAGCTGGCCGAGCAGCGCTGGCACATCCCGGCGACGTCACTGCAAAAGGTCGAGGGCAACCAGATAGCCACGGGGGTCGATGGCAACATCCTGGTCGGCAAGGACTTCCTTGCACACTTCACCCGCGACCTGGCAGAAAACCAGGTCCAGCCCGCACTGCGCTTCGTGATGCTCCACGAACTGGTTCATGTTGCGCAAAGCCACGACATCCCCGACGTTTCCCCTGCCGACCCGTCCCGCAAGGCCTTTGAATGCCAGGCAGACATGCTGGCGGCCACGGCGACGCTTGAAACCCAGATCATGGGGGTCTCGCTGTCTGACAAGACCGGCGCGGGTGGAAAAGAGCTGCTGGCGACGGCGCGTCTGTTCAAACAGCTTGGCGCCCATGCCGAACAGCAGGATGTTGCCTCGAAGACCTTGTCCGGGCACCTCGACAAGCGCGAACGCTCACTGGCCGTGCAGTTCGGCCTGATACGTGCCATGCACACCTGGATTACCGCCACCGATCAACAGGGCGAACGCGCCGAACAGGCACGCGCCGCCGTACAGAAACTGCTGGGGCCGAACGATATCAGCGATGAACGGGTCTGGAGCATGACACTTTGCAACGCGATCACCCGTACGACACAGACGGCGGTCAACGCAATCGCGATGAACACCAGGATGGACGTGAACGATGACACCATAGAAACCGATGAGAACTTTCGCATCCACAAGAAGTACAACTACACCATTACCAATACGGCACCGTACACCGTGGCCATCAACTTGATTGTGCTCTCCGGCAGCTACCCCAAAGGTGCAGACGACCGTTATGAGGACTACGTCATATCGGACGCCGCTTACAGTTCGGTAGAGATTCCCCCCCGTTCGAAAGGCGTCCTTTCAGGGACCTATACGTTCGCCTCCTACGACCCGAACCAGCGTTCCGGCTTTTCCTGGGAGATTCCCTTCGACAAAAATGCACTGGTATCCGCCAGCTATCTTGGCAATAAAGTGGCCATGCCAAACTGCAATAACAATTGGAACAATCTAGGTTCGAGTGCGCCCGAACAGATGGCTTCGGCATTGGTACGTATCGGCATGGCCGCGAAGAAAAACTTCGCAGCCATCGCGGCAGCCCCCGTAAACCCGGGGCTGATCGACAACGTGGTGCATTCGACGATCGCCGTCCCTGGGGCTACGGATGTCACTCTGTACCAGCAGGCAACCAACCCATTCGCTGTCGTCACGCTCTACTCGGGCGACAGTCTTGAAGAAGCAATCAAGGTGTACGAGGCCACTGCCGGTGACTTCAAGAAGCTGTGTGACGCCAAGGGCGTCAAGATCACCTCGGATGAAAAACCCGAGCCTCCCCAGCGCCGCCTGACGTTCGAAAACCTGACCGGCTACAGCGAAGCGAGCTTGTCACTCAGTTCGAGGAAAAAAGACAAGACTGCTACCGCCCCGCTTGAATACAGCGTTTCCTGGAACATTTATCCCACCGACTGAGGGCCTTAGCGCCGCCCTCTCTCGCGCTGGTGGCCCTCGCTCTTCAATAATCCCCCGCAAGGAGCCCACCATGCCTCTGGTCCGCATCGATATCAAAAGACACCCCGACCGCAACCATGTGCGCAAAATCGGCGAGGTCGTTTATGCCAGCATGAAGCGCACCATCAATGTCCCCGAGCATGACAACTTCCAGGTCCTGACCGAGCATGACCATGACCGCCTGGTGAATGACCCGCAATACCTGGGCATCCAGCGCACGGACGGCCAGGTGTTCATCCAGATCACCCTCAGCGAAGGGCGCACCGTCGAGCAGAAGCAGGCGCTGTACCTGGCCATCGCCGAAGGGCTCAACCAGCAGGCGGGGGTGCGCATGGAGGATGTGTTCATCAACCTGGTCGAGGTGCGCAAGGAGAACTGGTCGTTCGGCCATGGGGTCGCGCAGTACGCCGTATGACCAAGTCGAGCTTTGCGCTCACCGAGGCAGAGCCCTGCATCATCACCCGGCAATCCAGACCATTGTCTGCACCTTGATCTGCGGATGACTCTCCAGCGCTTCCCATTCGTCGAGGAAGACAAAGCCCTGCCTCAAATAGAACCCCACCGCCCGGGCATTCTCCGGCGCGACATCGAGAAAGACACGGTCATGACCACGTTCCAGGGCACGGGCCTTGACCGCCTCGACCAGGCGGGCCGCAGCGCCACTGCCCCGTGCCGCAGGGTCGATCCACATGCCAATCAGGTTGAAGCGCCCGACGTCACTGACCGCAGCCCCGACCATCCCCAGCGGCGCCTCGCCAAGGACGGCCACCCAGAACGCCGTGCCCGTCGATGAGGCTCGTTGCTGCCACTGTTCATCGCTGTGGCGGGCGGCAGTCTGGTAACTCACGCCAAAGGCTGTTGGGCTATCCAGAAGCGCGGCAAGCCGCACCTGCTTCAAGCGCCGCCAATCCTGCGTCGTCGTCAGGCGAATTTCCATTCCCGCTCTGCCCTCCACGCGACGCTTCTCATAGCGCACATCCCGATCATCGACCGCCTCGACGCAGGCCCACCCTAACCGACGGTAGAAGCCATTGGCCCGAATGACTTCATTGCCGTCGGTGGTCAGGTGAATCCGCTCGTGGCGCTGGAACAGCGCTTGTTCCGCCCGCTGCAACAGCAAGCGCCCCAAGCCTTTGCCTTGATGCTGCGGGCGTACGAACAGGGCGAATACCTCCCCTTCTTCGTGATCGACCATGACAAACCCGGCAGGCTCCTGATGCCATTCGGCAATCCAGGCGCAGGGGCCACTGCCGATGGCGTCGGCGAGTGTGGCCGCCGTGATGCCCATGGCATGCAGTTGTTCACGGGAGAGGTGATTCTGTTGCACGCTGGTGCGGATATCGAACAGCAACTCGATATCACCAGGCGAAGCCTGACGCAGGGTTGCGGTCATCTTCAAACGTCCTTGTCGTTGCCGATGAAGCCGGCAGCATAACAACTCATTGCACAGCCGCGTACGGCGTCCCGGCGTGTCTTATCGATTGCACTGATGATTACTATCGAAGGCCCCGTCTGTCGGCGTGGCAAAACCGGCTCTTATAATCGCCTCCCAATTGCCTCCCGCTCCCCGCGCCTGCCTTCAGGCGACCTTCTCCTTGGAACCCAGCACCATGCCAAGCGCCAGCCAGGCCCCTCAGGGCCTTCCCGAACATGATCAACAGAGCGTCAGCCAGCAATGGCTGGCGATTCTTTCGGTCGCCGTGGGCGCCTTCGCCCTGGTGACCAGCGAGTTTCTCCCGGTGGGTGTACTCAACGATGTCGCCAGCGACCTGGGCATCAGCGCCGGCCAGGCCGGCCTGATGGTGACCCTTCCCGGCATCATGGCCGCCCTCGCCGCCCCCTTGCTGTCGGTGGGCATTGGCGCCCTGGACCGCCGCTACCTGCTGATCGGCCTGACCCTGGTCATGATCATCGCCAACGCCGTCGTGGCCTACGCCAGCGACTTCGGCCTGCTGCTGTTCGGCCGTGTACTGCTGGGCATCAGCATCGGTGGTTTCTGGGCCACCGCCATTGCCCTCAGCGGCCGCCTTGCGCCCAAGGGCGTGGGCGTGGCCCAGGCCACTTCGATCATCATGGTCGGTGTGACCCTGGCCACCGTGCTGGGCGTGCCCGTCGGCACCTGGCTGAGCGGCCTGATGGGCTGGCGCATGACTTTCCTGGCCACCGCACTGGTGGGCGTACCGGTGCTGCTGGCGCAGATCTTCCTGCTGCCGCGGCTCAACCCGGACCGGGCCATCCGCATCAGCGACCTACCGGCCCTGTTCATCAACCCACAGGCACGGGTGGGCTTGATCGCGGTACTGCTGATCGGCCTGGCGCACTTTGCCGCGTACACCTATGTCGCGCCGTTCTTCAAACAGAGTGCCGGCTTCGATGGGCCGACCATTGGCTCGTTGCTGCTGCTCTATGGCGTGGCCGGAGTGCTGGGCAACCTGTTCGCCGGTTTCGCCGCCAACCGCAGCGTGCGCCACACGCTGATGCTGGTGGCACTGATGATCGCCATCAGCACCGCGCTGTTCCCCTACTTCGCCACCGGCATGACCGGCGCGGCAATGCTGATCGCACTCTGGGGCTTCGCCTTCGGCGCCTTCCCGGCCTGCGCCAGCATCTGGATGTTCGTGGTGGCGCCCAAGGATGTCGAACGGGGCATGCCGCTGTTCGTCGCCATGTTCCAGGTGATCATCGCGCTGGGCTCGTTCTTTGGCGGGCGGATCGTCGACCAGTTGGGCAGCTCTGTGCTGTTGAGCCTGGCCACGGCCCTGGTGGGCTGCGGGTTCGTCACGGTGCTGGTGCTGGGGCGTAATGTCAGCAACAGCCTGGCGGCCCAGCCCGCCTGAAAGGGTTAGCGCATATTGCCTGGACGTGGTTCGAATCCGGGCTTTAATGTCCACCTTCGAGGACCACCGCATCAGCTACGACGCCCGTGGAGGGTGGATACGCTCTGTGGCGGATTCAAGTGCCATGCACGCGTCTGATCAAGGAAGAGACGACATTGAAAACAACATTCGCCGCACTGTTGCTGGCCTGCCTGACAACCAGCGTATGGGCCGACGGCAACTCCGTCGGCTTTCGCGCCTCCACGCTGACGGATCCGCACAATGACCGTGCACTGGAGATGGTGGTCTGGTACCCGAGCAAAGCCATAGCCGCCACGCAACTGATCGGCGACAATCCGGTGTTTGTCGGTGCGTCTGCCATACCTGACGCGCCACCTGCTGCCGGTAAACATCCGTTGGTGGTGTTGTCCCATGGCTACCAGGGCAACTGGCGCAATCAGGTCTGGCTGGCCAGTGCCCTGGCTCGCAAAGGCTATATCGTCGCCGCAGTCAATCACCCTGGCAGCACGACCCATGACCGCAGCCCGCAAGCAGCGGCACAGTTATGGCAGCGCCCTCTTGATCTGGGTCGGAGCATTGATGGGGTCATCGCTCAACCTGAAAAATTCGGTGCGGTCGCCGATGGCCGAATTGCAGCCGTGGGCCACTCGCTCGGCGGCTGGACCGCCCTGGAGATCGCCGGGGCGCGCTTCGACCCAGAGCGCTTCGAACAGGACTGCAACACCCATCCAGAGTTAGCCAGTTGCACCGTTTACGCAAAGATGAAACCTGCAGGCTCCACAGAGTCCAAGGCTGCGTTGGGCGCCGATTGGCGCGACCAACGCGTCACCGCCGTGGTCACGCTGGACCTGGGCCTTTCGCGGGGGCTGACCGATCGAAGCCTGGCCGCCCTGCCGATACCCGCTCTGGTGATCGCAGCGGGCGTACCGTCGCGCGAACTTCCCGCTGAACTGGAGTCGGCCAACCTGGCCAAACGCCTGCCTGCGGCGTCCAGTCGTTACGTCGAGATCAGCGACGCCAGCCATTTCACCTTCATGTCGATCTGCAAACCAGGCGCGCAGTCAGTGCTCGAGGCAGAGGTACCGGGGGATGGCATCATTTGCCGGGATGGCGAGAACGGTCGTGTACGGGATGCTATTCAGAAGCAAGTTGCGTCGCTGATCACGGCTTTTCTGGAGCAATCACCTAGCTACAAGAAAGACAGCCTGGTGATTCGCGCCCCCACAGGAATCTGAGCTGCGAGGCTGCTAACTTGAACGTCCAGCACTAATCAATCTTGTCATTTGCCAGGGCTTGGTACAGGGTCCATACCAATGACATCTCTGGTAAAGGAGTCACCGTATGTCGAAGCTTTATCCCAGTATTGATCCTGAGGGGCTGGTCGAGTACTCGGTGGTCTACACCGACCGCTCGCTCAATCACATGTCGCAGACATTTCAAGGGGTGATGAGGAACATCTCCAAGACCCTGAAACAGGTCTACAACGCCCAGGCAGTTGCGGTAGTGCCGGGCAGCGGTACCTTCGGCATGGAATCGGTAGCGCGACAGTTTGCCACCGGCCAGCAATGCCTGGTGATCCGCAACGGCTGGTTCAGTTATCGCTGGAGCCAGATCCTCGAGATGGGCAACATCCCGGCGGCCACCACGGTGCTCAAAGCCCGACCGCTCGACACCGACCGCCAGGCAGCCTACGCGCCCCCGCCGCTGAACGAAGTGCTGGCGGCCATCGAGGCGCACAGGCCGCAGATTGTCTTCGCCCCCCACGTTGAAACCTCATCCGGGATCATCCTGCCCGACGATTATCTGCGCGCAGTCGGCGACGCCGTGCATGCGGTGGGCGGCCTGTTCGTGCTGGACTGCATCGCCTCGGGCACGCTCTGGGTCGATATGCACAAGTGCGCCGTCGACCTGCTGATCAGCGCACCGCAGAAAGGCTGGAGCGCCTCCCCTTGCTGCGCCCTGGTGATGTTCAGTGCTTTGGCCCTCGAGCGCATCGAGCACACGCAAAGCAGCAGCTTTGCCTGCGACCTGAAAAAGTGGCTGCAGATCATGCAGGCCTACGAACAGGGCGGGCATGCCTACCATGCGACCATGCCCAGCGATGCACTGGCGAAATTCAACGACGTGATGAACGAGATGCAAGCCTGCGGTTTCGACAAGCTCCGCGACCAACAGCAGGCCCTGGGCGACCGGGTGCGCGCCATGTTGACCGGCAAAGGCATCAAAAGCGTGGCCGCTGCCGGGTTCCAGGCCCCGGGCGTAGTGGTGAGCTACACCGATGATGCCGACATCAAGAGCGGTAAAAAATTTGCCGCGCGCGGCCTGCAGATCGCTGCCGGCGTGCCGTTGCAATGTGACGAACCGGCCGACTTCCAGACCTTCCGTATCGGGCTGTTCGGGCTCGAGAAACTGAATAATATCGAGCGCACGGTCAGCACCCTTGAGCAGGCGCTGGGTGAAGTGATGGGGAACTAAGCCCTGCTATGGGCTGCAGCACGGCTGCGGGTGTCCGCGTTGGGTCGAAAGCTGCCGGTTGTGATTGACCGCTTTCGACCCCTAGCTACCCTTCGCGAACTGCTATCGGCCAGATGTGGTCATCTCACCATACTTCAGAGCCGCCGACGACTGTGGTCGCCGAGTCATACCAAGATCGCTTGGCTTCACCTGGACGCAGAAAATAGTAGATCTGTAGATTTTAGGTCGAGCTAATAGCCTTCCAGTACCACTGCACAATATCTAAAATCATTAGCCGATATTCATGGAAGGGTTGTGTCAATGAGCGCTCTCAGTTGGCTGAATTGGATCAAAGCCAAGCCGCTTAGTAGCTCCTCTTGGGCTGATCAGCAGCGTAACCACGCGTTGGAACTGATTGCGAGCACCGCAGGAAGCGGCGCATGGTCAGATCTTAGCCAGCATCCCAACGGTTTCGTTCGTGAAGTGGCAGTCAGAGAGTTATCAAACAGCCCTTCTCCCGAAGCCTTACTGGCGCTGATCGAGCGACTCAATGACTGGGTTCCTCAAGTTCGCCATCTGGCCGAAATCGGTATGCAAGCGTATCTGAAGCGTGAGCATGTCAGCTCCCTATTATTTGCATTGGGCCCGCTGATGGCACTTGCCGTGCGCCGACGGGGCGATCACGAGGTCACCTTGGCCAAGGTGCAAGCGTTGCTGCAAATGCCCGATGTGCGCAGTGAAGTCCATGCCAGCTTTCTGGCGCAACAAAGTAAAGCGGCATGCTATTTGTTCGCGTTGCTTTTGGATGCCAGCGATTCTCCGGAGCCCCTTCTGCGGGAGGCTCTGTCCCATCGTGAATTGAATGTTCGTCTGGCTGCTGTCGATGCGTGCGAAGCGTTGGCGACGACACCAGCCCACGCCCTGCTACTCGACGCTCTTCCCCGATCGATTGCCAGAGTCCGTACACGAATAATGCGGGCACTGTTACCTGTTCTTGAGGACCCGAAGCCTCTATTGCAACAAGCATTGCTCAATGGCTCTGCTGCGGTACGCAATTTGGCCCTCTGGGCAGCTCCCCGATATGGGGTTGATGCATCGGGTGTGCTGGCAGAGCAACTGACACAGCAAATACCAAACCGCAAGGCAGATTGGCTGGGTGTGTTGGGTCTAGCCAGGGATCTCAGTGTCAAACTCCCTGAAGCTTGGTTGAGGGCGGCACTAGCGTCTGGCTATCCATCCGTTCGGATTTCGGCCATGTGTTTACCGGGTGAGTGGCGTTCATGTGACCTACTCGACGCGCTGAATGATACGTCTGACAAGGTATTCAATGTATTGATCGCCCGTTTGGGCGATCTGCCCTGGGCTGCGATAAGTGTGGGCGTGGGCGCCAGACTGGATGATCAATGGCACGAGCTTTCAGACATACGTCGTCAAAAACTACTTCAGCTGTTAGCGGTATGGCAGCAGGTAGCGTATTTGCTGAAGTCTTTAGGTAACGAGCCTGCAAGGCAGACGTATTGGTTGTCGGAGATAACGCACTGGTGTGATCGCCAATACCAGATCATAGATCCATTCACATCGAAAGCGGAGCAGGCGGCTTTAAAGGAGCAGCTTCAGTGTCTGGTCGCGCTGGGCCTGCTCAATCACAGCAGTGTTGCACGTGTGTTTTGATGACTGAAGGATCTGTGCGCTGTGCAGGACAGCTGCCGAGACGAAGGTGGACGGACTTACCGGAAAGGCGGCTGACCACACCCAGCCAATAGCAGCGCGTGAATGACTGCTTCGGGTCGGAGGTAGACACTCGTCACGGGCTGCCTTCGACCCAAAGCTGCCTTTCGCCCAGGGCAGCAAGGGATAAAAACAAGACACAGCGAAATTTCATTGCTACCGGCATTCTATGCAGACTTGTTGAAACCATGCAGAGAATGAAGGCCAATGCTCATCTGTGCTTCCGTTGTGCGACCAGTATCGAACAGCGCCAGATTCTGAAATTAGAAAGTAATCACCATTGTCTTCAATGAAAGGTAGCCAATCACGTGGTACACCTGCGTGGTCCCAAGCAAACGCTGAGATTTCGAATATATCTAAGTAGCTACAGCCTCTCACTATCAACGCAGCATCCAGCACGGCATTTTCGACGTTACTACCTTCCTTCAAGAAGCGGACATATTGATCTGGAAAGCGAAACTTGAGTACGCGTTCAGCTTCTGCGATATCGGCGTCTGTAGGTATACGGAAAGGGTCTACTGACATTTATTTGATCCACGTCCTAATGGGTGGGGTTTAAGCCTGCTGACTCAAGCACCCTACCTCATTTCGGACCGAAAGACGCTGATTGGCTCACAGGAACAATGCTCTCGATTAAGCCTGTGCTATCGCCCATTCACAGTCGAAAGCAGCCAATCGCAAACCCACCTGAACGACCCTTGCAAACCCGAACTTCATCCTTCCCGCACTGTCGATAACGTCTCTGTATCCAACCGGTCAGACAGCCCAGTCTGCCTGCCCAGTCCCTACCCCAACCGGCAGCCTGCCCCTTGTTTAGACCATCCCTGATGCCAAGCCCCCGCACGCTGTCGACCTTGCTGCTATTGCTCAGTGCAACAACATCGCCCTACCCCCTGGCCAGCGACCGCTCCGCCACCGCCAGAAGCAACAACGCCTCAACCCAACTGATCGAAACCGCCTCGCAGCAGTACGCCGATGGCCATCCGGATCAGGCGGCAGCAACCCTGGAGCGTGCCCTGCACATCCAGCCGAACAATCCTGCCACCCTGCACTACCTCGGGGTATTGCGTCTTCAACAGGGCCAGTTCCAGCAGGCCGAAACCCTGGCGGCCCGCTCCAACCTGCGGGTAGGCGCCAACCAGGCGTTGCGCAACCGCAACCTGCAATTGATCGCAGCGGCACAGACCGCCCAGCGCACAGGCGTGGTGCCAACCAGGGCGGTGTCGGTTCCCGTGCAGGACGCCATCGCCGCGAGGCCATCCGCGCCACCGCTGCAGCCCGTTGCCGCTCTGGGTAGCGAGCCGAACGAGATACCGCGAGGTTTACGCCCACCACCCGGCAAATGCCGCATCTGGTTTCCCGACCGGCCGCCAGGCCATCAACCCGCGCCGGTGAAATGCAAGAAGCTCAAAGGCCGCGTGCCAATGGGCGCGTATCTGGTCCGCCATTGAGCGCACAGGCTGGGTTATGCTCCACCCCCTCAGCCAGGGGAGTGTCACGATGCAACTCACGTTCAGCCACGTGGATGTACTGGTCAACCAGCTCGAGCCGGCCTGCGCCTACTACCAGCAGATCCTCGGCGCCGAGATCTCCACCACCCAGGTGTGGGAACGCGGCGGCCTGCACGTACGCTACGCCATCGCCCGCATGGGCCAGGAGCGGTTCATGCTGGTGCAACCGCTGGCGGGCAACCTCAAGGTGCTGCTGGACGAGCACGGCGAAGGCATGATCTACCGCCATTGCTACTCGACGCCGGACATCGAAGTGGCCTATGACCAGTTACTGGCCAACGGCGTGCAGCCAGAGAACGAAAATGGCCAGCCGCTGGCACGCAGCGACCTGCAATCGCCGGCCGGGGCGCGAATCATCTGGCTGCCCAAGCGCTTTGGGCATTTTTCCATCGAGATCATCGAGGCGCAGGCGTTGGAGGCATTCATCGAGGCAGCGTTTGCCTGAAGTGCAGCTGGATGCGGTTCACGGCGGCACCTATACCGCTGACATGCTCGACACCTGCACCAGCTAGTAGAGAAATGCGAGGCTCCGGTAGCCGCGCGTTTTGACTATAGTCACCATTAATAGTCCGCGTGGTATGCAGGCCTATGCCCTCCAAAGAGTGCTGAATGCGCTGGAGGTATACCGCAAATACCACCCTGACCAAGGCTATTTTCAGCTGTCATGGCCTGGCGGTCAGGAAGGATGCCCTTCTTGAATAGCCAAGTGTTGACTAACGACGAGCAGTGGTTGCTGGACTGCTGCAAAGCAGGCATCAAGGCCGATTTCAGCACGCGCCAGAACCCTGGGGATACGCCACCGCAAATCCGCGCCGCGTTGATCCGTCGATTGATCCTGGGACAGGCCGACGCGGATGGTAATGCCCTGTCCGAGACGCTGCTGCTTGGCTTGCACGTGCGCGGTGCCAGGATCCTTGGTCAGTTGCAACTGGCGGATGCCAGTGCCAGCCGCGACAACGGTATGCCTGCCGCCCTGGTTTTCGAAAACTGCTTCTTTGATTTTGGTGAGTCTTGCCTTACGCCTGACTCGCAAGCAGAACCTTCGGTTGATTTGAGACATGCCCGTTTTGCCCGCGTGGCCTTTATCGACTGCCAGCTGACGATGTTGGCACTGGACAATGCACTCATAAGTGGCGACCTGGATCTCAGCGGGCTGCACTCGAGTGGCGGTGAAGGTCAAGCCTGTTGGTTGCGTGCCTGCGGCGCACGTGTAGAGGGGTCAATCAAGCTGGCAAGCGCCACCCTGCGGCTTGAACGAGCCAACGAACAGCCACCTTCAGCACAAGTGGAGTTCGCCTGCGACTTGCGCGGCATGGTTGTCCAGGGCGATCTGATTGGCAACGATGGCCTGAGCGTGTTTGGCGGTATGAGCTTGCCACGTCAGCTTCATGGCCGCGTAGATCTGCGCGGCGCCTCACTGATGTGTGGTCAGAACACCAACGCCAATGGCCTGGCACTGTGGGCACAATCCAGCGAAATAAATGGCAATATGCTACTGCAACCGCACCAGCGGGAGCGCGACATCTTGCCTTTTGTTTGCGAAGGCACAATCGATTTGTATGGAATGAAGATTGGCGGATCACTCGACCTCAGTGGTGGCCGATTCTTCGGCCCCACCGACGGAGACTCGACTTCGGTGATCCGTGCCTGCCTGGCCCAAGTAGCCGGCTCGGTGTTCATGATTGAGTGGACTTCCCGCACAAACCTGCCGTCGTCAGGAGCGCCGTGGCCAACAATCATGCAGGGCAACAATGTCGATTTCAGAAGCATCCAGATCGGCAATAGCCTGTACATACAGTTGCACGCTGGGCCGAATACAGCGCCACTGCTGTGTGATGGGGGCTGCGTGCGCGGAGAGTTGTTCGTCGAGCAGTCGAGCATGAACTGTTCTCTGAAAACGATGCATATCGGCAGTGATCTGCAGCTCTCGACAACCACGACCAAAGATGCCAGGCCGTCGGTAGATCTGAGAGACTTGCAGGTGGATGGCAACCTTTGGCTGAAGGGCGATTTCGAAGAGATTTTCGCGTGGAGTTGCAACGTGAAGGGGCAGTTTGGCGGCGATGAGTACAGCGCCATTCGCATAGTCGCCCCAGAAATTCGGATTCAGGGGCTTTCCTTTTTTCGGGCTGCTCACAGCATCAACATTTCGGCCGCAAAACTGGTGGCCAATGCGAAGATCGTATCTATCGGCGAGGTGCCGGGCATACAGGTTTACGCCATGAGCCTGTGCGTGGATCAAGATCTCATCATCGAAGGCAAGATTCGGGATATCAGCATGACGATGGCCGTCATTGCCGGCCACCTGCAAGCCAAGGAATGCTCCGTCAGCTCGGCAAAACTAGATGGCACCCGTGTACGAGGCGACGTAGCGCTGCCAAAACATATTTTTGGCCCGCTCTCGCTGGTGGGAGGGCGTGTGGAAGGCGCCGTTCTGCTTAAAGAAATCCGGCTTCACGTGCGCCGACGCCCCACAGGACAGACTAAACCGAGCATTGATTTCAACGATACACAGATCGAAGGCGACCTGAAGGTCGAAGAGCTCGTACGCGTGCCTGAGACCGGCGTACTGGAGGAAGTAGGCGCGACGCCTCCCTGGCTCAACACAGTCCTCGATACGCTCGATGTCCCAGGAAGAAACCTGATACTGCGTCATGCAACGAGTTTTTATGAAGGTGCGCAGGTCGTCGAACTCCATGTACCCAGTGACGACCAATTGGCGGGAATCGAATCCCCGATCGAGGTCGACTGCCATGCCTTCCTGCTGCTGGCGGATGGCCGTACCGTCTATCTGAACGGTCAGTCACAACCCATACACATGGTGAATGCAACGAAGGCAGACAAACCGGTACTACGCCTGGACACTGGCGAACAGGCACTCGACTACCTTCGTTTCTTCTGCGGATACGTATGGGGAGAGGAAGGTGCTTTCATCATCGTCGACTCAGTGCAAGACTCCGATTGGCTTCATTATCTAGAGCGCGACGACAATCTGCTTGCCACTGCTCCAGTTCGGCCTCAGGCGCAACGAGAAGGGGACTTCTGGGTCTGTCAGGCTGTCGTGATGTACGGCGACCAACTGTTTATTGCCGTCTTCAGGATCGCCAGCTCCGGCATGGTGGAGATGGACAGCGAAGTATCGGTTGCACGCCTGGAACCTGAGGGTGTGCAGTACGTCAGACCTTACCGACGCTATTGGCTGGCACGCATGGAGGAAGCCCCTTCAGAGCAGCCAACTGGTACCCTCCCCGTGCACCATACCCCGCACAAAGTAGTGTGTGACACGAACTGGCAGCCCGAGAGCGATACCGATGCGCGCACTGCGATAGTAGATCGCATCCGTGCTGAGTTGACCGAGAACCGCAAGGAGCAGGTCGCGGTGCTCGATGAAGTTCGCGTAGAGATAGACCTTCGTGGATGCCGTTGTGGCTCTTTGGATGACAATCGTGGGAAAGGCTGGGGTCCAGGGCTTACGGTAGACCTGCGCGGCTTCGCCTATCAGAATCTCGCCGAAGGCAGCAGTGGATTGCTGGGTAGGACCAATCGACTGTTCGCTGCCAACGATAAAGTGCGCAGTGCTACGGTTGGTGCCGGCCATGGCATCCAGCGTTTTGAATGGTTGGAACGAGTCACAAGAGACGTGGACTTCAGTGTGACTCCCTATGAGCAACTGGTTCATGTGCTGGCTCGCAGCGGTGACCCCGAAGCGGCACGGACGGTCTTGGAGCGACGCCTGCATTGTGAGAACGCACGCCAGCACTGGTTGCCCCGCTGGTGCACCCTGATCAGCGTGCAGATACCCTTTCGCTACGGGCTGTTCAGCAAGCGAGGTATCTGTGCCGTAATCTTGTATTGGTTGGTCGGTACCATGGCATTCGATGTGGCCAACTACGGCGCATTGCGCCTGCCCCCCGTTGGCGCTGGGGGTTCCGCGCTGCTCGTTGGTCAATTGCCGCTCCCGATCCACCCAGTATTGGTAGTCGATAGTCAGCCCGTGACGATGTCAGTGGTAAGTACTGCAACAGGTGACAAGCCGATGACCTTCAAGATGCCTACGTCAGCTGCCATGACTGACGAAGTGCCCTGTGCCGATCAGGTAGAACCCAGCCTGTACGCGCTGGACGTCATGCTGCCACTGGTTGATCTGAACCAGGCGTCCAAGTGCACCATCAGTTCGGCCGATGGCATGGGGCCGCTCTTCTGGCGTGTCTTCCGAGCACTGTACGCAATAGGTGGCGCCTATATGACCTCGATGCTGATTCTCACACTCTCCGGAGTGCTGCGTCGCTCTACTGAGCGCTAGTGCCCTGCCTCGCATCACTTTTGGTGGCGGCCTGGGCGCCCGGCCGGCGTTGCCACTCGCCAAAGGGGAACGTATTTCCAAGACAGGGTACTAGTCCTTCAAGGCACGGGGGAGAAGCACCGGGCACACAAAGCGGTGGATTTCCCGCCGATCAAAACAAAAGGGCGGGCATCCCTGCCCCCCTTCACGTTTCACATACTTTACCTCGAGCCTGCGTCACGCCTCAGGTCAGCAGAAAATCCGCCGCCGTCACGCTGGTCGCATCCCCTACCCCCACCAGGCGAATGGTGTCGGTGGCACCGGCGAAGCTGACCAGGGTATCGGCCCCCACATCGGCGATGGTCACGTTGGCGGCAAAAGTCGCCGCCGTGATGTTCATCGCCGAGATGTCCAGCCGGTCCTGGCCGCCTGCCGGGGCAGCATCGAAGCCGAACACCTGGTCGGTGCCGAAGCCTGCGGCGAACACGAAGACATCGTTGCCGTCGAGCGCCACCAGCGAGTCGTTGCCGGCCCCGCCGGTGACCGTGTCGTTGCCCGCGCCGCCATCGATGAAGTCATCGCCGGCCCCGCCCAGCAAGGTGTCGTTGCCGCCACCACCGAGCACGGTGTCGTTGCCGTCACCGCCCTCCAGCCGGTCGACACCCATGCCGCCATCGAGGTTGTCGTTGCCCACCCCGCCCAGCAAGGTGTCATCGCCATTGCCGCCGTTTAGCACATCGTCGCCGGCACCGCCATCGAGGGTGTCATTGTTGCCACCGCCGTCGAGGGTGTCGTTGCCAAGGCCACCGAACAACTGGTCGTTGCCGGCGTCGCCATTGAGCGTGTCGTTGCCGGCATTGCCGTTGAGAGTATCGTCGCCACCGGCACCATTGAGGGTGTCGTTGCCGGCACCGCCGGTGATGACGTTGCCGAGGTCGTTGCCCAAGCCTGTGAAGTTGCCCACACCGGTGTAGGTCAGGTTCTCGACGTTGGCGGTCAGCGCATAGCTGGCCAGCGAGGTGCGCACGGTATCGATACCACCGCCTGCGGCCTCGACCACCACATCGTTGCCGGCATCGATCACGTAGGTATCGTTGCCGGCGCCGCCCACCAGCCGGTCATCACCCGCACCGCCATTGAGCGTGTCGTTGCCGCTCCCGCCGGTGATGGTGTTGGCCAGCCCGTTGCCGGTACCGGAGAAGTTGGCGCTGCCGGTGTAGGTCAGGTTCTCGACCTCGTTGCCGAGCACGTAGCTGGCCAGGCTGGTCTGCACCAGGTCGACACCGCCGCCGGCCGCTTCGATGACCGTGTCGCCGAGGTTGTCGACCACGAAGGTGTCATTGCCGGCACCGCCGTTCAGGGTGTCGGCGCCCAGCCCGCCGTTGAGGACATCGTTGCCGTCCTCGCCGTTGAGCACGTCGTCACCGTCGCCGCCGTTGAGCGTGTCGTTACCGACGCCGCCGAACAGCTGGTCGAACCCGGCCAAGCCATTGAGCGTGTCGTTACCGCCCAGGCCCAGCAGCACATCGTTGCCCACCGTGCCATTGAGGGTGTTGGCCGCGTTGGTGCCTTGCAGCACGATACCCGGTATCACCGCCACCGCCGCCGTGGCCGCCGAGGTCACCACCTCCTGTTTGCCGAAGCCGTCGGTGTAGCGCACGATCACCCGCAGTTGCTGATTGCCCTGGGCCAGGCCCGGGGTGAAGCTGGCCGTCGTGGCGCCGGCGATGTCGTTGAAGTTGCCGCCCAGCCCCTGCTGCCACTGGAAGCTGAAGGCGCCCAGGCCGTCGAGGTCGGCGATGCTGCCGGTCAGCGCGGTCAGGGTCTGGCCCTGGTCCGGTGTGGTGTCGCTGATCAGCACCGCGCCGGTTGGCGCGTCGTTGACGTTGAGCACCGGCAGCGTCGGGTCGGAGGTGGCCACCTCGGCCACGCCGAAGTCATCGATGTAGTGCACCAGCACGCGTATCTGCTGGCCGACCTGGGCCTGGCCAAGGGTGAAGCTGGTGCCGATGGCACCGGCGATGTTCACCCAGCCCACGCCCACGTTCGACTGCCACTGCACGCTGAACTGCGGGTTGCTCAGGCCATCGGCGTCGACGATGGCCGCAAGGTTTGCGGTGAGCACCTGGTTCTGCGCCGCCAGCCCGGTCACGCTCGGCCCTGCGCTGGGGGCGCTGTTGGCCGAGGAGTCGACGATTTCCAGCGTGCCCTTGGCGTCCTGGTACACCGCCCGCACGCGGATGTTCAGCCCCGCCACATCGTCCGCCACCCGGTAGGTGCTGCCGGTCGCCCGCGACACTTCACCGGCGGCGACAAAGGTGATGTCTTCATAGACGCCGGTGCCAGGGATGGTCTCGACCTGCCAGTAGTAGGCCACAGGCCCGGTCACCGCGCCGCTGGCGTTGCCTGCGCCGACGTTGTCGGCGTCGTGCACGCCACGGTTGCTCACCCGCAGCAACTGGCCGGCCACCGGGGCATCGGCCCGCGCGCCGCTGGCGTCGTCGAGGATCGCCAGGTGGCCCGCAGGGCCATTGTTGACGGCGGTCCCCACGCCCGAGGCCTGGGCGCGGTCGGCAAACTGCAGGCGTTCGATGCCGGTCAGGCGGTCCACGCCATCACGGCCCACTACGGTATCGGTGATGATGACCGTGTCGCCCTCGATGCTGATGCGGTAGTCGGTGGCGATGCCGCTGAACACCGCGGTGTCGTAGCTGTTGTCGCCACTGAGGATCTCCCGCACGATCACCAGCTGCCCGGGGTTGTAGGTGCCGTTGAGCATCAGCGGCACCATCGGCTCCATGCTGTCGAAGGTGGCGATTTCCGGGCCGGTTCCGTCGTGGTTGGCGCGCACGCTGATGCGTACGTTCAGCCACTTGTCCCCGTCGAGGATGTCGTCGCCGCCGCGCCCTTCGATCAGGTCACTGCCGCTGCCGCCGAGGATGATGTTGCCGCCATCGAAGAAGGTCGCGCCGGCCGCCAGCAGGTCGACCAGGCCGTTGATCAGGCCGATGTTGGTCAGCACGCTGCCGGTGGCCCCGGCGGTGGGCAGCGAGGTGGCATCCTCGTTGTCGCCGCGCAGGAAGTCGCCATGGGCCGAGCCCGACAGGCCTTCCATGATGTCGAAGCGCACCAGCGCCGAAGCGCCCGAGCCCGGCACCAGCGGCACATCGAAGAAGCGGTCGCTGTAGTCGATGGAAACGCCCTGGGCCAGGTCCTTGAAGGTCGCCCAGTCATAACCCGAACCGCCGATGTAGCGGTCACCGAAGCCGAGGCTGCCGACCATGATGTCGTCGCCGCCTTCACCGTTGAACTTGTCGTTCTCGTTGCCGCCGATAAACACGTCGTTGCCGATGATCGGGTCGTTGCCGAGCGGGTCGAAGTTGTCGCCGGGCGCACCGTCCGAGGTGCCCTTCTCGATCCAGTCGTCGCCTTCGTTGCCCATGTCCTGCTCGTTGGCCTTGCTGCCCAGGATGAAGTCGTTGCCCTGGCCGCCGATGGCTTCGCTGGCATCCTCGCCGGTGACGATGAAGTCGCTGCCGAAGCCGCCGATGATCAGGTTGATGCCGTTGCCGCCGTGCAGCACATCGTTGCCGTCGCCGCCCTGGATGTTATCGTCGCCGCCGGTGTCGCTGATGATGTCGTCGCCGGCGCCACCGCGCAGTTGGTCGTTGCCGTCGCCACCGTCGATCCGGTCGTTGCCGGCATCGCCCCACACCGTGTCGTCGTCCTCGCTGGCGATGAGGATGTCATCGCCGTTGGTGCCACCGAGCACGATGTGCTCGTCACCGGTGTAGCGGATGTAGTTGCCGTCGGGGCCAGCGGTCAGCGGGTTGTCACGGAACACCACCTGATGGCCGTTGTCGTCCAGCGGGTCGGCGTTGCCCAGGCCGTCGTTGTACTGCTTGGAGCGGTCCACTTCCAGGTAGAAGCCAGGGTCGGAGAACACCAGGCCCGGCAGGTGGGTGGCCGAGGTGTTGGCCATGATCAGCTTGGCGAACGAGTTGCTTTCCAGCTCCGCGTTCATCGACAGGCCGGCGGTGCGCTCCAGGTAATAGAAGCGGTCACCGTCCTGCAGTTTCTCCAGCTGGTTCTCGAACACGAAGTTGAAGGTGCTGCCGAGCATGCCACCGAACGGTGTCTTCGCTTCGGCCAGGCCGCCGATCCACAGGTCGATGGCATCCACCCCGGTGATCGTCACCCCCTTGAGGTCGTCGGCGGTGCCCAGCACGCCATCCTTGCCGGCCTTGGTCACGTTGGCCCAGGCACCACTGCCGTTGAGGAAGTCCAGGCGGTCGCTGGGCGCACCGCTGCCACCGAACACCAGGGCCAGGGCGGCGTCACGCTTGCCCTCGAGGGTGGTCGCTGCGGTGATGCTGGAGTGGGTGCCGTAGGCGGCGATGAAGTTGATCAGCGATTCCGGGTGCTTGAGGTGCTGCACCAGGTCGACCCAACTGGTGTATGGCTTGAGCTGGGTGTCACCGGTCTGGCCATAGATGTCGCGGCGCAGGGCGTTGAGCGACGGGATACCGACATCGCGGCCGCGGGCGATGTTGATCGCCGGCAGGTCCAGCGGCAGGCCCAGCAGGTTGTTGCGCAGCGCCTCGGTGACGAACTCGTCGATCTCGTTGCCGGCCTGGCGGGTCACCCCGCGCACGATGGCGCTGGTCGCCTCCTCGGGGGTCACGCCACTGGCGGCATAGGCCAACGGGTTGAGGAACGCCGCGATCAGGCCCATCTGCTGGTCGGGGTTGGCGCTGGCCGGGTCGCCGATCACCTTGAAGTCGATGTCGAAGCGGTCGACCGTTTCGGTCAGCATCGAGTGGCCGAAGCGGTATACGGTGTGCGCGAACTCGGCGACGATCGAGGCATCGAGGTCGACGTCATACACCTGGGTCGGGGCGAAGAACAGGTCGACCCGCGGCTGGATGGTGCGGGCGAACTCCTCGAACACCAGGTGCTGGTACTGCATCTCGGTGCCGAACTTGGCGGCCTGGAACAGCCGCTCGCCGTTCCACACCAGCGCGTCGATCTCGGCCTGGGTGACCGGCAACGCCGCCACCGGGTCGAGCAGCCACTCGTTGAGGAAGGCCACATCGTGGGAGTCGAGCACCGTGTCCTTGGTCTGCGCCACCAGCCGGTTGTGCTCGGCATGGAAGATCGCATGCACGGCGGTCAGGCCGATGTTCTCGTTTACCCGGCCGTCACCGGCGATGTAGTGGGCGTCGAGCAGCTCGTTGTCGTAGGCGGTGTTGGCACCGGTCTGCGGGTTGAACGGCACGGCGTTGCCAATCGCATCGCCGGCATCCGGCGCCAGCACGCCGCCGCTGAACACCGGCACGGCGTTGTGGGCGATGTCGGCAAGGAACTGATGGCCGGTGCGCACGGCATTGCTCAGGTCGATCGGCGCCAGCGGGTTGCCTTCGACCAGCACGTCATCGGCGGTGCCGCCCAGGCCGTCAGCCCCCTTCATCACCACCATCGGGTAGCCGTTGGGCCCCTTGATGAAGTTGCCGTAGGCGTCGGTGGCCAGCAGCGGCACGTTGTCCACGTCGGCGTCGGTGAGGTGGATGCCCAACACATCGTTGGCCTGGGCCTTGACCACTTTCCAGGTGGCCATGCCGCCGATCTCGCTGTCGTCGCCGGTGCCGTACTTGCCGTCGGCGCCCAGGTCACGGTTGGTGATCAAGCGGCCGGTGGCGATCGGGCCATCATCGGTCAGCTGGTAGCCGCGCAGGAATACCTGATGCGACGGGTGCGAGCTGTAGGTCTGGTTCTGGTCGACGAACGGCGTGGTAGTGTTGGTGTGCTCGTGGACATCGTCGGCGGTGCCCAGCACGCCGTCGGCGCCGGGCAGGTTGGTGGCGCGGGTCAGCACCATGAAGTTGGAATGCCCGCCCGGCACGTACAGCGGGTCGTCCGCTTGCAGGGGGATGAAGATGGTGCCCGAGCCGCCCTTGGTCACCAGGTCCAGGCCGTGGTCGAAGAACTGCCCGAAGAAGGTCATCCAGGCGTTGAACGGCGCGGACAAGCCGGCATCCGGCGCGGTGTTCTCGAACAGATACACGTCGTGGTCATCAACGGTGCCGAACTGGCCGTCCATGCCAGGGCTGGCAACGATGCGCACGCCATCCTTGAGCACGTCATCACTGCCTGGCGCGCCGAAGTCGAGGTGGCCGTTGGCACCGGGGTCATAGGCGGTGGCATAGGCGGCCGGGTTATTCGAGGTCTGGTCGACGATCAGGTTGCTGATGGTGCGCGGCTGCGAGTCGAACACGTTGCCGCTGGTCTGCTGGTACGAGGTCGCCGGGCTGGCCGGCGAACCTGGGCCGAAGAAGCCGGCCGGGGCGCCTTCGGCCGAATTGAACACCGGGTCGCTCAGGCGTGGGAACACGTTGTCGGCGGCACCGTATTCGGTGTGGTTGTTGCCGTTGAGGTTCATCAGGTTGTTGTTCGAGCCATCGACCGCACGCAGGCCCAGCGGCGCGCGGATGTTGGGGATCAGCGAGAGGATGTCCTGCCCGGCCGCGTCGGCTTCGGCGATCTTGATCTGCGCGAGGATGAAGTTGAGGTCCGAGCGCACCATGTGCAGGCCGGCGCCGCCGTCGGTGGCATCCACCACCGGGGTTGGCGCCGTGGGCACCACCGGCGCGCCGGGCTCCACCACGGTGGTGGGCTGGGAGAACAGGATTTCGGTGGTGCCGTGGCCATCCTGGTAGATCGCCTTGACCCGCAGCGATAGGCCGGCAAGGTCCGGCGAGACCTTGAACGCCGTGCCGTCGGCGCTCTGGAACGCCAGGTCGCCGGCCGGCAGCAGGATGATGTCCTGGAACACGCCACTGCCCGGGTCGGCCTCGAACTGCCAGTAGTACGAGACCGAGCTGTTGGCCAGAGTGCCCAGCGGGTTGCCGGCGCCGACGTTGTTGGCATCGCGCACCCCGGCCACGCTCACGGTGAGGGTGTCGCCCACGGTGATCGCGCCGCCGTTGCCGTCGCTGATGGTCGGGCTGCCGGTCGGTTGCGCATTCGCCCCCGGCACCAGCACGCGCTGGCCGTCGGCGAACTGCAGGCGCTCGATGTGCAGCAGGGTGTCGGTGCCGTCGCGGCCGGCCACGCTGTCGGCCACGGTCCACACGTCATCCGCCGTGTCGGCGGTGCCACGGTCGTTCCGGGTGACCTGGTACTCGCTCTGCAGCCCGGAGAAGATCGCCGTGTCGAAGGCCGCGCCATCGGTGGAGGTGCCGGGCAGGATCTCGCGCACCGCCTTGAGCTGGCCGGGGTTGTAGGTACGGTCGAGCATGAACGGGATCATGCCGACCATGCTGTCGAAGCTGGCGATCTCGGGGCCGGTGTGGTTGACGTCGCCCGGGGCATACACTGCGATGCGCACGTTGATCCACTTGTCGCCGTCGATCAGGTCATCGCCGCCACGGCCTTCGATCAGGTCGCTGCCGTTACCGCCAAGGATGATGTTGCCGGTGGCAAAGCCTGTGGTCGGCAGCCCGGCATCGGCCAGGAACTGCTGCAGCCCGCGGATCAGCTGGACGTTGGTCAATGCACTGCCGGTGGCGCCGCCGTGGTTGAGGATGGTCACCGCATCCACGTCGTCGCCCTTGAGCACGTCGGCGAACTTCGAGCCGGACAACCCCTCCACTTCGGCGAAGCGGTCGAGGATCGAGGCCGGCGAGGCGCCGACCGGGTTGAACACCCCGGCGTTCTGGTTCGGCGCGTTGCCATGGGGCTGGGCCAGCGCGGCCAGGCTCAGGTCGGCGGTGACGCCCACCTGGTCGTTCTTGTAGGTGATCCAGTCGAAACCGGACATGCCGTCCATCTTGTCCTGGGCATCGCTGCCGACGAAGATGTCGTCGCCGCCCTCGCCGATCATTTCATCGAAGCCGCCACCGCCGACGAAGATGTCGTTGCCGACCACGTCATCGGTGAGCAGCGGTGCGAAGTTGTCGCCCGGCGCGCCGTCCTGGGTGCCCTTCTCGATCCAGTCGTCGCCTTCGTTGCCGGTGGGCGGCAGGTTGGTCTTGGCACCGAGGATGAAGTCGTCGCCCTGGCCGCCGAAGGTGGTGGTGATGTCTTCGGTGGTGACGATGAAGTCCTGGCCGTCGCCGCCGAGTATCAGGTTGCCGGCGGCCAGCATGCTGCCGGCGATGATCACGTCGTTGCCGGCATTGCCTTCCAGGCGGTTGTCGCCGAACGAGTCGGTGATGATGTCGTCGCCCGCGCCACCCAGCACCGCATCGTTGCCGGCACCGCCTTCGAGGCGGTCGTTGCCGCCGTCGCCATACAGAGTGTCATCGCCGTCGCCGGAAATGATGATGTCGTCGCCCGCGGTGCCGCCGAGCACCACATGGTCCTCACCGGTGTAGTGCAGGAAGTTGCTGTCGCCGCCCACGGTGTCGGGGTTGTCGCGGATCACCAGCGGCACGATCTCGACGCCATTGATCATCAGCCCGCCGGTGGGGTCGGCACGGCCGTCTGCGCCCAGGCCTGTGTACTGGTTGGCCTGGTTGACCTCAAGGGTGAAGGTCGGGGTTAGGAACACCGTGTTGGACAGGTGGGTGACATCGGTGTTGAGCATGATCAACTTGGCGAACGAGTTGTTCTCAAGCTCAGTGCCGAAGTTGAGGCCCGCGGTGCGCGACAGGTAATAGAAGCGGTCGCCGTTCTGCAGCGCTTCGAGCTGGGTTTCGAAGACGAAGTTGAAGCTTGAGCCGAGCATGCCGCCGAAGGGCATTTTCTGCTCGGCCAGGCCGCCGACCCAGAAGTCGATGCTGTCGACGCCGGTGATGGTCACGCCACTGACGTCGTCGGCGGTGTTCATCACGCCGTCCTTGCCGGCCAGGGTGACATTGGCCCAGGCCCCGGTGCCGTTGAGGAAGTCCAGGCGGTCGCCCGGTGCCCCACTGCCGCCGAACACCAGCGCCAGGGCAGCGGCGCGTTTGTCTTCCAGCGTGGTCGCCGAGGTGATGCTGCTGTGGCTGCCGTAGGCGGCGATGAAGTTGACCAGCGAGGCCGGATGTTTGAGGTGCTCGGCGAAGTCGACCCAGCTGATGTACGGCTTGAGCTGGCTGTCGCCGGTGGAATGGTAGAACTCGCGGCGCGCCTGGTTGAGGCTGGGGATGCCGGTGTCACGGCCACGGGCCAGGTTCAGCGCCGGCAGGTCCAGCGGCAAGCCCAGGAGGTTGTTGCGCAGTGCCTCGGTGACGAATTCGTCGATCTCGTTGCCCAACTGGCGGGTCACGCCGCGGATGATCGCCCCGGCCGCTTCGTCGGCGGTAGCGCCGCTGCCGGCGAAGGCCAGCGGATTGAGGAAGGCGGCAATCAGGCCCAGTTGCTGGTCGGGGTTGTTCGGGTCGCTGAGCACCGGGTTGAACGCGGGGTCGAAGCGGTCAACGGTCTCGGTCAGCATCGAGTGGCCGAAGCGGTACACCACGTGGGCGAACTCGGCGAGGATCGCCGGGTTGATCGAGGTGTCGTAACCGTTGGGGGCGAGGAACTCGTCCACCTGCGGCTGGATGGTGCGGGCGAACTCCTCGAACACCAGGTGCTGGTACTGCATCTCGGTGCCGAACTTGGCGGCCTGGAACAACCGCTCGCCATCCCATACCAGGGCGGCGACCTGGGCGGGTGTGGTCGGCAGTGCGGCCACATCGTCCACCAGCCATTGGTTGAGGAAGGCCAGGTCACCCGAGGCGAGGATGGTGTCCTTCGACTGCTGCACCAGGCGGTTGTGCTCAGAGTGGAACACATGGTGCACGGCGGTCAGGCCGATGTTCTCGTTGGCACGGCCATCGCCGGCGATGTAGTGGGCGTCGAGCAGTTCGTTGTCGTAGGTCAGGTTGCTGCCGCCCGGGCCTGGGGGCTGGGAGTTGCCGATGCTGTTGTCGGCGTCGGCCTGCAGCACGCCACCGACCGAGACCGGCTCGGCATTGTGGGCGATGTCATCGAGGAAGCCATGGCCGGTGCTCACCGCGTTGGCCAGGCTGATCGGCGCGGCGCGGTTGCCCTCGACCAGTTGGGTCAGGTCATCGGCGGTCCCCGCGATGCCGTCGGCACCATTGCCGATACGGATCACCACCTGCGGCATGCCGTTGGGGCCCTTGATGAAGTTGCCATAGGCATCGGTGGCCAACAGCGGCACGTTGTGCACGTTGGCGTCGGTCAGGTCGATGCCGAGGATGTCGCGGGCCTGGGCCTTGACCACCGCCCAGGTGGCCATGCCGCCGTTCTCGCCACTGCCATCGTCGGCGGTGCCGAACTTGCCGTCGGCGCCCAGGGCGCGGTTGGTGATCAAGCGGCCGGTGGCCACCGGGTCGCCGCCGGCATCGAGGGTGTATTCGCGCAGGAACACCTGGTGCGAGGGGTGCGAGCTGTAGGTCTGGCTCTGGTCGACGAACGGCGAGGTGGTGTTGAGCTGGCCATCGTCGGCGGTGCCAAGCACGCCATCGGCGCCGGCGGTGTGCACCGCGCGCGGCAGCACCATGAAGTTGGTCTGCCCGCCCGGCACATACAACGGGTCGTCCGGCTGCAGCGGAATGAACACGATGGCGCTGCTGGTCTTGGTAACCAGGTCCAGGCCGTGGTCGAAGAACTGGCCGAAGAACGTCATCCAGGAGTTGAAGCCGGCGGTCAGGCCGGCATCCGGCGACTCGTTGGGGATGAAGAACACTTCTTTGTCGTCGGCGGTGCCGAACACGCCGTCCACGCCGGGGCTGATCACCGGTGCGGCGCCGCCATTGGCCTCGACCGCCGCCGGGTTGTGCGCGGTCTGGTCGACGATCAGGTTGCTGATGGTGCGCGGCTGCGAGTCGACCACCGTGCCGCTGGCGGCGTAGGCCGCGCGGTACTGGGCATCGAGCAGGCGCAGGAACGAATTGTCGGCGGCGCCGAACTCGCTCTGCCCGGCCACCAGGTTGTTGTAGCTGCCGTCGACGGTGCGCAGGCCGAACGGCACCTGGCTGTTGGGCAGCAGCTCGATAAGGCTGGCGCCGTTGGCATGGGCTTCGGCGATGAAGATTTGCTTGAGGATGAACTCCAGGTCGGACTTGCTGAAATTGGCCATTTTCGGTTGACCTCGATCGGTATGGGGGGCGAACGCGGGGCGCAGGCGCCCGTCGCGCCCATTCGTAGGCGTGCACGGTTTGCAGCGTTTTCTTTTCGCGATACGGGGCGCGCAAAACCGTTACCCGCCGGGCGGGCTACGTGCCTGGAGTTCGCGCAGGTTCAGGTTCGTCGGGCACTCAGGCGCGACGGCCCCAGGCCCTGGGTGGGCCGTGACTACGAGAGGTGGGGGATAACGTCCTGTAGAGCCCATTCACTCGGTACAAGAACAGAGGGCTGGTCATGTTCTGCTCCCACAGGAATGTCAGCGGGGGCTCGCGGGGCCGAGGCGACAACAGGGCCTCGGGCAAAGTTCCGACGAACTGACTAAGACTAAAGTTGTAGGCAAAAAAATTGTCAATATTACGTCGATAAAAAAGATTTGATCCCGCTAATCGTTCTCAACTGGCTGTTTTTAATGAGATTTGTGAGGAATCTATAGAGCAAAAACGTATTACAAAATATTTCTCACAACCTACGCTCCTGCTTGTGGGGCACTGCAGCGTGTTCGGATTACCCGCCAAAAGAGCGACCAGCCTGCGTGCCAATCAGCTTCCACACCTACTGCTACCTGGGCTGCCGCAAGAGCACCCGGTTTTCTGGAGGGAGGCCTCATGCCCAAGCACACATCCACCCGCTCCGAGCTCGCCGAGGCACTGTTTCAAATGCGACGCAGTTTCTATTCGCTCGCAGGGTTCAGCGGGGTGATAAACGTCATGATGTTGACACCTGCCGTGTACATGCTGCAGGTCTACGACCGCGCACTGGTGAGCCGCAACGTCACCACCCTGGCCATGCTGACGGTGCTGGTGGTGGGCCTGTTCCTGCTGATGTCCACCCTGGAGATGCTGCGCACCCGGGTGCTGATCCGGGTGGGCAACTGCCTGGACATGGCCCTCAACCGGCGCACCTTCAGCGCCGCCTTCGAGCGCAACCTCAGCCGCGCCGGCGGCAGCCCCGGCCAGGCCCTGCAGGACCTGGCGCAACTGCGTCAGTTCCTCACCGGCAATGGCCTGTTCGCCTTCTTCGATGCCCCCTGGACGCCGATCTACCTGCTGGTCGCCTACCTGATCCACCCGCTGCTGGGGCTGGTCACGCTGATCGGCTCGATGATCCTGGTAGGCCTGGCCTGGCTCACCGAAAAGGCCACCCACCAGCCGCTGGCCGAAGCCAACCAGGCGGCGCTGTCGTCGGCCAACTACGCCAACAACAACCTGCGCAACGCCGAGGTGATCGAGGCCATGGGCATGCTGCCGGCCATCAGCCAGCGCTGGTTCAAGGGCCACCTGCGCATCCTGCAGATGCAGACCCTGGCCTCCGACCGCGCCGCGCTGATCAGCAGCACCGGGCGCTTCGTACGCATCACCCTGCAGTCGCTGATCCTCGGCAGCGGCGCGTTGCTGGCGATCGAAGGCAAGATCACCCCGGGGATGATGATCGCCTGCTCGATCCTCACCGGCCGCGCCCTGGCCCCGGTGGAACAGGTGATTGCCTCGTGGAAGCAACTGCTCGCTTGCCGCCTGGCCTGGGGCCGGCTCAACGCGCTGTTGCACGACTACCCACGGCGGCCGCCGAGCATGTCGCTGCAGCGCCCGCAGGGCATGCTCGCGGTGGAGAACGTGTTTGCCGGCGCCCCCGGCACCGGCAACACCATCCTGCGCGGGGTGAGCTTCAGCCTTGCGCCGGGCGAAAGCCTCGGCATCATCGGCCCGTCCGCCTCGGGTAAGTCCACCCTCGCCCGCCTGCTGGTCGGCGTATGGCCTACCCAGGCTGGCAAGGTGCGCCTGGACGGCGCCGACCTGTTCACCTGGAACAAGGCCGAGCTGGGCCCCTGGCTCGGCTACCTGCCCCAGGACGTGGAGCTGTTCGAAGGCAGCATCGCCGACAACATCGCGCGGTTTGGCGAGGTGGACAGTGATGCGGTGATCCGCGCCGCCAAAATCAGCGGCGTGCACGAGATGATCCTGCGCCTGCCCCAGGGCTACGACACCCGCCTGGGCAACGACGGCAGCCCGCTGTCCGGTGGCCAGAAGCAACGCATCGCCCTGGCCCGCGCGCTGTATGGCGAACCCAGCCTGATCGTGCTGGACGAGCCCAACGCCAACCTCGACGACCTCGGCGAAAAGGCCCTGGTGGACGCCATGGCCGAGCTCAAGGCCCGGGGTGCGACGGTGATCCTGGTTTCGCACCGGCCCAATGTGCTGTGCGCCGTCGACAAGGTGCTGATGCTGCGCGACGGCACCGTGCAGATGCTCGGCAGCCGCGACGAAGTGTTCGCCGCGCTGCGCAAGGCCAGCGTGATGCCGGCGGGCACGGCGGCACCCACCCCACTGGCCGCGGTCAAGGCTCGGGAGTGACAGATCATGCAGATGAACATGCCCACAGAAACCACCGCTAACGCCACCGACCACGGCATCGACCTGAACGTCACTCGCCCTGCCCGCTGCGGCCTGTGGCTGATGCTCGCCGGCTTCGGCGGCTTCTTGATGTGGTCGTGGTTGGCGCCGCTGGATGCCGGCGTGGTGGCCACCGGCACGGTCAAGGTCACCAGCAACCGCAAGGCGGTACAGCACCTGACCGGCGGCACCGTCGAAGCGATTCTGGTGCGCGAAGGCGACCTGGTGAAGAAAGGCCAGGAAGTGGTGCGCCTGGATGCCTTGCGCGCCGTGGCCGAACAAGGCGCGGTCAGCGCCCAGTACATCGTCAGCAAGACCGTGGAGAACCGCCTGGAGGCCGAGCGTGACGGCGAGGACACAGTGACCTACGACCCCGACCTGCTGGCCCGCTTCGCCGGCGACCACCGCCTGCTGGCCGCGATGGACTTGCAGGAACACCTGCTCGATACCCGCCGCGCGGGCCTGGCCGGCGAGATCGACATCCTCGAAGAAAACCTCTCGGCCTCGGCGGTGCAGCTCAAGGGCCTGCAGCAGGTGTATGGCGCGCGCGCCTCGCAGATCGGCTTCCTCGACCAGGAACTGCACGGTACCCGCACCCTCGCCGCCGAAGGCTTCGTGCCGCGCAACCGCCTGCTGGAACTGGAACGCAGCCATGCCGACCTGTCCGCCGGCCAGGCCGAGAACCTCAACAACATCGCCCGGGTGCGCAGCCAGACCAGCGAAATCCGCCTGCGCATCCTGCAGCGCCAGCACGACTACCGCAAAGAGGTGCAATCGCAGCTGACCGACACCGCCAAGGAAAGCACCACCCTGGCCGACCGCCTGCGCGCGCTGGATTATGAAGTGGCGCACACGGTGATCCGCTCGCCGATCGACGGCATGGTCCAGGCCCTGAGCATCGCCACGGTCGGCGGGATCATCCAGCCCGGCGCCAAGATCATGGAGGTGGTACCGCTCGACGAGCCGCTGCAGGTGGACGCGATGATCCCGGTGCAGGCCATCGACAAGATGGTCCCGGGGCTTGCGGTGGACCTGTCCTTCCCGGCGTTCAACCACGCCCAGACCCCCAACATCCCCGGGCGGGTCAAGACCGTCTCGGCCGACCGGCTGCTGGACGAAGAAAGCAAGCAGCCGTTCTACCTGGCCCAGGTGGAGGTGACCCAGGCCGGCATGGCCCTGCTGGGCAGCAACCATATCCGCCCCGGCATGCCGGCCAGCGTCACCATCAAGACTGGCGAACGCAACCTGCTGAGCTACCTGCTCAAGCCGATGATCGAACGCGTCGACAGCGCCTTCAAGGAGCAATGATATGAACCGTCATTGCCTGTGCCTGTGCCTGCTGGGCCTGGCCCTGCCCGCCGGCGCCATGGACCTCAAGCAAGCCTGGGACCTGCTGCAGTACCAGGGCCCGGTGTACCGCGCCGCCGTGCATGAACAAGAGGCAGGCATGGAAAACCGTGCCATCGGCCGAGCAGGCCTGCTGCCGCAGATCAACGCCTCGGCCTACACCAGCAAGGTCAACGGCAACCAGCGCCAGAACGGCATCAACAACGACCTCGACTACGACTCCACCGGCGCCAACCTGCGCTTGCGCCAGCCGCTGTTCAACAAGCAGAAGATGGCCGAGTACCGCCAGGGCCAGCAACGTGCCGACTACAGCGTGGCGGTGTTCGATGCCAAGAGCCAGGACGCTGCGGTACGCCTGGCCGAGAGTTACTTCAACGTGCTGCTGGCCAGCGAGACCATCACCCTGGCCCACGCCAAGCTGAGCGCCTTCGACGAGCAACTGGCCTCGGCGAAACGGCGCATGGAACTGGGCGACGGCACCATCACCGACATCGACGAGTCGGCCGCGCGCCGCGACCTTGCAGAGGCCGAGCTGATCGAGGCACAGGACAACCTGGTCAACGCCCGCCGCCAGCTCGCCGAGTACATCGGTGAAACCCCTGAATCGCTGACCACCCTGCAACCGGGCTTCGCCACCCCACCGCTGCTGCCCGGCAACTTGCAGGATTGGCTGGTCAAGGCCCAGGCCGACAGCCCGCTGATCCATGCACGCCGCCACAGCCAGGCGATCGCCGAAGAAGAAGTGAAACGGGCCAAGGCCGGCCATTGGCCGACCCTGGACTTCGTCGCAGGCTATACCGCCGGCGAAAGCCAGTCGCTGTCGGAGCTTAACCAGCGCAACCACTACAGCTCGATCGGCCTGGAAATCAACATCCCGTTGTACAGCGGCGGCGGTGTCAGCGCCCTCAGCCGCCAGGCCAGCGCCAACAGCGCCAAGGCCCAGGACGAACTCGACGCCACCCGCCAGGAAGTCATCACCGGCACCACCCGCGAGTTTCGCGGCGTGCAGAGCGGCGCCCTGCGCATCCGCGCGCTGGAGAAGGCCGTGGTATCCAACGAGCGCTCGTTGCTGTCGACCCGCAAGGGCTTCAAGGAGGGGGGCATCAGCACCAACTCGGATGTGCTCAATGCCGAGGAGCTGCTGTTCGTGGCCAGGCACGACCTGTTCGAGGCCAAGTTGCGCTACTTGATGTCGCGCCTGCGCCTGGCCTCGTCGGTGGGTAGCCTGGGGGATGACGATATCGACCAGATCAACGATTACCTGGGGCCGGAGTTGCTGGTGAGCAAGTGAGGGGGATTGCTGGCAAAGCAGGGATTGCGCATGGTTTGAGGTCGATGCGATCGGAGTGGGAGTGACTTGCTCGAACTGCCATGTGGTGTGCTCTAACAATTGCGCCCCTGATCAATCATCCTTATTCGCACTCCATCGCGGGGCAAGCCCGTTCCCACAAAACTTTTCGTACAAATACTAGATAAAAGATGTAGTTTCGTAGCCACCCGCCTGCCTTTTCGGAGCGTTCAACTACCTTCGGATCTACTACCACTAAAAACCCTCACCCCATTAACAACTCTAATCAAGGCATAAAACCCTGCAAACTCAAAAAACTGCACCCCCCAATAATGAAGTCCATCGCGATGCGCGGAGACCGCAAAAAGAAAAATATGATAAATCGTTATCAAAACGGCAAAAATAAACGATTTTACAATCGTAGCTGAAGTGCTCTTGAAAATCACCAGTAGCCACGAGCAGAGAGGCACGAGCCCGGAAACGAGAATCACATGCCTTAATATCTGAAGCAGAGTGAGCTCTCCTCCCCGTGTCGCTAAATAACAGAAAAGCACATAAACCAGAATCGGCGGAATCGCAAGAAAAAACCTTAACACCTTCAACACAACAAACCACCTTGGCAAAGATCCCTAAAAAATTATTTCTTAGCACAGCCTGGCGACTCTGAATCACTAGCATCAGACATCAATCGTCGCGGATCATACTTGAACTTACCGTCAGAATCATAAGGAACAGGATTGGGATATATACCTTGAAACCATATATTCCCCCCATAAAACCGAGTGAGCAGTCCTGCCTCACTAAAGGCTTTATCATGATAAGCATCAATTGCATTCCCAGTAACACCATTTGCTCCATGGATCGCAACTTCAATCTGATCACTTTTTATCAAGCCACTCCTTATATTATTTGATATCTCGGCCTCGGACGAAGCAGTATACCCCCAAGTCCAGGCATTTATCATGCCGCCCCATAGCACAACATTAACATCCAAGCGCTCACCGCGACAGATATTGCCGGCAGTTTCATAGTAACTACTCAAATTGCCTTTCGTTTCGCAGGCCCGAATATCGTAATACATACAAGCACTCGTATCTCCTTTGCCATTCCAATCCCATGGCTTTAAGCCCATAGCGTCAGTCGCAGCCAAAGGGTTGCCATTCACGTACGAATATGCGTTGAGCCCGCCAACAAATCCGATCGGATCCTCCGATACGTAACGAGCACTCCTCGGATCGTAATAGCGGAACCGGTTGTAATGCAGCCCTGTCTCGTGATCTTGATATTGCCCCTGGAAGCGTATCGAGTTCCTCACTGCGCCAATAGCATCTAGAGCATCTTGCAAATCGATAAGATCTCCCCAAGCCGTGTAGCGTGCCGCCCACACCACACGGCCTTCCTCATCCGTCAGCTCCATCGGTGTGCCCAAATGATCACATTGGTACCAGTAGATGCTGTCGAACGTTTGAGGCTTCACCTCGGTGTGCCACAGGGGATCTTGGTCAAAATCATATTCACGTCCATTCCAGTCTGGTTGCTTGTGCAGGCGAACCGGACCATTGCGCACCGCTTGGGCCACCGGCACAAAACTGCCTGGCAGATATAGGTAGTGCACCGTCCTGCCGGTATCACTGTCGTCACGTGGCGGGGAACTCTCCCAGGCAAGCGCGTTGCCATCCCAGCCGAACAGCGTGAAGCCGCATTTCAACTCGCGCTGTCGTTTGGCTCGCTGCATCTGGTTCCAGCCAGTACCGGCTTCAGGCCTATCCCAGTAATGGGCAACGGAATGCTTGTGCAACCTGCGCCCCAGCGCGTCATAGCTGTAGTCGACCTTGAGCTTGTCATCGTTGTAATGCGTCAGGCGATCGAACAAGTCCCAGGTCAGATGAGCATGCTTGCCCTCTTGCAGCCGGTGAATCAGGTTGCCGCGCTCGTCGTATTTGAAATGGACACCGCCGTATTCGCGCAAGCGGTTGTCCATCAGCTTCCCATGCCTGGCCTTTTCTTCCAGGGGGCGATTGAGTTGTTGGGCTTCGTCAATGAGGTTACCCGCGGGATCGAACGCGAAAGTTTCAACGCCTAGACAGCTGGTGGCCTGCAGCAGCCGGCCAAGCGGGTCGTATTGATAAGCCAATTGCCCACGACGCGTATCGCGAATACCGGTCAGTTGGCCGACCGGGTCGTATTGATACTCCCGTTTGAGCAGGACAGATTCGCCATCGACTCCGCCAATCAATTGCTCTTGCGGCCTTCCCCGCGGAGTCCACTGCTGCTTGTGCATAAGTTTGTTGCCTTGGTGACGGACAATTTCGCGGTGCAAGTCGTCACGCTCGAAGGCGAGCATTTCGTGATGATCGAGCGTCATGCCGCCAACATGGCCGCTGCCGTAAGTCAACCAACTGACCTTATGGCCATCGGGCCGGATGGTTGCCACACGCTGGTTCAACGCATCGTATTCATGCTGCCAGACGGCAACCATGGGTGTGCCGATACCCAGATAGTGCTGGTGCTCGCAGACCATGTTGCCGGCTTCGTCATGGAACCATTGCAACATGCTGACGGCATTGCGGGCCTGGAGCAGTTGGCCATTGCCGTTGTAGGCATAATGCTCCGATTCCACCTGTTCACCCAGGCTGGCAGTACGTTCGATCAGTCGCCCCATGCGATCGAAACGCATGGTTACGCGACGCTGGCCAACCTGCGTGAACGCCAGCCGCCCGGTATGCACGTCATACCGATAGTGCTTTGCCAAACCGTCGAAACCGGTTTCCTGCGACAAGCGTCCGACCAGGTCATAGCAGAATGTCGCTCTACTTCCGTTCTGGTTGTCCAGGCATACCAATCGACCTAGCTTGTCCCAGTGGTAGCGCAACGTGTACCCCGCTGCATCGACACGCTCGCTTGGCAACCCAGCATGGGTATAGCTCCAGGTAGTAG
>NZ_QKVM01000041.1 GCF_003231305.1 Pseudomonas sichuanensis | reverse complement strand
GGACCCCGAAGGGTCCTTCTTTCCAGCATCGAAATGCTTAGACGCCCGATGCCTTGGCAGCGGCAACGTCTTTGATCGACAGCTTGATACGGCCGCGGTTGTCCACGTCCAGTACCAGTACTTCGACTTCCTGGCCTTCCTTCAGGATGTCGGTGACCTTCTCTACACGCGCATCGCTGAGCATGGAGATGTGCACAAGGCCGTCCTTGCCCGGCAGGATGTTGACGAAGGCGCCGAAGTCGACGATGCGCTCGACCTTGCCGACGTAGATCTTGCCGATTTCGGCCTCTGCGGTGATGCCCAGGATGCGCTGCTTGGCAGCTTCAGCCGCTTCCTTGGTTTCACCGAAGATCTTGATCGAACCGTCGTCTTCGATGTCGATCGAAGCCTTGGTTTCTTCACAGATACCGCGGATGGTGGCGCCGCCTTTACCGATGACGTCACGGATCTTGTCGGTGTCGATCTTCATCGCGATCATGGTCGGTGCGTTGGCCGACAGCTCGGTGCGCGACTGGCCAATGATCTGGTTCATCTGGCCGAGGATGTTCAGGCGCGCTTCCAGGGCCTGGCCCAGGGCGATTTCCATGATCTCTTCGGTGATGCCGTTGATCTTGATGTCCATCTGCAGCGCGGTAACACCTTTGGCGGTACCGGCTACCTTGAAGTCCATGTCGCCCAGGTGGTCTTCGTCACCCAGGATGTCGGTCAGAATGGCGAACTTCTCGCCTTCCTTGACCAGGCCCATGGCGATACCGGCCACCGGTGCTTTCATCGGCACACCAGCGTCCATCAGGGCCAGGGAAGCGCCACAGACCGAAGCCATGGAGCTGGAGCCGTTGGACTCGGTGATTTCCGATACGACGCGGATGGTGTACGGGAACACGTCAGCGGCCGGCAGCATGGCCTGGACCGAACGACGGGCCAGACGGCCGTGACCGATTTCGCGACGGCCAGCACCGCCCATGCGGCCACACTCCCCTACCGAGAACGGTGGGAAGTTGTAGTGCAGCATGAAGGGGTCTTTCTTCTCGCCTTCGAGGGTGTCCAGCAGCTGGGCGTCACGCGCGGTGCCGAGGGTGGCAACCACCAGGGCCTGGGTTTCGCCACGGGTGAACAGGGCCGAACCGTGGGTCTTCGGCAGTACGCCGACTTCGATGTTCAGCGGGCGCACGGTCTTGGTGTCGCGGCCGTCGATACGTGGCTTGCCGTTGACGATGTTTTCGCGAACGGTGCGGTACTCGATCTCGCCGAAGATCTCTTTGACTTCGCCGGCCGATGGCTGGCCTTCTTCACCGGAGAACTTGGCAACCGCCTGGTCGCGCAGCTCGCCCAGGCGCGCGTAACGGTCGGCCTTGACGGTGATGGTGTAGCCCTGGGAGACCGCCTCGCCGAACTCGGCGCGGATGGCGTTGAACAGTTCGGTGTTGGCAACGGCCGGTTTCCAGTCCCAGGTCGGCTTGGCGGCTTCGGCAGCCAGCTCTTTGACAGCCTTGATCACGGCCTGGAATTCGTCGTGGGCGAACAGCACGGCGCCCAGCATCTGGTCTTCGGTCAGCTCTTTGGCTTCCGATTCAACCATCAGTACGGCATCGGCGGTACCGGCTACGACCATGTCCAGGCTCGAAGCGGCCTGCTGCTCGTAAGTCGGGTTCAGCAGGTAGCCGGTGCTTTCGTGGAAGGCAACGCGGGCGGCGCCGATCGGGCCTTCGAACGGAATGCCCGAAATGGCCAGGGCAGCCGAGGTACCGATCATCGCAGCGATGTCCGGATCGGTCTTCTTGCTGGTGGAAACCACGGTGCAGACAACCTGCACTTCGTTCATGAAACCTTCTGGGAACAGCGGGCGGATCGGGCGGTCGATCAGGCGCGAAGTCAGGGTTTCTTTTTCGGATGGGCGGCCTTCACGCTTGAAGAAACCACCTGGGATCTTGCCAGCGGCGTAGGTCTTTTCCTGGTAGTGCACGGACAGCGGGAAGAAGCCCTTGCTCGGGTCTGCCTGCTTGGCACCGACCACGGTCACCAGCACGGTGACATCGTTGTCGACGGTGACCAGCACAGCGCCGGTGGCCTGACGGGCAATGCGGCCCGTTTCGAGGGTAACGGTCGATTGACCGAACTGGAATTGCTTGATTACCGGGTTCACGGTTTCCTACCTTTTTCAGTGGCTCTGGGGGAACTGGTTTCTTGCGAATTCTTGGGCAGAACAGGGAATCGGCCCCGTTGACCGTCCAGATACAACACGAGGCTGGGAGCCTGGCGCCGAGCGGAAATCCCGCTCGGCATTGCCAGGCTGCCAACCTCGAAGATACGCATGACGTGCCCAACGGAAACGCTGCCAGGCAGCGTTGCCGATGAATGCGCCATGCACACCACTGACCAGGCCGCTATTAGCGACGCAGGCCCAGGCGACCGATCAGGGCGCTGTAACGAGTGGTGTCTTTGCCCTTCAGGTAGTCCAGCAGCTTACGACGCTGGTTAACCATACGGATCAGGCCACGACGCGAGTGGTGGTCTTTGCCGTTGGCCTTGAAGTGGCCTTGCAGCTTGTTGATGTTCGCGGTCAGCAGAGCAACCTGAACTTCCGGGCTACCAGTATCGCCAGCAGCTTGCTGGTAGTCGGCAACGATTTGAGCTTTTTCTTCAACGCTGAGGGCCATGTGGCTTCTCCTGATAAACGGATCCCGCAAGCGGAGTCCAATAGGCCAGGGACTTGATCCCTGTATTAATAAAAAAGGTGTGACCGTGCCTACTGACAGCCACCCTTGTATCCGCAGGCTTTAGCCGAAGCCTGGGCCTGCGGTTTCGGTCATTCCGACCGAATCAGCCGACGCGGCGCAACGCGCCCGTCTTCGCTCACTTCACCGATACCGATGAAGCGACCGTTGTGATCCTGTACGCGGACCATGCCGAACTGCGGCGCATCCGGGGCACGTACGGCCTGGCCATGCAGCCAGTAGAACGCACTGTGCTCGGAAAGGCTCAACAGCGGCCAGTCCTGCAGCCCGCTGTCGGACGGCATGAGGAAGCGATCGAGCGCTTCGTTGCCACCTTCGGCGTGGGCCTGTTCGAGCTCCTCGAGGGTCACGGTCTGTGCCAGCGCGAAGGGCCCGGCCTGGGTCCTGCGCAGCTCGGCGACATAGGCGCCGCAGCCAAGTGCCTCGCCGATATCCTCCACCAGGGTGCGGATATAGGTGCCTTTGCTGCATCCTACGCTCAGCCGTGCACGGGTGCCTTCGCACTCGAGCAACTCCAAGCGGCCAATAGTAACAGAACGCGCCTCGCGCTCCACTACCTCTCCTGCACGTGCCAGCTTGTAAAGCGGCTGGCCGTCACGCTTGAGCGCCGAGTACATCGGCGGTATCTGGCTGATCGGGCCGCGAAAACGCGGCAGCAGTGCCTCGATGTCGGCGCGACCGACGGTCACCTCACGGGTCTGCAGGACTTCGCCCTCGGCATCGCCGGTGTTGGTAGTCTGCCCCATCTGCATGACCGTTTCGTAGCCCTTGTCGGACTCGAGCAGGTATTGCGAGAACTTGGTCGCTTCACCGAAGCACAGCGGCAGCACGCCGCTGGCCAGCGGGTCGAGGCTGCCGGTGTGGCCGGCCTTCTCGGCATTGAGCAACCAGCGGACCTTCTGCAACGCGGCGTTGGAGGTGAACCCCAGCGGTTTGTCGAGCAGGATGATGCCGCTGACGTTGCGGCGGATACGTTTGACCTGGGCCACCGCTTACTCCTTGGCGCCCGGCTCGTCGGCATCCTTGTGCAGACGGTCTTCGGCGACCGCCCGCTCGATCAGTGCCGACAGGTGCACGCCACGGCTGACGCTTTCATCGAAGTGGAAGTGCAGTTGCGGCACGCTGCGCAGCTGCATCGAGCGGCCCAGGTGCAGGCGCAGGAAGCTGGCGGCACTGTTGAGGGCCTTGAGCGACTGCTGCACGGCGTCCGGGGTTTCTTCACCCATGACGGTGATGAAGACCTTGGCATGGCCTACGTCACGGCTGACGTCGACGGCGGTGATGGTCACCAGGCCCACGCGTGGGTCCTTGACTTCGCGGCGGATCAGTTCGGCCAGCTCACGCTGCATCTGATCGCCGATACGTTGGGTACGGCTGTATTCTTTTGCCATTTTTGCTACCTGTATCTAAAGCGGCAAACGCCCGGTTCAGACACAAGCCTGACCGGGCGCTACCTGCAGAGGCGCTGCCGACCGCCGTACGACGGGGGTTGGCAGCGGGCTCGCCCTTAAAGGGTACGAGCCACCTGGACTTTCTCGAAGACTTCGATCTTGTCGCCGACCTTGACGTCGTTGTAGCTCTTGACGCCAATACCGCACTCCATGCCGTTACGCACTTCGGCAGCATCGTCCTTGAAGCGACGCAGCGATTCCAGTTCGCCTTCGAAGATCACAACGTCGTCGCGCAGTACGCGGATCGGACGGTTGCGGTACACGGTACCCTCGATGACCATACAGCCAGCGATGGCGCCGAACTTCGGCGAGCGGAACACGTCACGCACTTCGGCGACACCCAGGATGTTCTCGCGAACATCGCTGCCGAGCATGCCGGTCAGGGCTTTCTTGACGTCTTCGATGATGTCGTAGATCACGTTGTAGTAACGCATATCCAGACCTTCCTGCTCGACGATCCGGCGCGCACCGGCATCGGCACGCACGTTGAAGCCGAACAGCACCGCGTTCGAGGCCAGTGCCAGGTTGGCGTCGCTCTCGGTGATACCACCGACGCCGCCACCGATCACACGCACCTGAACTTCGTCGTTGCCCAGGCCGCCGAGCGAGCCCTGCAGCGCTTCCAGGGAGCCACGCACATCGGTCTTGAGGACGATGTTGAGGGTCTTCTTCTCTTCCTGACCCATGGTCTCGAAGATGTTTTCCAGCTTGCCGGCGTGAGCACGGGCCAGCTTGACCTCACGGAACTTGCCTTGACGGAACAGGGCAACTTCACGGGCTTTCTTCTCGTCGGCCACCACGGACATTTCGTCACCGGCGTCCGGGGTGCCATCCAGGCCGAGGATCTCGACCGGGATCGACGGGCCGGCTTCCTTCACAGGCTTGCCGTTCTCGTCGAGCATGGCGCGCACGCGGCCATAGTTGGAGCCGACCAGGACCATGTCGCCCTGACGCAGGGTGCCGTCCTGAACCAGGATGGTGGCAACCGGGCCACGGCCTTTGTCCAGGCGCGATTCAACCACGACACCGCGACCTGGAGCAGTCGGGGTGGCGGTCAGTTCGAGAATCTCGGCCTGCAGCAGTACGGCTTCGAGCAGTTCGTCGACACCGGTACCCATCTTCGCCGACACCTTGACGAACGGCGTGTCACCACCCCAGTCCTCGGAGGTGACGCCTTCGACGGCCAGCTCGTTGCGGATGCGATCGAGGTCGGCACCCGGCTTGTCGATCTTGTTCACCGCAACCACCAGCGGCACGCCAGCAGCCTTGGCATGCTGAACGGCTTCGCGGGTCTGCGGCATCACACCGTCGTCCGCCGCCACCACCAGGATGACGATGTCGGTGGCCTTGGCACCACGGGCACGCATCTGAGTGAACGCAGCGTGGCCTGGGGTGTCGAGGAAGGTGACCATGCCACGGTCGGTTTCGACGTGGTAGGCACCGATGTGCTGGGTGATGCCACCGGCTTCGCCGGCTGCAACCTTGGCACGACGGATGTAGTCGAGCAGCGAGGTCTTACCATGGTCAACGTGACCCATGACGGTAACGACCGGCGCGCGCGATTCGACTTCACCTTCGAATTTCAGCGATTCGGCCAGGGAGTCTTCCAGGGCGGTATCGCTGACCAGGGTGACCTTGTGACCCAACTCTTCTGCTACCAGCTGAGCGGTTTCCTGGTCGAGCACCTGGTTGATGGTGACCGGAGTGCCCATCTTGAACATGAACTTGACGACTTCAGCGCCTTTGACCGACATGCGCTGGGCCAGGTCCGAAACCGTGATGGTCTCGCCGATGGTCACGTCACGGATGACGGGGCCGGACGGGCTCTGGAAGCCATGCTGGTTGCGCTTCTTGCCTTTGCTCTTGCCACCGCGGCCACGACGGAAACCATCGCTTTCTTCTTCGGTGGTACGCGGCGCGGCACGTGGAGTCGGAGCCTTTTCCTTCTCCTTGACCTTGACCTTGACCGACATGCGCGGCGCTTCGCCACGGCCGGCAGCAGCCGGGCCACCACCACGACGATCGTCGTCACGGCTGCGGCTTTCGTTGCGGCGGGTCTCGTCTTTCTTGCGCTCGGCAGCACGTGCGGCGGCGTCTTCGGACACCGGCGCATTGGCCACTACCGGGGCAGCGACAGCGGCAGGCTCGGCCTTGGCTACAGGGGCAGCGGCCGGGGCTTCGGCGGCCTGACGGCGTGCCTGCTCCTCGTTACGCTGGCGCACTTCGGCTTCGACCTTCTCGCGAGCGGCATTTTCAGCCGCGCGGCGCTCTTCTGCTTCACGCTTCTGCTCAGCCTGGATTTCTTCCGGGCTGCGCTGCACGAATACTTTCTTCTTGCGTACTTCTACGCTGATGCTCTTGCTACCGGCGACACGCAGGGTGCTGGTGGTCTTGCGCTGCAAGGTAATCTTGCGCGGCTCTTCCGCCTTGCTCTTGTGGCTGCTCTTCAAATGGGTCAGCAGGGTCTGCTTCTCATTATCGGTCACTACCTGACCGGCGTCGGTGTGCGGCAGACCTGCCTCACGCATCTGCTGCAGCAGGCGCTCTACCGGTGCCTCGACCTCTTGGGCCAGTTCTTTCACCGTGACTTGCGTCATGCACTTCTCTCCTCAGGCCGCGCCTAATTACTCGAACCAGTGGGCTCGGGCGGCCATGATCAACTTGCCGGCACGCTCTTCGTCGATGCCGTCGATGTCGAGCAGATCGTCGATCGACTGCTCGGCCAGGTCTTCGCGGTTAACCACGCCGCGCACCGCCAGTTCGGCCGCCAGGTCCTTGTCCATACCCTCGAGAGAGAGCAGGTCTTCGGCCGGATGGGCGTCTGCCAGTTTTTCTTCGGTAGCGATGGCCTTGGTCAACAAACGGTCCTTGGCTCGAGCGCGGAGCTCATTGACGATTTCTTCGTCAAAGCCATCGATGTTGAGCATTTCTTCCAACGGTACGTAGGCAATTTCTTCAAGGTTGGTGAAGCCTTCGTCGACCAGCACTTGTGCCAGTTCTTCGTCGACTTCCAGTTCCTCGACAAAATTACGCAGGATGTCGCCGGTTTCAGCCTGTTGCTTGGCCTGGATGTCCGACTCGGTCATCACGTTCAGGGTCCAGCCGGTCAGCTGGCTGGCCAGACGAACGTTCTGACCGCCACGACCAATGGCCTGAGCCAGGTTGTCGGCACCAACGGCGATATCCATCGCATGGGCGTCTTCGTCAACGATGATCGCGGCAACCTCTGCCGGCGACATGGCGTTGATGACGAACTGCGCCGGGTTCTCGTCCCACAGGACGATATCCACACGCTCGCCACCCAGCTCGCCGGATACGGCTTGGACGCGCGAACCACGCATGCCGATACAGGCACCTTGTGGGTCGATGCGCTTGTCCTTGGAGCGGACGGCGATCTTGGCACGCGATCCCGGATCACGGGAAGCGGCCATGACTTCGATGAGGCCTTCGGCGATTTCCGGCACTTCGATGGTGAACAGCTCGATCAGCATCTGCGGCGCAGTGCGCGACAGGATCAACTGCGGGCCACGGTTCTCGGTGCGGATTTCCTTGAGCAGTGCACGCAGGCGCACACCGACCCGGAAGGTCTCACGGGGGATGATGTCTTCACGAGCCAGCAGCGCTTCGGCGTTGTTGCCCAGGTCGACGATGACGTTGTCGCGGGTGACCTTCTTCACGGTACCGGAGATGATCTCGCCAACGCGTTCACGGTAGGCGTCGACCACCTGGGCGCGCTCAGCTTCGCGAACCTTCTGCACGATGACTTGCTTGGCGGTTTGCGCAGCAATGCGACCGAACTCGATCGATTCGATCTTCTCTTCGATCACGTCGCCAACCTTGGCTTCAGGATGACTCTCCTGAATCTTTGCTGGCCAGACCTCGATTGCCGGATCGTCCAGATCCGCCTCCTCGACGACCGTCCAGCGACGGAACGTTTCGTAGCTACCGGTGTGGCGGTTGATTTCCACACGCAGGTCGACTTCGTCCTCAAAACGCTTTTTGGTTGCAGTGGCCAGAGCCACTTCCAGCGCCTCGAAAATGACGCCGGGCGGTACACCCTTTTCGTTGGATACCGATTCAACAACCAGCAGTACTTCTTTGCTCATCGTACGCCTCGCCTTGCGCAAGCCATTGGGCCCGTAAATTCCGCCGGGCCCGGCACGTCTCAGTCAAAACTGGGAATAATATTGGCCTTGTCGATCGAGTCGATCGGCAGCAGGAACTCATGGTTATCCACCTGGACCACCACATCCTGCTCCTCCACACCGCGGAGAAGGCCCTGGAAGTTACGACGACCCTCGAAGGGCGTACGCAGCTTGATCTTCACTTGCTCGCCGGCATGCGAGGCAAACTGTTCCAGAGTGAACAGCGGGCGATCCATGCCTGGAGAGGAAACCTCGAGGGTGTATTCACTGCTGATCGGGTCTTCCACATCCAGGATGGCACTGGCCTGACGGCTGACCGCTTCGCAGTCCTCCACCAGAATGCCGCCTTCCTTGTCGATGTAGATACGCAGTACCGAATGCTTACCTTGGGAGACGTATTCGATCCCCCAGCACTGATAGCCCAGCCCCTCGACCACTGGGGCCAACAAGGCCTGCAACTGTTCTAGCTTGCTCGACACCTGAACCCCCTCGTGCATGCTGTGCAAATAAAAAATGGGCGAAGCGCCCATCCCTGAAAGCGCCGTAGGACAACGACGCCGAAAACTGTTGGCTAGCAAAAAGCCCCTGAAAAGGGGCTCCGCTGAAGCTGGTTGCGGGGGCTGGATTTGAACCAACGACCTTCGGGTTATGAGCCCGACGAGCTACCAAGCTGCTCCACCCCGCGACAAAGCTGGGGCGAAAGTATAAGACCGAACCCCCTTGAGGGTCAATCCAACCTCCACCTACAAGAAAGCCCGCTTAAAGCGGGCTCTCTTGCTTCAATTGGTACCGAGAAGGGGACTCGAACCCCTACACCCTATGGGCACAACCACCTCAAGGTTGCGTGTCTACCAATTCCACCACCTCGGCAATACTACTTTTGAAACCCGTTACTGCTGCTCTTTGGCTGGAGGAGGTACGTCACCAGAGTTGGTGGTTTCGCTCTTCTGCTGCTGGAGCACCGGTACATCATCATTGACTGCCGGCTTTTGCTCTTTGACTTCCAGCACTGCTGGATCTGGCAGACCAGCTTGAGTCAGCTGGTGAGCCTGCTGCTTGGCGAAGTATCCTAACCCAAGTGCAGTCAAAAAGAAAGTGGCGGCAAGTATAGCAGTAACTTTACTCAAAAAGGTAGCGGAACCTTGGCTTCCGAACACAGTATTTGAAGCACCTGCGCCGAAAGATGCACCTGCTTCCGCACCTTTACCCTGTTGCAGCAGCACCATTACTACCAGTGCCAATGCCGCCAACAGATGAAAAACAACTACGACTGTTTCCAGCATTGTTCAGTTTCCTGCGGCGCGACAAATTGCACCGAATTCGTCTGCATTCAGGGACGCTCCACCAATGAGCCCCCCATCGATATCCGGCATGCCGAACAGTTCGGCCGCATTGGCCGCCTTCACGCTGCCGCCGTAGAGAAGCTGCATGTTAGCTGCAACTTCGGCGTCCATCGCCGCCAACTGCTTGCGGATGGCTGCATGCACATCCTGGGCTTGCTGTGGCGAGGCCGTCAAACCAGTACCGATGGCCCATACAGGCTCATAGGCAATTACTGCATTGGCAAAAGCGGCAATACCGAACGCGTCGATAACACTGCTTAGTTGACGCTCTACAACTTCAAGCGTCTTGCCTGCCTCGCGCTCTTCGAGAGTTTCCCCTATACAGAGCACTGGCGTCAAACCACTTTTCTGAGCAGCTGCAAACTTTTGATTCAGCACTTCGTCAGTTTCACCAATAATTTGGCGACGCTCGGAATGCCCGATCAGAACATATTTGCAACCAACTTCAGCCAACTGACTCGGTGCAACTTCGCCGGTCAGCGCGCCTTGTTCAGGCTGTACAGCAGAATTCTGTGCGCCGACGGTGATTCCCTTTCCTTCCAGGCCATTGATCACTTGATCAATGAACAGGAATGGCGGAAACACCGCGACTTCCACACCGCTTGGCAGGGGCAGATTGCCCAAGCCCTGAGTCAGCTCAGCGACGCTGGCGCGGGTACCGTGCATCTTCCAGTTACCAGCTACCATGGGGCGACGCATGCTTTACCTCGTCGGTCAAAGTGGGCGCAGATCTTACCCAACCCGATCTGCGCTGGCAAGCCTCTTCAGGCACAAACTTCAGCGACCAGTTTGGCCAGGGCTTCGGCATGCCCACGCACCTGGCTTTCATCGTCGCCTTCGACCATCACGCGCACCAGTGGCTCGGTACCGGACTTGCGCAACAGCACACGCCCGCGGCCCGCCATGTCTTCGGTCGCCTTGTCGCTTGCCGCTTGCACCAACGGGTTTTTCAGCGGGTCGCTCTTGCCTGCTTCGAAGCGCACATTGATCAACACCTGAGGGCACTTGCGCACGCCATGGCGCGCCTGGGCAAGGGTTTCACCGCGACGCTTGAGGGCCATCAGCACCTGCAGCGCGGCGATGATCGCATCACCGGTGGTGGTGTGGTTGCAGCACACGACATGCCCGGAGTTTTCACCCCCCAGCAGCCACTCGCGCTCGATCAGTTCGGCCATGACATAACGGTCGCCGACTTTCGCCCGCACGAACGGAATGTCCAGCTCCTTGAACGCCAGCTCCAGGCCAAGGTTGCTCATCAAGGTACCCACCACGCCGCCCTGCAGCTTGCCGCGCTCGTGCAGGTCGCGGCCGATGATGTACAGCAGTTCGTCACCGTCGACGATGGCACCGGTGTGATCGACCATCAGCACCCGGTCGCCATCGCCGTCGAAGGCGATACCCAGGTCGGCATGCCCGACCAGCACCGCTGCCTGCAACGACTCGATGTGCGTCGAACCGCAGCCCTCGTTGATGTTCAGGCCATCCGGCGCGGCATGCAGCACCGTTACATCGGCGCCCAGCTCACGGAACACACTGGGGGCTACCTTGTAGGTGGCGCCGTGAGCGCAATCCACGACGACCTTGAGGCCTTCGAAACTGGTGCTGGTTGGCACGCTGCTCTTGCAGAACTCGATGTAGCGGCCCGCCGCATCGTTGATGCGCGAGACCTTGCCCAGCTTGCCCGACTCGACGACGGTCATCGGCTGATCGAGCAACTCCTCGATCATCAGCTCGACTTCGTCCGGCAGCTTGGTGCCATTGCCCGAGAAGAACTTGATGCCGTTGTCGTCGTGCGGGTTGTGCGACGCACTGATGACGATGCCGGCTTCGGCGTGGAAAGTGCGGGTGAGGTAGGCGATCGCCGGGGTCGGCATCGGCCCGAGCAGCATCACGTCGGCACCGGCGGCAGAAAGGCCGGCCTCGAGCGCCGACTCGAACATGTAGCCGGAGATACGGGTGTCCTTGCCGACCAGCACACGGCAGTGGCCCTGCTTACGGAAGGCCATGCCCGCGGCCCAGCCGAGTTTCAGCATGAAGTCCGGGGTGATGGGGAACTGGCCAACGCGACCACGGATACCATCGGTACCAAAGTATTTTCTGCTCATAGGGACTCCAGTTTTCTTATTCGGCGCTCTGCACGGCGGCGATCATGCGCACTACATCGACCGTTTCGGCGACATCATGAACGCGCAGGATGCTCGCGCCCTTGGTCATGGCCAGTGCCGCCAGCGCCAGGCTGCCGTACAGCCGCTCACCTACCGGGCGGTCCAGCGTGAGGCCAATCATGCTCTTGCGCGAGACGCCCACCAATAGCGGCCGCCCAAGGCGGTAAAGCGCTTCCATGTGTTTGAACAGGCTCAGGTTGTGCTCGAGGGTCTTGGCAAACCCGAACCCGGGATCGAGGACGATACGATCGGCGTCGATGCCGACCGCCGCACAGGCCGCCATGCGCTGCTCAAGATAGCGCGCAACATCGGCGGTCACATCCTCGTAATGTGGATTGTCCTGCATGTTGCCCGGCTCGCCGCGCATGTGCATCAGGCACACCGGCAGCCCTGTAGCGGCAGCCGCATCAAGCGCACCGTCGCGCTCCAGGGCGCGCACGTCGTTGATCAGGCCGGCACCGACGCGGGCCGACTCGCGCATGACTGCGGGCGTCGAGGTATCCACGGAGATGATCACATCAAGGCGGCTGCTGATCGCTTCGACGATGGGCGCCACGCGCTCCAGCTCCTCGAGGGGCGAAACTGCCCGGGCACCGGGACGCGTGGACTCGCCGCCGACATCGACCAGGGTCGCGCCGGCGGCCACCATCGCCTCGGCGTGACGCAGCGCTGCGTCGCGCTGACTGAAGCGCCCGCCGTCAGAGAAGGAATCGGGGGTGATATTGAGGATACCCATGACATGGGTACGGGACAAATCAAGAACCCGGTTGCCGCAAGGCAACCGGGTCGGGTACTGCTGTGAACTCATGGCTACCCTTAGTGTTGAGCCGCTGGGCCGCCGATAGGCGACTCCGGACGATCACCCTGGGAGGCCTGGTTGCCGGAAGTGCCGGCATCATTGTCCCAGTCACGCGGTTCACGCGGGGTGCGGCCTGCCATGATGTCGTCGATCTGGTCGGCATCGATGGTTTCGTACTTCATCAATGCTTCGGCCATGGCGTCGAGCTTGTCACGGTTGTCGGTGAGGATCTGCTTGGCCGTGGCGTAGCACTGATCGATGATCGCGCGCACTTCCGAGTCGATCATCTTGGCGGTCTCGCCCGACACGCTGGCGTGCTGGCTGCCGGCGCTGCGGCCGAGGAACACTTCGCCCTCTTCTTCCGCGTACATCAGCGGCCCGAGCTTCTCGGACAGGCCCCACTTGGTGACCATGTTCCGGGCAATCTGGCTGGCACGCATGATGTCGTTGGAGGCACCGGTGGTAACGCCGTCGAAGCCCAGGGTCATTTCTTCAGCGATACGGCCACCGTACAGCGAGCAGATCTGGCTGATCAGCGCGCGCTTGGACAGGCTGTAGCGGTCTTCTTCCGGCAGGAACATGGTCACACCCAGCGCGCGACCACGCGGGATGATCGACACCTTGTAGACAGGATCATGCTCAGGCACCACGCGACCAACGATGGCGTGACCGGCTTCGTGATAAGCGGTGTTCTGCTTCTCTTTCTCGGACATGACCATGGTCTTGCGCTCGGCGCCCATCATGATCTTGTCCTTGGCCAGCTCGAACTCCTTCATCTCGACCACGCGCTTGCTGGCGCGGGCGGCGAACAGCGACGCCTCGTTGACCAGGTTGGCCAAGTCGGCACCGGAGAAACCAGGGGTACCGCGAGCAATGACCGCCGGGTTGACGTTCTCGCCAATCGGGACCTTGCGCATGTGGACTTTGAGGATCTGCTCGCGACCACGGATGTCCGGCAGGCCGACCACCACCTGGCGGTCGAAGCGGCCCGGGCGCAGCAGCGCCGGGTCGAGTACGTCCGGACGGTTGGTGGCGGCGATGACGATGATGCCATCGTTCATCTCGAAGCCATCCATCTCGACCAGCAACTGGTTGAGGGTCTGCTCACGCTCGTCGTGACCGCCGCCCATGCCGGCGCCACGGTGGCGACCGACGGCGTCGATTTCGTCGATGAAGATGATGCAGGGGGCGTGCTTCTTCGCCTGCTCGAACATGTCGCGCACACGGCTAGCACCGACACCGACGAACATTTCAACGAAGTCGGAACCCGAGATAGTGAAGAACGGCACCTTGGCTTCGCCGGCGATGGCCTTGGCCAGCAGGGTCTTACCGGTACCAGGCGGGCCCACCATCAGCACGCCACGCGGGATACGGCCACCCAGGCGCTGGAACTTGCCCGGATCGCGCAGGAACTCGACCAGCTCGCCAACCTCTTCCTTGGCCTCGTCGCAACCCGCGACGTCAGCCAGCGTGGTCTTGACCTGGTCTTCGGAGAGCAGGCGCGCCTTGCTCTTGCCAAAGCTCATCGGGCCGCCTTTACCGCCGGCACCGCCCTGCATCTGGCGCATGAAGAACATGAACACGGCGATGATCACCAGGATCGGGAAGCTCGCCACCAGCAACTGAGTCCAGATGCTCTGCTGCTCGGGCTGCTTGCCTTCGACGGTCACGTGGTTGTCGACCAGGTCGCCGATCAGGCCGTTGTCGGTGATGGCCGGACGGACGGTCTTGAAGTTGTCGCCGTCGGTGCGCTTGCCGGTAATGATGTAGCCGTCGACGGTCACGCGCTCGACCTTGCCATCCTTGACCTGCTGGATGAAGTCGGAATAGTTGAGGGTCTGCGGCTCGTTAGGGCTGGAGAAGTTGTTCATCACCGTCACCAGGACGGCGGCGATGATCAACCACAGGATCAGATTCTTTGCCATGTCGTTCAATTCGCTACCCTCTGAGGCCGGCGCACGACGCAGCCGTGCCTCGCATGATATTCATCGCCCTAACTTACTACATTACCTACGCAACCGCAGGCACCGTCTGTAACCCTTTGTGAAAGCTAGACTACACGAAGTTCGGACGATCCAGACGGGGCAGCTGATTGGAATTAACTATCGGCTACCCCGCAGCACGCCTTTCATGCCCCTTTGAAACCCTTGCCCAACAGGTACTGTTCGCGGGAGCGATCCCGCGAGGACGATGGCTTGCGCATCTGCACCTTGTCGAACTTGCTGCGCACGTCCTTCAGGTACATGTCGAAACCTTCGCCCTGGAAGATCTTGATCAGGAAATCCCCGCCCGGCTTGAGCACGCGGGTTGCCAGATCCAGGGCCAGCTCACAGAGGAACATGGCGCGCGGCATGTCCACCGCGGGCGTACCACTCATATTGGGGGCCATATCGGAAATCACAAGGTCTACATGCGAATCGCCGACCGCTTCGAGGATCTGCTGCAGCACTGCGTCCTGGGTGAAGTCACCCTGGATGAAGGTCACATCGGGGATCGAGTCCATTTCCAGGATGTCCGAGGCGATCAACCGGCCTTGGCCACCAATCAGACGACTGGTCACCTGCGACCAACCGCCCGGCGCTGCGCCGAGGTCGATCACGCTCATGCCGGGACGGATCAGGCGGTCTTTCTCCTGGATCTCCAGCAGTTTGTAGCTCGCACGCGAGCGGTAGCCATCCTTCTGCGCCTGTTTCACAAAAGGGTCGTTGAAATGCTCGCGCAGCCAGTTTGCGCTGCTTTTGGAACGTTGTACCACGGGGCACCTCGATGATATGCGTCGTGTTTGACTGGGCGGAGCCGGGGGCCCTCGGGTAAAATGCCCGTCAATTTTACAGAATCAGACGAAAAGGGTCAGATTATGCCGCTCAATAACGAGCAGAAGAAGCAATACAAGTCCATTGGTCATGACCTGAAGCCGGTCCTGATCGTTGCTGGCAACGGTGTGAACGAAGGCGTCGCCGCCGAACTGGAGCGCGCCCTGGCCGATCACGAGCTGATCAAGGTCGAAATCCGCTCGGAAGACCGTGAAGAGCGCGCCGCCGCGATCGCCGAACTGTGCAAGGTCGGCCGCGCCGAGCTGGTGCAGACCATCGGCAAGAAAGCGCTGATCTACCGCAAGAACCCACAGCCGAACAAGCAGCTGTCCAACATCCACCGCTTCAAGTAAGGGTGGCGCCGATCAGTGGCGCGCCTTGCGCGCCCTGACCGGAACTGGCTGGGCCACCAGCACGATGCCGGAAAAACCCAGCACCAGGAAGCAGAACATCTGCCAGCGTTCACCCACGGAAATACCGTAGCGCAGCGTGTAGTAGCTGACGCAGGCAGCAAAGCCAAGCAGCAACATCTGCCCACGGAACTGCCGCCACCAGGCCGCCAGGCCGTCCACCCTCGCCAATACCGCCAGCTGGGTCAACAGCCCGAGCATCGCCACGCCGATCAACCAGCGGTCGATCTGCCCGGCCACATCATGCACCAGCAACGGCGCAAGGCCACTGACCTTGAGCGCCGGCACCAGCCCCACATGGAACACCCACAGGCCACCGACCCAGAATACCTGGGCCAGTTGCCAGAGGATCCCCTCGAGGGATGGCGCGCGCAGGCGCCGGTCAGATGTGCTTGACTTCGACAATCTCGTACTCGACCGTGCCACTTGGCGTCTTGACGACGACGATATCACCTTCTTCCTTGCCGATGATGGCACGGGCAATCGGCGCACCCGCCGAGAGCTTGCCCTTCTTGATGTCGGCTTCGTCCTCGCCGACGATCTGGTAGGTCACCTGGTCGCCCGTCTCGGTGTTTTCCAGGTCCACGGTGGTCCCGAAAATCACCTTGCCGGTGTGAGCGATGGTGGTCACGTCGATCACCACCGAGTTCTGCAGGCGGCCTTCGATATCACGGATACGCGCCTCGACCATGCCCTGCTCTTCGCGGGCGGCATGGTATTCGGCGTTTTCCTTGAGGTCACCCAGCTCACGGGCTTCACCGATCGCCTGGCTCAGGCGCGGGCGCTCGGTCTTGCTCAGGAACAGGTGCTCCTCTTCCAGGGCGCGCGCGCCCTGGACGGTCATCGGGTACTTGGTAATGCTCATGCTTTGAGTCCTGCATGCAGATCCTGCAAGCGACGAACGGTCTTTTCAGGGCCGAATTTCAGCGCTTCGCAGATGGCTTCACCAGCCGCAATGGTAGTGGTGCAGTAAATCTTGTGCTGCAGCGCATTGCGACGAATCGAGTACGAGTCGGCGATCGACTGGCGGCCTTCGGTGGTGTTGATGATCAGCGAGACTTCGTCGTTCTTGATCATGTCGACCACGTGCGGGCGACCTTCGGTCACCTTGTTCACACGGCGCACTTTCAGGCCAGCCGCCTCGATAACCTTGGCGGTGCCGGCAGTGGCAACCACTTCGAAGCCCAGGGCGATCAGGTCGCGAGCAACGCCAGCCACTTGCGGCTTGTCGTCGTCACGCACGCTGATGAACGCGGTACCGCCGGTCGGCAGCACTTCACTTGCACCCATCTGGGCCTTGGCGAAGGCTTCACCGAAGCTGTCACCGACACCCATGACTTCACCGGTCGATTTCATCTCAGGGCCGAGGATCGGGTCAACCCCTGGGAACTTGGCGAACGGGAAGACGGCTTCCTTGACGCTGTAGAAGTTCGGGATGATTTCCTGGGTGAAGCCCAGCTCTTTCAGGGTTTTGCCAGCCATGACGCGGGCCGCGATCATGGCCAGGGAAGTGCCGATGCACTTGGACACGAACGGCACGGTACGCGAGGCGCGCGGGTTGACTTCGATCACGTAGATCTTGTCGCCCTGCAGGGCCAGCTGCACGTTCATCAGGCCGACCACGCCCAGCTCCAGGGCCATCTTCTTGACCTGGTCGCGAACCTGGTCCTGCACGTGCTGGCTCAGCGAGTACGGCGGCAGCGAGCAGGCCGAGTCACCGGAGTGAACGCCGGCCTGTTCGATGTGCTGCATGATCGCGCCGATGACCACGTCGGTGCCGTCGCACACCGCATCCACGTCCATCTCGATGGCGCAGTTGAGGAAGTGATCGAGCAGTACCGGGCTGTCGTTCGACACTTGAACCGCTTCACGCAGGTAGCGCTTCAGCTCGTCCAGCTCGTAGACGATTTCCATGGCGCGGCCGCCCAGTACGTAGGACGGGCGCACAACCAGCGGGTAACCGATGCCGCCCGCAGCGCGGATGGCTTCGTCTTCGCTGCGCACGGTGGCGTTTGGCGGCTGCAGCAGGTTCAGGCGCTGAACCATCTGCTGGAAGCGCTCGCGGTCTTCGGCGCGGTCGATGGCGTCAGGGCTGGTACCGATGATCGGTACGCCGGCTTCTTCCAGGGCACGGGCCAGTTTCAGCGGGGTCTGGCCGCCGTAGTGAACGATGACGCCCTTCGGCTTCTCGACGCGGCAGACTTCCAGCACGTCTTCCAGGGTCAGCGGCTCGAAGTACAGGCGGTCGGAGGTGTCGTAGTCGGTGGAGACGGTTTCCGGGTTGCAGTTGACCATGATGGTCTCGTAACCGTCTTCACGCAGGGCCAGTGCCGCGTGCACGCAGCAGTAGTCGAACTCGATGCCCTGGCCGATACGGTTAGGGCCACCGCCGAGGATCATGATCTTGTCGCGGGTCGACGGGTTGGCCTCGCACTCTTCCTCATAGGTCGAGTACAGGTAGGCGGTGTCGGTGGCGAACTCGGCGGCGCAGGTGTCGACGCGCTTGTACACCGGGAACACTTCCAGCTTGTGGCGGTGACGGCGCAGGTTCTTGTCGGTGATGCCCAGCAGCACGGCCAGGCGCTGATCCGAGAAGCCCTTGCGCTTGAGGCGCAGCATGTAGTCCTTGTCGATCGCCGACAGGGCCAGGGTCTTGACCTTCTCTTCTTCCTTGATCAGATCTTCCATCTGCACCAGGAACCACATGTCGATGCCGGTCAGGGCGAAGATCTCTTCGCAGCTCATGCCCGAACGCATGGCGTCGGCCACGTACCAGATACGCTCGGCGCCCGGCACGGTCAGCTCGCGCTTGAGGATGCTGGCAGCTTCAGGGCTGGCCAGGTCGACTTTCGGGTCGAGGCCGCAGGCGCCGACTTCCAGGCCGCGCAGGGCTTTCTGCAGGGATTCCTGGAAGGTACGGCCGATGGCCATGACTTCACCCACGGATTTCATCTGGGTGGTCAGGCGGGCGTCGGCTTTCGGGAATTTCTCGAAGGCGAAGCGTGGCAGCTTGGTGACGACGTAGTCGATCGACGGCTCGAACGACGCCGGGGTACGGCCGCCGGTGATGTCGTTCTGCAGTTCGTCGAGGGTGTAACCGATGGCCAGCTTGGCGGCGATCTTGGCGATCGGGAAGCCGGTAGCCTTCGATGCCAGGGCCGAGGAACGCGATACGCGCGGGTTCATCTCGATCACGACCATGCGGCCAGTGTTCGGGCAGATACCGAACTGCACGTTGGAACCGCCGGTCTCCACGCCGATCTCACGCAGCACCGCCAGCGAGGCGTTGCGCATGATCTGGTATTCCTTGTCGGTCAGGGTCTGCGCTGGAGCAACGGTGATCGAGTCACCGGTGTGCACGCCCATCGGGTCGAAGTTTTCGATCGAGCAGACGATGATGCAGTTGTCCTTTTTGTCGCGGACCACTTCCATCTCGTACTCTTTCCAGCCGATCAGCGATTCGTCGATCAGCAGCTCTTTGGTCGGCGACAGGTCCAGACCACGGGTGCAGATTTCTTCGAACTCTTCACGGTTGTAAGCGATACCACCGCCAGTGCCACCCATGGTGAACGACGGGCGGATGATGCATGGGAAGCCGAGCTTTTCGAGGACCGCATAGGCCTCTTCCATGCTGTGGGCGATACCGGAGCGCGGGCACTCCAGGCCGATGTCTTTCATGGCCTTGTCGAAGCGCGAGCGGTCTTCGGCCTTGTCGATGGTGTCGGCGTTGGCACCGATCATCTCCACGCCGAACTTCTCCAGAACGCCGTGGCGCTCCAGGTCCAGGGCGCAGTTCAGCGCGGTCTGGCCACCCATGGTCGGCAATACGGCGTCTGGGCGTTCTTTCTCGATGATCTTGGCCACCGACTGCCACTTGATCGGCTCGATGTAGGTGGCGTCGGCCATGGCCGGGTCGGTCATGATGGTGGCCGGGTTGGAGTTCACCAGGATGACGCGGAAACCTTCCTCGCGCAGGGCTTTACAGGCCTGGGCGCCGGAGTAGTCGAATTCGCAGGCCTGGCCGATCACGATCGGGCCAGCGCCGAGAATCAGGATGCTTTTGATGTCTGTACGTTTTGGCATGGTTGTCACTCAAATCCGCGGGTCAGTCGGCAAGCCGTCTTGAACAATCTGGGTCAGGCGCTTCCGGGCGCGGCACACGCCGCCCCGGGGCCTTGCAGCAGGATGCTCAGCGGCGCTTGGCCATGGCATCGATGAAACGATCGAACAGTGGCGCGACGTCGGTCGGGCCTGGGCTCGCTTCAGGGTGGCCCTGGAAGCTGAACGCGCTCTTGTCGGTGCGCTCGATACCCTGCAGGGTGCCGTCGAACAGCGACTTGTGGATGGCGCGCACGTTAGCCGGCAGCGTGGCTTCGTCAACGGCGAAACCGTGGTTCTGGCTGGTGATCATGACCACGCCGGTGTCCAGGTCCTGGACCGGGTGGTTGGCACCGTGGTGGCCGTGGCCCATCTTCAGGGTCTTGGCGCCGGAGGCCAGGGCCAGCAGCTGGTGGCCGAGGCAGATGCCGAACACCGGGATCTCGGTGTCGAGGATCTCTTTGATCGCCTGGATGGCATAGTCGCATGGCTCGGGATCGCCAGGGCCGTTGGACAGGAACACGCCATCGGGGTTGAGCGCGAGCACTTCGCTGGCCGGGGTTTGTGCCGGCACCACGGTCACGCGGCAGCCGCGGGCAACCAGCATGCGCAGGATGTTCAGCTTGACGCCGTAGTCGAAGGCAACCACGTGGTACGGCAGGTCGGCGGCTTCGATAGTCGGGTGGCTGTCGGTTTTCAGCTCCCACACGCTGGAACGCCACTCGTAGCGCTCCTTGGTGGAAACGACCTTGGCCAGGTCCATGCCCTTCAGGCCCGGGAAGGCGCGGGCGGCGGCGATGGCCTGCTCTTCGGTGATGTTGTCACCGGCGAGGATGCAGCCGTTCTGAGCGCCCTTTTCACGCAGGATACGGGTCAGGCGACGGGTGTCGATGCCAGCGATGGCGACGACATTGTTGGCCTTGAGGTAGTCAGGCAGCGACTGGGTGTTACGCCAGTTGCTGGCCAGCAGCGGCAGGTCACGGATGACCAGGCCGGCGGACCAGACGCGGTTCGACTCGGCGTCTTCCGGCGTGGTGCCGGTGTTGCCGATGTGCGGGTAGGTCAGGGTAACGATTTGCTGGGCATAGGAAGGGTCTGTAAGGATTTCCTGGTAGCCGGTCATAGCAGTGTTGAACACCACCTCACCAACGGTCTGACCGTCGGCACCGATGGCTTCACCGCGAAAAATACTGCCGTCGGCAAGGGCGAGTATGGCTGGCTTTGTCAAGAAGACCTCCCGTAGATCAAGCATGAAAGGGCGATCGCAGGTTGCAAAAAAGCGGAGTGACGTATGGACACGTCACCCCGCTTTCATGTGCTGAATTCAATTCGCTGCGCGCTTTTAGTGGACACACTAAAGCTGTAGCTTACAGAAAAGTGCGTTTTGGGTCTACCGCAGATGTGTCTCTAAAACACATGAATGCGACAGACTGGATTCGGCGGCGGCCCCTTCGCGGGTAAACCCGCTCCCACAGGGACCTGGGAGCGGGTTTACCCGCGAAGAAACCAACGCCACGCTGACGGCTCAACGCAGCTCGAGCACGTCCTGCATGTCGTACAGCCCAGGCTCACGCCCATCCAGCCACAGCGCGGCACGCACCGCGCCCTTGGCGAAGGTCATGCGGCTCGACGCCTTGTGGGTGATCTCCAGGCGCTCACCTTCGGCGGCGAACAGCACGGTGTGATCACCGACCACGTCGCCGGCACGCACGGTGGCAAAACCGATGGTCTTGCGATCACGAGCGCCGGTCTGGCCTTCACGGCCATAGACCGCCACTTCCTGCAGGTCACGCCCCAGTGCATTGGCGACCACTTCACCCATGCGCAGCGCGGTACCCGAAGGCGCATCGACCTTGTGCCGGTGGTGCGCCTCGATGATCTCGATATCCACGTCATCACCCAGCACCCGGGCCGCCATGTCCAGCAGCTTGAGGCTAAGGTTGACGCCCACGCTGAAGTTGGCGGCGAAGACGATCGGGATCTCCTTGCCCGCCTCGGCCAGCTGCTCTTTCTCTTGCGGCGTGAAACCGGTGGTGCCGATGACCATGGCCTTGCCCGCCTTGCGGCAGAACGCCAGGTTCTTCAGGGTCACCGAAGGGTGGGTAAAGTCGATCAGCACATCGAACTCGTCGACCACCTTGGCCAGGTCGTCGCAGATCGTCACGCCGATCCGGCCCAGGGCCGCCAGCTCACCGGCATCAGCCCCGACCAGCGAGCTGTCGGGACGATCGATCGCCGCCGTCAGGCCGGCCTGTGGCGCCTGTTGCTGCACGGCCTCGACGAGGGTCTTGCCCATCCGCCCTGCCGCGCCCATCACTGCAATACGTCGCATAGCCTGTTCCTTCTCAGAGATCGCCGAAGAAGCGCTTCACGCCTTCGAACCAGCCACTGGCCTTGGGCGAGTGGGAGCTGTCGCCCTCGAGGGAGGCACGCAGCTCTTCGAGCAGCTCGCGCTGGCGACGGCTGAGGTTGACCGGGGTTTCCACCGCCACGCGGCACAGCAGATCGCCCGCCGCACCGCCACGCACCGGCGCCACGCCCTTGCCGCGCAGGCGGAACTGCTTGCCGGTCTGGGTGCCTTCCGGGATTTTCAGCTTCACGCGGCCATCCAGGGTCGGCACTTCCAGCTCGCCACCCAGGGCTGCGTCGGTATAGCTGATCGGCACTTCGCAGTACAGGTGCTTGCCGTCGCGCTGGAAGATCCCGTGCTCACGCACGTTGATCACCACGTACAGGTCGCCGGTCGGACCGCCATGAGCACCCGCCTCGCCTTCGCCGGACAGGCGAATGCGGTCGCCGGTATCGACGCCAGCCGGCACCTTGACCGACAAGGTCTTGTATTCCTCGACACGGCCTTCGCCATGGCAGGAATTGCAAGGGTCGGTGATGATCTTGCCCTGACCATGGCAGCGCGGGCAGGTCTGCTGCACCGAGAAGAAGCCCTGCTGCATGCGCACCTGGCCGATACCGCCACAGGTCGGGCAGGTCGACGGGGTCGAGCCCTTCTTGGCACCCGAACCGTCGCACGGCGCGCAGTTGACCAGGGTAGGCACGCGAATGCTGACCGTGGTGCCACGCACCGCTTCTTCAAGATTCAGCTCGAGGGTGTAGCGCAGGTCGCTGCCGCGCTGAGCGCCGCCACGCGAGCCGCCACGGCCACCACCGAAGAAGTCACTGAAGACATCGCCGAAGATGTCGGAGAAGTTGGCGCCGCCGAAGCCCGCACCACCGCCGCCCATGCTCGGGTCGACGCCGGCGTGGCCGTACTGGTCGTACGCCGCGCGCTTGCTGGCATCAGACAACACTTCGTAGGCCTCGTTGGCCTCCTTGAAGCTGTCTTCCGACGCTTTATCGCCGGGGTTGCGGTCCGGGTGGTACTTCATCGCCAGGCGGCGATAGGCCTTCTTGAGATCACCTTCGCTGGCGCCTCGCTCGACACCCAGGACCTCATAAAAATCACGCTTTGCCATAGGTCATTTGCACTCTTGTGGGCGTTCGGCACACGGTGCGCAATTATTGCGTCGTGCCGTCAGCACCTGCCGCCATACGCGAATGCGCCCAGACAGATGCTGTAAATAATTCTCGTGTTCCAGACACGCCAACGCGGGAGCAAGCCCCCGCGCGGCGACATCCTACCAGCTCACCGGCAAACGCCGCTGAGCTGGCCGACAACATGCAGGCATTACTGCTTGTTGTTGTCTTTCACTTCTTCGAACTCGGCGTCAACCACGTCATCGTGCTTGGCTTCCGGCTCGGCCTGCTGCTGGGCGCCGCCCTGCGGCTGCTCGGCCTGCTCTGCGTACATCTTCTGGGCAACCGGCGCGGAGACCTTGGACAGCTCCTCGACCTTGGCGTCGATGGCAGCCTTGTCGTCGCCTTTGACGGCGGCTTCCAGGGCAACCACGGCAGCCTCGATGGCGGTCTTCTCTTCGGCAGTGACCTTGTCACCGGCCTCATTGACCATCTTGCGGGTCGAGTGAACCAGCGCGTCACCCTGGTTGCGGGCAGCGGCCAGCTCTTCGAACTTGCGGTCTTCCTCGGCATTGGCCTCGGCGTCACGCACCATTTTTTCGATCTCTTCGTCGGACAGGCCGGAGTTGGCCTTGATCACGATCGACTGAGCCTTGCCGGTGGCCTTGTCTTTGGCGCCGACGTGCAGGATGCCGTTGGCGTCGATGTCGAAGGTCACTTCGATTTGTGGCACGCCGCGCGGTGCTGGCGGAATGTCAGCCAGGTCGAACTTGCCCAGCGACTTGTTCTGCGAAGCTTGCTTGCGCTCGCCCTGCAGCACGTGAATGGTCACGGCGCCCTGGTTGTCGTCGGCAGTCGAGAACACCTGCGACTTCTTGGTCGGGATGGTGGTGTTCTTCTCGATCAGCGCGGTCATCACGCCGCCCATGGTTTCGATACCCAGGGTCAGCGGGCTGACGTCCAGCAGCAGTACGTCTTTGACGTCACCGGCCAGTACGGCGCCCTGGATGGCAGCACCCATGGCCACGGCTTCGTCCGGGTTGACGTCCTTACGCGCTTCTTTACCGAAGAAGTCGGCAACGGCTTTCTGCACCATCGGCATACGGGTCTGGCCACCGACCAGGATCACGTCGTCGATCTTGCTGGCGTCGATGCCGGCGTCTTTCAGGGCGATGCGGCATGGCTCGATGGTACGGTTGACCAGGTCTTCGACCAGCGACTCCAGCTTGGCGCGGGAGATCTTCACGTTCAGGTGCTTAGGACCGGTGGCATCTGCTGTGATGTACGGCAGGTTGACGTCGGTCGACTGAGCGGAAGACAGCTCGATCTTGGCTTTTTCAGCGGCTTCTTTCAGGCGCTGCAGGGCCAGCGGATCGTTCTTCAGGTCCATGCCGGACTCTTTCTTGAACTCGTCGACGAGGTAGTCGATCAAGCGCATGTCGAAGTCTTCGCCACCCAGGAAGGTGTCGCCGTTGGTGGCCAGTACTTCGAACTGATGCTCACCGTCGACTTCGGCGATTTCGATGACCGACACGTCGAAGGTACCGCCACCCAGGTCATAAACGATGACGGTGTGGTCGCCCTTGCCCTTGTCCATGCCGTAGGCCAGCGCAGCAGCGGTCGGCTCGTTGATGATACGTTTTACGTCCAGGCCAGCGATGCGGCCGGCGTCTTTGGTCGCCTGACGCTGGCTGTCGTTGAAGTAGGCCGGAACGGTGATGACCGCTTCGGTGACGGGCTCGCCGAGGTAGTCTTCGGCGGTCTTCTTCATCTTTTTCAGGACTTCGGCGCTGATCTGCGGCGGAGCCATCTGCTTGTCGGCAGCCTCTACCCAGGCGTCACCGTTGTTGGCCTTGACGATCTTGTAAGGCACCAGCTTGATGTCTTTCTGCACGACATCTTCTTCGAAACGGCGGCCGATCAGGCGCTTCACCGCGAACAGCGTGTTGTGCGGGTTGGTGACCGCCTGGCGCTTGGCCGACTGGCCAACCAGAATCTCGCCGTCGTTGGCGTAGGCGATGATCGAAGGGGTGGTACGCGCGCCTTCGGCGTTCTCGATGACTTTGGCGGTGCCGTTTTCCAGCACGGAGACGCAGGAGTTGGTGGTCCCCAGGTCGATACCGATGATTTTGCCCATGTTAACTCTCCCGAAACTTGAATTTGGTCGCAGCGACTACACGAGACGACTGCGGAAATACTTGAGTGCTTGACACCTAAATGGGGATGCCCAGCAGGATTTCAAGCCTTCTCATTGATAGATGGCTGAGCTGCCGCCGGCGCCTTGCTTACCACCACCATGGCGGGGCGCAGCAGACGGCCGTTGAGCAGGTAACCCTTCTGGAACACGTTCAGCACGCTGTTCGGCTCGACCTCGGCGTTTTCCTGCATGGCCATCGCCTGGTGGTGCTCGGCGTTGAACGGCTGGCCGTGCGGGTCGATGGCTTCGAGGTTGTAGCGCTTGAGGGTGTCCTGGAACATCTTCAGGGTCAGCTCGACGCCTTCGCGGATCTTCTTGACCTGCTCGTCCTCGACGTTGGAGTGGGCCAGGGCCAGCTCCAGGCTGTCGATCACCGGCAGCAGGTCGCCAGCGAACTTCTCGAGGGCGAACTTGCGGGCCTTGTCGACTTCCTGTTCAGCGCGACGAACGCTGTTCTGCGCTTCTGCAGCGACGCGCAGGGATTGATCCTTGGCGGCGGCCAGCTGCTCCTCGAGCTCCAGAACGCGGGCGTCGGCGGTAGCTGCAACGGCCTCTTCGGGGTTCAGGTTCTTTTCATCCAGCTGTTCGTCAGCCATTGGGTATCTCCTCCGCAATTTCTGTTGCGCGAGCCAGGCTCGCCGTGTCTTGCCGGCTATATGGGGTCGGAAAAACCAGGTTCAAGGGCTGCGTGGGAAATCCACATTCATCAGCCGGGCATTGTCAGACCAGCAAAAAGCACTGTATAAATATCCAGATCACATCTTCGGGAGCCGCCCACATGCTGGTGCACCTGTCCATTCACAACTACGCCATCGTCGAACACCTCGACCTCGAACTCGCCCGCGGCATGTCCGTCATCACCGGCGAAACCGGGGCCGGCAAGTCGATCATGCTCGATGCCCTCGGCCTGGCGCTGGGCGATCGCGCCGACAGTGGCGTGGTACGCCCAGGCGCAGACAAGGCGGACATCCTCGCCACCTTCGACCTGGTGGACATCCCCGAGGCCCATGGCTGGCTCGCCGAACGCGACCTCGAAAGCGACGGCCCCTGCATCCTGCGCCGGGTGATCACCGCCGAAGGCCGCAGCCGCGGCTACATCAATGGCACACCCTGCCCACTCGGCGACCTCAAGGCCCTGGGCGAGTTGCTGATCGACATCCACAGCCAGCACGAACATCAGTCCCTGCTCAAAACCGACACCCACCGCCGCCTGGTGGACGAGTATGCCGGCGCCATCGACCTGGCACGCCAGGTACAGCTTGCAGCCAAGCGCTGGAACCAGACCCGCCAGGAGCTCGAGCGCCTGAGCAACTCCGGCGACGAGCAGCGCGCACGCCACCAGCTGCTGAGCTACCAGCTCGAAGAACTGGACAACCTTGGGCTCGGCGAAAACGAGCTGGAGCTGCTGGAGCAGGAACACAAGAACCTGACCAACGCCGAGGCGCTGTTCGGCATCTGCCGCCAAGTCATCGACCAGTGCAGCGAAAGCGACTCGGGCAACGTACTCAGCGCCCTCACCGTCAGCCTCAACCGCCTCACGGCAGTCAGCAATGCACCCAGAGCCCTGGGCGAGGCGGTCAACCTGATCGCCAGCGCGCAAATCCAGGTGGAAGAAGCCGTCGGCGAACTGAACCGCTTCCTCGACAACTTCGATGCCGACCCGCTACGCCTGCAAGCACTCGAAGAGCGGCTCGACACTATCTATACCCTCGCCCGCAAGCACCGCGTGCACCCTACCGAGCTGCCGCAGCTGCAGCAGCGCCTGATGGAAGAGATCGAAGGCCTGAACGCCAGCGATGAATCGATCGAACGCCTGGGCGAAGAACTGGCAGCCTTTGCCCAGCACTATAAAGAGCGGGCCCGCGAACTGAGCGCCCTGCGCGAACAGGCCGCCAAACAGCTGGCCACTGCTGTGGAGCAGGAAATCCAACGCTTGGGCATGCCGGGCGGGCGCTTTTGCATTGCGCTTACCCCCTTCGACAATGGCGACCTCTCCCCCCATGGGCTGGAGCAGATCGAGCTGCTGGTCAGCGCCAACCCGGGGCAGCCGCTCAAAGCCTTGGCCAAGGTGGCCTCGGGCGGCGAGCTGTCGCGTATCAGCCTGGCGATCCAGGTGATCACCGCACAGACCTCGCGCATCCCCACGCTAGTGTTCGACGAAGTGGACGTCGGCATCGGCGGCCCTACCGCCGAGATCGTCGGCCAGTTGCTGCGCCGCCTGGGCGAACGCGGCCAGGTACTGACCGTGACCCACCTGCCGCAGGTAGCAGCGCAGGGGCATCACCACCTGTTCGTGCACAAGGTGCGCAACAGCGACACCACCCACACCGCCGTGGCCAGCCTGGCCAAGCGCGAGCGGGTCGAGGAAGTGGCACGCATGCTCGGCGGCATCGATCTGACCAAGGAGTCCTTGGCCCATGCGCGCAAGATGGTAGTGACCAGCAAAACTTGAAGCTGCGTGATCCGTGGGAGCGGGCTTGCCCCGCGACAGCGCCAGCAAGAACAACATAAAGTGCCGAGTTGACGTCATCGCGGGGCAAGCCCGCTCCCACGTCCCCTCAACCACTTCTTAGAAAGCACAAAGGCGACCCGAAGGTCGCCTTTGTCGTCAATAACGAGCTAAATCGTTACTTCTTTTTACGTACATAGAGGACCAGGTTGTGGTCCACCAGCTCGAAGCCGTGCTCGGCAACGATCTCTTTCTGGCGCTTCTCGATTTCGGCATCGAAGAATTCAATGACCTCACCGCTATCCACGTTGACCATGTGATCGTGGTGCTTGCCATCCGCCAGCTCGAACACAGCATGGCCGCCATCGAAGTTGTGACGCTCCACCAGGCCCGCTGCTTCGAACTGAGTCAGCACGCGATACACGGTCGCCAGGCCGACATCTTCGCCAGCTTCCATCAGTGCCTTGTAGACATCCTCCGCACTCATGTGACGCTGCTCGGCGGAGTCGAGCATCTGAAGAATCTTGACTCGAGGCAGGGTTACCTTGAGGCCCGCTTTGCGCAATTCGCTATTTTCAACCATGGTCAGCTTTCTCGCCGATGCTGCTTCGCAGCTTCTCTTAATACGGGTATGATCGGGGTTTACGTTGTCCAGCCAAGATAGTGGAAGTCGCCCACCGATGCAAAACACCAAGCTCTTGCTAACCAGCCTCACCCTAGTGGGACTGCTCGCACTCGCCGGTTGCTCGTTTCCCGGGGTTTACAAAATCGACATCCAGCAGGGCAATGTCGTCACGCAGGACATGATAGACCAATTACGCCCGGGAATGACCCGCCGGCAAGTAAGGTTTATCATGGGCAACCCGCTGATCCAGGACCCCTTCCACACCAATCGCTGGGACTACCTGTACAGCCTGCAGCCTGGTGGCGGCCAGCGTCAGCAAGAGCGCATGAGCATTTTCTTCAACGAAAGCGACCAACTGGTCAGCCTGGCCGGCGACTTCATGCCAGGCGTCAGCCGCGACCAGGAAATCCTCGGCGGCAGCGGCGATACCACGGTCAGCCCGGCGCACCAGCCAAGCCAGCAACCGGAAAAACCGGCCAAGCCAGGCTCGCTAGAAGAGACGCTGCAAAAAGAGATCGACACCATCGAGACCACCCCGGTCCCGACGCCAGCACCGCTGGACACCTCGCCGCAATAACCGCAGGCGACAACGAAAAAGCCCGGACACTGTCCGGGCTTTTTATTGGGCGACTGCCTGGCAGGCTGCAGTAATGGCCGACGCCTCAGGCATTCAGCTGCTTGGCACGCTCGCAGAACGCATCGACCATGGTATTGGCAGCCTGATTGAACAGCGGCCCCAAGGTTGCCCGCACCAACGCACCGGCATAGTCGAACGACAGATCGAGGCTGATCTTGCAGGCCTTCTCGCCCAGCGGCTTGAACACCCACAGGCCATGCAGCTGGGAGAACGGCCCCTCTTCAAGGTTCATTTCGATCGACTGCCCCGGCACCAGCACATTGCGCGTGACGAAGTGCTGGCTGATGCCACCCTTGGCCACCTCCAGCCTGGCGCGCATGTGCGTGTCGCTGCTCTCGATCACCGTCGAGGCCGAGCACCAGGGCAAGAACGCCGGGTAGCTGGCCACATCGTTGACCAGGTCGTAGAGCGCCTGGGCAGGGTAAGGCAGCAGGGCGGAACGTTGAATATGGGTAGTCATCCAGGCGTCACTTCCAAACGGGGCGGCAGCGCTACATAGCGCCTCGAATACGATTCTGTTGATCAGAACAAGGGCAGTATTGTCCGGGATTCACACAACAGGCTCAAGCGCACCTAAACCCCATAGCCGAGGACGCAGCGACTCCCTATAATGCCGCCCCTATGGCTAAGCAAAAGAAACATCCGACCGGGACCATCGCGCAGAACAAGAAGGCGCGACACGATTACTTCATCGAACACAAGTTCGAGGCCGGGCTGGTCCTGTCCGGTTGGGAAGTAAAGAGCCTGCGGGCCGGCAAGGCGCACCTGACCGACAGCTACGTGCTGCTCAAGGATGGCGAAGCCTGGCTGTTCGGCAGCCACATCACCCCGCTGACCACCGCCAGCACCCACGTCATCGCCGACCCGATCCGCACACGCAAGCTGCTGCTGAACAAGCGCGAGCTTGAGCGCCTCGAAGCGGCCGTGGCGCAGAAGGGCTATACCTGCGTGGCGATGTCGCTGTACTGGAGCAAGCACCTGATCAAGTGCGAGATCGCACTCGGCAAGGGCAAGAAGGAATTCGACAAGCGCGACACCGTGCGCGAACGCGATTCCAACCGCGAGCTGCAGCGCACCATGCGCAACAAGGGCAAGGAAGAGTAAAACTCTACCTACCCCGTGGGAGCGGGCTTGCCCCGCGATGGCGCCAGGCCAGGCAGCACTATTGCCCCTGCTGGCGCCATCGCGGGGCAAGCCCGCTCCCACGGCGTCAGCGCCCGCTGCGCCGCTCCGCCCGCGCCACCCGCTGGGCCTCTTCCTGCGCCTCTTCCAGCACCTCCTGCACATACAGAATGTGCCGGCTGGAAACCTCCCGCGCATCCTCCGCACGCCCCTCGACAATCGCCTCGTACAGCTCACGGTGCTGGCCGATCAACATGTCGCGCGTCTCGCTGCGCTGCTGGTACATGCCGCCGATATTGGTCACCACGTTGCGTTTGAGCAGGTCGAACAAGCCACGGATGGTATGCAGCAACACAGCATTGTGGCTGGCCTCGGCGATCGCCAGGTGGAACCGCGCATCGGCCGCGCCCTCCTCTGCCCGATCGACTTCACCGACCCGGTTATAGCAATCCTGCAAGGCATCGAATGCCACCTTCAGCCGCTCACGATCAGGCCCGGTGGCACGCTGCGCCGCGTAATAAGCGCATGAAGCCTCCAGCGTATGACGGAACTCCAGCAGGTCACGCTGCGCCTCGGGGCTGCCTTCGAGCAGTTTCAGCAAAGGGTCGCTGAAGGTCGAGCCCAGCGACTCGGCCACATAGTTGCCACCGCCCTGGCGGCTGACCAACAACCCCTTGGCCACCAGCTTCTGGATCGCCTCGCGCAACGACGGGCGGGACACGCCGAACTGCTCGGCCAGCGCGCGCTCGGCCGGCAGCCGCTGCCCCGAGGTCAGCGTGCCTTCCAGAATCATCCCTTCCAACCGATCGACGATGTCGTCGGACAGGCGCCGTTGGCGGACCTGATCAAAAACCATCTACATGCTCTCCACGAACCCCGGCGTGCGGTTCCCGGGGGCGCCTATTCTGCGCCTATCCGGCCTGTGCCGACAGCCATCAGCCGGCGATTTTAGCTACCCATCAGGCGCCCGCTCATCGGCATTCCACCAAAGTTTTGCACGGGACAAATTGACACACCCGCAATGGCGCTTTTAACCTAGCGACCAGCCATTGTAAATTGGTATTACCAATTATCCAATGCCAGTGCCTTACCAACAAAAATTAGGGGCCACCCCATATGCAAACCTGGCAACAACTCTATAGCCCGCTTGGTAGTCTTGGTCTGTCCGCACTGGCGGCGGTCATCCCTATCGTGTTCTTCTTCCTTGCCCTCGCCGTGTTCCGCCTCAAAGGCCACGTCGCCGGCAGCATCACCCTCGCGCTGTCGATCCTGGTGGCGATCTTCGCCTTCCAGATGCCTGTCGACATGGCCTTCGCCGCCGCAGGTTATGGCTTCCTCTACGGCCTCTGGCCGATTGCCTGGATCATCGTTGCCGCGGTGTTCCTCTACAAACTCACGGTCAAGAGCGGCCAATTCGAAGTGATCCGCAGCTCGGTGCTGTCGATCACCGACGACCAGCGCCTGCAAGTGCTGCTGATCGGCTTCTGCTTCGGTGCCTTCCTCGAAGGCGCCGCCGGCTTCGGCGCCCCCGTGGCCATCACCGCCGCGCTGCTGGTGGGCCTGGGCTTCAACCCGCTGTACGCCGCCGGCCTGTGCCTGATCGCCAACACCGCCCCGGTGGCCTTCGGCGCCCTCGGCATCCCGATCATCGTCGCCGGCCAAGTGACCGGCATCGACGCCTTCCACATCGGCGCCATGACCGGCCGCCAGCTGCCGCTGCTGTCGCTGTTCGTGCCCTTCTGGCTGGTATTCATGATGGACGGCCTGCGCGGCGTGAAGGAAACCTGGCCTGCCGCCCTGGTCGCCGGCCTGAGCTTCGCCGTCACCCAGTACTTCACCTCCAACTTCATCGGCCCAGAGCTGCCCGACATCACCTCGGCCCTGGCCAGCCTGATCGCCCTGACCCTGTTCCTCAAGGTCTGGCAGCCCAAGCGCTCGTTCAGCGAAGCCAAGGGCAGCGTCGGCGCCGCCGTGGTGCAGTCGAGCGGCAGCCAGCCGAGCCCATACAGCTTCGGCGAGATCTTCAAGGCCTGGTCGCCGTTCCTGATCCTCACCGTGCTGGTGACCATCTGGACCCTCAAGCCGTTCAAGGCGGCGTTCGCCCCAGGCGGCGCGATGTACAACTTCGTGTTCAACTTCGCCATCCCGCACCTCGACCAGCTGGTGATCAAGACCGCGCCGATCGTCGCCGCGCCCACCGCCATGCCTGCGGTGTTCAAGCTCGACCCGATCTCCGCCACCGGCACCGCGATCTTCCTCTCCGCGCTGATCTCCATGGCCGTGCTGAAGATCAACTTCAAAACTGGTCTGACCACTTTTAAAGAGACCTTCTGGGAGCTGCGCTGGCCGATCCTGTCCATCGGCATGGTGCTGGCCTTCGCCTTCGTCACCAACTACTCGGGCATGTCTTCGACCATGGCCCTGGTACTGGCCGGCACCGGCGCCGCGTTCCCGTTCTTCTCGCCGTTCCTCGGCTGGCTGGGCGTATTCCTGACCGGCTCCGACACCTCGTCCAACGCCCTGTTCAGCTCGCTGCAGGCCACCACCGCGCACCAGATCGGCGTCAACGACACCCTGCTGGTAGCCGCCAACACCAGCGGCGGCGTGACCGGCAAGATGATCTCGCCGCAGTCGATCGCCGTGGCCTGCGCCGCCACTGGCCTGGTGGGCAAGGAATCCGACCTGTTCCGCTTCACCGTCAAGCACAGCCTGTTCTTCGCCACCATCGTCGGCCTGATCACCCTGGTCCAGGCTTACTGGCTGACCGGCATGCTGGTTCATCACTAAAGTGAAAGGGGCCGGGCGCGCCACAGCGCCCGGCATCTCCTTCAACCCACGCTGCGAGAATCCATGATCATTTCCGCCTCCACCGACTATCGCGCCGCGGCCCAACGCAAGCTGCCCCCCTTCCTGTTCCACTATGCCGACGGCGGCGCCTACGCCGAACACACCCTGCGCCACAACGTGTCGGACCTGGCCAGCATCGCCCTGCGCCAGCGCGTGCTGAACAACATGTCCGAGCTCAGCCTCGAGACCAAGCTGTTCAACGAAACCCTGAGCATGCCCGTGGCCCTGGCCCCCGTCGGCCTCACCGGCATGTACGCCCGCCGCGGCGAAGTGCAGGCCGCCCGCGCCGCCGCCGCCCACGGCATCCCCTTCACCATGTCCACCGTGTCGGTGTGCCCGATCGAAGAAGTGGCCCCGGCCATCGACCGGCCCATGTGGTTCCAGCTGTACGTGCTCAAGGACCGCGGCTTCATGCGCAATGCCCTGGAGCGCGCCAAGGCCGCCGGCGTGAAAACCCTGGTGTTCACCGTCGACATGCCCGTGCCCGGCGCCCGCTACCGCGACGCCCACTCCGGCATGAGCGGCGCCAACGGCCCGCTGCGCCGTGTGCTGCAAGCCATGACCCACCCGCAATGGGCCTGGGACGTCGGCGTGATGGGCCGCCCCCACGACCTGGGCAACATCTCCGCCTACCGTGGCAACCCCACCGGCCTTGCCGACTACATCGGCTGGCTGGGCAACAACTTCGACCCGTCCATCTCCTGGAAAGACCTGGAGTGGATCCGCGAATTCTGGGACGGCCCGATGATCATCAAGGGCATCCTCGACGCCGATGACGCCCGCGACGCGGTCAAGTTCGGCGCCGACGGCATCGTCGTCTCCAACCACGGCGGCCGCCAGCTCGACGGCGTGCTGTCCAGCGCCCGCGCCCTGCCGGCCATCGCCGACGCGGTGAAGGGCGATATCAAGATCCTCGCCGACTCCGGCATCCGCAGCGGCCTCGACGTGGTGCGCATGATTGCCCTGGGCGCCGACACCGTGCTGATCGGCCGCGCCTTCCTCTATGCCCTGGCCACCCATGGCGAGGCCGGGGTGAAGAACCTGCTGGAGCTGTTCGAGAAGGAAATGCGCGTGGCCATGGTGCTGACCGGCGCCAAGTCCATCAGCGAGATCACCCGCGACTCGCTGGTCCGCGAACTGGGCGCCTGAGCGCCCGCTACCGCCTGAATACCCGGGGCACGCCGCGCGCCAGACGCCGCGGCCCCGCGAGGAGACTGCATGAGCCTGCCCGCCGCGTTCCTGCGTGATGCCGAGCGCCTGATCCCCGCCGAACGCCGCTTCGACGACCCCACCTCGACCCTGGCCTTCGGCACCGACGCCAGCTTCTACCGGCTGATCCCCAAGCTGGTGGTGCGCGTGGAGTCCGAAGACGAAGTGGTCGGCCTGCTTAAGCTGGCCCAGCGCGAGCGTGTGCCGGTGACCTTCCGCGCCGCCGGCACCAGCCTGTCTGGCCAGGCCATCAGCGACTCGGTGCTGATCGTGCTCGGCGACAGCTGGAACGGCCGCGAGATTCGCGGCCAGGGCGAGCAGATCCGCCTGCAACCCGGCGTGATCGGCGCCCAGGCCAACGCCTGGCTTGCCCCCTACGGGCGCAAGATCGGCCCCGACCCGGCCTCGATCAACGCCTGCAAGATCGGCGGCATCGTCGCCAACAACGCCAGCGGCATGTGCTGCGGCACCGCGCAGAACACCTACCACACCCTGGCCGGCCTGCGCCTGGTGCTGGCCGACGGCACCCGCCTGGACAGCGAAGACCCGGCCAGCGTCGCCGCCTTCGAACAAAGCCACGCCAGCCTGCTCGACGAGCTCGCTCGCCTTGGCCGCGAAACCCGCGCCAACACCGAACTGGCCGACCGCATCCGCCACAAGTACCGGCTAAAAAACACGACCGGTCTGTCGCTCAACGCCCTGGTGGACTACGACCAGCCGCTCGACATCCTGCAACACCTGCTGGTCGGCTCTGAAGGCACCCTCGGCTTCATCAGCGCCGTCACCTACGACACCGTGCCCGACCACCCGCACAAGGCCAGCGCCTTGCTGGTGTTCCCCACCGTGGAAAGCTGCTGCCGCGCCGTGACCGTGCTCAAGCGCCAGCCGGTATCGGCCGTCGAGTTGCTCGACCGCCGCAGCCTGCGTTCGGTGCAGGAAATGCCGGGCATGCCGGCGTGGGTCAAGGACCTCTCGGCCAACGCCTGCGCCCTGTTGATCGAGTGCCGCGCCGCCAGCCAGAGCCTGCTGCACGAGCAGTTGCAGCAGGTGATGGCGTCGATTGCCGACTACCCCCTGGAGCAGAAGGTCGAGTTCAGCGAAGACCCGGCGGTGTACAACCAGCTGTGGAAGATCCGCAAGGACACCTTCCCCGCCGTCGGCGCCGTGCGCCAGACCGGCACCACCGTGATCATCGAAGACGTCACCTTCCCCATCGAGCAACTGGCGGAGGGCGTCAACCGCCTGATCCAGCTGTTCGACAAGCACCGCTACGACGAGGCGATCATTTTCGGCCACGCCCTGGAAGGCAACCTGCACTTCGTCTTCACCCAGGGCTTCAACAGCGCCGAGGAAGTCGCCCGCTACCAGGCCTTCATGGACGACGTGGCGCAACTGGTGGCGGTGGAGTTCGGCGGCTCGCTCAAGGCCGAGCACGGCACCGGGCGCAACATGGCGCCCTTCGTCGAGCTGGAATGGGGCAAGGACGCCTACCAGCTGATGTGGCAACTCAAGCGCCTGCTCGACCCCAATGGCATCCTCAACCCCGATGTGGTGCTGAGCGAAGACCCGGACATCCACCTGAAGCACCTCAAGCCGCTGCCCGCCGCCGACGAGATCGTCGACAAGTGCATCGAGTGCGGTTTCTGCGAGCCGGTGTGCCCGTCCAAGGGCCTCACCCTCAGCCCGCGCCAGCGCATCGTCATGTGGCGCGACATCCAGGCGAAGAAGCGCGCCGGCGTCGACACCCGCGAGCTGCTGCGCACTTACCAGTACCAAGGCATCGACACCTGCGCCGCCACCGGCCTGTGCGCCCAGCGCTGCCCGGTGGGCATCAACACCGGCGACCTGGTGAAGAAGCTGCGCGGCCAGGCGGCCGAGCACGCCAAGGCCGCCGACTGGCTGGCCGAGCATTTCCACACCACCCTGCGCGGCGCCCGCCTGACCCTGGCCGTCGCCAATGGCGCGCGCAAGCTGCTGGGCGCCCCGCGCATGGCGCGCCTCAGTGCCAGCCTGAGCAAGGCCAGCCACGGCCGCCTGCCACAGTGGACGCCCGCCATGCCCCAGCCGCTACGCGCCATCACGCTGCCGACGCCCAGTCACGACACCCGCCCACGGGTGGTCTACCTGGCCGCCTGCGTGTCGCGGGTGATGGGCCCGGCCTATGCCGACCGCGAGCAGAGCTCGCTGCTGGACAAGACCCGCGCCCTGCTGGAAAAGGCCGGTTACCAGGTAGTGTTCCCGGACAACGCCGACAGCCTGTGCTGCGGCCAGCCGTTCGCCTCCAAGGGTTACCCGGAGCAGGCCGAGCACAAGCGCCAGGAGCTGATCACCGCCCTGCTGCACGCCAGCCGCGGCGGCCTCGACCCGATCTACTGCGACACCAGCCCCTGCACCCTGCGCCTGGTGCAGGACCTGGGCGAAACCCGCCTGGACCTTTACGACCCGGTGCGGTTCATTCGCACCCATCTGGTCAACAAGCTGGAGTTCACCCCCCAGGATGAACCGGTGGCCGTGCATGTGACCTGCAGCACCCAGCACCTGGGCGAGAGCCAGGCACTGATCGATTTGGCGCGGCGCTGTAGCAAGAATGTGGTGATTCCTGAAGGCATTCACTGCTGTGGTTTTGCTGGCGATAAGGGATTCACCACGCCCGAGCTCAATGCCCACTCGCTGCGTACGCTCAAGGATGCGGTGCAGTATTGCAGTGAAGGGATTTCTACCAGTCGTACCTGTGAGATTGGGTTGTCGAGCCATAGTGGGATCGACTATCACGGGTTGGTGTATCTGGTGGATCGGGTGACGCGGGCGCGGGCGGTCTGAATGTTGGCGGGATTGCGTGAGGGCGGGCAGGTGCCTGGCTGTTGATTGCATCAAGGCATCCAGGTGCTTGGCTGTAGGTTGCATCAAGGCATCCAGGTGTCTCGCTGTAGGTTGCATCAGGGCATCCAGGTGCCTGGCTGTAGGTTGCATCAAGGCATGCAGGTGCTCACCACAGCTCTTGCAGCGCCTATGAGATCGAGCGCCGCCCGCGCGGCGCATCGCGGGACAAGCCCGCTCCCACATCTGTTTCGGGCCAGTACTTCCTGTGCCATCACCTGGTCCGCCTTGTTGGTACGACGCGGTTTTGGCGTAGTCGCTAACGCTGCTTCGCATGACTCAAGACATGCACCAAGGCGGGCAGCGGTACTTTCACAGGACTCATTGGCCCGAAACAAATGTGGGAGCGGGCTTGTCCCGCGATGCGCCGCGCGGGCGGCGCTCGATCTCATAGGCGCCACAAGAGCTGTGGCAGGCACCTGCATGCCCTGATGCAATCAACAGCCTGGCACCTGTTTGCCCTCACGCGGTAGCCAGCCAGGACCACCAAGGGCATACCACTCACCCCGTAAGACATTTCCGAACCTGCAACCAAATGCTTCAGCCCAAAAGGCTTGGGAACTATCCTACGCACCTGCCGGAAGTCGCTGCGTTGTCGGGGAAATCCCTCAGGGCTAACTTCACCCAGTCGCCAAATTTGGTGACCGGGTGTGAGAACCCGACGCAAAAAGTCTACGGCATCTCTGTTATGGCAGCCGTGCCCGGGCAGACTTCGGTCTGGCCGAGGTTCACTTCCGCGTCGGTTTCTCACCCCGTGTACGGCTGCCACCCCTCGTCCCGTGAGAAAGGCATGGACGGCAGCATCCATGAACTACGCGGAAGTGTTGAACATGAAAAAGATCGTCCCCGACCCACCCCGTTTCTTCCCTTACCTGTCCATCTCCCCCGACCTCACCCCCGAAGCCGCCCGCACCGAAGCCACCTCATTGATGGGCTGCCTGCGCGAAGTGCTCGACATGTACTTCGACACCAACAGCGAAGAACAGCGCCAAACCCTGCTGAACACCTGCATCTACCTCAATCAGCTGCTCTACCCCCTGATCCGCCACGAAACAGGAGCGCAGCCATGACCGAGCCCTCCACCCACTGGAGCACCACAGGCACCACCACTTGCCTTGAGCTCTACCGCATCCAGCCCGGCATCCCCTTCCAGCATGCCTTCAGCGAACTGTCGGTATTGCTAGGCTGCATCCGCCACCTCACCTGCGAAGCCGAAATGGAAGGCGACCTGATCGCCGGCGGCACCGCCCGCATCCTCAGCGCCATGGCCAAGGCCCTGATCGACGACCTGGAGCTCGGCATGGGCCACGGCACCTAACCACGCCCACCAAGCCCGCCCCATATCTGAACGTGGGAGCGGGCTTGCCCCGCGATGGGCAACCATCACATCAATTGAACCCTGCTCATTCATGCACAGTCCACCCAACAGGCCCACCCACCAGAGGCCTCACGAGGAGACACCCATGAAAGGTACTGCGCTATCCGCCCTGTTCGCGGCCGCCACCCTGCTGGCCTCGCCCGTATTCGCCGCCGATGACCTGTGCGCCCTCAACCTGCAGAAGATCGACGACGCCATGGCCACCGCCGGCGCCACCTCCGAAGGCATGGACAAAGCCGTCACCGAACGCGTAGACAAAGCCAAGGCCGCCCAGGCCTCGGGCGATACCAAGGAATGCATCGCCATCACCAGCAAGGTGCTCGAAGGCCTGGAAAAAACCGAAAAAGGCGGCGGCGGTGCCAGCGGCAGCGGTGCCTGAGCCCCGCGAAGGGCGGCGACAGTCGACGCCGCCCGCTCAAGGGCGTATACTCCGTCCTACGTGCCGAAAGGTACGGTCAGCTAGAGCTGAGTGTGGGGCCGATTAGGATTCGACGCCGGTAGCGAAACTCTAGGTGCATGCCGAGTTGGTAACAGAACTCGTAAATCCACTGTTGCAACTTTCTATAGTTGCCAATGACGAAAACTACGAGGGCTACGCTCTCGCTGCGTAAGCAGCTGAGCCCGCTCTCCTGGTAGCTTCGGCTCCAGCAATCATCAGGGGATGCCTGTAAACCCGAAATGATTGTCATACAGAACAGGATCGTCGTGCAGCACGTTGGGGGCGAAGCGACTAAAACTTACCCAACTCATCCAAAGCACCCTGCCCGTCGGGCGGCTGCGGATTAAATCAGTAGACACGGCTAAGCATGTAGTACCGACAGCGGAGTACTGGCGGACGGGGGTTCAAATCCCCCCGGCTCCACCAATTTTTCTTCCCAGGAAGACCCAGAAAAGCCGTAAAGCCTAGAGAAATCAAAGCTTTACGGCTTTTTTATTGCCCACGTTTTCCCACCTAATCCCAGGGCATCCTGCGGTTGACGGGGGCATATATGGGGGCATAAAACGCTCATCAGCTCGCTCGGAGAGGATGTGCCCCCAATGCCCCTGAAAGACACCAACTGCCGCAACGCCAAGCCCCAGGACAAGCCATACCGCCTGTACGACGAACAAGGTTTGTACCTTGAAGTGCAGCCCAACGGAGGCCGTTACTGGCGCTTGAAGTACCGCTTTCTGGGAAAAGAAAAACGCCTGGCCCTTGGCGTTTACCCCGAGGTCGGCCTGCAGGAGGCCCGGCGCAAGCGTGATGACGCTCGTGTTCAGCTCGCCGGCGGCCAAGACCCTTCGCTCCAACGGCGTATGGCCAAGGTGGTCAGCCAGCTCGATCACCAACACACCTTTGAATCGGTCGCTAAGCAATGGCTCACTATTCGCGAATCATCCTGGGATCCGGAGTACACCCGCACGGTGCGGCAGCGCCTTGAGCTCAATGCCTACCCCTGGCTGGGAAAACTCCCGATCAGCAGCATCAACACGCCCATGCTGGTCGAAAACCTGCAGCGCATCATCAAGCGCGGCGCTCGCGAGACGGCGCGTCGTGTTGCCCAGATCTACAAACAGATTTTCGAGTTCGCCGAAGCTGCCGGTATCACCCCGCCCAACCAGATTGGCAATCTCTCACGTACGCTCCCAGCCAAGCGGGTGAAACACTTTGCTGCCGTGACCGATCCTGAAAAACTCGGGGCACTGCTCAAAGCACTGGATAGCTACACGGGGACAATGCCTGTTTGTTGTGCACTCAAACTGGCCCCATTGCTGTTCTGCCGGCCCGGTGACCTGCGCCACATGGAGTGGTCGGAGGTCAATCTGGAGGCGGGCGAGTGGTTGATTCCCGGCCACAAGATGAAAGGGCTCACTGCCACCAAACAGGATCGTCCGGATCATTTGGTTCCCCTGAGCCAGCAAGCAATCGCTGTTCTGCGCGAGCTGAAACCACTCACCGGCAGACATCGGTACGCCTTCCCCTCGGCACGGGGAGGCGACCGGCCGATGTCCAACAATGCCGTACTCAGCGCGTTACGCCGCATGGACATCAGCGGCGACGAAATGACTGGGCACGGCTTTCGTGCGACAGCGAGAACCATAGGCGCTGAGGTGCTGGGGTTTCGCCCCGATCTTCTGGAGCATCAGCTTGCTCACACGGTAAAAAATCCGCTGGGACGTGCGTACGATCGAACCACCTTCTTGCCGGAGCGGCGTGAAATGATGCAGATCTGGGCCGACTTTTTGGACTCGATAAAACGCTGAATGCAAGCGCCCCCATCAGCCAGCAAGCCTTCAAGCTAATACAAGCACTATCTTATCGCTCCAGTACTGGCTGAATTGCTAAACTGCGCCGATTTGGCGCCTGTAGTGCGCCAGGCGCAGTCCAAAAGGAATTCCTACCGATGTCAGCCTTATCAGCTTTGCTGAATACCTACCGCAGCGCTTCTGTCACCGAACGCGAAAAAGGTACTTATTTCGAAGAGCTGATTTGCACTTACCTCCGCAACGAAGCCACCTACCGCGACCTATACGACAAGGTATGGGCATATGCGGAGTGGGCGAAGGAGCAGGGCCTTAGCGGTAAGGACGCGGGCATCGACCTGGTGGCGCGCACCCAAGGTACCGGCGAGTACCACGCCATCCAGTGTAAGCTGTATGCCGTGGATTACCGCGTTCAGAAGAAGGACATCGACAGCTTCTTCACTGCCTCGGGCAAGGCGCCGTTCTCGCACCGCATCATCGTAGCCACTACCAACAACTGGAGCGAGCACGCCGAGGACGCGTTGCAGGGCCAGCAGCCCCCGGTCAGTAAGATCGACCTGCAAGCCCTGGAAGACAGCCAGATCGACTGGGCCAAGTACCAGCCCAATCAAGCCGTCGCGCTCAAGGCCAAGAAGCAGTTGCGCGAGCACCAGCAAACCGCGCTGAATGCCGTGGCCGCTGGCCTCAAGGACGCCGAACGCGGCAAGCTGATCATGGCCTGCGGCACCGGCAAGACCTTCACCAGCCTGAAAATTGCCGAGCAGCAGGCCGGCAAGGGCAAGCGTGTATTGTTCCTGGTGCCCAGCCTGTCACTGCTATCGCAAACCCTCACCGAGTGGACGCAGGAAAGCGCAACCCCGCTCCACAGCTTTGCCGTCTGCTCCGACAGCGACGTAGGCAAGAAGCGCAAATCAGAGGATGACGCGGTTCAGGTGTTCACCCACGAGCTGCGCTACCCGGCCACCACCAAGGCGGATCGCCTCGCAGCGGAAATGCTCAAGCGCCACGATGCCGAACACATGAGCGTGGTGTTCTCCACCTATCACTCCATCGACGTAATCAGCCGCGCCCAGGCTGATCATGGCCTGGCCGCTTTCGATCTGGTGATCTGCGACGAAGCTCACCGCACCACGGGTGCCACCTTTGGCGACGATGACGAAAGCAACTTTGTGCGCGTTCATGATGCCGACTACATCCGCGCCACTAAACGTCTGTACATGACCGCCACGCCGCGCATCTACGGTGACAACGCCAAGCTCAAGGCCGAGTCCGGCGAAGTCACCCTGTGCTCGATGGATGACGAAGCGCTCTACGGCAAAGAACTGTTCGTCATCAACTTCTCCGAGGCCGTTCAGCGCGGCCTGCTCACCGATTACAAGGTGCTAGTACTCACCGTCGAGGAGAGCACCATCAGCCGCCGCCTTCAGGAGATGCTGAAGGACGAGAACAACCAACTCAAGGTAGACGACGCCGCCAAGATAGTCGGTTGCTGGAAGGCGCTGGCCAAGCAGGGACTGGCCGAAAACCTGGTGGGTGATGATCAGCCCATGAAGCGTGCTGTAGCTTTCTGCCAGGTCATCTCGCCCAACTACAAGGGCACCAAGCACAAGGTCAGCTCTGTCAACATCGCCAGCATGTTCCAATCGGTGGTGGAGGCTTATCAGGAGTCAGAAAACATCGATGAAGCCTCACGCATCATATGCGAAGCCGCACACGTCGATGGTGGCATGAATGCCAGCGCCAAGGAAGCCAAGCTCAACTGGCTCAAGGAAGAGCCGCCAGCGAATACCTGCCGCATCCTCAGCAATGTGCGCTGCCTGTCCGAGGGTGTGGACGTGCCCGCGCTGGACGCCGTGCTCTTCCTCACCCCGCGTAATTCCCAAGTCGACGTGGTGCAATCCGTTGGCAGGGTAATGCGCAACGCACCGGGCAAGAAGCGTGGCTATGTGGTGCTGCCGGTGGTCATTCCTGCCGGTATGGAGCCCCACGAAGCGCTCAACGACAACCAGACCTATAAGGTGGTCTGGCAGGTGCTTCAGGCACTGCGCTCGCACGACGACAGCTTCGACGCCATGGTCAACAAGCTCGACCTGATCGGCTCTGACCCGCGCAAGATGGAAGTCATTGCTATCACCGACAAGGCCGGTAAAAAGGTAAGGAAAACTAGCGGCACCAGCAACGGCCAGGCAGGCAAAGGCCAGTACGGCATTGGTGAGAAACGCGCTAAGTACGATGTCGAAGGCCAGATGACCCAGCAGGCCGAGCTGGCCTATGAGGTCGGGGAAATCGAGAAGGCCATCTACGCCAAGATCGTCGATAAGTGTGGCAACCGCCACCACTGGGAAGACTGGGCCAACGACATCGCCAAGATCGCCCGTACCCACATCGACCGCATCCAGGGTATTTTGGAGAATCCTGAATACACCCAGGAGAGAGCTACTTTCGCGGCCTTCGCCGCTGAGCTACGCGATGATCTCAACGACAGCATCAGCGATGGCGAGATCGTCGAAATGCTTGCCCAGCATCTGGTAACCAAGCCAGTATTCGATGCACTGTTCGATGAATACAGCTTCGCCAGCCACAACCCCATGTCCAAGGCCATGCAAAGCGTGCTGGACGCGCTTCATGAGCACCACCTGGCCAAGGAAGCCGACACCCTAGAGAAGTTCTACGCCAGCGTGCGTCAGCGTGCTGCCGGCATCAACAACACCCAGGGCAAGCAGAAGATCATCGTCGAGCTGTACGACAAATTCTTCCGCAACGCCTTCCCCAAGATGACCGAGCGCTTGGGTATCGTTTACACCCCGGTCGAAGTGGTGGACTTCATCCTCCACAGCGTCAACCACCTGCTGCTACAGGAGTTCGGCCAAACCCTAGGCAGTAAGGGCGTTCACATCATCGATCCGTTCACCGGCACCGGCACCTTTATCACACGCCTAATCCAGTCGGGCCTGATCAAGCCGGAAGAGCTACCGCACAAGTACAGACACGAGATCCATGCCAACGAGCTGGTGCTACTGGCTTACTACATCGCCGCCATCAATATCGAAGCGGCTTACCATGGTGAAGTGATCGACGAATACGCCCCGTTTGAAGGCATCTGCCTGACCGATACCTTCCAAATGTATGAGAAGGACGACCTGGTAGACGCACTGCTGGAGGACAACAGCGCCCGGCGTAAGCGGCAGAAGGATTTGGATATACGGGTGATTGTGGGCAATCCGCCTTATTCAGTCGGCCAAGGTGACGCCAACGCTAACAACGCTAACGTCCCTTATCCAAGTCTGGATGAGCGCATTCGAACAACCTATGCCGCTCGTTCAGACGCGAACAACAAGAACGCTCTCTATGACAGCTATATTCGCTCCATTCGCTGGGCCAGTGACCGTATTGGCGATGCCGGCATCATTGGTTTCGTTACCAACGCAGGCTTCGTAGAAGCCAATACTGCAGATGGCCTACGCAAGTGCCTGGTGGATGAGTTCTCCAGCCTCTATGTGTTCCACCTCCGTGGCAACCAGCGCACCAGTGGCGAAACCTCACGTAAGGAAGGTGGGAAGATTTTTGGTAGTGGCAGCCGTGCCCCAATTGCCATCTCGCTGCTGGTTAAGAACCCCGAGGCGGTAACCCACGGCCAGATCTATTTCCACGATATCGGCGACTATCTCAGCCGCGAAGAAAAGCTGGAGAAGATCGTCAGCTACGCCAGCGTTGTCGGCATTCCAGCTTGGCAGCAGATAATTCCCGACGAGCACGGCGATTGGCTCAAACAGCGCGACAACAGCTTTGCCCAGTTCATAGCGTTAGGCGACAAGGACGACAAAACCACAGCAACGTTGTTTGAGAACTACACCAGAGGACTGGAAACCGGGCGCGATGCTTGGGTGTTCAATAGCTCGAAAAGCGTGCTCAAAAACAAAGTCAAATCTATGGTCGATTTCTATAACGGAGAAGTTGATCGATTTCTCCACGCGACCCCGGAAATGGATACCAAATCAAGAGCGGAAGCTGTTGCTGACTTTATTAATAAGGAGGCGACCAAAATTAGTTGGACACGAGGCCTGCGTAACGACTGTGCAAAGGGAAAATTAGCAAAATTTAACGAAACTGGATTTATTACTTGTCTTTATCGGCCTTTCACAAAGCAGCATGGGTATTTTGACAGAATGTTAAATGCTTATGTTAATCAGCTACCCCGGATGTTCCCTGAGGCTGCATCTGAAAACCTAGTAATAGGCGTTTCTGGATCAGGAGAGAAAGTGGCCTTTAGCGCACTGATTTCAAATCATGTGCCTAGCCTTCACTGTATGGATATTGAAGGTTCTCAATGCTTCCCCCTCTACCTCTACGATGAAGCTGCTCAGATCGCAAAAGATGACCTCTTTGCAGACCCAGTCAAAGGTGGCTTGCGCCGCCGCGATGCCATTACCGATGCTGGTCTGGCGCACTTTGCCAACGCCTATCCCGGCGAGGCCATCGGCAAAGAAGATCTGTTCTATTATGTCTACGGCATTCTCCATTCCCCGGAATACCGCGAACGCTTTGCCGACAACCTTAGCAAGGAACTGCCACGCATTCCGGCCGTACAGAAAGTCGCCGACTTCTGGGCTTTCAGCAAGGCGGGCCGCGCATTGGCCGAACTTCACCTGAACTACGAAACCGTCGCGCCCTACCCGCTGACCATCGAGGCCAAGGGCACGCTGACCAATGCCGATTACCGCGTGGAGAAGATGAAGTTCGCCAAGAAGGGCGACAAGACCACCGTCATCTACAACCACTGCATCACCATAAAGGACATTCCTGAAGCGGCGTGGGATTACGTCGTCAACGGCAAAGCCGCACTCGATTGGGTGATGGAGCGCCAAGCGGTGCGTACCGACAAGGCCAGCGGCATCGTCAACGACGCCAACGACTGGGCCGTGGAAACCATGGGCAACCCCAAGTACCCACTCGAGCTGTTCCTGCGCGTGGTTACCGTCAGCCTGGAAACCCAGAAAATCGTCAAGGCGCTGCCCAAAATCGATATCGGGAAAAATAACTAGTTGAGTCCGACAGAACGCTGAGCATTCAGTCACTACTGCCTTGGTTGGGCCACCCTTTCCCAACCAAGGTAGAGCACCTGCTGATTGCCAGCCCGGCACTCTCATGTTAAATAGTGTCCGTCCCAAGCGTTCCCTATCGATCCGCAACGGGCCGCCACGTCGCCCCGGTAACGACGTTAAAAGCTTTCGCCTCGTTCGCATCAGCTGAACGGGCCGCATCAGCTGCCATTGGCTGATTTGCGTACCTGGTCAGAACACTCGCAGTGCGTTCTGCCCCTAGAAGCCTTAGTGCCCTAGAACTTCTGTAGCCCACAACGACCTCCGACGCTACCGACCATGAATCTCGGAAACGCGCATATACCTATGCGTGTGGCAAATGCCCCTGCTCGCTATATAGCCAGCCGATACCCGTCTTTTTACCCTTTTTAGCAGTAGTGCCGGAGGACGCTGCCCCACGCTTCAGAACCTCGGACTCAAAACCTATGGCAAAGCACGTCAGCAACTTTGACGACGTCGGCGACGATGACAAGATTCTTCGTTTGCGCGATGTCGAAGCAATCGTCGGCCTGAAACGTTCAACGATCTATCGGAAAATATCGGAAGGCCTTTTCCCGCGACAGCGCCTTTTGTGCGGTTCCAGCGTCGGTTGGCGTAACAGCGAAGTCCAGGCTTGGATTCGGCAAAGGGAGGCACTGTAATGCAGCGCCGAACACCTCAACAACCGGGCTGGATGATAGAACTCACAGCAGCGGTCGATATTCCAGCGGAAAAAATCCAGTGGATTTGGCCAGGCTGGCTGCCAAAGGCAAAGTTATCCATTCTTGCCGGCGCAGGTGGATGCGGCAAAACCACGCTGGCAATCTCGCTGGCCGCCACGCTCAGCAGAGGTGGTGATTGGCCAGACGGCAGCAAATGTGAGACAGCAGGCAACATCGTAATCTGGAGCGGCGAGGATGGTATCGCTGACACGATCATTCCCCGCCTTACGGCTGCAGATGCAGACCTAACCCGCGTGCACATAATTGAAGGGCTAAGTGATCAGCGTGGGAACAGGCGACAGTTTGATCCTGCAGCCAACTTTGCCCTTTTGAATGAGGCAGCCGCACGTATTGACGGCGTTTCATTGCTGATTTTCGATCCACTGATCAATCTTATTCGTGGGGATATGCACCGAGCAAATGAGGTTCGGCAAGGGCTACAAATGGTAGTGGATTTTGCAGAGCGGCATTGTTGCGCTGTCCTCGGCATATCTCACCTGAGCAAAGGTACGGTCCAGTCCTCCGCCGCTAATCGTGTAATCGGCAGCCAGGCATTCTCCGCGCTCGCTCGCACTGTACTGGTGGCAGAGAAGGATCAAAATTCAGAAGCCAGGGTGCTTGTCCGAGCCAAGTCCAACGTTTCGATTGATAACGGAGGAATCGAGTATTTCGTTGAGCCCATCGTTATAGACAAGCAGCTGGAGACAACCTGCATCCGATGGGGAGAGGCCATCGACGGTAGCGCTGAAGCCATTCTCGCTGCTATCGAGCAAACGGGTGACGCCAGACCCGCATCAGCTACTCAAGAAGCGCGCAGCTTTCTTGAGGAGACGTTGCAAGCTGGGCCTGTTGCAACCAATGCGTTGATGGCTTTAGCTGAAGAACGTTGCATTTCTTCGGCGTCACTTCGCAGAGCCCAGAAACAGCTAGGTATACGTTCACACAAAACAGGTATGCAGGGCGGATGGGCATGGGAGCTTCCCACCGCTCCCTGAAGGCGCTCAACGCACGTCGAAGGTGCTCAATACTCGTGTTGAGCACCTTCGTTTTTATTGAACGCCTTCGACTCGCGAGAGAGTCTGTATGCCTGATTCCGCAGATAAAACCCCGGCACGCCAGGCGCACAGGTCGACCACGAACTACTTCCCAATGAAATAGAGATTGCCGTTCTTGTTGTAAATAGCGGCAGGTCGGAAGTCCTTAGGCCAATTCCGTCCAGGATAGTATGCATACATCCATTCGGGCAGGTGACGAGCAATACCCGCCAGCGCATCCATGCCGTCCTTATCAGCTCTGCTAGCGTCAGCAAATAGTTCGCCTGAGGGATCGGTCAGGAAAATCGGGCCGTAAGCTTTCTCGGCCGAAATGAATGCTGGCGCAGCGCTCGCCGGAGCGTCGAACGGTGCAGGGTTCCCAGCAGCCAAATCTGCAAGCCTGTCGTATTTCTTGCCTGATCCGTCAGCGTACTTAGCCGGCTCATGACGCAACTTTGAGATTTTCCCACCGAAGTATTCTTCTCTCGCATCAAGCCAGGCCGACCTGACCAAAGCAGATGCCTCCTTTGGGTTAGACGCGAGTTTCTCAGGCACCCACGCAGCAACCTGGTAATGATAGACAGGGCCAGCGCTGCCACCACCCAGCAAGAACAAACCGACGCCAAAAGAGGCTGCTCCTGCGCTGCTAAAACCAGTTGGAGGTGACACGTATCCCAAACCTGCCGTCGCTAGACCTCCAGAGCCTCCCGAAGACCGCGGCGCGCTCAGGTTATCTGCTTCATTCCCAACCGTTTCACTTGGAATATCGCGCTGACCATCGATGCGCATGGCTTCCAGAACCAGCATGGCATCGGACCATTTCTCGCGAGGAACATCTTTAGGTTCTGGCAACGTGACCTTCGGGGTACTGGAGCAACCAACCAGCACAACCAACAGCAAGGTACCAACGCATCCCTTCACAGAAAAAAACACCGACATGAAAACTCCCTATTTATTCAGTGGTAGTCCGGCACAAGTAGTACGCCAGAGACATTCTTCACTTGCCTGCTAGGTCATAGCGCCCAAAATTATCTGGGCAACTTCAGCGGAAAATAACACCACCACTTAAACGACCGCAGATGATTTCGGCGAACCGACGTAGCGGTAAAGCGTTGTTCGAGAAACGCCATACCGTCGGGCAACATCGGTTACCTGTATCTCAGGATCTCTGAGAAGAGCTCGTATCTCACGCACCTGACGATCATCCAGCGCAGGCTTGCGTCCACCTTTTCTCCCACGGGCACGAGCCGCAGCCAATCCTGCACGAGTCCGTTCTCGAATGAGATTGCGCTCAAACCCAGCCAGGGCAGCGAACACGTGAAAAATCAGCTTGCCGGCAGCGCTGGTGGTTTCGATTCGTTCGGTTATGGATTCGAAGGCCACCCCTTCCTGCTCCAAGCTACTGACAATCCCAACCAAGTCAGGCAAAGAGCGACCGAGGCGGTCCAGTCGCCAGACAACCAGAGTGTCACCATTACGCAGAGCTTTAAGGCAATGCCCCAGCTCCGGCCTGTCCGCCGACTTGCCGCTCATGGTCTCCTCGTAGACTGTTGAGCACCCAGCCAGAGCAAGTGCATCTCGCTGCAGGTCGAGGTTCTGATCATCAGTCGACACTCGGGCATATCCAATCCGCTTTCCCATGCGTTTTTCTCACACTGATTTCGGTACGAGAAAAGTGACAGGAAAACGGGAAATCCCAAGCCCAGAAGCTCGTCTGGATGTCGTTTTCAGAAGACGGCTGCACTGAACGTCAGAAGCCGACTGCACTATAGCAGCGGAGGGGTTGGATCCATCAGGCAACGACGGGCTGCTGCCGGCCAATAGCCGACAATGACGACACTGGAAATCCCCGCCTGTGAGCGTCGGCTCAGGGCGGGACAGCGTCATCCAGCTACCTGCGCCACTGACTCAGCCTTGTCCAGCCGGCCGCGCCGCACGAACAGACTGACCAGCCGTTGACGGATCGCCACCTGGAGTTCCGCCAGTTGTTCCGGCGTGATGCGAATTTCACCCGCTCGACGAGCGCAACACCGGCGCCGCCTACGCCAAGAACCGGCGAATCGAACTCAAACTCACGAACCGCTGAGCGCCGCGTCACCGCGCTGCTGCGCCAGCCAGTCGCGCGGGGCGCAGCCCATGCGCACGCGGAAGGCGCGCGCCAGAGCGTTCGGGCTGCCGTAGCCGACGCGGTCGGCCACCACCGCCACCGGCCGCCCCTGCTTGAGCAGGGTGCAACTGACGTTCATCCGCCAGTCGGCCAGATAGTCGCCCGGCGTGACGCCCACCGCGTCCTTGAACGCGGCGGCGAAGCGCGCGCGTGACATGCCCGCCTTCGCCGCCAGCGCCTCGAGCGACCACGCGGTCTGCGGCGCATCGTGCATGGCGGTTATGGCGCGCGCGAGTTTCGGGTCGGCCAGGCCCGCCAGCAGTCCGGTGGCGCCAAGCCGCCCATCCATCAGATAACGCAGCAACTGGATCAGTAGCAACTCGCACAAGCGGTCGATGGCGGCCTGCCGACCGCACTGGTCGCGCTCGGCTTCGGCAAACAGCAACTCTAGCGTCGGCCCGAGGCCGGGCAAGTCCGCCAACGGAATCAGCAGCATCGACGGCAAGGCCATGGCCAACGGATTGCCCGTCGAAGCGCCCAGGTCGACCTCCGCACACAACCGCTCAGCGGTATCGCCGGGGGCGGCGACAAAACGATGCGACGCCACGCGCGGATAAAACAGCAGGCTCGGCTCGGTAACCAGCAGATCTTCATGCACGGGCGAACGCACCGTAATCGGGCCGCGCCGCACCAGATGGATATAGCCATGCGGCGCCGCGTAATGATGCTGCCCACAGAAGGCGCCGCTGTGAAAAACGCGCGCCGAAAGCGAGTAGTGCCGGAGCAAGCCGGCCAGTCGATCCGCCATTCCACTCTCCATATAAGACGATAGGTTACGTATTTGATACTTTACGTGCCATATCGTACCAAACAAAGGGCGATCATGCCCACGTGCTCTTGCACCTCACCCACTACGGAGATAGACATGACCCAAATCGCCCCCCTGACCATCGACACCGCTGACGCCGCTACCGCTGCCACACTCAAGGCCGTCAAAGCCAAGCTTGGCATGGTGCCGAACCTGTTCGCCACGCTGGCCCACGCGCCGGCGGCGCTCAATGGCTACCTCGGCTTGTCCGAAACGCTGGGCACCGGCCGCCTGAATGCCTCCCAGCGCGAGATCGTTGCGCTCGCTGCCGGTCAAGCCAATCGCTGCCAGTATTGCCTGAGCGCACACACCCTGATCGGCAAAGGTGCCGGACTGTCGGCAGAGGCCATCGCCGCGGCCCGCACCGGCCAGGCGGCCAACGCACTTGACGATGCAATCGCCGGCTTTGCCCGCGCGCTGGTCGAGCAACGCGGCGTGGTGTCGGCCGACGCCATGGCCAACTACCGCCGCGCGGGGCTCGACGACGGCCTGATACTGGAAGTGATCGCCAACGTCGCGCTGAACACGCTCACCAACTACACCAACCACATCGCCGACACCACGGTGGATTTCCCCGTGGTCGCCGTCTGATCTCCATAGGCATATAAGGAGAACACGATGAAAATCGCACTCACCGGCGCTCTGCTCGCCAGCGCCCTCGTCCTGCCACTGGCCGTCACGGCCGGCGACTTTTCGCCCTATGTGGACAGCCAGGGCGGCATCAGCCGCCCCACAGACTTCCGCACAAACTTCGTCCACCTGGGCTCATATGCGGTGTTGGACGAAAAATCCGCCTCTCGCGGCTTGCACGATGTGTACACCGAAAAGGCCTCGGCCGAGCACTACCGCAAGACCGGCAAGTTCTTGGACGGCGCCACGCTGGTGAAAGAGATCCGCAAGCTCGAAACCAGCGCCATGACCACTGGCAACCCTGTGGTCTGGGGTTCCGATGCGGCCGTGTGGTTCGTGATGGTCTAGGACGCCAAAGGCCGTTTCGCCAGCAACCCCTTGTGGGGCGACGGCTGGGGCTGGGCGCTGTTCAAGGCCGACGCCCCCGCCAAGAATGTCGCCGTCAGCTACGAAGCCGACTGCATGGGCTGCCATGTGCCGGCGGCCAAGACCGACCGCGTATTCATCCAGGGCTATCCGACACTGACCCAGCACTGACTTGCTGCCGGGTTACGCTTCGCGCAGGATGGCACCTCCGTCCTGCGCGAGCCACCCTTTCCGGAAGCGCGCCATGCCGACACTCGACGCCTTTCTGACCGACGTCCGCGCCTGCACGCGCTGCGCACCGCATCTGCCACACGGCGTGCAGCCGGTCTTCCAGTTTCACCCGAGTGCGCCCATCCTCATCGCCGGCCAAGCACCGGGGGCCCGGGTCCATGCCTCAGGCGTGCCCTTCGACGACGCCAGCGGCGCGCGTCTGCGCGCCTGGCTGGGCGTGGACCGCGACACCTTCTACGACCCTACCCGCATCGCCATTCTGCCCATGGGCTTCTGTTATCCGGGCACCGGCAAAAGCGGTGACCTGCCGCTACGCCCGGAGTGCGCCCCCCGCCTGGCGCGAAGCCTTCATGCAGCGTTTCGAGCGCCTGTCGCTGGTCATCGTGCTGGGCAGCTACGCCATGGACTACCACCTCGGTACTGGCAAGACGCCGCTCACCCGGGTGGTCGAAGCCTGGCGCGAGCACTGGCCGCAAGCGTTCCCCCTGCCTCACCCTAGCCCGCGCAACAATCGCTGGCTGGTGCGCAACCCCTGGTTCCAACAAGACGTGCTGCCCGCGCTGCAAGCACGCGTCCAGGCAGTCCTCACCGCCAACCCCAAGGAAACCCCATGACCGACGACACCGCCGCCATTACCGAGCTGCTGCACAAGTACTACGACACCCTGGCCTGGGCGAACGGAGACAGGCACCGGCTTTGGAGCGATGAACGACGGCTTCAGGTGCGGTAGCTGACGCCTGGGACCTCAATCACCGTATGACCGGGTCGAAAGCGGTCCTTTCTCTGACAACATCGCCCTAGCCCGCACTCAACCCCCACAACACATCCAGCACATGTTGCGTAGGCCGCTCGACGTCCCCACCACGGTGGGCAATACCAAGTTGACGCCACAATAAGGGCTGTAATGGCCGCATGACGATCCTGGTATCGGGCAATGGCGTGGAGGCTTCATGCGGCAACAACGTCGCACCATAACCGGCCGCCACTAGGCTTTTGATCGCATCGTTGTAGTTCAGTTGAATACGCGGCGTGGGCTGCCGTCCATCACTGGCGAACCACTCCGAGGTCAAGCGCGAAAGCCGAGTAGTTTTGTCATTCAGAATTAATGGCTGGGCGGCCAGCCAACCGGGGGTCACAACATCCGGGCATTCCCAGCGAGCCGGCAAGAAGGCCATGACCGGGTCCCGCCGCCATGGCTCGATCCGCAATTCCTTCACCGGGGTCTGTGGCAGCGCGACCAGACCGATCTCCAAAGAGCCCTCGGCAAGCTTCTTCAAAGTTTCCTGCGACGTGAGCACCGCGACCTGCACATCGATAGCGGGGTGGCGTTGGCCCAACGTCTCCAAAGCTTGCGGCATCAACTGTGCGATGGCCCCTGTGGAGGCACCCAGCCGCACACGCCCGGCCAAGCCCTGCACCTGACGCTCCACGTCCTCAAGCGCCTGCTCCGCATCCGCCAACAGGCGCCGCGCGCGCTCCACCAGCGTTTCTCCAATCGCCGAAGGCTGAATGCGCCCACGTGTGCGCGACAACAGCTTTCCGCCAACCCGCGACTCCAGGTCGGCAATATGCAAACTGACCGTGGGTGGCGCGAGGTGCAGCACACGGGCCGCCTCGGCAAACGAACCCAGGTCGGCAATGGCCACCAACGTGCGCAGACGGTCCAGGCTGATTTCGCGCATGAGTCACTCCTTGTTCAGAAAAGCTGAATTTCATCGTTTAGAAATTCAACTTTTCCTATCTTAGCCCCTCACTGAAGATTGGAACTCCTGATTTCCTATGTCCGAGAGCATTCCATGGCAAGTCCTCTTATATTCATCGACGGCGACCAAGGCACCACCGGGTTGCAAATCCATCAACGTCTACGCGACCGGACCGATCTGCGGCTTATCACGCTCAGCCCCGAACATCGCAAGGATCCGCAACGTCGCGCCGAAATCATCAACGCCTGCGACATCGCGATTCTCTGCTTGCCCGACCAAGCCGCACGCGACGCTGTAGCGAGCATCGAAAACCCCGCCGTTCGGGTGATCGATGCGAGTTCGGCGCACCGCACCCATCTAGACTGGACCTATGGTTTCGCGGAGATGAACTCGCAGCAGGCCCAACGCATCGCCACGGCACGGCGGGTCAGCAATCCCGGTTGCTATCCCACGGGGGCGATAGGGCTGCTGCGCCCATTGCTGGAGGCCGGGTTGCTGCCCAGGGACTATCCGACGAACATTCATGCTGTGTCGGGCTATTCCGGAAAAGGGCGCGTTGGCGTGCAAGAGCATGAGGGAGAGGGCGCATCACAGGCGCCCGCGTTTCAGGTTTATGGTCTGGGGCTGGCACACAAACATATTCCGGAGATTCAGCAGCAAAGCGGTCTGATGGAGCGGCCGATGTTTGTGCCGGCTTATGGGGCTTTTCGGCAGGGGATCGTGCTGACCATACCGTTGCAACTTCGCTTGTTGGCGCCGGGCGTGGATGCGGTGCGGTTGCATGCGTGTCTTATGCAGCACTACGTCGATGCGGACCATGTACAGGTGATGTCGATGCAGGAGGCCAAAGGGTTGACGTGCCTTGATCCTCAGGCGCTTAACGGGACTGATAGTTTGCGATTGGTGGTGTGTGAAAATGATGAGACGGGGCAGGTTTTGTTGGCTGCGGTGTTTGACAATCTTGGGAAGGGAGCCGCTGGAGCGGCGGTGCAGAATCTGGATTTGATGGTTGCAGGAACATGACTCCGACTACCCACTGGCTCTAGAGTCTATGGCTCGAATTTTCGAGCGGTTGTTTCCTCTCTGTTTATGGCCTGGCATCGACGGCATTAAACGAGTCGAAAACAGAATCTACGCGTGTCAGCAGTTTGCAATCCAGTCAGGCTTTGAAGTTAAACGGTCGTCCACGACAGGCAGCAATCGGCCAACAGCGGCCGTTTTAGAGTAGGGAAAATAAATCCCCTTTTCTGCTGTCTACGCTTCGCAGCGCCGGTTACCCGGTCACCACGCAAGACTCGCTTCCGGTCGGTGGCTAACCTTTACCGGGCGGGGGTCATACCCGCTGGGTTTCTTACGCCATTTCGTGACGGCTTGCGCCGTCATTCCCAGGCGACCAAGCTTTGCCTGGCGCACATAAATCAGTCCCCTTTTTCTCTTTGCGCAGCAATGGCGTCGATCCTTCGCGCCTGCAAACCTTTGGTGCAGGCTCCAGCTCGCCCATTGCCCCCAACGACACCGCCGAGGGTCGCGCCCAAAATCGCCGCGTTGAAATCAAACTGGTGCCCCGTAGCGGCGCTGTAGCTCAAGGGTAATGGTGCCTTGGTGCTCTTTTCGTCGGATGCCCAGCTATCTTTTAATGGGTTACGGGCGATTTGCAGTGGGCTCCAAAACCTGGCCTCAGGAGGTGCAAGCTCCCGTGGCACCGGCTTTGGACTGGGCAGACCAATACGCCGGCCCATAAGCCCATAAGGATCCCGGCCTCGGCCGGGTTCTTTATGCCCGCTTCGCGGGCTTGAGCCCAGAAGGGAGCGGCGTGCGCCGGATTCGCATCTGCCAGCCAGTACGCAGCCCGTTTGGAACTCAGTTGATCCGTCTTTTTCAACGGTTTAACAGCCAAATCAATACGTTCACAAGTACACTCGCCACCCTAGGGATGGTGAAGCATCCACGAGCGGTACTAGAATTTTCAGCTTTTCGGTGCCGCCGCACGAATTCAAGGGGCAAGCATGGATTACGAACAACTGCCGAGGGCCGCCTTGGTCCGTATGCTGCAGGAGCATGATGCGGCGCTTGCCGATGCTGGCAAGAATGGCATCGTTATGAGTTACACCGGGCGGGCTGCTCCCTGGCAGATCATCCGCCAGGTCAAGCCGAAGCTGCATCGTATTATCAAGAAAGTATCCTTTGGAGAGGAAACCGCCCAGTCAGAGAATGAGATCTGGGACGGTGAAAACCTTTCTGCGATGGTCACGCTCTATAAATATCGTGGTCAAGTTGATCTTGTAGTAACAGACCCGCCGTACAACACCGGCGAGGACTTCCGCTATAACGACAAGTGGGACAAGGATCCAAACGATCCAGATCTCGGCGATGTAGTTCCTAAAGATGATGGGTCCAAGCACAGCAAATGGTTGCGCTTCATGACACCCAGAATCTGGATGATGCGTGAGATGCTAACCCCAGGCGGGGTTATGGCTATCTGTATTGATCATAGGGAACTATTTAGACTTGGCATGCTCATGGACGAAATCTTCGGCGAAGAGAATCGCATTGGCATAATCAATTGGCAGAAAAGCTATTCACCTCGCAGTGATAATAAGGGGGCGGCGGCGAAAACTGAGTGCAACACCTGACCTTTCCGGTACGGTGCTGTCCCTATGTCTTATTCCGAACTCAGCGTTGAAGAGCGCGCCACCATTCAAATCGGTCATGCCCAAGGTTTCAGCCTGCGCGGGATTGCCTGCTTGATCAACCGATCCCCTTCGACCATCAGCCGGGAGCTGCGCCGCAATCGAGATGCCTGTGGCGGCTACTCGGCCCGCGTGGCCCAGCAGCAGATGCAGGCCCGCCGTCAGGTGTGTCGACCGAAGCAAAAGCTGTTGCCGGGTAGCGAGCGCTTCGAATTGGTGGCGCATATGCTGCGTGAGCGTTTGTCTCCCGAGCAGATTGCCGGCAAGCTGCGCAGCATGAATATTCCCAGCCTCAGAGATGCCTACGTCTGTCGCGAGACGATCTATAACGCGATCTATGCCTTGCCAGTCGGCGAGCTGCGTAAAGAGCTGATCATCTGCCTGCGCCAAAGCAAGACGATGCGCAGGCCGCGCTCTGGCGGCGTGGATCGGCGCGGTCAGATCCCTGAGAGGGTCAGTATTCATGTACGTCCGCCGGAGATCGAAGACCGACTGATGCCAGGGCATTGGGAAGGCGACCTGATCAAGGGCAAGGCCAACGCCTCGTCTGTAGGTACGCTGGTGGAGCGCACCAGTGGCTACCTGATGCTGGTGAAGATGAACGACGCGACGGCGACCTCGGCGATGGAAGGCTTCAGTGCAGCGCTCAATGGCATGCCGCTGGCGATGCGCAAGAGCATGACCTACGACCAGGGCCGAGAAATGGCGCGGCATGCTGAAATCACCCAGCAGACCGGGGTGGCGATTTACTTCTGCGACCCGCACAGCCCTTGGCAGCGCGGCAGTAACGAAAACATCAATGGCCTGATCCGCCAGTACCTGCCCAAGGGCACGGACTTGTCGGTGCATAGCCAGGAGGAACTGGATGCCATCGCACTGCAACTGAACATGCGCCCCCGTAAGCGCTTCGACTTCAAGTGTCCGATCGAGGTTATGGACGAGGTGATGCAGGAAGCTATGGCTATGCGGCATGATGCTCCAGCTTCAATTCAATAACCGTGTTGCACTCAGCTCCTGTAACCGCCCTGTGTAATTTCTTACATTGGCTCTATAGTGTGCATAATTTTTATGGAATGAATTGAGTATTTCTATAACCTTATCCAGCTGCAGTTGTTTTTTAGTGATATGAAGTTTTTTGGTCTCTGCCGAAGTATTGGTCAGCGCGACGAGATAGCCAAACATTCCAGCGATCAACGCTCCCATACCAATTTTCACGGCATCCGAGGCAATATTTATCCACTCCACGCTCCCTCCATTGCGCTTATCACGCCAGCTATTTTTGACACTTAGTCCATGCTTGGAGTACTGGCATGTCTTCCTATATGACCATCAGGCCCTCGCGCGCAAACACACATCCGAGACAGGCCTGCATCGGAGTAACATACGAGGGTTGTTTGCGCTTCAATGCGGTTTTCTTTTAAGTAACTTTCTTTAATCGGCCTGATCCACTGTTCGCGCCCATCCACATCGGTTGTTTCCAGAAGCACCTCATCTTCTTGTAGATCAAAGTGTTTGTGCAGTAGTGCCACGCCAAATCTGTCTATGCAGTTGTGCTTTTTCAATATTTCAAATATTTCATTTAGACATGGCAGGTCCTCATCGTCTATGGGTCTAACATTGTCGATATGGTTAATTTCACCCCACAGTAAAGAAATCATTTTATTTATCTCCACTATGAACGTTTAACTAGCGAAATGTTACAGATTTAATAGGGGTCTTAGTCTGCGAATCTTCATGGGAGACGGGACTAATCAGAGCCCTCGCTCTTGGATAACATTAGACGCTCGCGCGCAAAATTCCACCCATTCCGATAAGGCGGCGTATAGAGCCTTAGCGGCATCTGAGGTTGGCGCGTACTTATCTCTGTCGCAAGCCCATCTGGTGAACCGCTTCAGGGTATGCAGGCATCGTAGTCAGTGTCTGAGGGTCGGTTGAGGTCAATTTTGACTTCAAGAATCTAGACGTGGAGGGGAGGCCTCATGCCCGGCAAGACTTTAATTTCCATTGGCATGAGGCGCATGTTATTCGTGAACAGGCAAGATCCAAGTTTAAGCTTGTTTACTGATATTTTGCGGAGCCGATGAACTTAGAGAAATGCTCGCACCATATTTGGACCGTTGTAAACTCGTTGACGTTGACGCTTGCAGGAATGGTTTTCTTGAAATTCCCGAAGTTTTTCAATTCGCCAATCAGAATTGCTTCTTTCTTTATGTCCAAAAACGATTCTTTGTCGGTGGCTTGTTTCTTTGTCAGGTAAATTTTGTAGTCTGGACCAGGTGCTACATCACCTTTAAATACAATTTCGTTATCCGTAACAAAAAGTTGTCCATTCGCCCAGTGAAGGGCGTCGCTGCCTTTCTGATCTTTCTTGAACTCTCCGCTATACTTTGCCACCTTTTGCACTTCTTCAATTTCGGCGATGGTGGCGTTTTCTTGTGCTGTCAAAATCGGAAGTATATAGATCCCTAGCCCAACTCCCGCGCCAAACAGAGCCAGGTGGGACGCGAGCAGAATTATTTTTAATTGCTTTTTCATGGGTTGCCTCATACAGTGAGTTATTTGGTGTGTCCATCACAATCCATTAGTTCGAACAGGGTGCGGTATGTGCTGATAGCGATATTGTTAGTGGGGTGCTAGCTTAGCTACCATGACGGCATTTTTCAAGGTAGTTGTCGCGTCAACCGTCTAACTATGCCGCCATTTTCTCGTTCTGTTGCTCTCGATCCTGGTTCAACAACACGGTGCCGATCGGTTCCCAGTTACGCGTCCGGCCTGACCACCGCTCCGGTTTGTTTTCCTTGGCTCGTTCGTACAACTCATGTCGCCGGGCCAAGACCTGATGGTCCAGCCCTCGATGCCGCTCAGCCGGTGTGACGAACCGGATGCGGCTATGTCGGTGCTCGTTGTTGTACCACCGCATAAAA